>NZ_BAABWL010000001.1:0-1058704 GCF_040371315.1 Ruegeria sp. HU-ET01832
TCGACGAAGTCGCGGGAGTTTGGACGGTTGCCAATACGCACCAGTATCTTCGCGCGCTTTTTGGTAGCGCTCCACTCTTTTGCGCGCATCTTCGCCACCGGTTTCAAATAGATGCCCCAAAAGGCAATCCAGAACCGCCGTAGCACCCGCGAAGTTGGAAAAGTGATGCTGAGATCGGGTGCTGACCTGAAAAACAACGTCAGGTTCGATGCCTGGGGCGATCACGTCGCTTTCGGAAATCAAAATGACTTTCAGCCCCCTTTGTGTCGCAAAGCGCATCGCGGCGATTGTTTCGGCGGAATAGGGATGAAACGTGATGGCGATCAGGCAGTCCCGATCATTCGAGTCCAACAGGTCATCGATGACGGACCCCGAATGTCGCGGAGCAAGCTGTATGCCAGGATGCGCCATGCGACCCGCGTATGAAAAATAGTAGGCTAAGGCATGGCTTGCCCGTGTTGCTGTCACAAAACATCTGTTTGATTCTGTGATGTATTGAATGGCTTTTGAAACCATCGCAGGCTGCATAAGTCTCAGAGAGCGGGTCACGACATTCAACGAATTGTGCGCGAACTTCGCTTGTGCCCGGTCCAGTTCACTTTCGGATTCTGTGGTGTCCAGCCACTCTTGGCCCAGCTGGGATTCTTGGTCGGTGACCAGGGTTTTGCGGAAGGGTGTGCGGAACGCTTCAAAGCCGTCATACCCCATGCGCTGAGCCAACCGAATCAAGACGTTCGGGCTGACACCGACATTACTTGCCGTAACCCTAATAGAGTCCAACGCGAAGTCGCCGGGGTGATCGATAATATACTTAGCCGCCGCCTGAAGGCCCGGTGGCATTGATGAGATGTTGTCTCGCAGCTTATGCGTAATTTGGGTCGGTGTATCTGGCATAGTGTAAAAAAACATTTGTTATGAAAATTGTAAATTAAAAACGTGCTCGCGCACAGCTAGAGTGAGCTCAAGCAATTAAGGCCGCATCGATGAAGCACACAGCCCGTCCTTACGTTTTGGTCGCGCCAAATGGCGCGCGTCGCACGTCGCAAGACCACGCAGAACTTCCTGTTGGGATCGACGATATAGTGTCGACGGCAAAGGCATGTTTTTCTGCCGGAGCACACGGTCTCCATCTGCATGTGCGTGACGAACAAGGAGCGCATTCGTTGGATCCGGGGCGATATCTCGAAGCGATAACCGAGTTGCGGCGCGCCGTTCCCGGCATGGATATCCAGATCACGACCGAGGCCGCCGGTATTTACGACGTTGCCGAGCAGTTGGACTGTCTTACCAAGGTTCAACCTGAATGGGTCTCAATCTCGGTGCGCGAAATCGCTCGATCACCGGAATTGGCTGCAAAAGTGTACGCAGTGTGTGCGGATATGGAAGCGCGCGTACAGCATATCCTTTATGATGCTGAAGATGCAGCTCTGCTGTCCTATTGGCAGGCCGACAGAACAGTCAAATCGGCTCAGACAGACCGACTTCTGGTACTGGGACGGTATACGCAGGGGCAAGAATCCGCGCTCGAAGATCTGGATCAGTTTCCCTTAGGAGTGTCACCCTGGATGGTCTGCGCATTCGGGAAACAGGAACACGCTTGTTTGCGTCTGGCGTCCTCGCGCGGGGGAGACGTGCGGGTCGGGTTTGAAAACAGTCTGTACAGGCCAGACGGAATGGTTTGGGCGGACAATGCGGCGTCCGTATCGACTCTGGTTACATCACTTAAGAAAGGTTCGTTATGAGCAACATATTTCCGAGACACACGAAGTCGAAACTGCCGGTCGCTGTCGCGGGTGACGGGGCGTATTTGATCGACAGTCAGGGACGTCGATACCTGGATTGCGGAGATGCAGCCGTGTCGTGTCTGGGGCATTCAAACCAGTCGGTCATCAAGGCCGTTCAGGATCAGGTTGAGAAGATTGCTTTTGCTCACACGGGGTTCATGACCTCGGAGCCGGCGGAAGCATTGGCCGAGATGTTGATACAAAATGCGCCGGGAAATCTGGACCGCGTCTACTTTGTATCCGGAGGATCCGAAGCGACGGAAGCGGCGATAAAGTTGGCCCGACAGTATTTCCTTGAGATTGGTCAGCCGGATCGACGGCATGTAATTGCGCGGCGTCAAAGTTACCACGGGAATACGTTGGGCGCGCTGTCTGCTGGCGGCAATGCCTGGCGTAGGGCGCAGTTTGCGCCCATGCTGATAGAGATGACGCATATCGCTCCATGTTACGAATATGCTGAAAAACCTGACGGAGAGAGCAGCTTTGACTACGGCCAACGCGTCGCCAACGAGTTGGAAGATGAAATTTTGCGCCTGGGTCCGGACAGCGTTATGGCCTTTATGGCTGAACCCGTTGTCGGGGCAACTCTGGGTGCTGTCCCTGCTGTTGACGGCTATTTCAGGCGAATCCGTGAAATCTGCGACAAATACGGTGTGCTTTTGATCTTGGACGAAGTGATGTGCGGAATGGGGCGCACGGGTCACTTGTTCGCTTGCGATCACGACGGAGTTGTTCCTGACATATTGTGTATCGCGAAAGGCCTAGGGGCTGGCTATCAACCGATAGGCGCGATGCTTTGTACAGATGGGATTTACAGCGCCATCCGGGACGGGACGGGGTTCTTTCAGCACGGCCACACCTATGTTGGCCACCCCGTTGCAACGGCGGCAGCTTTGGCCGTTCTCCAGGAGCTAACCTCACGCAATCTGCCCGCCCGAGCCGGGGAGATGGGTCAAAAGCTCCAGCGTTCACTAGAAGACGCTTTTGGTCAGCATCCCAATGTCGGGGATATTCGAGGCCGGGGCTTGTTCCGGGGAATCGAACTGGTCGCTGATCAGGGCAGCAAGCGTCCATTTGATCCGGCGAAAGGACTGGCTGGAAAGATCAAACAGGCCGCATTTGCCGAAGGTCTGATCTGCTACCCTATGGCTGGTACTCGCGATGGACGTGTGGGGGACCACATTCTTCTCGCGCCGCCATTTGTCATTGAAGACACACAGATCGAGGAATTAACCTGGAAGCTGGGCAAAGCGATTTCGACCGTGCTATAACACCCTTGTGAACTGATTTTTCTTTTTAACTCAATAAAGTATTAGTCGAATTTTTTATTGGGGCGAGTGTAATGGTTAACGATATTTGGGTGAGTTTTCGAAGTCTTCCAACATGGGTTCAGATTTGGGTTCTCGTAGTTTTAATCCCGGTTAACCTTGCGCCTTTGGCTTTTATGGATCAACCACACGGTGAGTTAATCGCCGTTTTGGCATTAACCGGTATGGCCCTGAATATTCCGATCATGCTAGCCGCTCGAGGGATGAGCAAGGCGATGGCTTTGCCGCACCTGTTGTGCTGGGGGCCTTTGGTGATAGTCATCGCGATGGTGTTGTCCGCAGATTCGGCGCTTTCGCCTGAATACGCCGGTTTCCTGACGTTGCTTCTTATCATTGATACGATATCGCTGGGCTTTGACCTGCACGATTCATTCCATTGGGTAAAAGCCAGATCGCAAAATAAAAGCCCCCTTTAAAAAAGGAGGCTTCTTCAGGGTTTACGCGGTCCTGATTACTTCTGAGGAAGCGGCCCGATCATCATGATCATTTGACGACCTTCCATCTTGGGCATGTTTTCGACCTTGCCCAGTTCCTTGATGTCCTCGGCGACACGTTCCAGCAATTCGCGTCCAAGGTTCTGGTGCGCCATCTCACGGCCACGGAACCGCAGAGTGACTTTGACCTTGTCGCCTTTTTCCAAAAACTTGAAAACGTTCTTCATTTTGACGTCATAGTCATGCGTGTCGGTGTTGGGTCGGAATTTGACCTCTTTCACCTCGATGACTTTTTGTTTTTTGCGCGCCTCGGCTTCGCGTTTTTGCGTCTCGTACTTAAACTTGCCAAAATCCATGATCTTGCAGACCGGCGGGTTCGCATTGGGCGAAATCTCGACCAGGTCAAGGCCCGCATCTGCGGCAAGTTGCATGGCTTTGGCGGGATGAACCACCCCGACGTTATCGCCGTCAGCGCCAATCAGGCGGATTTCGGGGGCACGGATTTTTTCATTGACGCGCGGGCCGGTATCTCTCTGAGGCGGCGCGTTGTGAGGTCTGCGGGCTATGGGTTCATTCCTTTGATGATTGCAGAAATTCGAGCCCGAAATTTAGACCGCTCCGGTGCCTGATTCAAGCGTGATCCACGCCAAAACGATGGAATTTCGGTGGTTTCACAGCAGGTTTATGCGCCGGTCAGGGGTAACCCGGTGACCGGCGCGGTCAGTTTAGCCTACAAAAGCTTTTTCGATCACGAATTCCTTGGGCTCGGAATTGGCGCCTTCGCGCAGGCCGAACTCCTCCAGAATCTCTTTGATATCCAGATTGAAAGCTAGCGACCCGCAGACCATGCCGCGATCGGTTTCCGGTTTAATGCCACCTTCGATGCCCAGATCAGCAAAGACAGTGCCGTCTTTCAGCAGGTCGGTGATGCGGCCCATTTTGGGGCTCTCTTCCCGAGTGGTGGTCGGGTAATACCGGATCTTGTCGGCGAAACCTTCGCCCATCAACTCGGCCAGCATCTCGTCCTGACGGATGTTTTCGATCAATTGGCGACCATATTCCAGCTCGGCCACTTCGCGGCAGGTATGGGTGATGATGACCTCATCGTAATCCTCATAGGTCTGCGGCTCGCGCAACAGCGAGGCGAAGGGCGCAAAGCCGGTGCCGGTGGCAAAGAACCACAGACGTTTGCCCGGAAGCAGAGCGTCATGGACCAGCGTACCAACGGGCTTGGGCCGCAGGATGATCTGGTCGCCGGGCTTGATGTGCTGCAGCTTCGAGGTCAGAGGGCCGTCTTGCACCTTGATCGAATAGAACTCGAGTTCTTCGTCCCAGGACGGCGATGCAATGGAATATGCGCGCAGCAAAGGTTTCCCATTGTCGCCCAGCAAGCCGATCATCACAAACTCGCCCGAGCGGAAACGCAGCGAAGCAGGGCGCGACACCTTGAAGGAAAATAGGCTGTCGGTCCAATGTTTGACGTCGGTTACGGTCTGCGCGTCCGGCAGAACGGGGGCCTTTACGGCGGTTGCTTCGGTCACGGGCTTCATCTCTGTCATCGTTTCACTGCCGGTTGGGTAAACCGACATCTCCGTTTAATCTTTGATCCACGTCAGGAAAAGGGGCAGTTGCCCCAACGTCGCACTGACTGACGTAAAGTTCAGTTATCCGCGCAGGCGGGATTGATAATTGTTATCCTGCCAGTTGGCGCGGGCCAGCCATTGATCTTCGGGCTGGCGTTGCGCCAAAGCCTGGTCGATCTCGACTTCGTCAAAGCCGCTGCGACGGGCCATCGCAAACTGATCGGCCAACACATGGCCGCGCGCTCGCAAACGCCCGGTATAGCCTTTCAGGCGCAGAATGCGCGCGATGGTAAACCCGCGCCCATCGGCCGAGGAAGGAAAGTCCACGCGAACCATTCTGGCGCTGCCGAGGCGGTCATACAGTTCATCCGGGTCGGTGTCTGAAGCCACATCCAGCGCAACCACGTCGTTGGCGGCGTCTTCCAGCGTGACAAACCCATCGGTCCAGTCGTCGGGGGCAAAGCCCTCATCAGTTACGATTACGTTCATGTTGTCTCTCCGGCGCGCACCATTTTGCCATCGACAAAATGGATGCCGCATTCTTCCTTGTTCTGGTCGCGCCAGCGTCCGGCGCGGGGGTCTTCGCCTTCATTGACCGGTGAGGTGCAGGGCGCACAGCCGATCGAAGGGTATCCTTTGGCCACCAGCGGATGCCGGGGCAGGTTGTTTTCTTCCATATAGGCGCGCACGTCCTCGGGCGCCCAATGGGCCAGCGGGTTAACCTTGATCCGACCGGTGCCGTCCTCGACCTCAAAGAAGTCAAGCGCGGCCCGTGTGCCGGACTGGAACCGCTTGCGCCCTGTGATCCAGCCGCAATAGCCCGTCAGGGCTTTTTGCAGCGGGAAGGTTTTGCGCAAGTTGCAGCATGCATCCGTATCCCGCAGACGCAGCGCGCCGTAAGGGTCATCGCGCTGCACATCCTCATCTTCGGCGCGGATGATTTGCACGTTTTTCAGGCCCAGACGTTCGCTGACCTCCTGCTGGTATTCCAGCGTTTCGGTGAACAGCATCTGCGTGTCCACAAACAGCACCGGGGTCATCTTGTCGACCACAGCCGCCATATGCAGCAACACAACTGACTCGGCCCCGAAGCTGGACACCAGGGCAAGGTCTTCAATCTCTTCGATGGCACCATGCATCACGTCATGCGCGCTGTGATGCCGGAACCGGGCGTTCAGCGCCTCGACCTTTTCGGTCAGTTCGCTGCGGTCTTTGCCCAGTTCCGTCTGGATCAGATCAAGCGGCATTCGCCTGAGCCTCGGGGTACAGAGCTGCCTTGAACGGAGCCATGCCGACACGACGATAGGTCTGCAGGAACTCTTCTTCGGGGCTGTCGCGCTGTTCCAGATAGGTGTTCACGATCCGCTCGACTGCGGAAACGATCTCATCATAGGCAAAGCCGGGGCCGGTCCGATCGCCGATGGCTGCTGTTTCGGTGCCGTCGCCGCCCAGAGTGATCTGATAGTTCTCGACGCCTGCACGATCCAAGCCCAGGATGCCGATGTGGCCAACGTGGTGATGCCCACAAGCGTTGATGCAGCCCGAGATCTTGATCTTCAGGTGGCCGATATCATGCTCCAGCTTCAGATCGTCGAAACGGGTCGCAATTTCCTGAGCAACGGGGATCGAGCGTGCGGTGGCCAATGCGCAGTAGTCCATGCCCGGGCAGGCGATGATGTCGCTGATCAGGCCGATATTGGCGGTCGCCAGCTCGTATTCCTTCAGCTTGGCGTGGATCGAGGGCAGGTCCGATTTGTGGACATGCGGCAGGATCACGT
This sequence comes from Ruegeria sp. HU-ET01832, assembly GCF_040371315.1. Taxonomy (NCBI): domain Bacteria; kingdom Pseudomonadati; phylum Pseudomonadota; class Alphaproteobacteria; order Rhodobacterales; family Roseobacteraceae; genus Ruegeria; species Ruegeria sp. HU-ET01832. Next base: position 6,908 of record NZ_BAABWL010000001.1, read on the forward strand.
TCTGTTCGTGGCTGATGCGCAGCTCGTCATAAGCGAACTCTTCCGCCAGATCGGCCATCACGCGCATCTGTTCAGCGGTCGCATCACCCGGCGTCGCGCCGTGCTTTTTGATCGAGATCGTGACAATCGCATGATCCGCGTTCTTGTGCGGCGCGATGTTGGTATCAACCCACGACCGGAAGACCGGATCGTTGGTATAGGCGCTTTCAAACGACGCGACCGAGCCCTGACGGAAATCAGGCGCTGCAAAGTGGCCTTTGATCTCTTCCAACAACGCCATATCGGCACCCTTGAACTGCGGGCGAACCTGCAGGAAGCGCTCGTTGACCTTGGCGCGGATGGTGTCGATACCGTTTTCGTGGACGGTGATCTTGATGCGCGCTTTGTATTTGTTGTCGCGGCGGCCGATCTGGTTCCAGACGGACACAGTCGCTTCAAGATAGGCCAGCAGATCGTCAAAGGCGACGAAATCCGACAATTCCTTGCCGATCATCGGCGTGCGGCCCAGACCACCACCTACGATCACGCGGGCACCCAGAACGCCGTCACGCTCGACCAGTTGCAGGCCGATATCGTGTGCCTTGATCACGGCGCGGTCGTTTTCGCTGCCGGTGATGGCGATCTTGAACTTACGCGGCATGAACTGGAATTCCGGGTGATCAGTGGACCACTGGCGCAGCAGCTCGGCATAGGGGCGCGGGTCGGCGATCTCATCCGCGGCGGCACCGGCGAAATGGTCCGCAGTCACGTTTCGGATGGTGTTGCCCGAGGTCTGGATGGCATGCATGCCCACCTCGGCCAGCGCGTCCAGCATATCCGGCACGTCGTTCAGCTTGGGCCAGTTATACTGGATGTTCTGGCGGGTGGTGAAGTGGCCATAGCCCTTGTCCCACTTCTCGGCCAGCAGGGCCAGTTGGCGCATCTGTGCGCTGGACAGCGTGCCATAGGGAATGGCGACGCGCAGCATGTACGCGTGCAACTGCAGATACAGGCCGTTCATCAGGCGCAGGGGTTTGAACTCATCCTCGGTCAGCGAGCCGTCGATGCGACGCTCAACCTGTGCGCGGAACTGCTTGTTACGTTCTGCCAAAAATGCTGTGTCGAACTCGGAGTAGCGATACATGATTAGCTGTCCTTAGTTGCAGCCCCGAACCTGGGGCCTTGAAAGGGGAGAGAGAGGGCCTGAGCTCAGGCCCGGGGCTGCGTTGCTGTTTCCTGCTTGCCGTGGGCATAGTTGGACGGGCCTGTGCGGCGGAAGTCCTCGCGGAAATGGGTGGGTTCGGGGCCGTTTTCACCAGCCACGGCATCGGCCAGATAGGCTCCGACAATCTTGTTGGCCTGACGTGCGGCGTCCAGCAGACGGACCTGTGCGTGGGCTTCGTCGGTGATCAGCTCGGCTTCGGCCAGATCACGCGACCAGCGGTCATCTTCAGTCAGGTAGATCACGTCGCCTTCCAGCAAGTCATTTGCGGTGACGATTTTGGGGGTAAAAGCGCGGGCCATCAGGCGTGCTCCTTATTGAATTCGGTCAGAGCCTGGGCCGCTTGGCGCGGTTCAAGGCCAATGAATGTCAGGGTAGGGCCGTCCATTCCGGCGGCGGTCAGATCAGCGGGCAGGCGATCCAAATTGGTGGCCATAACGCGTTGGTCGGAACGCGATGCGTTTTCGATCAACGTAACGGGGGTTTCTCGATCCGCACTGTGCATGATCAGTCGGCCTTGGATGAAACGGGCTGACTTCTTACCCATATAGATTGCTGCGACGGAACCTGGGCGTGCCAAAGCAGCCCAGTCGTGATCGGCAAAACCCTTCATGTCGTGCCCCGTCAAGAACCGGACCGAGGAATTTCGGCCACGTCGGGTCAGGCTTTGACCGATCCCAGCAACAGCTGCGGACGCCGCAGTAATACCGGGGATGATGGTCCATGAGATGCCCGAGGCTTCAACGGCCTCGATCTCTTCGTCCAGACGCCCAAACACGGTGGGGTCACCGGATTTCAACCGGACGACGCGCTGTCCGTTCAGTGCATGTTCAACCAATAGTGCGTCGATATCCTGCTGCTTCCACGAGGGGCCGAACCCGGCTTTGCCGACATCAACCAGAACAGCAGTCTTGCCGGCCAATTCCAGAACTTCGGCACTTATCAACCGATCATGCAAAACCACATCCGCGCATTCAAACGCACGCAACGCCTTGAGCGTCAGCAATTCAGGATCGCCCGGACCCGCGCCGACAAAGTCGACATGTCCTGCTCCGTTATGTGAATGCGCGTTCTGCATGTTTGGTTCCGGTTCGTTTGACTTGACCTGCAATATAGGAAATATTCCCGGTATTGCGCCATATGGGTGTATAAATAAGAACAAATGTTCTTTCGTCGGCGCGTTGGAGAACGTGAGTTTCGAAACAAAGGAAAAATTGGGATGTCGGTGCGAATTGACGACACAGATCGGAAAATTCTGGTTGAGCTGCAGCGCGATGCCAGCCAATCACTGGACGAAATTGCCGCGCGTGTTGGCAGTTCGAAGACCCCGGTCTGGAACCGAATCCGCAAGCTGAAGGGGGCCGGTGTGATCGGTCAACAGACCGTCTTGCTGGATGCCGAGGCATTGGGTTTTGAAGCGACGTTCTTCGTTCTTATACGCACGTCCGAACACGAAGCAGACTGGCAGCGCAAATTCCTTAAGGCCCTTCGCGACCGTCCCGAGGTGCAAGAGGCGCATCGTTTGGCGGGTGACATTGACTACATCCTCAAGGTTCGGGTCAAAAATGCGCGGGCTTACGACGAATTCTACCAAACGCTGATCTCGGAAGTGCGGGTTCACAATGTGACCGCACTGCTGTCCATGGAAGAGATCAAATCGACCACAATGCTGCCACTGAACGCTCTGGTCGCAGAATAATCCGTCAGGTCGTGACCATCAGGCGGGTCAACCCGTGAAAGTGGTACGTGTTGGAATAGTCCGGATCGCCCTCTAGGCGCAGGGACGGGCAATGATCAAATAGGGTTTTGAGGGCGATGCGCATCTCGAGGCGCGCCAGTGGCGCGCCGACGCAGAAATGCAGCCCTGCGCCAAAGCTGGTATTTGTTACGACGTCGCGGCTGGGTAAGAACTGATTTGGATCGGCCCAAACGGAAGGGTCGCGGTTTGCAGCGCCAAGCAACAAGGCGACCTCATCGCCGCGTTTGAAGCTGTGGCCGAAAAGATCAACCTGTTCATAGGCGTAGCGTGTGAACATGTGTAAGGGCGGGTCATATCTGAGGATCTCTTCAACGGTGCCGTCAATCCGGTTCTCATCCAATACGTCTGGCCTTGTTCCAGTCTGAAGCAGTGTCTTAACACCATTTCCCAACGCATGGACCGTCGCCTCATGTCCGGCATTCAACAAAAGCACACAAGTCGCAATCAATTCGTCCCGCGATAGCTTTTCGCCGCGTTCCTCGGCTGCGATCAGCTTTGTGATCAGATCTGGACCCGGCTCCACGCGGCGCAGGTCGATATAATTGCTTAGGAACTCAGTGAATTGCGCTGATGCCTGCGCTGCCCGGTCTTCGGTCTGGCGGGTTCGGTTTGCCTGGTACATCGCGACCATATCGTGGGACCATTGCAGAAGGTCAGGGGCCATATGCTCGGGTACGCCCAGCAACCGGCAAATGGTGATCACTGGCACTTGCGTGCAATATGTCTGCAGCAGATCGAACGGTTCGTCGGGAAATTCGTGGATAAGGTCGCGGCACAGTTGTTCGATGTTTGGGGTCATCGCGGCAATAGAGCGGGACGTAAAAGCCCTTATGACCAGACTACGCAATCGCGTGTGGCGCGGAGGTTCCAGTTCGAGAAGAGAATGATCCTCGATCGCCTGCCAAGCTGCCAGATGATCGGGGCCGGGGGTTTGCAATTCGGTTGGCTTCTCGCGCCCAAATCGCCGATCTTTCAGTAATGTCTGAACGGCTCTGTGCGATACTGCGGCAACCTTGTTGTAGTCTTCCCAGAAAAACAGGTCTCCGAACCTGCGCGCATGGTCATAAAATGGATAGGGGTCCTGAACGAATACGGGATCAACCGGCGACTGCGAGATTTTCTTCATGCCGCGCAGACTTGCCATAGGCCGCGCTGAATGCAAGACCCTAGGATATGCACAGAGCATTCGTCGTCATAGGTTTTCTGTTCTCGGTCGCGCTGCTGTCGGCGGGCGTCTGGTCCTACGGGTTCAGGCAGGCGTTATCGCAGCTTAGCGAGAAGGCCGAGGCCGATTTGGAACTGGCCGCGGACCGGTTAAGCACTCAGATGCAGGTCTATCAGGAATTGGCCGTTCTGATGGCGGGCCATCCTGCGCTGACTACGCTGGACACACCCTCACAACGTCAGGCGGCACAAGTCATGTTGCTGGACGTGGCCGATAAGACAGCTGCCGTCAACATGTTATATCTGGACCGCAATGGTCGGGTTCTAACCGCTGCACAGCCGATCGCGCAGGACAGTCTGGCGGGTCACCCCGCGTTCGAACGCGCATTGCAGGGCGCTTTGGGGAGTGCGCACGGGGTCCTTCCCGAAAGCGGTGCGCGCATTTATTCTTACGCAGCACCGACATTTGATGCATTGGGTCGGGTGCAAGGGGCCTTGATGGTCGTCGCCGATGTTCAGGATGTCGAACAAACATGGCGCGGCAGTACCGAGGCCGTTTTCTTTGTGGATTCCGACGGGGTGGTCTTTATCTCGAACCGGTCCGACCTTCTGTTCTGGTATCGGTCCGAGGGTCAGCAGGGCCTGTCTCCGCCAGAAGGGGATGCGACCGATTTCGCCTCGACCATGATCGGTGGGCACGAGCTTTGGCGATTGGGGTGGGGCAGGTATCTGCCTGAACGTGCGCTGCACCTGACGCTTGATTTGCCTGTGATCGACATGACGGCCGAGGTTTTGGTCGATGTAGCTCCGGCGCGGCGTTTGGCGGGGCTGCAGGCTGCTGCGGTAGCTGCGATCTGTTTTGCTTTTGGCGCCTTGTTGTTCCTGGCGACGGAGCGGCGCAGGACGCTGGCGCAGGCCAATGTCGTTCTGGAAAGTCGTGTTGCGCAGCGAACCCGTGCTCTGACGGCCGCCAACACCGCTCTCAGGCGCGAAGTTCATGAGCGGCAAGAGGCTGAAACCGCATTAAAGAAAGCCCAGGCCGAGCTGATACAGGCCGGAAAGCTAAGCGCATTGGGGCAGATGTCCGCCGGGATCAGCCACGAATTGAATCAGCCGCTCATGGCGATCCAGCAATTTGCCGATAATGGCACAGCATTTTTGTCGCGTGGGCGCGAGGGGCGTGCGGCTGAAAATCTGACACGCATATCGGACATGGCGGCGCGGATGGCGCGTATCATCAAAAATCTTCGGGCCTTTGCCCGAAACGAAAGTGAACCTATGGGTAAGGTTGACTTGGTTCAGGTGATCGAAACGGCTGTCGAACTGACCGATGCGCGCCTGCGGTCCGAAGGGGTCGAACTGGAATGGCAGCCGCCTTCTGCTCCTGTTTTTGCTTGGGGCGGCGAGGTGCGGCTGGTTCAGGTGTTTGTGAACCTGATCAACAACGCCGCCGATGCCATGAGCCAGCAGGATGACAAGTTGATCCATATTGCGATAGAAAACGGTGATAAACTGGCGGTTACGGTGCGCGATATTGGCCCAGGTATCGAAAACACTGAAAAACTGTTCGAGCCGTTCTATACCACCAAGGCTGTGGGATCGTCCGAGGGGATGGGGTTGGGCCTTTCGATCTCTTACGGGTTGGTCCAGAGTTTTGGTGGTAACATCCGTGGAACCAACGCGCAGACAGGGGCGATGTTCACGGTCGAGCTTGAGTATTACCGGGAAGATGAGGTCGCATGACACGAAAGGTCCTTTTGGTCGATGACGATGCGGCGGTGCGCGAGGCATTGGCCCAAACCCTGGAGCTGGCGGATTACGCGCCCGTGACTGCTGGGTCTTTCGTAGCCGCCAAGGATCACATTCGGGCTGATTTTGCAGGCGTTATCGTGTCGGACATCAGGATGCCCGGGCGTGACGGGTTTCACCTGTTGAACTACGCGCGTGAGGTTGATGCTGACCTGCCGGTGATCCTGTTGACTGGCGAAGGTGATGTCCCCATGGCTGTTCGTGCGATGGGGACAGGTGCATTTGATTTTCTCGAAAAACCATGCGCTGCCTCGGACTTACTCGATGTTCTAGAACGCGCACAGGCGGCACGGCGACTCGTTCTGGAACAGCGTGCCTTGAAACATGAGTTGGAAAAAGGAGATCCAGCCGCGCGGCTTCTGTTTGGCCTCTCTGCGCAAGCCGAGCGGCTTAGGGAACGGGTTCGTACGGTTGCCCGGACAGGGGTAGAGGTTCTGGTGACCGGCCCCGCAGGCAGCGGCATTTCAAAGGTGGCTGAAGTGGTGCATTTGATGTCTCCGCAATCGCAAGGCCCGTTTGTCAAGCGCCCTGCCTCGGGGTTGACGGTGCAGGAGTTACGACATGTTTGCGAGGACGCCGCGGGGGGCTCTTTGTTTTTGGATGAGATTTCAGCGATGCCGACCGAAACTCAGTACGCTGCACTTGAAATCGTCGAGCAAGGGGTCGGCGCGCGTATCATCGCCGGAACCACTGCTGATCTCGCGCGCTTGTCTGATGCGGGACAGTTTCATGCCGATCTTTTCTATCGTTTGGACGTGATGCGGGTTCGGATACCGTCGCTTGCTGAACGCCCCGAGGATATTCCGGTGATCTTTCGCCACTATGTTGCACAAGCGGCCGAGCAGGCCGGGATTGCTGCACCGGATATCACGTCGGAACATTTGGCGTCATTGATGACGCAGGACTGGCCGGGCAATGCGCGATCCCTGATGTCAGCGGCCATGCGGTTTGTTCTTGGGATGCCGGACGAGGTCGCTTCGGCCGCAGAGCTGGGGCTGAGTGAGCAGATGGCCCAAGTCGAACGTTCGCTTTTGATTGCGTCTTTGGGGCGCCACAATGGCAAGGCCTCGGACGCGGCCAAAGCGCTAAAACTGCCGCGCAAGACCTTCTACGACAAACTAGCGCGTTATGGCATTCGCCCCGAGGATTACCGAAGGTAGGTTCTCCCGCCGCCTGACACTGCATTTTCATGCAATTCAAGGCGTTGGGCGTGGCAGTCCGCTGGTACGGACTGCGATGGCGCCGGTGTTGTCGGGTGATTCTAATCGTACGATTCGAAATATGTGCGAAAATCCGCACAAAGGCAGATTTCCTTGTGTGGAATTTCGCACGTCGTCCAGGTTGGTTCACGGAAGGTTTAGTTGAAACGCTGATACGTGTAATAAAAACAAAAACTTAAAACGAATCTCGCGCATCCCCAACAAAAAGTTGAGCGGTGGCAGGCGATTCGGTTCACTGCCCGGCATAAGGCGCCTTGGCGGCGCTCTTGAGAAGTTTCTGAGAAGTCTGGGAGGAAAAGACAGATGAAATTCCTGACAACAGCCGCGACAGCAGTTGCTCTGACTGTGACGGCAACTGCCGGTATGGCAGCGTGTGACGATGGTGAGATCGTGGTGAAGTTCGCTCATGTGACGAACACCGACAAGCACCCCAAGGGTATTGCAGCGTCGCTGCTTGAGCAGCGTGTGAACGATGAAATGAATGGCGTCATGTGTATGGAGGTTTTCCCGAACTCGACCCTCTATAATGACGACAAGGTCCTTGAGGCTATGTTGCAGGGCGATGTTCAGCTAGCTGCGCCGTCGCTGTCCAAGTTTGAAAAATTCACCAAGCAATTCCGGCTATTTGACCTACCGTTCATGTTCAAGAACATCGATGCAGTAGATGCGTTCCAAGCCTCGGCCGACGGTCAGGCCATGAAGGACAGCATGCAGCGCCGCGGCCTGCAGGGATTGGCGTTCTGGCACAATGGCATGAAGCAGATGTCCGCCAACAAGCCACTGGAAACACCCGCAGATGCTAATGGCCTGAAGTTCCGCGTGCAGTCGTCGGACGTGCTGGTCGCGCAAATGGAAGCGATCGGTGGTAGCCCGCAAAAGATGGCGTTCTCGGAAGTGTATGGCGCACTGCAGCAGGGTGTTGTGGACGGCCAGGAAAACACCTGGTCGAACATCTATGGCAAGAAGTTCTTCGAGGTGCAGGACGGTATCACCGAAACCAACCACGGTATCATCGACTATCTGGTCGTGACCTCGGTTGACTGGCTGGACAGCCTGGACCCCGAAGTGCGCGATCAATTCCTGACGATCTTGGGTGAAGTCACCGAGACGCGTAACAAAGAAGCCTTTGCAGTCAACGAAGCGGCCAAGCAGTCGGTTATCGACGCTGGTGGCACCATCCGTGAATTGAACGCTGAACAGCGTCAGGCTTGGGTCGATGCCATGAAGCCTGTTTGGGACAAATTCGCCGGTGACGTAGGCCAAGACAAAATCGACGCCGCTCAGGCGATCAACGCCGGGTTCTGATCCGGATCGCCGCGCGTCGGGGGACTGGGGAGTTATCGACGCGCAGGCCGGGCGGGCCGCATCAGGCCCGCCCCAATCAATCATCCTAAAAATGTGGGGACAGAGAGATGTCTGGTGCGAATCCCGGCCAAGGCGGGCTGATCGACCATATCGAGGAAACCCTGATCGCGGTGTTGCTTGGCCTGATGACGGCTGTGACGTTTGCCAACGTGATCGCGCGGTTTGCCTTTAATTCCAATATCCTGTGGGCACTTGAAATGACCGTGTTCATGTTCGGGTGGCTGGTGCTGCTTGGCGCGTCTTATGCGGTCAAGAAACATGCGCATCTGGGCGTTGATGCGATCCTGAACATGTTGCCACCTGCACCGCGCCGCGTGTTGGCTCTGATCGCAGTGGCTTGCTGTCTGGTCTTTTCGTTGCTGTTGCTGAAGGGGTCGTATGACTATTGGGCTGTATTTGCGGATCTGCCACCCACGTCGGGGCGCTGGTTCCCAACCGGGTTTGATACCGGGGCGCGCAGTCAGAGTTTTTATGAGGTTGACGATATTCCGATGGTCGCGCCGCTGCGCTTTCTGGAAGACCTGATCAACTATGGCGAAGGGTACGAGAAAATCCCAAAGGTCATTCCGTATCTGGTGCTGCCCGTATCCATGCTGTTGCTGGTGATCCGGTTTACGCAAGCCGCCATTCAAATCTGGCGCGGAGAGGCCGATCGCCTTGTCGCCAGCCACGAAGTCGAGGACGAGATCGAAGAAGTCCGCGCACAACAAGGGGTGCATGACTGATGGACGTCGTTCTTCTTTTCTCAATGGTCATTGGCCTGCTGTTGATCGGTGTTCCGATTGCGGTGGCGCTTGGCCTCAGCTCGACCCTGTTCCTGCTGATCTATTCTGACAGTTCTTTGGCCTCGGTCGCAGGCACGTTGTTCGAGGCATTCGAGGGGCATTTCACCCTGCTAGCAATCCCGTTCTTCATTCTGGCGTCGTCTTTCATGACGACGGGCGGTGTGGCGCGGCGGATCATACGCTTCTCGATTGCCTGTGTGGGGCATTTGCCTGGTGGTCTGGCGATTGCGGGCGTGTTTGCCTGTATGCTGTTTGCGGCGCTGTCGGGGTCGTCCCCGGCGACCGTGGTGGCCATCGGCTCCATCGTGATCGCGGGCATGCGTCAGGTCGGCTATTCCAAGGAATTCGCTGCCGGTGTGATCTGTAACGCCGGTACGCTGGGCATCCTGATCCCGCCGTCGATCGTGATGGTCGTCTATGCGGCCGCCGTTGAGGTGTCCGTCGGGCGCATGTTCCTTGCGGGGGTCATTCCAGGCCTGATGGCGGGTCTGATGCTGATGATCACCATCTACGTCATGGCCAAGGTCAAGAACCTGCCCAAAGGTGACTGGAAAGGGTGGGGCGAGATCTTTGCCTCGGCGCGCGAGGCCGGATGGGGCCTGTTCCTGATTGTCATCATTCTGGGTGGTATCTATGGCGGTATCTTCACCCCGACCGAGGCGGCGGCCGTCGCTGCAGTGTACTCTTTTCTGATTGCCAGCTTTGTCTACAAAGATATGGGGCCGCTCAGCACCGAAGAGGGCCGGCAGAACCTGCCTTTGATCAAAAAGCCTTATGCGCTGGTAACTGCGTTCTTTCACCCGGACACCAAGCATACGCTGTTCGAGGCCGGCAAGCTGACTGTCACGCTGCTGTTCGTGATCGCCAACGCGCTGATCCTGAAACACGTTCTGACGGACGAGCAAGTGCCACAGCACATCGCTAGCGCAATGTTGTCGGCAGGTCTGGGTCCTGTGACTTTCCTGATCGTGGTGAACGTGATCCTTCTGATCGGTGGTCAGTTCATGGAGCCCTCGGGCCTGCTGGTCATCGTCGCGCCGCTGGTGTTCCCGATTGCCATCGAGCTGGGCATTGACCCGATCCATCTGGGCATCATCATGGTGGTCAACATGGAGATCGGGATGATCACACCTCCGGTCGGGTTGAACCTGTTCGTGACTTCGGGCGTGGCCGGGATGCCGATGATGAGCGTTGTGAAAGCGGCGTTGCCGTTCCTGGCCGTGTTGTTCGTCTTCTTGATCATGGTGACGTACATACCGTGGATATCGACGTTCTTGCCCAACACCTTCATGGGGCCAGAGATCATAACGAACTAAAGAAAAAGGCCGGATCCTATTGGGTCCGGCCTTTCTTCTTTCACGCTGTATTTCTGAAGATATGTCTCAACCCAGCCAATGCTGCCAAAGCCACGGCGGCGCTTCGTTCCCCATTCTCCGACATTCTGCCCCACCAGCTCAAGCGCTTTCGGGTTTCCGTTCAAGATAGCGATTTTAGGGCGTTTTGGCAGGTTGCGGTACTTTCGGAAAATCAGATTGAACGGCCAATAGGGGACCAGGTGTATTATACCGATACACCAATCGTTCGGGTAGCACCGACGTCGCCACGCCCGTCCTGAGATATAGTCCTGATCATTCTTGTAAGCTTTCAGGTCGCGGGCCGCGTCAAAGTTCTCGTACAGGTGGAACTGCTGCTTGGGTATAAATCCGACCACAGAAGAATTGCCGCGCGTGACCAGGTTCATAAGCCCCGGAACACGATCCCAGAACGCTGCGGGTATCGCGCGCCACACGAAGGCGCGAAACTTAGGCATAAGGTAAAGCCCGCCGCGTTCACGTACGCCGAGCAACAGAGGCGTGAGTTCACCGGTTACTAAGAGATCGAGGTCAAGGAACAGCGCTGTTTCGTAGCCTTACACAATCCGCCTGTCGAACATAAGCAATTTGGGCCATTTGCCGTGAACCCATTCCGACTGATCCAATTGGGGAAAGGACAGGGCGTGCGTCTTGATGGCGGGATCAAGCCCGGTGGTGTCATCTGTGATGCAAATGAAGTCATGGTCTACGGGCAAATGATCCCGGACAGCCGCGAACAGCATGTTGACATCATGCGCACTGAACGGCGTACCCCATTTCATGCACAGAACACAGGCTTTGCAAGAGGTTTCCGTCATCAGGTTTCCATCCGTTTTGTTGCGACCACTGCGCGACTTCAAGTTCGCGGTTTAAAAATGCGATTTCTGCATCTTTAGAGGCGGGATGTGACGGTCAGGCTGCAGTTTTGTGAAAGAAATGCTCTTGAATGAGGGATTTTTAGTGCCCAGATTGAGGGCCGAGGACGACCTCATCTAAACCTGTGTATCGTTCGGGACGACTCGAAGATATGAGAGGTGTCCCAATGCCTTGGATTTTTCTTCTGTTCGCCGGTGTTCTCGAGATTGGCTGGGCTGTTGCCATGAAGCAATCTGCCGGTTTCACCCGTCTTTGGCCAACCGCCATTATGGGTGTTTTCATGGTCGCATCGTTCGGACTTTTGGCTTTGGCGATGCGTGATTTGCCACTTGGCACAGCCTACACGATTTGGACCGGAATAGGGGCCATCGGTGCTTTTGCCGTTGGCGTTGTTTTTCTGGGCGAGGCCGTGACAGCCCCGCGTCTTATCGCAGCCGCCCTGATTGTGGCCGGTCTGGTAACGATGAAACTGGCGTAGTCTCAGGCGTTCTGCAATGCGTCGATAATGCCGGAAAAGTCGTCAGCCTTAAGGCTGGCGCCACCTACCAAGGCACCGTCCACGTTGGACACGGCAAAGATGTCCGCCGCATTGCCGGGCTTGACCGACCCGCCGTAAAGCAGCCGGACGGACCGCCCCACGCCTTCGCCAAACCGCCGTTCCAGACGCGCACGGATAAAGTCGTGGACTTCTCCGATTTCGTCCAATGTGGGAACTTTTCCAGTGCCGATGGCCCAAATGGGTTCATAGGCCACGATCAGGTTCTCGCCGGTGGATTGGTCCGGGATCGAGCCCGACATCTGGCCGCCAATGATGTCCAGCGTGTTGGCCGCTTCGCGCTGTTCAAGGCTTTCACCGACGCAGATGATGGCCTTTAGGCCAGCATCCATAACGGCACGCGCTTTGGCGCGAACATCTTCGTTCTGTTCGGCGTGATCTTCGCGCCGTTCAGAATGGCCAAGGATCACCATTGATGCCCCGGCATCCATCAGCATCTCGGCGCTTATGTCGCCAGTATGTGCACCGGATGACGCGGTATGACAGTCCTGACCGCCGATCTTGATCCCGGCTTCACCTACCGTTTGCGCAGCACGGTGTATCAGCGTTGCGGGTGGACAAATCAGCACATCAACTGATGGGGAAGGGTAGGTCCTTGACAGCGCCTCCAACTCGGCTAAATCCCCAGCCGTTCCGTTCATCTTCCAATTCCCTGCCGCAAGCTTGCGCCGCATCATAGGATCCCCCATTTAAGCTATTGTTTGCACATCGGATAGCACCGTGCGGACACACTGACAATTCTGGTTGCGGATTAGCTGCCAAAACGGCACAACTCACGCGCAATTTCCGAGGCCCTCATGATCAACAACCTGGACCTAGAAAAACTGGACCGACGCGAGCCCGATGAGTTGGCCCGCCTGCTGCACGCAATCGGTGAGGTGGGTTTCCTGACTGTGTCCAATACAGGCTTGGATGCATCACGGTGCACGTCGGTCATTGAAGCCTATCGAAAGTTCTTTCACTTACCCGAGGCCCAGAAAGCGCGCGTTGATATGGCTAAGACGGGGGCAAACCGAGGGTGGGGCGCTTCGCAATCCGAACAGGTCGACCCGCATGCCAATCCCGACTTCAAAGAGGTTTTTGACTGCGGATACGAACTACCAGCAGGAAACCTCTATGCAGCCAAGGACCTGAGCGTTTATGCGCCGAACCAATGGCCCGAGGCGCCGGCCGGCTTCAAAGATACCATCCAGACCTACTACACCGACGCCAGTGCAGTCGCGATGCGCGTTCTAAGGGCAATCGCTGTGGCCCTTGGGCGAGATGCAGCCAGCTTCGACAGCGCATTTGAAACGCCCATGGCCTTGCTGCGCGGCAATTATTACCCTCAGCGCCCCGTCTGGGCAGGGCATCAGGATTTTGGAATCGGCGCACATACCGATTATGGGTGCCTGACACTGTTGGCCACAGATGGAACCGCTGGGCTAGAGGTTCAAATGCCTGACGGAAAATGGGAACCGGCCGAAGCCCGGCCCGGAACCTTCATTATCAACTTTGGTGAAATGCTGGAATTCTGGACCGACGGTCGGGTCAAAGCCACGTTGCACCGGGTGGTAGGAGGGTCTGAGGAACGGATCTCGGTGCCGCTGTTCTACAATCCGTCCTACGACACAAATGTTGCTCCGCCGAATTCAGACAAGGTTATTCGTGCCGGAGAACACCTGACGACGCGGTTCAACGAAACCTATGTTCACCTGAAAGAAGCGTCTTAACGCTGGGCCGAGAGCGTTTCGTCAAACTTGATCGACTCGCCACAACCGCAGGCATCGACAACGTTAGGGTTGCGGAACTTGAAGCCGGATTCCAGCAGCGAAACCTCATAGTCGATCTCGGTTCCGAACAGAAACATCTGTGCCATAGGGGCGATCATCACCCGTGCGCCATCCTGTTCTACGACCTCGTCATTGGCATCGGCTTCGTCCACGTAGTCCATGGTGTATTCCATGCCTGCGCAGCCACCTTTCTTGACACCGATTCGCAGCCCGGCATGTCCACCTGATTTCATCAGGCTTACAATCTGGGTCGCAGCTTTCGGTGTGATCGTCACCGCTTGTTTCCCGGGAATGCCGAACATGTTGGTCTCCGTTGTCGCGCGTTATCTTCAATTTAGTGCTTAGGCGAAACAGTCTCAAGACATAGCAGCCGTGCTTACCTAACTTTTCCAGTAAGGTTGCCGTCAGACGGAACCCATGCTTGCGTTCAGACAATGGGTCGGCCTAGCCTGCGAACAGGGTATGGCAGTGGATAACGAAAGGTGCATGGACATGCATAAACTCTCCAAGGTGTTGAAGGCGGTCCTGTTTATCTCGATTGCAATAGTGGTCGTAGGCGTTGCATCCGCAGCTGTGGACGGCAAGCGGCACCCGGTAAACTGTGCGACGGCCGAAGGCGACTTACGCGCCATCGCAGCAGAAAAGAAACATGCACAGGACCAGCAAGTTGAAAGTGTCGTGTCGATATTGCCCGCAGGTGCGTTGTTGGGGCTGGTGACCGGGACGGAGAAGAAGCGGTTATCAATGCTTTCAGGCGACTACGTCAAAGCGCTGGACGAAAGAGCCGCCGAGATCAGGTCAACCTGCGACGTCAAATAAAAAAACCGCCCGGTCAGAGGGGCGGTTTTTCGGCAAGATATCAGGTCGTGCTTACATGAAGCCCAGCTCTAAACGGGCTTCGTCTGACATCATCTCCATTCCCCAGGGGGGTTCCCAAGTTAGTTCGACATCGACTTCCTTGACGCCCGCAACCGGCTCGACAGCTTCGACGATCCAGCCGGGCATTTCGCCTGCTACCGGGCAACCTGGTGCAGTCAGGGTCATGATCACTTTCACCGCGTTCTCGCCGGAAATGTCGATGGTATAGATCAAACCCAGATCATAGATGTTAACTGGAATTTCAGGGTCATAGACTGACCGGCAGGCCTCGACCACTGCGTCATACAGGGGGTGCTCAATTGTCGAAGGCGCAATCAATGGCGTGCCTTCAAACTGTTCGCTGGGGTGAGTCATTCGTGCCTCGGGTCTGTTTCCTGAGCTTTTATATAGGGAAAGCTATGGGCAGCGTCCAGAGGTGGCGTGGTGCCCAAAGCGGGCACCAGTGGGTTCATTCGTTGATGTCGTGCCGAAAGGTCTTCACTTGACCGTGGGGCAGGGCGAACATCCGTCGCAGGACCAGCCATGCTATCAGCGACAATGCAGCAAAGATCAGCAGCAGAACCGGCAGGGATGGCGCCACACCTGGGATGATCAGCAACAACCCAGTGATCGCCGCGCCGATTGCGAAGCCCAGAAAGATGAATCCCGGCAGCACAATCTCGAGGATGCCGAGGGCCAATGCCCCCGCCAACCAAATCCACCATGTCAGCCAGAACGGGTCTGCCATTACTTGCCTCCCTTCAGCATCTTAAAGGCATCGCCAAACGCTTCCAAGGCATTTGCAGGCACAACGATTGTCTGCGAACCATTGCCAGCGCCCAGCGCGTTCAGCGCTTCGACTTGTTTCAACGCAACCTGGTATTGCGCGGCCTCGATACCATTGTCCTGAATGGCCTTGGCCACAACACCGGTGGCATAAGCTTCGGCTTCAGCTTCAATACGACGAGCTTTGGCGGTTTGCTCGGCCGCATACAGCTCGGCGTCGGCGTTCAATTCGACCGCACGTTTTTGACCCTCGGCCTCGGTGACCTGTGCCCGACGGGCGCGTTCGGCGTTCAACTGCTGCAACATCGCATCGCGCGTCGCCTGATCCAGATTCACATCCAGAATCTCGGCACGGGTCACTTCGATGCCCCAGTCATCCACGGCAGTTTCCACACTTTCCTGAATGCGGTTGATCAACTGTGCACGGTTCGACTGAACCTCATCCAGGTCCATTTTGCCGATCTCGGCCCGGACGATCCCAGCCACAGTGGTGGCAATCGCACCATCTACGTCGCGGATGCGGTAGACGGTCTTTTCAGGCTCAAGAATGCGGTAAAAGACCGAGGTGTCGATTTGCACCAACACGTTGTCCTTAGTAATCGCGTCTTGCGTCGCATTGGGCAATTGGCGTTCCAGAATGGATATCTTGTGACGTGCAACATCAAGAAACGGAACAATAAAGTTGATACCTGGCCCAAGGACCGAGTGCAGGCGGCCAAAGCGTTCAATCACGTATTTTTCCGACTGAGGCACGATCTTAATGCCCTTGAAGATAACAACGACAATCAGAACGGCGCCAAGAACGAAAATGATGTTCGACGAAAGCAATCCTATAATCTGGTCTTCGGTCATATCTGTCCTCTCATTATTGTGTACTATAGTATACATTTGGGGATTGACTTGCCCAATTTCAAGTCAGGTATGGCGGGTATAGGATTAGATTCAAATCTATGAACGTTCGGATGTAAGGGGGAAATTTCCGAATGTGGCCGCTTTGCATCCCTTGGTGATTGCGCTATCGGACGTGCATGAAACTTATTATCGACACCGATCCCGGCATCGACGACGCCATGGCCATATCTTATGCGGCGGCGGCCTCGGAAATTGATCTATTGGGGCTGACCACCGTTTTCGGCAACACGCATGTCCACCAATCCAGCCGAAATGCGCGTTACCTTTTGCATCGACTGGCTGTAGAAGCACCGGTCGCCGAAGGTGCGCCTTTCGCGCTGGGTAGGACCGATCACGCGCCATCCGAGCGTGTTCACGGTCCCGAAGGCTTTGGTGACTTGACGGATATTCCAGAGGTAGGGACGAACCATTCGCTGGACGCCGCCGCATTCCTTGTGGAAATGGCGAAAGCGCATCGTGGTGAATTGGTGGTCTGTGCCGTGGGACCGCTGACCAACATCGCTGCGGCAATGCGCTTGGACCCCGAGTTTTCACGCAACATCAAGCGGTTGGTCATTATGGGTGGGGCCGTGTTTTGCCCAGGTAACATTACCGAACACGCCGAGGCTAACATTTACCACGACGCTGCAGCAGCGGATGAGGTGTTCTCTTCGCCTCCGGATACTGTTCTGGTCGGCTTAGATGTCACGCTTAAAACCCTTTACGAAACCGCCGATTTCGAAGCGTTGGCGAGACGATCTGCGGATATTGGCGGGTTCTTGCGGGATATCTCTCGGTTCTATCTCAATTTCTACAAGGAAATTGGGGGTCTTGAGGGGTGTGGGCTCCACGACTCCACGGCTGTGATCGCCTGTACGCATGATGGGATGTTCGACATGGTTGAGACCGGGGTAAAAGTTACCACAATTGGCTCTGAAATCGGTGCCACGCGCCCCGACCCCTCTCGCCCGCCAATCCGAGTTTGCCGCGATGTGGATGGGGCAGGGGTTGTGCAGCTGTTTACCGAGCGCGTCGCCTCTCTTCCTTGACGGGTTGCATTGGGCGCGCGGATCGGGCAAACGCTGCCCGGTTCAGCGACCCCGAGGCACCGAATGACCGAACGTTTCTCTTTTGACCTGAAGGCCACCGATGGCAAAGCCAGAACCGGAGTAATCCAAACTCCGCGTGGTGAAGTGCGTACTCCGGCCTTCATGCCGGTCGGAACGGCGGCGACGGTCAAGGCGATGATGCCGGAAAGCGTACGTGCGACGGGTGCGGACATTCTGCTGGGCAACACCTATCACCTGATGTTGCGTCCCACCGCCGAGCGGATCGACCGTTTGGGCGGGTTGCACAAATTCATGAATTGGGATCGTCCGATTTTGACGGATTCGGGCGGCTTTCAGGTCATGTCGCTTGCCGGGTTGCGCAAGTTGACCGAAAAGGGTGTAACGTTCAAATCCCATATTGACGGCTCCAAGCACGAGTTGACGCCGGAACGGTCGATGGAGGTTCAGCGGCTTTTGGGCTCGGATATTGTTATGTGCTTTGACGAATGCCCTGCGTTGCCTGCTGACCGAGACCGGATTGCCTCGTCCATGCGGCTGTCGATGCGATGGGCGCAGAGATCCCGTGATGCCTTTGGCGACCGTCCGGGCCATGCGCTGTTCGGCATTCAGCAAGGCGGGCTAGAGCAGGATTTCCGCGAAGAATCTGCTGAAGCGTTGAAGGACATCGGCTTTGAAGGTTACGCCGTCGGTGGACTGGCCGTAGGTGAAGGGCAAGAGGCCATGTTCGATGTTCTGGACTTTGCGCCGGATATGCTGCCGGTCGACAAGCCGCGCTACCTCATGGGTGTTGGCAAACCTGATGATATCGTTGGCGCAGTCGCTCGCGGTATTGACATGATGGACTGTGTTCTGCCCTCGCGTTCCGGCCGAACAGGGCAGGTGTTTACGCGGTATGGTGTGGTGAACATCAAAAACGCCCGTCACGCCGACGATCCGCGACCGCTGGACGAGCAATGCAAATGCCCGGCTTGCTCGAATTATTCCCGCGCGTATCTTCACCACGTGTTCCGTTCGAACGAGATGATCTCGGGGATGCTGCTAACGTGGCACAATCTGCATTATTTCCAGAATATCATGCAGGGAATGCGCGACGCCATTGCAACTGGAATATTCGAGGCATGGCAGGCCGAGTTCCACGCGCAGCGCGCTCAGGGCGATATTGAACCGATTTGATGCCGCACATTGCGTCAGTTGTGTTAAAATCGGTGGATATTCCGGCGCGGTGCCTTGCAGTCCGAAAAACCTCGGGTCATTCTGGATCACGACATACGGCGATGAGGTTGAAATGGGGTATTTGAACCCCACCTTAAGCGTCCAAACAGGAGACGGTCGGGCGTTGCCTTTATAGGGACCAGTACCGTCTTGCCAATGATAAGGATTGAGCATGCAAGAGCCTCTGAATTCCTCATACCCGGTGCTTCCGCTGCGCGATATTGTGGTTTTTCCACATATGATCGTGCCGCTGTTCGTGGGTCGGGAAAAATCTGTTCGCGCACTGGAAGAAGTGATGCAGGACGACAAGCAGATTTTGCTGTCCAGCCAGATTGACCCAGGTGACGATGATCCCTCGATTGATGGGATTTACCGGTCGGGTGTGCTGGCCAATGTTCTGCAACTGCTTAAACTGCCCGACGGCACCGTGAAAGTGCTGGTCGAAGGTCAGGCGCGGGTGCAGATCACCGAATTTTTGGAAAACGAAGATTTCTTCGAAGCTCGTGCTGAATATCTGACCGAAATTCCCGGTGACGTGACGACGACCGAGGCGCTGCTGCGCACCGTCGCGGATGAGTTCGAGCGTTACGCCAAAGTCCGCAAGAACATCCCCGAAGAAGCGCTGACAGCCGTTGGTGAAACCACCGAGCCTGCCAAGCTGGCCGACCTGGTTTCGGGCCATCTGGGCATTGAGGTTGAGCAAAAGCAGGAACTGCTTGAGACGCTCTCGGTTAGTGAGCGGCTGGAAAAGGTCTATGGCCTCATGCAGGGCGAGATGTCGGTTCTTCAGGTCGAGAAAAAGATCAAGACCCGCGTCAAATCTCAGATGGAGAAAACGCAGCGCGAATATTACCTGAATGAGCAGATGAAAGCCATTCAGAAGGAACTTGGCGATGGCGAGGACGGCAGCAATGAAGTTGCCGAACTGGAAGAGAAAATCGCCGAGACCAAGCTGTCGAAAGAAGCGCGCGAAAAGGCCGAAGGTGAGCTGAAGAAGCTCAAGAACATGTCGCCCATGTCGGCCGAAGCCACCGTGGTGCGCAACTATCTGGACTGGATTCTGGCGCTGCCGTGGGGCACCAAATCCCGCGTCAAAAAGGATCTGGGTCGCGCGCAGGACATTCTGGATGCCGATCACTACGGCCTTGAAAAGGTCAAGGAACGGATCGTCGAGTACCTTGCGGTTCAGCAGCGTTCGAAAAAGCTGAAGGGCCCGATCTTGTGCCTTGTTGGCCCTCCGGGTGTGGGTAAAACGTCTTTGGGTAAGTCGGTCGCCAAAGCCACGGGGCGCGAGTTCATTCGCATCTCGTTGGGCGGTGTGCGCGACGAATCCGAAATCCGCGGCCACCGTCGGACCTATATCGGGTCGATGCCCGGTAAAATCATTCAGGCGTTGAAAAAGGCGAAAACCACGAACCCGCTGATCTTGCTCGATGAGATCGACAAGATGGGGCAGGATTTCCGTGGCGACCCGGCTTCGGCCATGCTTGAAGTGTTGGACCCGGAACAGAACAGCACGTTCATGGACCACTATCTTGAGGTCGAATATGACCTGTCCAACGTGATGTTCCTGACCACGTCGAACAGCTACAACATGCCTGGGCCTCTGCTGGATCGGATGGAGATCATTCCACTGGCTGGCTATACCGAGGAAGAGAAATCCGAGATCGCCAAGCAGCACCTGATAAGCAAGCAGGTCAAGAACCACGGCCTGAAGGCTAAGGAATTTGAGCTGACCGATGACGCGCTGCAATCCATTATCCGCACCTATACCCGCGAGGCAGGCGTGCGGAATCTGGAACGCGAGATCGCCAAGGTTGCCCGGAAGTCGCTGACCAAGATCGTCAAGAAAGAGGCTGAATCCGTTACGGTGACGCCAGACAATCTGGATGATTTCCTAGGCGTACCCAAGTTCCGGTACGGCTTGGCCGAGCAGGATGATCAGGTCGGTGTTGTCACTGGTCTGGCATGGACCTCTGTTGGCGGCGATTTGTTGCACATCGAGGCGCTGAAACTGCCGGGTAAAGGTCGGATGAAGACCACTGGTAAGTTGGGCGATGTGATGAAGGAATCCATCGATGCAGCCTCGTCCTATGTGCGGTCAATCTCACCGCAGATCGGTGTTAAGCCGCCGAAGTTTGACACACTGGATATCCATGTCCACGTGCCGGATGGGGCGACGCCAAAGGATGGGCCTTCGGCAGGTCTGGCGATGGTCACATCGATCGTTTCCGTGCTGACGGGTATTCCGGTGCGCAAGGACATCGCCATGACCGGCGAAGTTTCGTTGCGCGGAAATGCGATGCCGATTGGTGGTTTGAAGGAGAAACTGCTGGCAGCTCTGCGTGGTGGCATCAAAACGGTTCTGATCCCCGAGGAAAACGAAAAGGATCTGGCCGATATTCCGGATAACGTGAAGGAAGGGCTAGAGATCATCCCGGTCTCGCATGTCTCGGAAGTGCTGAAACAGGCTTTGGTCAGCGAACCAGAGCCGATTGAGTGGGACGAAGCGGCCGAGGAAGCCGCTGCCGCTGCGGCTAAGGCTTCTGATAATTCGGCGGCTTCTGCAACGACACACTAAATTGAAAGTGCTGTGGAAAGGGCGGAGTGAAAACTCCGCCCTTTTTCTATTCGGATTACCAAAGCCCTGGGGCCTTTTTATGAATCGCTAAAAGGAAAAAATGGTGGGTGATAAGAGATTTGAACTCCTGACATCTTCGATGTGAACGAAGCGCTCTACCACTGAGCTAATCACCCGTAAGGCGGCGTATTACAGCGACTTTGAAACTGCTGCAAGTGCCATTTTGGCTTTACAGTCCCGGCAAACCCGGAAGTTGGGTCAACACTCCGCGACGACCGAATGTGGTGCCACGGTCGTTGCCAAAGTTTACGCGAACGCCGACAGTCACATAGGCTTCGTTTGAGCTGCCTGAAACAAGCGGGGACGAGATATGAGCCACGCCCAGGTTGCCATAAACTTCGGCATTGTCAGCCGCCGCGTAAGACGCGCCAATCGCGAAAAGGTTGAAGTCCAGCGCGCCTCCAAAGTTGTCGACGATGTCGAAGCTGGTGCTCAGTTCCCAAGCGTCGGTCAGCTCGGTCTTGGCCGAGATTCCGAACAAGGTGCCATCTAGGTCCGAAGCATTGGTCAGATCCTGGCGTCCCAGGTACCCTTCGATTTCGGCGGGTCCAGCATCAAATCCAGCTTCGATCCCGTAGAATTCAAAATCCGCATCATCTAGGTCCTCCTGGCCGTAGAACAGGCCAAAGGACGCGTTGTTGGCGGTGTGCAAGTTGCCGTGCAAAGTCCAGTTGGTTGCGGTTTCACTCAGGTCTTGGAATCGCTGTACGCCAAGGTCGAGTTGTGCGCTGAAGGCGCGGCTAAACGCCAATTCTGCAGCGCCGTTTAGGTTGTAGGCATCACCAAAGTCGGTGTCTGTAAATGTCGAGTAATCCAAATTCAGGTAACCACCGGAAATTTCCGCGGCCTGTGCGGCTCCGATTGTTGTTGATGCTGCCAAAATGCTGCAAATAATACGTTTTTTCACGTTTCTGCTCCGTTTGCTTGTTTTGTTTGCTAAGGGTCACACTATGACCTGATGAGCAGTCGTCGCTTTATCTAGGTGGTGCCTGAATGTGTATCTAAACAGACCGAATTTCAGCCTGTGTGGCGAGGGTGACACAGGTTCAGGTTGTGGAGATCATGAGTCTCCCGTTGGTTTGTCGCCAGTGATCAAAAAGCGGCAGTTTTCTTTGAAACAGGCAGAGTAAGGTCGACAGGGTTTCGCAGTTAAATTTCGCAATTCAGAAAAAACTTCAAAACGCCGCTTGACGCTGCCCGAGCGTAGCCATAATACACCCAAACGTTCAGCAACGAACGGGCAGCGGGCGGTTGTAGCTCAGTTGGTTAGAGTACCGGCCTGTCACGCCGGGGGTCGCGGGTTCGAGCCCCGTCAACCGCGCCATCGCTGCCATCCTTGGTCCAGGTTAAAGGCCACGAAAATAGATGCGCGGTTGTAGCTCAGTTGGTTAGAGTACCGGCCTGTCACGCCGGGGGTCGCGGGTTCGAGCCCCGTCAACCGCGCCATTTATTTGATCGAAATCTTCCCTGATCAGTCAGATAACAACCATCCACTACAAACCGTGCGTTCGTTCTGTCAGGAGAGTTCGGCAATAATTCGTTTGTTCTCACTTTGTTCTAACTTTTGTGTTGGAGACTCAGCGCCGCTCGCCTATTTCTAGGACACTTACGTTTTGGGGGCCAAAATGGCTGAGCTGAAGAATATCGAGGTGCGCGGCGCGCGCGAACATAACCTCAAAAGCATTGATGTGGATATTCCGCGGGATCAGCTTGTGGTGATCACGGGGCTGTCTGGTTCGGGTAAGTCGTCGCTGGCCTTTGATACGATCTATGCTGAGGGTCAGCGTCGCTATGTCGAAAGCCTGTCGGCTTATGCGCGGCAGTTTCTGGACATGATGGAAAAGCCGGATGTGGATCACATCAGCGGGCTGTCCCCGGCGATCTCGATCGAACAGAAGACGACCTCGAAGAACCCGCGTTCGACTGTCGGTACCGTGACCGAGATCTACGACTATCTGCGCCTTTTGTTCGCCCGCGCAGGCACGCCGTATAGCCCCGCCACAGGCCAGCCGATCGAAGCGCAGCAGGTACAGGATATGGTTGACCGCATCATGACGATGGAGGAGGGCACACGCGGCTACCTGCTGGCTCCCATCGTGCGCGACCGGAAAGGTGAATATAAGAAAGAGTTTTTGGAACTGCGCAAACAGGGCTTTCAGCGTGTGAAGGTGGATGGAGAGTTCTATGAGCTCGACTCGCCGCCGACGCTGGACAAAAAATTCCGCCATGACATCGACGTGGTGGTGGACCGCCTTGTCGTGCGCGAAGGGATGGAGACTCGGCTGGCCGACAGCCTGCGCACCGCATTGGATTTGGCGGATGGCATCGCGATTCTGGAAACTGCGCCGAAGGAAGGCGACGCCGAGCGCATCACCTTCAGTGAGAATTTTGCGTGTCCGGTCAGCGGTTTCACCATCCCCGAGATCGAGCCACGCCTGTTTTCCTTCAACGCACCCTTCGGGGCGTGCCCCGATTGCGACGGGTTAGGGGTCGAGCTGTTCTTTGATGAACGCCTCGTGGTGCCGGACCAGACGCTCAAGCTGTATGACGGTGCCTTGGCCCCGTGGCGCAAGGGTAAGTCGCCCTATTTCTTGCAAACCATCGAAGCCATTGCGCGACATTTTGAGTTCGACAAGAACACCCCGTGGAAAGACCTTCCCGCCAAGGTGCAACAGGTGTTCCTGCGCGGCTCTGGTGATGAGGAAATCCAGTTCCGTTATGACGAGGGCGGCCGTGTCTATCAGGTGACGCGCAGCTTTGAGGGCGTGATTCCAAACATGGAACGCCGCTATCGCGAAACCGACAGCGCGTGGATCCGTGAAGAGTTCGAACGCTATCAGAACAACCGTCCTTGCGGGGCTTGCGAAGGCTACCGCCTGCGGCCCGAAGCGCTCGCCGTCAAGATCGCGGGTCTGCATGTGGGGCAGGTCGTGCAGATGTCGATCCGTGAGGCCTTAGCTTGGGTCGAGGACGCGCCGAACCATCTGAGCGTGCAGAAGAATGAGATCGCGCGGGCGATTCTGAAAGAGATCCGTGAACGCCTTGGATTCCTGAATAATGTGGGTTTGGAATATCTTACGCTTTCGCGCTCAAGTGGTACGCTGTCGGGCGGCGAAAGCCAGCGTATTCGTCTGGCCAGCCAGATCGGCTCGGGCCTGACGGGGGTGCTTTACGTATTGGACGAACCTTCGATTGGTCTGCACCAACGCGACAATGACCGGCTGCTGGGGACGCTCAAGAACCTGCGCGATCAGGGTAATACGGTGATCGTCGTTGAGCATGACGAAGAGGCCATCCGCGAGGCCGATTATGTGTTCGATATCGGCCCTGGCGCGGGTGTGCATGGCGGGCAGGTGGTCAGCCACGGCACGCCGGAACATATCGCGGCGGATGCGGCCTCGATGACGGGCCAGTACCTGTCGGGCACGCGCGAGATTGCTGTGCCGGGTGACCGACGCAAGGGCAACAAGAAAAAGCTCAAGGTCGTCAAAGCCACCGGGAATAACTTGAAAAACGTCACGGCAGAATTTCCGTTGGGCAAGTTCGTCTGCGTGACTGGCGTGTCCGGCGGCGGTAAATCGACCCTGACGATTGAGACGCTGTTCAAGACGGCTTCGATGCGGTTGAACGGCGCGCGCCAGACGCCTGCGCCCTGCGAGACGATCAAAGGGCTGGAGCATCTGGACAAGGTCATCGACATTGACCAGCGGCCCATCGGGCGAACTCCGCGTTCAAATCCAGCGACTTACACCGGGGCTTTCACCCCGATCCGTGACTGGTTCGCCGGTCTTCCCGAGGCTAAGGCGCGGGGGTACAAGCCCGGTCGGTTCAGCTTTAACGTCAAGGGTGGCCGGTGTGAGGCGTGTCAGGGCGACGGCGTTATCAAGATTGAGATGCACTTCCTGCCCGACGTCTACGTGACCTGCGAAACCTGCAAGGGTGCGCGGTACAATCGTGAGACGCTTGAGATCAAGTTCAAGGGCAAGTCCATTGCCGATGTCCTTGATATGACGGTGGAAGACGCGCAGGAGTTCTTTAAGGCCGTGCCTTCAATCCGCGACAAGATGGATGCGCTGGCGCGTGTTGGGCTGGGTTATATCAAGGTGGGCCAGCAGGCCACGACCCTGTCAGGGGGCGAGGCGCAGCGGGTGAAGCTGTCAAAAGAATTGTCCAAACGCTCGACCGGGCGGACGCTGTATATTCTGGACGAGCCGACCACGGGTCTTCATTTCGAAGACGTCCGTAAGCTGTTGGAAGTGCTGCATGAACTGGTCGATCAGGGCAATACAGTTGTAGTGATCGAACATAATCTGGACGTGGTGAAAACCGCCGATCATATCATCGACATTGGCCCTGAAGGCGGTGATGGCGGCGGTGAGATCGTGGCCACCGGCACACCCGAAGATGTGGCCGCTGTTGACCGCAGCCATACCGGTCGGTACCTAAAACAGATGTTGAACCCGGAACAGGTTGCGGCCGAATAAGCTAGTATTGCGCGTGTCTGAGCATGTGCCAATGACGCAGCAAGGGTGGAAAGAACAGGAACACAAAGCCGAAGTTTACGTAGGCGAATACCATCATAGGTAACCAAAGAGCGACTCCGATCAGTCCGACAAGCCCGGCAATTCGTGTCGCAGTCACAGGTTGGACCATGCGGTTAAGGACAGCGTGAAACAGACGGCCACCGTCCAACGGCATCAGGGGCAACATGTTGAATACCGCCAAAAACAGGTTCAATTGGGCGGTCACGACCAGAACCCAGCCCAGTTCGGGCGAGGTGACGAAGGGTTCCAACAACGAACACAATGCCCACAGGGTCAGGTTGACGATCGGCCCCATAGCGACGATCAATTCGTCTTCGTAGGATGAGGTCGAGCGGCGATGTTCGCAAAACCCGCCACCGCCATACAGGACGACGCGATTGACGGGGATACTCTGTATCAAGCACCCCCAGGCGTGTCCGAGCTCATGCAACAGGATTGAGGTCAATAAAATGGCCACAAAACCAAGCGCATAGGGCAGGGATTCGGGATCAAAACTGAACCCCACTATGAGCAAAACTAGAAAAATCAGACTTTGGTTTAACTGAATGGGTACGTTCCACGGTCCGCGGAACTCAAAAATCGAATTGTCACTATGCATATTCAATCCTCGCAATAATGAGAATTGAAATGACGCTGAATTGCGTCAAAAGTAGGGAGCTAACGCAGAGGTTGTGTGACTTAGTTAAGGATATCCGCAACGGCGCCGATTAAGTTCAGTACTTTGCGGGTCTCGGGATCGACCCGGTAGACATAATCCCCGGCGCGGACATATGACCCTCGGTTCAAGCCATAGCGGTACGGATCATTGATCCAGCGGTAATCGTTGTTGATGAAGTCACCGTTGCGATACAGCTTTTTAGCCTGTCCAGGTGGAACACAGGGTACATTTTTCTTGGCCAACCCCGGAGGGCAATGCCCAGCCTTGCCTTTGGTTTGAATCACAGGTTGCGAGGGCACGCGAAAGACCTTGTCGGCGTTTTTACCGTTGCCTTTACCATTGCCTGCCATCACCGCTGCGGGCGCTGTGACAAACATGGAAGCAACCAATGTTATTTTCAAAACACGGGACATAGAAACCTCCGGCACACGAACTGATCTACGCCGATAGATGGCGGTCCGATCAGAGCGGGTCAACCCCGTGGGCAGTTTGTCGCCCACGGGCGAAAGTTAACTTCTTCCTCGTTTTTCAAAACGGGGCAGCATGGCAGAGAAATCCTTGCCCAAACCGTCTTCGGATTCCACGAATTGCTCATAAAGAGCCGTAGCCGCCTGACCAAGTGGCGTATCCGCATCTGAACTTTCCGCGGCCTGTTGGCTGAGGCGCAAGTCTTTGAGCATCAGTTCGGCGGCAAAGCCGGGCTGGTAGTCATTGTCCGAAGGGCTGGAGGGGCCGACCCCCGGTGCGGGGCAATAAGCGTTCATTGTCCAGCTATATCCCGAGGATG
This sequence comes from Ruegeria sp. HU-ET01832, assembly GCF_040371315.1. Taxonomy (NCBI): domain Bacteria; kingdom Pseudomonadati; phylum Pseudomonadota; class Alphaproteobacteria; order Rhodobacterales; family Roseobacteraceae; genus Ruegeria; species Ruegeria sp. HU-ET01832. The sequence continues at coordinate 34,214 of NZ_BAABWL010000001.1, forward strand.
TGCTGACTACGTCAAACATTTTCTGTCGGTCCAGACCCAGCTTGTCTGCTAATGCAAACGCTTCACAGGTGGCAATCATGGTCACGCCCAGAATCATGTTATTGCATATTTTGGCGGCTTGACCTGCGCCTGATCCGCCGCAATGCACGGCCTTTTGTCCCATGATTTCGAACAGGGGGGCAGCCTTGCCAAAGGCGACATCACTGCCACCTGCCATAAAGGTCAAGGTACCGGCCGCAGCCCCTCCGATCCCGCCGGATACGGGTGCGTCCACTGCCAAGACACCGACTTGTGCAGCCTGCTCGGCCACGGCGCGGGCGCTGTCGACATCCACGGTCGAGCAATCAATCCAAACCGAACCGGAATTCATCGCTGGCAAAATATCATCCGCCACGGCCCGCAGGATCTGGCCGTTCGGAAGCATGGTGATAACAATGTCGGCACCGCCTGCAGCCTCAGCGCCCGATGAGGCAAGGGTCACGCCTGCAACATCCACATCCGCCATATCAAACCCGACCACGTCATGACCGGCTTTCGCCAGATTGGCAGCCATCGGATTCCCCATGTTCCCAAGCCCGATAAATCCGATCTTCATTCCTCAATCCTCCTAGAATGTCAGTGCTTTAGCGCCCATTGGTTGAAGCATCCTAGATACCTCGACAATGGGTACGTTCTGGTCGGGGTGCCTCCAGCGCGGAGTGCGGTCTTTGTCGATAATCTGTGCGCGAATACCTTCCAGAAAGTCACCTTGTTCCATCGCACGACTTGTAAAGCGGAACTCGTGTTCCAGCGCCTTCTGGATGGTGAGGCTGGGGGTGCGCAAGCGATGCAAGATCTCGATACAGCAGGCCATAGCCAGCGGCGAACCCCGGTTGATCAATTTAAGCGCGGCGGTTGCGAAGTCCGTTTCGCTGCCTTTGAGGCTATTGAGGATGTCTTGCAGCCTTTCGCCGTCAAAATGCGCGTCGATCTTGGTTTGCAATCCGGCCAACACGCCGTCCGGGGGTGTTTGGGCGTGGGTGGTCAGAAGGCTGGCGTCTCCGGATGCTTCCAACAGTTCGATCAAGTCCGACCATTGCGCCATGGGAATGAAGTGATCCGCGAAACCTGCGAAAATGGCATCATCCGGGCCCATCCGATGACCGGTCATGCCAAGGTATTCGCCGACGCGTCCTGGTGCGAGCGCCAGCATCAGCGAGCTACCGACATCCGGAACCAATCCGATCCCGCACTCGGGCAGGGCGATCTGGCTACTTTCGCCTACAATCCTGTGGCTGCCGTGACAGCCAATGCCAACGCCACCGCCCATGGTGAACCCTTGCAGAAAGCTGACGACGGGCTTTGGGAATTCAAATATCAGCGCGTTCAGGCGGTACTCATCGCGCCAAAACGTCTGGCCGTAAGCATAGTCACCGTTCTTGCCGGTCTCGTACAGTTCCGCAATGTCGCCGCCAGCGCAGAATGCCTTGTCGCCCTCGGCGTCCATAACAATAAGATCAACCGAGTCATCTTCACGCCAGTTGCGCAAAGCAGTGTCTATGGCCATGCACATGTCATAGCTGAGAGCGTTCAGGGCTTTGGTCCGGGTCAGTGTGATCCGTCCGGCGCGACCGGTGTTGCGAATGTCGATTTCAGCCATGGCCCCCTCAGCGGTTGGCGAGCATCTGGCGCGACACGATCACGCGCATGATTTCATTCGTGCCTTCCAGGATCTGATGCACGCGCAAGTCGCGGACCAGTTTCTCGATCCCGTAATCTGCCAGATAGCCATAGCCGCCATGCAGTTGCAGGCATTGATCCACAACATTTGATCCGGTCTCGGTTACGAATTTCTTGGCCATGGCGCAGAACTTGGTGGCATCCGGCGTGCCCTGATCCAGTTTCCAGGCCGCCTGCCGTAAGAACGTTCGGGCTGCCTGTAACTCGATCTCCATATCGGCCAGACGGAATTGCAGCGCCTGAAACTGGTCGATGGACTGACCGAACGCCTGCCGCTCGGACATATATTGCAACGTCATATTCAGCCCCGCTTGCGCGGCCCCTAACGAGCATGAGGCGATGTTCAGCCGTCCGCCATCCAGCCCCATCATCGCGTATTTGAATCCATCGCCTTCGACGCCGACAAGGTTCTCGGCCGGGATTTTGCAATCATCGAACTGCACTTGTGCTGTGGGTTGGCTTTTCCATCCCATCTTCTGCTCCAAGGCGCCGAAGGACAGGCCGGGCGCACCGTCTTCGACATAGACCGTTGAGATTCCCTTGGGGCCGTTCTGTCCGGTGCGCACCATGCAGACATAAGCATCGGAATACCCGCCGCCCGAGATAAATGCCTTGGTCCCGTTCAGGGTGTATCCTTCATTGCTGCGGTCCGCGCGGGTTTTCAACGCAGCAGCATCCGAGCCCGAGCCCGGTTCGGTCAGGCAATAGCTGAGAACGGTATTCAGGCTGAGAACATCGGGCATGATACGCGCTTTCAGCGCATCCCCGGCGAAACTGTCCAGCATTTTGGCGCACATGTTGTGAATCGACAAAAACGCTGCAACGGACGGGCAGGCCATCGACAACGCCTCGAACACCATGGTGGCATCCAGACGCGACAGACCAGAACCACCGCTGTCTTCAGAGACGTAGAGGCCGCCGAACCCAAGCTCTCCGACACGGGGCCACAGGTCTTTGGGGATGGTGCCTTCGGCCTCCCACTGTCGAGCATAGGGGGCGATGTTCTCCTGCCCGAACTCATAGGCCATGTCGAAGATCGCAGTCTGCTCTTCGGTCAAAGCGAAATCCATGGCTTCCCTCCCACGCCGACGGATGAATTGAACGAGTGTTTATTTCCTAATCCTTACAGAAATTTTTCACGGCCAGCAATTCCCAGCATCTGTCTCTTGGGGATTAAAGGTCGTGGTGAAATTCCTCGATCAGGTGTTGGACAACCGCTTTTCCAGGATCTTCGCCACGGGCGGATGCCTCGGCATAAACGCGTCGCTGACGTGTGGCCGATGTTCCGTTCTGCGCGATTTGTTGCAACCGCGCCAGTTCGGTCATTGTACCAAGTGCCTCGGTGTCTTCGGCCAGTAGTCCCATCAGTTCGCCCATCAATTCGGGCATGGGCTTGATCGAGCGGTCGCCAAAGTCGATCATGCCCTCGCCGACGCCATAGCGCTGTGCGCGCCAACGGTTTTCTCCGATCAGGAACTGGTCATAGTTGCGCCAGCGTAAGTTTCTGGCTTTCAACCGGCATAGCATCCGGGTCAGCGCCTGGACCATCGCAGCCAAAGACAAGGCGTGTTCCAGCCGAGGCTGCACGTCCATTATGCGGGTCTCAAGCGTTGGGAAGCGGTGTGATGGGCGCAGGTCCCACCAGATTTTCGACGTATCCTCGATCACACCTAGTTCGACCAAAATGCCCGTGGTGCGCTCATAGTCGGCCCAACTGGCCAAGGTCGGGGGCAAGCCAGTTCGGGGTAGGTTGTCGAAGACTGTCAGGCGGTAGGACGACAGCCCCGTATCCTCGCCGTTCCAATAGGGGGATGAGGTCGAAAGGGCCAAAAGGTGGGGCAGAAAATACGAAAGCTGCGGCATAAGGTCGGCGCGCAGGGCAGGGTCATCAATTCCGATATGGACATGCATTCCACAAATCAGCATTCGTCGCGCTACGCCGCCAAGTGCATGGTGCAGGGCGTCATAGCGATCTTTTCGCGTATGGCTTTGCTTTTTCCAATCGGCAAACGGATGACACGATACCGCCACCGGGGCGAGGTTGTAGTCCGCTGCACGTTTGGCCACGCAAGACCGTAAGCGTTTCAGGTCCTCACGCGCGCCGGCAATGGTCGCATGGGGGCGGGTGCCGACCTCGATCTGACATTGCAGGAATTCGGGGCTGACCTGACCTTGGAAATCGGACTGACAGGCCTCCATCAAAGCTTCGGGCGCTTCGGAAAGCTCGAACGTGTCCCGATTGACCAGAAGATACTCTTCTTCAATGCCCAGCGTGTATTCCTGCTGCATGGTCGCCCTCGTCGGTTATTCCAAACAGTGAATACGGAAATGACCGCCTTGCCAAGTGTTTGGCTTGCGAAGCCCCCGGCGCCGGCGATAAGAACCCTTCAGTCAACTGTCCAAACCCCGGAGCGTTCGCGTGAAACCCAGGAAATTCCCAAAGATCAACGACACGCTTTCGGAGCTTGGAGTTAAATTGGTCGACAAAGGACCAGAAGACGACGAGCGCGCCCGGCTTGAGGCATTTGAACAGGAAGGTGGCTTGACCCGTCCTGCTTATGCGTTGTCACCTGGAATGGAGGGGTTTGATATCGCGCCCCTCATCGCAGAATACACCGGACATGCGGATGCGCTTGCGGCCCTCAAGGACCCCGAGCGCAATCAGACGGGGTATCGGATCGGTAACGGTTACTACGATAGTCCCGATGCCGACGCGCTGTATTTGATGATCCGCCGATTCAAACCCCGGCGTGTGATCGAGGTTGGCTGCGGAAACTCCACGCGCGTTACCCGGCAGGCAATCATCGACGGCGGGCTTGAGACGCAGATCACCGCGATTGATCCCTATCCGCGTGCTGATATCGCCCATGTGGTAGATCATTTCGAGCAGAGACGGCTGGAAGAAGTGGATCCCGCGCTGTTCGATCAGTTGGAGGCGGGCGACGTTCTGTTCATCGATTCCAGCCATGTAGTCCGCATGAGCAATGACGTCGCGCATTTGTTTTGCCGCATCATCCCTGCACTGAAACCCGGTGTGGTGATTCACGTGCATGATGTTTTTCTACCTTATGAATATCCCAAGCGATTCTTCTATGACTGCCCGGGTTGGGGCGAGCAGTACATGCTGCACGCTTTGCTACAATCTGGCGCGTTTTCAATGCTTTGGCCGGGGTATTACCTGCAACAGGATCGCCCCGATGCGGTCGAGGCTTTGCCGTTCCTGGGCGATGGTCGTGCGCAAAGTATCTGGGTGCAGATCAAAGAAAATTGAACTCAAAGTGATCCGCTGTGGCTGAGGCCCCGTACCCCTTTCCATAACACGCTGGAGAGGAGATACAGCCATGTTCCGCCAAACACTGATGGGCGCTGCCGCCGCACTTGCACTGACTTTGCCCGTCAAGGCACAAGCCGCTGACATTGTGGATACCGCCGTTTCGGCCGGGTCGTTCGAAACCCTCGTTGCCGCCGTTCAGGCCGCAGGTCTTGTTGAAACGTTGAAAGGTGACGGTCCGTTTACTGTCTTCGCTCCGACTGACGAAGCTTTCGCAGCTTTGCCTGAGGGTACGGTCGAAACACTGCTTCTGCCCGAGAATAAGGACCAACTGGTTGAAATTCTGACTTACCACGTTGTTCCTGCCAAGGTCATGTCTGGTGACATTGCCGGAAAACGCGCCAAGGTTCTAACCGTACAGGGTGACCGTCTGAGCGTGAATGCCAAGCGTGGCGTCAAGGTGAATGATGCCGAAGTCATCCAGGCAGACATCGAAACCAGCAACGGTGTGATCCACGTCGTCGATGCTGTGATCCTGCCTGAATAATAAAACCAAGCATTAACAAAAAGCCCCGGTCCTTGAAGGTCCGGGGCTTTTTGTCAGACCAGACGGACTTGGGTTCCGACCTGGACCAGAGGGTACAATTCTTCGACATGCTGATTGTATAGGCCAATACAACCAGAAGAACTTTGTCGACCAATCTTTCGCGTATCATGGGTGCCATGCACCAGATAGGCGGGCCAACCCAAATACATAGCGCGCGTTCCAAGTGGGTTCCCCGGTTCTCCGCCTTCCATTCGAATAGGGAGATCAGGATCACGCTCGCGCATCGAATCGGTAGGCGTCCAGCTTGGATTTTCGCGCTTGCGTACGACTTCGGTATAGCCGCGCTTGGTCAATTCTTCGCTCATGGGAACCGAACTGGGGTACAGTTTGTAAGTCCCATCAGGCCCCCAGTAGTGCACCGCGCGGCTTGTGATATCTGCCAACAACGCACCCACACCGAGTTCATCGAAGTGATCCTGCCAGTTTTGTTGTGAGAAAGATGAGACGTTTCTGCGAACCGGAAGCTGAGTGCTGATTGCATCTTCGTTTTGCGGGAACGCATCCAAACTTTGCGCGCGCACCAAAGCAGGTGTGGCCACTAGGGACGCTACGCCCAGCACCGCAGAGCGACGGGTCATTCTGGATTTCGACAATTTTGCCTCCGGATCAGGAACTGCTCAAAAAATAGTTTGTGTAGAAAATATTCCTGTTGATCGGTTTTTTCCAGATATAGAGGTCTGAATTTATCGTGAAGCGTTAAAAAACCGGCCCGCTTGGGGCCGGTTTCGTAGGCAGGTGACTTAGTCCATCGCTTTGAAGTTAAACTCGCCACCTTCTTTGATGCCCGACGGCCAGCGGGCCGTGACGGTTTTGGTGCGGGTGTAGAATTTGAAGCTATCAGGGCCGTGCTGGTTCAGATCACCGAACATGGATTTCTTCCAACCGCCAAAGGTGTGATAGGCCAACGGCACCGGGATCGGAACGTTGACGCCGACCATGCCGATGTTGATCCGGCTGGCAAAGTCACGTGCAGTGTCACCATCACGCGTGAAGATCGCAGTACCGTTGCCATATTCGTGGTCCATTGCCAGACCAATCGCCTCTTCGTACGAACCTGCACGCACGGTGGACAAAACCGGGCCGAAGATCTCTTGCTTGTAGATATCCATTTCCGGCGTCACGTGATCGAACAGGTGCGGGCCAACAAAAAAGCCATCTTCATAGCCTTGCAGGCTGAAATCACGGTTGTCGACGACCAACTTGGCACCTTGTTCCACGCCAGAGTTGATCAGACCCAGAATGCGTTCTTTTGCGGCGGCCGTCACGACGGGGCCCATATCCACGTCGTCACCTGCCGTATATGGACCGACCTTCAGTTTCTCGATGCGCGGGATTAGCTTTTCGACAAGCGCGTCTGCAGTGTCGTCACCGACCGGAACAGCAACCGAAACGGCCATGCAGCGTTCGCCAGCGGCACCGAAACCGGCGCCAACAAGCGCGTCGGCAGCTTTATCCATATCGGCATCGGGCATGACGATCATGTGGTTCTTGGCCCCACCGAAACACTGCGCCCGCTTACCATTCGCAGAGGCGCGGCTGTAGATATACTGCGCAATCGGAGTCGAACCCACAAACGAAACACCTTGGATGATCTCGCTGTCCAGAAGGGTGTCGACTGCTTCTTTGTCGCCATTCACAACCTGGAACACACCTTTCGGAAGACCTGCTTCGATGAACAGCTCGGCCAGCATCAACGGGACCGACGGATCACGTTCTGAAGGTTTCAGAACAATGGCGTTGCCGCACGCCAGCGCGGGGCCTACGTGCCACAAAGGCATCATGGCCGGGAAATTGAACGGCATGATCGATGCCACGACGCCAAGGGGCTGACGCATCGAATAGATGTCAATTCCGGGGCCGGCGCTGTCTGTGTACTCACCCTTCAGCATATGTGGGGCACCGACACAGTACTCGATCACTTCCAAACCGCGTTGCAGGTCGCCCTTGGCGTCCGGAATGGTCTTGCCGTGCTCGCGGCTTAGGACTTCGGCCAGCTTGTCCATGTCACGGTTGATCAGCCCAACCATGGCCATCATCACGCGCGCGCGTTTTTGCGGGTTGGTAGCGCCCCAAGCGGGTTGCGCTGCAGCTGCGCTTTCGATGGCGGCTGTGGTTTCGGCAGCGCTGGCCATCGGGCATTTGTATTGCACTTCACCCGTGGCCGGGTTGAACACATCGTCAAAGCGACCGGATGTGCCGGCGACATTCTCACCGTTGATGAAATGGGACAGTTCGGTCATTGCGAATTCCTCCGGGTTGTTTGGGCGCAGAATAGGCTTGCATAAATCGCGTGAATAGAGGCAATAATTCAAAAATATTTTGCAAAAATGCAAAAGGAGGAGCGGTGGTTCCAAACTGGGATGACATGCGGGTGTTTTTGGCCGTCGCGCGTGAGGAAAGCCTGTCAGCCGCAGGTCGGCGTCTTAAGATCGACCCGGCGACGGTAGGGCGCAGAGTCGCACGGCTTGAGGCATCGCTGGATGCGCCTTTGTTTACCAAGTCGCAGCAAGGTTATGTTCTGACGCCAATCGGGGAACGCTTGCTTGATCACGGCTTGAAGGCCGAAGAAGCCATGCGGGCCGCATCCGGTTCTGTCTCGGGATCATCAAAGACACTGAGTGGCCAAATCAGGATCGGTGCTCCGGATGGCTGCGCTACGTATCTTTTGCCACAAGTCTGCGCGAAAATCTGCGACGCAAATCCCGAATTGGATATTCAGATTCTGTCTTTGCCCCGTGTGATTAACCTGTCCCGCCGTGAGGCGGATATGGCCATAACGGTCAGCGCGCCCACGGCTGGCCGGTTTCTGGTGCAAAAGATCACGGACTACCGGCTACATCTGGTTGCCAGTCAGGAATACCTGAATACGCAAGCCAAAATTGAGAACCTGGAAGCTCTTAGAAGGCATCGATTTATTGGCTATATCCCGGATATGATTTTTGACCGGGAACTCGACTATCTGGTCGATATCGGGGTTGAACGAGTTGCCCTTGCATCGAATTCGATATCGGTTCAGCTGGGGCAAGCATCGCTCGGGTCAGGGGTTTGTGTGGGGCACGATTTTGCGCTGCCATTCCATCCAAACCTTCGGAAAATCCTGACGGATCAGCTTAGTCTGACCCGCAGGTATTTTCTAATCCGACATCAGGGTGATCAACGAAATGAACGCTTGAACCGGTTCGCACAGGCTTTGACTGCCGGAATCCGCGAGGAAGTCGTGCGTCTGGAAGCTGAAGCTTCACCTTGACACATATGGGCATTCCGGCAACGCTTTGTAAAACAGCGAGTTATTTCGGAGGTTTCGCACATGCTGGTTCAGGCCATTCTGAAATCAAAGGCTACGGAAGGGGTCGAAACGGTTACGCCCGATCTCACTGTGTCCGATGCGGCAAAAATCCTTGCAGAAAAGCGGATCGGGACGGTTGTGGTCTCTGAAGACGGGGGGGAAACGGCATCTGGAATTTTGTCGGAACGTGATATTGTGCGAGAGTTGGCTGCAAGTGGAAGTGGTTGTCTGGCGAAACCGGTCAGCGCTTACATGACCAGCGATCTTGTAACTGCGACGCGTCAGGACTCGGTTCAGGATGTCCTCAGCCGCATGACCGAAGGGCGTTTCCGCCATATGCCTGTCGTCGAAGATGGCAAGCTGATAGGTATCGTAACACTTGGGGATGTGGTCAAAGCACAGCTTTCGGAATTGGCGATGGAGAAAGAGGCGCTCCAGACAATGATCATGGGCCACTAATTTCAGACAGGGCCAAAGCGCCCTATTGCACCCGCGGCAGAGTTGTGTTTGCTTGCGCCGAAATTTTATTGCGCAGGAGGGCGCGATGCGGGTCGCATTATATCCCGGAACTTTTGATCCGATCACACTGGGCCATATCGACATTATTCGCCGCGCTGCTGCGATGGTCGACAAGCTTGTAATTGGTGTGGCTATCAACCGAGACAAGGGCCCGTTGTTTTCTTTGGAAGAGCGCGTCGCCATGATCGAAGCCGAGTGCGCCCAACTATCCGAACAGACCGGTACAGTGATTGTCGCGCATCCCTTCGAAAACCTGCTGATCGATTGCGCACGCGACGTTGGAGCGCAAACCATAGTTCGCGGATTGCGGGCCGTGGCTGATTTTGAGTACGAATTTCAAATGGTTGGAATGAATCGCGCGCTGGATGATTCAATCGAAACGGTCTTTCTGATGGCCGAGGCGCGCCATCAGGCGATCGCGTCCAAGCTGGTCAAGGAAATTGCGCGGCTGGGCGGGGACGTATCCAAATTCGTTACGCCCCGCGTTGCTACAGCCTTACAGAACCGCTTAAGCTGACGCACCCATTGCCATTGCAGTATCCAGCATGCGGTTGGAGAAACCCCATTCGTTATCATACCAAGCCAGAACCCGGACCAATGTCCCGTCGGTTACCTTTGTTTCTGCAAGTGACACGGTCGAGCTGTGGGAATCGTGATTGAAGTCGACCGATATCAAGGGGCGTTTCTCAGCCGCCAGAACACCCGGGATCTTCTCGGCAGCAGCGACAAACAAGGCATTTACCTCATCCTCGGTCGTCGGGCGTGAAACCTCGGCAACAAGATCAACAACCGAAACATTCGGGGTAGGAACCCTAATGGCTTGTCCCGTTAGTTTCCCCTGAAGTTGTGGAAGCACCAAGCCCACTGCGGCGGCTGCGCCGGTTGTCGTAGGAATCATCGATAATGCCGCAGCGCGAGAAAGGTAGGGGTCTTTGCCGGCGGTATCATGGACGGGTTGGCTGGCGGTATAAGCATGGACGGTTGTCATGTTGCCATGCACAATTCCCAGGCCATCGTCCAACGCGGCTGCAACTGGCGACAGGCAGTTGGTCGTGCATGATGCATTTGACACGATAATATCATCGGCTGTCAGTTCGTGATCATTCACTCCGTAAACTACGGTTTTGACGCCGCCATCCCCGCGTGCGGGGGCTGAAATCAGCACCTTGCTTGCCCCGTTTTCAAGATGACGAGCTGCGGCTTCGCGCGTGCGAAACACTCCAGTGCACTCCAACACGACATCAATATCTGACCAGTCCAGTTTTTCAGGCTCTCGCTCGCTTGTCAGGCGAATAGGGCCAGCGCCCACATCCAAGCCAGCTTCGGTGAGCTTCACAGGTTTGAAATACCGGCCATGGACGCTGTCGAATTCAAACATGTGGGCGTTCATCTCGGGTTTGGCCAGATCATTGATCGCGACGATTTCAACGTCTGTCCGGCCACTTTCCATCACGGCGCGCAAGACGCCACGTCCGATCCGTCCAAATCCATTGATTGCAAGCTTGAGTGTCATGATCCGCTCCGTCGCGTGTCGTCCAATAAAAGGTTAGCGCTAACAAAGCTAAAACAGTCAAAAAGTCAAGCAAAACCTATTTCATCGCCAGAATGCGATCCAATCCAGAAAGTCGTAGAGTTTTTTGCCCAGGAAAAGCAGATGCTCGGTTCCATAGACGGCGACATCGGCAATCATGATGCCCAGAATCAAAAAACCCAGCCAGATAGCGATTTGATTGGTCATCAAGGCCCCGAACAGAAACACCCGCCCAGATAACCTGAGCGGGCAAAAAGGTTCAAGAATTCAAACGGGTCTTAGTTAAGGCGGCCCATTGCCACGGCAACATCGGCCATGCGAACTGAGAAGGCCCATTCGTTGTCGTACCATGCCAGAACGCGCACCATGCGGTCATTGACGACGCGGGTCTGGTCCGGAGCGAAGATCGAACTTTCCTCGGTATGGTTGAAATCTGTCGAAACCAGTGGAGCAGGTTCGTAACCCAGAACGCGCTGCATGTGACCTTGCGAGGCTTCACGGACAATCGCGTTCACCTCATCCACAGTCACATCGCGACCGGCGCGGAATGTTAGGTCAACAGCGGATACATTCGGGGTCGGAACCCGGATTGCTGAGCCATCCAGACGACCTTTGAGTTTCGGCAGAACCTCACCCAGCGCCTTGGCAGCACCGGTTGAAGTCGGGATCATTGACATAGCGGCAGCGCGAGCGCGGTACAGGTCGCTGTGGCGACGGTCCAGCGTGGGCTGGTCGCCAGTATAGGCGTGGATCGTGGTCATGATGCCATGTTCGATCCCGACGCCTTCGTCCAGAACCTTGGCAAGCGGAGCAAGGCAGTTCGTGGTGCAAGACCCGTTCGAGACCATTTTATCGTCAGCAGCCAGACTGTTGTGATTCACGCCATAGACGATGGTTTTATCTACATTCTTGCCCGGTGCGGACAGCAGAACCTTTTGCGCCCCACGCTCAAGGTGCGTCTTGGCCTTGAGGCCGTCATTGAACTTGCCGGTGCACTCCAGAACGACGTCGCAGCCTTCCCAGTCCAGCTCGTTCATGTCGTAGGTAGAGAACATCTCCATGGGGCCGCGGCCCAGATCCATGGTGTTGCCCTCGATCGAGACGTCGCGGGGGAAGCGCCCGTGGACGCTGTCATATTTCAGCAGATGCGCCGTGGTTTCCAGCGGGCCGGTTGCGTTGACCTTGATCACTTCGATGTCGTTGCGGGCCGATGCCGCGATATGCGACAGGGTGCAGCGGCCGATACGGCCAAAACCATTGATGCCGACCTTGATGGTCATATGACGTCTCCAAAATGCGCTTGCGTTGCAGGCGATATAGCGGCCCTAGCGCGTTCTCAAAAGAGTAAAAGTGACATATTTTTAACGTGTTAGCGCAAACCTTGGCCGGTATCGCTAACGCTTGCGCTAGCTGAAAGATCAGGTAGGGTCCATCTGCGGCTGGTTACAGGAAGGAACTAGGCATGAGCGGTCTTTTGGCATTGCTGGACGATGTTGCCGGAATTGCAAAAGTTGCGGCATCGTCGGTTGATGATGTTGTTGCAGCGGCTGGCAAGGCGGGGGCCAAAACGGCGGGTGTAATCATTGACGATGCAGCCGTGACGCCGAAATACGTGCAAGGTTTCGCCCCGGCGCGCGAGTTGCCGATCATCTGGCGCATCGCGCGCGGCTCGGTTTTCAACAAGATCGTGCTGCTGCTGCCCGTTGCGCTGTTGCTGGCTAATTTCGCGCCTTGGCTGATCACGCCTTTGCTGATGCTGGGCGGGTCTTATCTATGTTTCGAGGGGGCCGAGAAGATTTTCCATGTCCTCTTCCCCCATGGTAGCCATGCCATCGACGAGGATATGAGAATCCGAGATCCAAGCCATCTGGAAGAGCAGAAAGTCAAAGGTGCAATAAAGACCGATTTCATCTTGTCGGCCGAGATCATGACCATCGCGCTGGCCGCCATTGAGGCGCCGAACATTTGGATGCAGGCGGCGACGCTGGCTGTTGTCGGGATCGGCGTGACGGTTGCGGTCTATGGCTCGGTCGCGTTGATCGTGAAAATGGACGATGTGGGCCTGTTTCTGGCGCAGAACGCACCAACGCCGATCGGGCGCGGAACCGGGCGAGGCTTGGTCAAAGCCATGCCGATTGTGATGAAGCTGCTTTCAATCGTTGGGACCGCCGCAATGCTGTGGGTCGGCGGGTCGATCATCATCCACGGGCTCGAGGTTTTGGGCTTTGGCTGGCTGGGCCACCACATTCACGACTGGGCCTATGCGGTGGGCCATATGGTTTCTGCTCAATACGAGGGTGCCGTGGAGTGGATCGCCAAGGCCGCCATGGACGGAGTATTCGGACTGGCTTGGGGGATGGTACTAATCCCCCCGGCGACGAAACTGTTAAAATCCCACTGAAAAATAAAATCCGCGCCGCAGTTTCGGCGGCGCGGATTGGAGTTAGAACCCGTTAGTGTTGCCTTTTACCACGACGCCAGACCCGTCAATCTTACCATCTTTGACCAGGGTAACGGCGGCACCGTCAATTTTCAGGTCCCAGCAGTTTTTGGGATCATCGCCATACTGAAAGCACATCCCATTATCTGTAGCTTCCCACTTGCCCGAATAGCCTTCGCCTTTGATGGTACCGTCGGCTGCATAATACTCGGTAAACGCGCCTGACAGCATACCGCCTGCATAGGTGTGGTCGGCCATCGTTTTTTGAATTTCTTCCTTGCTGGCGAAATCCCCCGCGAATGCTGGGGCAGCCAGGATCACTGCTACGGCGCTCAGGACGGCGTGTTTCTTCATTTCTATAATTCCCTGTAACTGCATTGCCTCCAGCACTTAAGACGTTACGGCCTACGAAATAGGGCAGGTGGGATCACGACGCCTCACCAGTCTGCGAGGGTGGGGCGCAAAAAAAAGGCGGCCCATGCGGACCGCCTGTTTCCTTTGGAATGACGTCGGGAATTAACCCAGCAGTTCCTTGACTTTGGCAACGGTGGCCTCGGCAGTGATGCCGAAATGCTTATACAGCTCACCTGCAGGGGCAGACGCACCAAAGCCCGACATGCCGATGAACCCGGCTTTGGCTTCACGGCCACGCTCGCCCAGCAGCCAGCGATCCCAGCCACCAGCGCGCACAGCGGCCTCGATGCCGACGCGTACGGCACCAGCGGGCAGCACGCGCTTGCGATAGGCTTCGTCCTGCTCGGCGAACAACTCCATACAGGGCATGGAGACGACGCGGGTGCCGATACCTTCGGCTTCAAGCATCGCCTTGGCTTCCATCGCCAGCGACACTTCAGAGCCGGTGGCAATCAGGATGGCCTGACGTTTGCCCTCGGCCTCGGCCAGAACATAGGCGCCTTGCGCGGACAGGTTCTTGGTTTTGTGATCCTTGCGCACGGTCGGTACGCCCTGACGAGTCAGCGACAAGACCGAGGGGCTTGCCTTGAAGGTCAGCGCCAGTTCCCAGGCTTCTGCTGTTTCAACCGTGTCGGCGGGGCGGAACACATAGGTGTTGGGCGTCGCGCGGCTGATGGCCAGATGTTCGACCGGCTGGTGGGTCGGGCCGTCTTCGCCCAGACCGATCGAATCGTGAGTCATCACGAAGACCGAAGGGATTTTCATCAACGCTGCCAGGCGCATCGACGGACGCGCATAGTCGGTGAAGGCCATGAACGTGCCGCCATACGGGCGGATGCCACCATGTAGCGCCATGCCGTTCATCGCAGCGGCCATGCCGTGTTCGCGGATACCGTAATGGATGTAACGGCCCTTGCGATTTTCCGGCAGGAACACGCCCATATCAGCAGATTTGGTGTTGTTCGAGCCCGTCAGGTCGGCCGAACCGCCCACGGTCTCGGTCATGATCGGGTTGACGACGTTCAGAACTTTCTCCGATGAGGCGCGGGTGGCCAGTTTCGGTTGGTCTTCTGAGGCTTGTTTCTTGAACGCGCGGATCGCGCCGGCCAGTTTCTTGGGCGCTTCAAATGCGTAGGCGCGGTTGAACTCTGCCTGCTTGCGTTCCGAGATTTGTGCGAAACGTTCTTCCCATGCCGCGCGCTCTGCGGCACCGCGTGCACCGATGGCTTCCCATGCGGATTTCACATCGGCGGGGATTTCAAACGCGCCATGCGGCCAGCCATAGCCGTCTTTGGCGGCTTTCAACTGATCCTGATCGGTCAGCGCACCGTGGCCTTTCGAAGTGTCCTGCGCTGCGTGACCCAATGCGATGTGGCTTTCGCAGGCAATCATGGTCGGCTTGTTCGACTTTTTCGCCTGCACGATGGCCGCGTCGATGGCCTGCGGATCGTGTCCGTCAATCTCGATCACATGCCAGCCTGAGGCCGCGAAACGGCGCACCTGATCGGTGCGGTCTGCGATGTCCACGGTGCCGTCGATGGTGATGTTGTTGTTGTCCCAGAAAACAATCAGCTTGCTCAGCTCGTGACGTCCGGCAAGGGTGATGGCTTCTTGGCTGACCCCTTCCATCAGGCAGCCGTCGCCCGCGATCACATAGGTATAGTGGTCAACGACCTTCTTACCGTATTGCGCGCGCTGGATTTCCTCGGCCATTGCAAAGCCTACAGCGTTCGAGATGCCCTGACCCAGTGGGCCGGTGGTGGTCTCGATGCCATTGACCAAGAAGTTCTCGGGGTGGCCCGCAGTTTTTGCGCCCAGCTGGCGGAAGTTCTTGATCTCGTCCAGAGTGACGTCAGCGTGGCCTGTAAGATAGAGCAAGGAATAGATCAGCATCGAGCCGTGACCTGCAGACAGGATAAACCGGTCGCGGTCGGGCCAGTTCGGCGCTGAGGCGTCAAATTTCAGGTGCTTTTCGAACAGCACGGTCGCGACGTCGGCCATGCCCATCGGCATGCCGGAATGGCCGGAATTGGCGGCGGCGACGGCATCAAGGGTCAATGTGCGGATGGCCGCAGCCTTGTCCCAATGTTCGGGGTTTGCATTGCGCAGCGCAGTCAGGTCCACGGGCGTTATTCCTTTGGATTACAGGCAGATTGCGCGCTGAATACCACTCAGTCCTCAAAGTGCAAGCAGAACCGGGGGTTACAAGGGTGAACTGCTTCAAGAACGCGGCTCAAGTATTTGAAAGCAAACAGTGGGTATTTTCCGCGCCATTCGGTTAGACTAGACCAATTCGTGAATTAAGTTGATTCGGATGAACCGCAGCACACGGAACCTTGATAAAGAGGTGGCAGGGGCATGAGCCAGATCGAAGAATTACAGCGCCGTATTGTTGTCGCGATGGAACGTATCGGTGCAAGCGTGGACGCCATGGGTGCAATGTCAGAACCTCCGCGCGCGCAAGATGAAACGTTGCGTGCCGCGCTGGATGACGAACGTGTAGCAAATGCGCAATTGGAAGAGCGTCTTAGAGCCCTCAAGCAACGTCATGAACAGGAAGTCGACGCAATGCGCGCCGATATGGAGAGCTTGCGTTCGGTGCCTGCTGAACACCCAGAAAATGGAGCTTTGCGCGAGCAATTGGCTGAAGCAACCGCGAAACTGGCCGCGGTGGAAGCCGCCCGCGCAGAGCTTGCGGACGCAAAGGCGGCTTTAGAAGATCAGGACGAGCTTGCAGTTTTGAAGGCGGAGAACGATCGGTTGAAGGCGACTGCAAGCGTGGCAGAGGGCTTGAAGGCCGAGAATGCGCGTTTGAAATCGGAACTGGCTGATAGCGAGCGGGTCGCTGAGTTAAGTGCCGAGCTTGAGATGTTGCGCGCTGAACGCAGCAGTCATGGCGCGGCTATGTCCCGATTGGATGACGATCTGCAGCGTATGCGCAAGGCTAATGAACAGTTGCGCAATTCGGTCGATGAACTGCGCGCTGCGTCCGAGGGCGGTTTGCCGGATGCCGAACTTCTAAACCGCGCAACAGTAGCCGAACTGGAAGCGACCCGAGCCGCTCAGGCCACGGACGCGGCCGAAGCGCATGCTGTGCTGGCGCGACTAGAGCCGCTTTTGTCGCAAGCCAAGCTGGCTGAAGGAGAGGTGGAGTAATGCCCGAGGTAACCATTCAAATCGGTGGGCGGGGTTTTGACGTCTCATGTCAGGACGGGGAAGAAGTGTTCCTGCAAGCCGCCGCTAAGATGTTGGACGACGAAGCACAAGTTCTTTCTGATCAAATAGGACGAATGCCCGAGTCCAGAATGCTGCTGATGGCCGGCCTCATGCTTGCTGACAAAACGGCCGCGTCGGAAGATCAGATTAGTTCCCTGCAAGCAAAATTGGCCGAGGCCGAGGCCGAAATTCAGGCTTTGCGCAACAAGCCACAGCCTGAACCCGAAAGGGTCGAGGTAGCGGTTGTGCCGCCTTCCGTGACAGACACGCTAGCTGAATTAGCGGCGCGGGCCGAAGCGCTTGCCTCGGTTGTGGAAGAAAAGACTGCGGGATGATGTTGCGTCGGATATCTGCTGTTTTCGTGGCGACGGTGTTGGGAAGCACCGCTTGGGCGGAACTCGACGTTCTCCCTGTTACCTTCAACTGCGACAATGCCGTTCCGCTTGAGGTGGTGTTCTTTAACGCCTCGGACGGCTCGAGCGCTGCAGCCATGCTGGTCGACAATCAACTGATCGCGCTAGAGCAAAGTATCAGTGGATCGGGAATCCAATACAGATCCGAAGGCAACGGTGGCACCTATATTCTGCGGTCCAAAGGTTGGGATGCAACGGTCAGCTTTCTGGCGACAGGGGATGCCGCCAGCGAGCAGGTTATACTAGAGAATTGCTCCAGCCGGTGATCAGGCGTTTGCTTCGCGGATCTTGTCGGCGGCTTCTTTGTTGTAACCGACGCCGTTGTCATCAAACAGCGTGTCCAACTCGCCTGACAGAGTCATCTCGGTGATGATGTCGCAACCGCCGACAAATTCGCCTTTGACGTAAAGCTGCGGCACGGTCGGCCAGTCGGAATAATCCTTGATGCCCTGACGGACCTCTTCATCCGCTAGAACGTTCACGTCGGCATAGTCGACGCCCATATAGTTCAGCACACCAGCCACGCGGGACGAAAACCCACATTGAGGCATTTCCTTGGTGCCCTTCATATAAAGCACCACATCGTTGGCTTTGACGGTTTCGTCGATCTGGGTTTTCACGTCAGTCATTTCGCGTTTCCTTTGCTCTTCGGCATCATCGCTTTGGCGAAGTCTTGTGGGTCTTTTGGAATATGGGTCTGCGTTGAACGAATTGCACCGTCATGCGAATTGTAAGACGAGTGCAGAATGTGTTTGTCCTGCGCAGGCAGAGATCCTCGTCCTGTTTTGCGGCCGGTCTTTGTGTGGTTCCACGCTAACAGTCCGATTAGCAGGACAAAGACAGAAATCGCAATTGTGAGTGCGATCAAATGCTCCATGTTACTCCGGCACTTTTGTAGTCAGCGCCAGCGCGTGCAACTCTCCATCTGGGCCGTCCATCTTACCTTTCAAGGCCGCATAGACCGCTCGCTGTTGTTGAACCCGGTTTTTGCCGCGAAAGCTTTCGTCCACGACCATGGCGGACATATGCACGCCGTCGCTGCCGCCGACCTGAATTTCCGCATCGGGAAAGGCTTCGCGCAGCAGGTGTTCGATTTCGTGGGCGCTCATCGGCATGTAGGTCACTCCTGAAGGTCTTTCTCAAGATGTAGAGCGCCAAAGCGGGGCGCGCAAGTGGTCCTGAAACGACAAAACCCGCGCCGGTCCAAGCGCGGGTTTCATCTTGGTTTGCGAAGGCGATATCAGGCCACGGCTTCGGCAAAGCTGCTGCGGAAGGTGGCGGTCAATTCGTTCAGAGCGGCCTCAGATCCTCCGATCTTGACTGTCTCGCCGGTGAAACGACCAACCGAGACCAGCGGAACACCTGCTTGACCGGCGGCGATCATCAGTGCCTCGGCCTGATCAAAGTTGCAGGCGACCAGATAGCGCGCTTGATCCTCGCCGAACAGGAACTCGGTCGAGGCATCGTCGAGGCAGACGCCCACGCCAGCCGCCTCGGCCAGCTCGAACGCCGCCAGTGCAAGGCCGCCGTCGCTCAGATCGGTGCAGGCTTTGATCATCTCGCGGTTGGCGCGGATAAAGTCGCCGTTGCGTTTTTCGGCGTCCAGATCGACATGGGGCGCGTCACCGTCTTCGCGGTTGAACACCTCAGCCAGCAGGGCGGATTGACCCAGATGGCCTTTGGTTTCGCCGATGACCAGCGCAACATGGCCTTCGCGAACCTCATTGCCGATGATCTCATCAGTGTGGTTTAGCAGGCCAACTGCGCCGATGGTGGGGGTAGGCAGGATCGCCTGACCGTCGGTCTCGTTATAGAGCGAGACGTTGCCCGATACGATCGGCATATCCAGCGCGGCGACAGCCTCGCCAATGCCTTTAATCGCGCCGACGAACTGGCCCATGATCTCGGGCTTTTCGGGGTTGCCGAAATTCAGGTTGTCGGTGGTCGCCAGCGGAGTGGCACCGACGGACGTCAGATTGCGATAGGCTTCGGCCACTGCCTGCTTGCCGCCCTCAATCGGGTTGGCGCGCACGTAACGCGGCGTCACGTCGCTGGTGAAGGCTAGTGCCTTGTCAGTTCCATGCACGCGAACCATGCCCGCGCCGAGGCCGGGGGTGCGGGCGGTGTCGGCCATCACCATTGTGTCGTACTGTTCGTAGACCCATTGCTTGCCTGCATAGTTGGGCGAGGCGAGCAGGGCGCGCAGACCGTCAATCGGATCGATCTGCGGCACTTCGGCCAGTTCATCAGCGGCAGGTGTTTCAACCCATGGGCGGTCATATTCCGGTGCGGTCGAAGAGAGTTTAGACAGTACCAGATCGGCTTTGACCTCACCATTGTGGATGATGAGGAAACGGTCTTCGGCAATCGTTTCGCCGACGATGGCAAAGTCCAGATCCCATTTCTCGAACACGGCACGGGCTTCGGCTTCAAGTTCGGGCTTTAGGACCATCAGCATCCTTTCCTGAGACTCAGACAACATCATCTCGTAGGCGGTCATGTTCTCTTCGCGCTGGGGCACGTTCTCAAGGTCCAGACGCACGCCAAGGCCGCCCTTGTCGCCCATCTCAACGGCGGAACAGGTCAAGCCCGCAGCACCCATATCCTGAATCGAGATCACTGCGCCGGTCTGCATCAGCTCCAGCGTCGCCTCCATCAAGCGTTTCTCGGTGAAGGGGTCGCCGACCTGAACGGTGGGGCGTTTTTCCTCGATTGTGTCGTCAAATTCGGCCGAAGCCATGGTCGCGCCGCCCACGCCATCACGGCCGGTTTTGGCACCCAGATAAACGACGGGCATACCGACGCCCGAAGCGGCCGAGTAGAAAATCTTGTCGCTATCGGCGAGACCGGCAGCAAAGGCGTTCACAAGGCAATTGCCGTTATAGGCCGGGTGAAAGCGAACTTCACCGCCCACGCAGGGCACACCGAAGCAGTTGCCATAACCGCCGATACCTTCAACCACGCCATTCACAAGCTGGCGGGTCTTGTGGTGGGCAGGTTCGCCAAAGGACAGCGCGTTCATCGACGCGATGGGCCGCGCGCCCATGGTGAAGACGTCGCGCAGGATGCCGCCCACGCCGGTCGCCGCACCTTGGTAGGGTTCGATATACGACGGGTGGTTGTGGCTTTCCATCTTAAACACCACGGCCTGACCGTCGCCGATATCGACCACACCCGCATTCTCACCCGGACCGCAGATCACCTGCGGACCAGAGGTGGGTAGGGTGCGCAGCCATTTCTTTGACGACTTGTACGAACAATGCTCGTTCCACATGGCCGAGAAGATGCCCAGTTCGGTGAAGGTCGGCTCGCGCCCGATGATCTCAAGGATCATGTCATATTCGTCGGGCTTCAGCCCGTGTGCGGCGATCAGATCGGGTGTGATTGCGGGCTCTTGCATCTTCTGTCCTGTGTCCAAGTGGGCCGAGATTGCGCGCCTTGTAGGGCAAGGATGCGCCCGTGGGAAGGGTCAAGTCAGCGCAGGCGTTACGCGCCAAAGTAAAACGGAACCGACCAGAGGCCGGTTCCGCCTATTTTGCAGTCAGGTTTTGGCTTAGGCCGGGTTCTGCTGTTGGTTCGCTGCGTCGGCAGCCGCAGCACCAACGGCGGCCTTCTGCTCTTCAGTCAGCTGGTCGGCGTCTTCCAGGCCCGGAATGGCAACACGCACCTCACGGCGGGCAAAGTCGATGCCGTTTTCCTTGAACGAGGCTTTCACCCGGTTGAATATCTCTTTGCGCAGCGTGAACTGCTTGCCGGGTTTGGCCATAAACTTGCCCCTGATGATCATGCCCACATCGTCGAAATCGAATACGCCTTGTGATTTGAAGGGCTGCAGGAACCCGTCTTTATGGGTTTCGTCGGCCATCATCTCGGCTCCGATCTTCTTGAAGATCTTCTTGACCTTGTTGGGATCAGTGTCGAAAGGCACGGTGAATTTCAGCTTCATGATGACCCAGTCACGGCTGTAGTTGGTCAGCTTCTGGATCTCACCATAGGGGATGGTGTGGACTGGGCCCCGGTGGTGACGCAGCTGCATGGACCGGATCGAGATCTTTTCGACCGTGCCGGTGGTGCCGCCCACATCGACGTATTCGCCCACGCGGAAAGCGTCATCGACCAGGAAGAAAATCCCACCAACGATATCTGCTACCAGCTTCTGTGCCCCAAAGCCGATGGCCAGACCCAGAACACCAGCACCGGCCAGCAGTGGTGTGATGTTGATGCCCAACGCGCCCAGCGCCAATAACACAAAGATCACTGCAATCGCGACCTGCGCGGTGACTCGTAGCAGCGGCAGCACCGTCGCCAGACGCGAGCCACCGGCACCGCCACCTTCGCCAGCCTCTTCATCAGGACTTTGGCCATTGGCGGTGTGTTCTTTGGCCAGACGGCGGTTGATCCACAGCGATATGACCTCATTAAGTATATAGCCGATGGCGATAATAATGAAAAACTGCACCAGTTTGCTGCCGGACTCATCACCGCCACCAGCGATTTCCTGAAGGTTCAGATCCCACGCGCGTGAAATCATCAAAATGACCAGAATACCGGCCAAAACGCGCCCGATACGGATGTAGCTGCGCTTGGTCGATTTATACGCGCGTTCGGCTACCGGACCTTCACCTAGCATCGGAGGTTGCAAGTGACGCACCAGACCGCGGATCAGCGTATCCAGTGCGGGCGCTATCAGCAGCCAGAACATAGTGGTGAAATGCGCACCTTGCAGCAACAGCGATCGAAGAACTGGATCTCGCTGTGCGGCTAGGAATTCAACCAGCAGCCAGATCACCGCTGAAACGCCAATGGCGAAATAGGGGTAATAGTAGGCAACTTCCTCGTCAAACTTGGTGTGATCCGGGTCAGTGCCCAGCATCATCTGCGTCAGGCCTTCGCGAGCTTTCCAGGCGATGACACCAATATAGATGTGAATGCCTGCGTTCAGCCAGAAACCGATACGGGTTTCGCCGGGGGTGATGCCGTTAAGCGCGTTGAAGTGCACTGTAAACAGCGTCAAACCGATCAGGATCAGCAACCCAATCAGGTTGCGGTGCAGGAACCTTGCCCAATGATCGTCAATGTTGACCAGTCGGTAATGCGGCTGGTTGGGTGCCAGTACGAAACGCGACGCAGCAGCACCTAGACGGGGAACCCAGATCAGATAGAAGACGAAAGGTGCGGCATAAGTGATCTGTTCTGGCGTCATCAATCCACGCCCAACTGCTCGGATGACTACGTAAAACACTACCAGTCCGGCGATTTCTCGGCAAAAGCGGCGGAACAGAAAACGAACAGCTCCCCGCAGGTCGTTGTCTTGGTGCATGCCTGAATTTTCGTGCCATTTTCGCGTCAAGAGGTAGAACAGCTTCTCAGCAATGAAACCAACGACCAATACGCTAAGAACAATACCCATCAGGGTCAGGGCGCCTGTTGAACCAAATGTGCCGATAAAGTTCTCGGTAGCATGAACCTGAGCGCTGATGAGGTTCGGAATGGTCGTCAACACATGCGTCCACGAGGCAACCATTGCCTCCCAGATGGCATTTAATTCCTTGATGGGGTCTTCGCGGTCAGCGGCCTCGGCGGCGCGCTCCTCTGCTACGGCGTCTAGCCGGTCCAGCAAAATGGCGCGAACCTGGTCGTCAGACATCCGCGCGACCAGATCATCCACCTGTTCAGGTGTCAGGTCTTCGGGAATAGCGATAGGCGTAGTCGGACTGGTTGTGCTGCTCTCTTGTGACAGCACTGGCGCCGACAGACAAATGACGGAAATGATCGCCAAAATGAGGCGAATGGGGTGAAACATCGAATCTGTCCTCGAACTCACGTCTTGATGATTTTTTCGTGATAATAGGGATAAGTGTCAGATTTTCCCAGATGTTTCCCCTGTGGCGTGCGAAAATCTGAAGTTCGAACAAAAAAAAGGCCGAGCACTAAGCTCGGCCGTAGTCCAACAGGGAGGTATGAAGATGATGAGCGTTTCAGCATCACCGTCTTCGAGTGCTCATTTAGGGATCAGTTTATGAACGATCAAGATGTTTCATGCTGTTGAGTGATCATGCCCGCTATGCTTAAGGCGCATAGCTACAGCTTTCCCAACTGCTTCAACTGTTTACGTTGCGCAATAATTTCGTCCTGAACGAAATCGCGGAACGCGGCCACGCGCTTGGAGTGCCGCAGTTCTTCTGGGTAGGCGAGATAAACGGGGACATCCGCAGTTTCGATATCTGCCAGAAGCGGAACGAGGTGGGGGAAATCTTGTGTCACGTAGTCTGGCAACACGCCGATGCCCAAATTGTGCAGTACGCCTTGTAGAACACCGAAATAGTTGTTCACCGTTAGCAAGGACCCCGGATTATAAGTCATAAGATGCCGCACCATGGCAGCGCTTGCCCCAGCTTGTGGGGCAGCGGGGGTCTGGCAGATCAGTCGATGGTTGGAAATGTCTTCCAACGATTGAGGGGTGCCGTTTTCCTCAATGTACTCCTGTGTCGCGTATAGCTGCATCTGAACTGTCATCAGTCTTTTGCGCACCAGATCTGCCTGGCTGGGTTCTTTCATCCGAATGGCCACGTCGGCTTCGCGCATAGGAAGATCCAGAACCCGCTCTTCCAACATCAGGTCAATGTTGAGGTCGGGATACTGTTCATACAGCTTTGGCAGACGCGGGGCCAACCACAGGGTTCCAAAACCGAAAGTTGTGGTGACGCGAAGAACACCAAAGACTTCTTCTTCGCTGTCGCGAATGCGTGCCGCAGCAGCGTCCAGGCGTTTAGACATGGCCGAGGTGGCGTCAAACAACAACTCACCCTGTTCGGTCAGGATCAGACCACGCGCGTGGCGATGAAAAAGAGTCGAATCAAGAGACTCTTCCAGCGCTCGGATTTGTCGACTGACGGCGGATTGCGACAAGTTCAGCCTATCGCCCGCATGGGTCAGGCTGCCCGCATCTGCAACCGCGTGAAATATCCTAAGCTTATCCCAATCCATCGCCGCAACTTTCGTTATCCTTCGGAACGCCTATATGAAATAGGTAACAACTTCTACATTCAAACGGTGAAATCCTTATGTTTTATGGGAAAATCCCTATACAGGTCATAGTTTATGACCTAATATGCAATTAAAGATAGCACACTGATCTGACGTGGGGAGGCGTTTGATGAGTAAGCCACAAGTAACTTTGAATGACCGGTTCGATCTGGAAAAGAACCAGGTTTTGTTGAATGGCACCCAAGCGCTGGTGCGTCTGATGCTTATGCAAAAGGCGCGGGATCGTCAGGCCGGGTTGAATACTGCCGGGCTTGTAACCGGCTACCGTGGTTCTCCGCTTGGGGCGGTTGATCAACAGATGATGCGCGCCCAAAAGCAATTGGCAGAAAGCGATGTCACCTTTCAATACGGTCTAAACGAAGATTTGGCTGCAACTGCTTTGTGGGGCAGTCAGCAGGCGGGCCTTCGAGGGGATGGCAAGTTTGATGGGGTTTTCGGTCTTTGGTACGGAAAAGGGCCCGGAGTAGACCGTTCCGGCGACGTGATGCGCCACGCCAACATGGCGGGCACTGCGACCCATGGCGGCGTATTGATGGCTATGGGGGATGACCATACCGGTGAAAGCTCGACCGTGCTGCATCAGTCAGAATGGTCGCTGGTTGACATGTATATGCCGATCGTCAGCCCTGCAGGCGTACAGGAAATTCTGGATTATGGTGTTTATGGCTTTGCCCTTAGCCGGTTTGCCGGGGTTTGGGTCGGATTAAAGACCATGAAGGACACGATCGAGGTCACCTCGGTCGTGGATGGCAGCGCAGATCGGATGTCCGTTGTCGTCCCTGACTTTGATATGCCTCAGGACGGGTTGAACATCAGGCTGGTGGACACGCCGCACCTGCAAGAGGCACGACTGATAGATTTCAAACGCTTCGCGGCCGAGACGTTCTCGCACGCCAACAAGATGGACAAACGTGTCTGGGGCAAACCCGGCGCAAAAATCGGGTTTGTTGCCGCAGGCAAGAACTGGTTGGATTTGGCCCATGCGCTGTCTCTTCTGAACATCGATGAAGCCGAGGCCGAGCGTTTGGGTATCACGACATACAAGGTGGGCCAGACATTCCCACTGGACATGGCTGGGTTCCACGATTGGGCAGAAGGTCTGGATCTGATCGTAATCGTCGAGGAAAAGCGCAAGCTGATCGAGGTTCAGGTTAAAGAGGCAATCTTTGACGACCGTCGGGGGCGTCGTGTGTATGGCTGGTACAAGGGCGGTGCGGGTACTCTGCATCGCGAAGAACTGTTCCCGACCCGAGGGGCATTGGACCCCAACATGATCGCTGAAAAGCTTGGCGAAATTCTGATTGAGGAAGGCCGTGATACCGATGGTGTTCGCGCCGGATTGGCCAAGTTGTCCGAGGCCCGGCGTGCCGACAACGCGGAGGAGATCGCAACGCGTCTGCCGTATTTCTGTTCGGGATGCCCGCATAACAGTTCGACCAAGGTGCCGGATGGAAGCCGGGCCTATGCCGGGATCGGTTGCCACTACATGGTCCAGTGGATGGACCGCAGCACCTCGGGCTTCACGCAGATGGGTGGAGAAGGGGCCAACTGGATCGGGGAAGAGCCGTTCTCGACCACGGATCACGTTTTCCAGAACCTTGGTGACGGAACTTATAACCACTCGGGCGTTCAAGCGATCCGCGCGGCCCTGTCCGCTGGCACCAACATCACGTTCAAAATTCTGTTCAACGATGCCGTCGCGATGACTGGTGGTCAGGGAAATGAAGGCGATCTGACCGCCGAACGGATCGCGGCAGAGGTTAAGGCTATGGGCGTCAAAGACGTCGCGCTGGTCTATGATGAAAAGGAAGATGTGAACTTCAAAGCCTTGCCTGCAGGTGTCGAAACACACGAACGCGCCGAGCTGATGCAGGTCCAGGAAAAATTGCGCGGTGTCGAAGGGGTCTCAGTCCTGGTTTATGTGCAGACCTGTGCCGCCGAAAAGCGCCGCCGTCGTAAGCGCGGCACCTTTCCTGACCCCGACAAGCGGGTATTTATAAACACCGATATCTGCGAAGGTTGCGGCGATTGCGGCGTTCAGTCGAACTGTGTGTCGATTGTGCCCAAAGAGACTGAACTCGGCCGGAAGCGCGCGATCGACCAGTCCAGTTGCAACAAAGACTTTTCCTGCCTCAAGGGGTTTTGCCCGTCCTTCGTGACGCTGGAAGGTGCAAAAATCCGCAAGGAGGCAACGACCGAGATCGACCTGCCAGACCTTCCGATGCCGACACTGCCTAAGATCATAGGCACGCATAACGTGGTCATCACGGGTATCGGCGGCACAGGTGTTGTCACGCTCGGTGCTGTTTTGGCTCAGGCCGCTCAGATCGACGGCAAAGGAGCCGGGATGATGGAGATGGCCGGGCTGGCGCAAAAAGGGGGTGCCGTACACATCCATTGCCGTCTGGCCAACCGGCCTGAAGATATCAGCGCGATCCGCGTCGCCACAGGAGAAGCCGATGCGCTGATAGGTGGTGATCTGGTGGTCTCTGCCGGGGCCAAGACACTGGGATTGACCCGGACGGGGCAAACTGGTGCCGTCGTCAACAGCCACGAAACGGTCACCGGTGATTTCACACGCGATACCAAGTTCCGGATTCCGGGCGATCGTCTGGAGTTGGCTTTACAGGCGCGCTTGAAAGAGGATGTCTCGCTGTTCGACGCAACTGATCTGGCGCGGACAGTTATGGGCGACTCGATCTATTCCAACATGATGGTGTTCGGGGCTGCGTGGCAGCGTGGTTTGCTTCCGATCAGCCATTCGGCTGTTCTTCAGGCGATCGAACTGAACGGAACGGCTGTAGAGCGAAACAAGCGGGCCTTTGATATCGGTCGCTGGGCGGTTCTGTATCCGGAAAAAGTCGCGGAGATTCTGCGGCCCAGTGTGGCTGAACTACCCAAGACGCTGGATCAAATGATCAGTTTTCGCGCCGATCACCTGACCGCTTATCAAGGTGCGCGGCTCGCGAAACGGTACCGCAGACTGGTCGAAACATTCGAAGATAAGGGTATCCGTGAAGCCGTTGCAAAAGGGTATCATAAGCTGCTGTCTTGTAAGGATGAATACGAGGTCGCGCGTCTTTTGTTGTCCAGCCGCGAAAAAGCGGAGACCGAATTTGATGGTGACTTCAAGATGACGTTCCACCTCGCGCCGCCGATCCTTGGTGGTACAGGCCCGGATGGTCGGCCGCGCAAAAGAACTTATGGCGAGTGGATGCTGGGGCCATTGAAGCTGATGACCCGGTTGAAAGCCTTGCGTGGGACGCCCCTGGATATATTCGGGTACAGTGCAGAACGCCGAATGGAACGAGCTCTGATTAAGCAATACGAGCGTGATCTCAAAGAGATCACTCCGCTGATCAGTTCTGAGACCCGCGATGCCGTCATCGCTTTGGCCGAACTGCCACTGGATATTCGCGGCTTCGGCCCGGTGCTTCAGGAAAACGAAGCCAAGGCAGCGAAACGCCGAGAGGAACTTTTGTCAACGATCCGTAGCGGAGGGCCCATTTTGCGCGCAGCGGCCGAGTAAATCGTCACAACACTGTCACGATCACTATGCAAGATTGTTAGCCGCACATAGATTGCAGGCAGCAAGTTTCGGAGACAACCATGCCCTCGCGCCGCCACGTCGCTCGTGACATTTCTTATGCCCATTCCGCCGAAACGAAAGGCGGACGGATGGTGATCAAACTGATGGAGAATACCACAGGCCGCATGCGCCTGATCAAGCGTGCGGATGGGTACGAGAACGAGGTCGCGCAGGGGCGCGATTTCTGGTCGGTTATGGTGGACCGGTATGGTTTGTCGCTGGATGTAGTCGGAGGCGCGTTATCCGACATCCCTCAGACCGGTCCGTTGATCCTGATCGCCAACCATCCTTACGGCATTCTGGATGGGATGATGATGGGCCACATACTGTCTCAGGCTCGGGGCGATTTCCGCATACTGGCCCATCGCGTATTCCGCAAAGCCGAAGATTTGAACCGCATTATCCTGCCGATCTCGTTCGATGAGTCGAAAGAGGCGATGAAGCTGAATTTGGATACCCGCAAAACCGCTTTGAATTATCTGGATGAAGGCGGCGCGATCGGGATTTTCCCCGGTGGCACGGTTAGCACCGGGGTCAAACCGTTCTCATATCCCATGGATCCGGGTTGGCGCGGGTTTACGGCGCGCATGGTCGCCAAGTCGAACGCAACGGTGGTGCCCGTATTCTTTGAGGGCCACACTTCGCGCCTGTTTCAGGTCGCCAGCCATCTGCACAACACTTTGCGCATGGGCTTGCTGATCAAAGAGTTCAAAAAGCGCGTCGACACTCCGGTCAAAGTGGTGATCGGAGAGCCCATCGGCCGCGACGTTTTGGACCCTCTGGCCAAGGACACGCGCAAGATGATGGATTTCCTGCGCAAAGCCACGTATGAGCTGTCTCCAACGCCGTTAGAGTCCTATGACTACGGCTATGAGTTTGAGGAACGGCATCGCGCCTGAAGGGGCTAATGGCAGTAGGTATTTTTGATTCTGGTTTGGGCGGTCTGACCGTTCTGGACGCCGCGCAGAAACGTCTGCCGGACTTGGATTTCCTGTACTACGCGGACAGTGCGCATGCGCCGTACGGCGTGCGGGACGCACAGAACATCTATGAGCTTACACGCGGCGCGGTGAATGAGCTTTGGAACCGGGGCTGTGATCTGGTGATTCTGGCCTGCAACACGGCCAGCGCCGCGGCTCTGCGCCGGATGCAGGAAGAGGGCGTGCCCGAGGGCAAGCGAGTCCTGGGTGTTTTTGTGCCTTTGATCGAGGCGCTGACCGAACGGCAATGGGGAGACAACAGCCCTCCGCGCGAGGTTGCGGTCAAGCATGTGGCGCTGTTTGCAACGCCTGCGACGGTCTCTAGCCGAGCGTTCCAACGCGAACTGGCTTTCCGCGCCATCGGTGTGGATGTCGAAGCGCAAGCCTGTGGCGGTGTGGTCGATGCCATCGAAGACGGCGATATGATCCTGGCCGAGGCGCTGGTGCGCAGCCATGTGGACGCGCTCAAACGTAAAATGCCCGAACCGCAGGCGGCCATTCTGGGCTGCACCCATTATCCGCTGATGGCTGACGAGTTTCAGGCCGCGCTGGGTGAGGATGTGCAGGTATTCAGCCAGGGCGCATTGGTCGCCGAAAGCCTTGCGGATTATCTGGAACGTCATCCAAACATGCGGGGCGGGGGGCAGGGCGGATTCCTGACAACCGGCAAGCCCGACACAGTCAGCGACCGCGCAACACAGTTCCTGCGACGACAAATCACGTTCGAGGCTGTCTGACTCAGGTCAAAGACACCCAGCCTTGTGCTGATTTATTCCCGGACCGTCGCATCGGCGGTCGTGACATGTGACACCACGCAAACAAGAGGTCTGACATGACCCATAAAATCGCAATTCTAGGGGCTTCGGGCTATACAGGCGCTGAACTGGTACGGCTGATTGCCGAACACCCCAACATGGAGATCGCCGCACTGGCCGCCGAGCGGAAGGCCGGAATGACCATGGCGCAGGTCTTTCCGCATCTGCGCCACATGGACCTGCCGGCCCTGTGCAAGATTTCCGAAATCGACTTTTCGCAGATCGACCTGTGTTTCTGTGCCTTACCGCATAAGACCAGTCAGGAAGTGATCCGCGATCTGCCCAAGACCCTCAAGATCATCGACTTGTCCGCCGATTTCCGTCTGCGTGATGCGGCGGAATATGAAAAATGGTACGGCAACCCACATGCCGCTCTGGCGCAGCAGGATGAGGCCGTCTACGGCCTGACCGAGTTCTACCGCGAAGACATCCGCAGCGCCCGTCTGGTGGCGGGCACTGGCTGTAACGCGGCGACGGGGCAATATGTGCTGCGCCCGCTGATCTCGGCCAATGTGATTGATCTGGATGACATCATTCTGGATCTTAAGTGCGCAGTGTCCGGCGCGGGGCGGTCGCTCAAGGAAAACCTGCTGCACGCCGAACTTAGCGAGGGGTACAACGCCTATGCCGTCGGCGGAACGCACCGGCATTTGGGAGAGTTCGATCAAGAATTCTCGGCATTGGCAGGCCGTCCGGTCAAGGTTCAGTTCACGCCGCATCTGGTGCCCGCGAACCGGGGGATTCTGGCCACTACCTATGTCAAAGGCGATCCGGCCAGCGTGTACGAGGCGTTGACCAAGACCTATGAAAACGAACCCTTTATTGAGATGCTACCCTTTGGCGAGACGCCATCGACCCACGACGTGCGGGGCTCGAATTTTTGCCATATAGGTGTAGTTGGCGACCGGATCGAACGTCGCGCGATCGTGATCGGTGCTCTGGATAACCTGACAAAAGGTAGCAGTGGCCAAGCCTTGCAGAACGCCAACCTTATGTTAGGTGAATCTGAAACAACGGGCCTGATGATGGCCCCTCTGTTCCCATGAGGATATCATGAAGTCGCTCAAGAAACGCCGTCGCGTACAGATCATACTGCTGGCAGTCGTGGCCCTTGTGTCATCTACAGCATTGATCGGCTGGGCTTTGCAGGACGGTATGAACTTTTTCCGCTCGCCTAGCGAGGTAATCGCAGAGCCGCCAAAGTCCACCGAAGTGTTCCGGATTGGTGGTTTGGTCGAAGAGGGCTCGATCGTTCGCGGGCAGGGTGAAACGGTGACGTTTGTCGTGACCGATGGCGGGGAAAGTGTACCAGTCGCTTTCACAGGCGTATTGCCGGACTTGTTCGAAGAAAACCAGGGAATGATTGGGACTGGTTCTTATGTGAATGGCGTATTCGAGGCGACCGAGATTCTTGCCAAACACGATGAAACCTACATGCCCAAAGAGGTTGTGGACGCGCTGAAGGAACAAGGCGTGTATGTGGAGCCAAGCGAAGGCTGAACCTTCGAATAGATAGAATTGTTACAGGGCGTTGCGGTAGCAGCGCCCTTTTTCGTAGATCGCTCTTAACCCAGAGACTGCAGCCTTTGTGCGAATTAAAGCGGAGGATGCAATGCAGACGGTTCAAGAGATCGCGACTGATATAGTATCGCGCGAAGGTGGCTTTGCAGACGACCCGGATGATCCGGGCGGCGTGACAAAATACGGTGTCACGATCCACACAATGCGGCGTTTGGGGCTGGACTTGACCGGCGATGAATTCATTACAGGCCAAGACGTTAAGCGTCTCTCCAAAACGCAGGCTGTCGATATTTTCGTGTCTCACTATTTCAAGGGCCCAAGACTGGGCATGTTGCCAGAGGTACTGCAACCTTCTGTCTTTGACATGTATGTCAACGCTGGCGCGCAAGCGGTTAAAATACTTCAATATCTTCTGAGGAAAATGGATTTTAAGATCACAGTGGACGGTGTTGTCGGCCCACAAACGGCGAAGGCCAGCAAGACTGCCGCGCTGCCGGACCCGATTGCCTTGCGAGACGCGTATGGAGTGGCGCGTCGGAATTATTATTTCCGGATTGCCGATGGGCGCGTTGCTTCGCGGAAATACGCGCGTACGCAAACTGGACGCAAGGGTGGGTGGATTCGAAGAGCAGAGGAATTTGTCTCTCCGGGGTACCACCTGAGTGATGCGGAATTTCAGCAGAGGGTTGCGGGATGGGATTGATCTCGGGTTTTTTGTCATTCCTTTTTGGGGACGGAAGGAATGTTGTTCGCGAAACTGCCGAAGTGTTTCGTGAAAATGCGGAAAAAGGTGCCGAACGGGACCTGTCGCTTCAACAGCAAGCAATGGTTCAGTTCGGTGCTGAATATGCCGTACCGCGCAAGGGTGGTTTCGACCGTTTTATGGACGGCCTCAACCGATTGCCGCGTCCCGCTCTGGCGCTTGGTACGCTTGCGCTATTCGTGGCGGCAATGGTGGATCCCCTTTGGTTTGCGGCGCGGATGCAGGGCATCGCTCTTGTGCCTGAGCCGCTGTGGTGGCTTTTGGGGGTTATTGTTTCGTTCTATTTCGGCGCGCTGCACCAAGCCAAAATGCAGGACTGGCAACGCGAGCTTTCGGCGACAGTGCGGCGCGCGCCTGTAGTTGCGCAGAATATCGCGGAACTCAGACATATGCGGGCGAAGTCCGTTGGTGCAGCTGATCCGGGGACCGATGTAACTCTTGCCGAGCACGCGCTGAACCCTGACGAAAACCGGGCACTGGACGATTGGAGGCGCGCCCGCACGGCATGAGCCGCGACACTATGTGCGTCTTCAGGACGCGAAAGTTATTGGTGCTTCCTTTGCAACAGGATTATATGCAGGGCCATGATTACAGAGCTTGGTCACTACGCCCTCATCCTCGCCTTTCTCGTGGCGATCGTGCAGTCCGTCATTCCGCTGGTTGGCGCGTCCAAAAGGTGGACGGGTTGGATGACTTTTGGGGAAACCGCCGCGGTGGCCCAACTGGTGCTCATGACGTTTTCTTTCAGTGCGCTGGTTTGGGCCTTTGCCACATCGGATTTCTCGCTGCGCATCGTGGTCGAGAACAGTCATTCAGCTAAGCCAATGCTTTACAAGATCAGCGGGACATGGGGAAACCATGAAGGGTCCATGTTGTTGTGGGTCTATATCGTGGCCATATTCGGTGGGATGGCTGCGATTTTCGGGGCGGGTTTGCCACCTACACTGAAGGCGCGCGTGCTGGCTGTTCAAGCCGCGATTGGCGTGGCGTTCTATGCCTTTATCCTGTTCACATCGAACCCCTTTGACCGGCTTGTCGTTGCGCCCTTTGATGGGCGGGACCTGAACCCATTGCTTCAGGATCCCGGTTTGGCGTTCCACCCGCCGTTCTTGTACTTGGGTTACGTGGGGCTCAGCATGGCGTTCAGCTTTGCCGTTGCTGCCTTGATCGAAGGCCGTATCGACGCGGCGTGGGGTCGGTGGGTGCGCCCGTGGACATTGGCCGCGTGGGTTTTTCTGACTATTGGGATCGCGCTTGGGTCTTGGTGGGCCTACTATGAACTGGGTTGGGGTGGGTTCTGGTTCTGGGATCCCGTCGAGAATGCGTCGTTCATGCCTTGGCTTCTGGCTGCTGCTCTGCTGCATTCCGCCATCGTTGTCGAAAAACGCGAGGCGCTGAAAAGCTGGACGATCCTGTTGGCGATCATTGCGTTCGGGTTCTCGTTGATTGGCACGTTCATCGTGCGCTCGGGTTTGCTGACCTCGGTTCATGCCTTCGCCAACGATCCGGAACGCGGCGTTTTTATCCTGTTCATTTTGGTCATCTTTATCGGTGGTGCGCTGACGCTGTTTGCCGCACGCGCGCAAGCGATGGAGGCCAAGGGCGTCTTTGGCATGGTCAGCCGTGAAAGCGCACTGGTGCTGAATAATATTCTGCTGGCTGTCAGTTGCTTTGTGGTGTTCTTCGGGACCATGTGGCCGATGGTGGCCGAAATGGCTTTTGACCGGAAACTCTCGGTCGGGGCACCGTTTTTCAATGCGGCCTTTACACCCTTCATGATCGTTTTGGGGATCGTTCTACCTGTGGGCGCAATGATGCCATGGAAACGCGGCAAGATTGGCAAGGCGGCGTATTCGCTTCGCTACGCCTTTGTATTGGCCGTGGCTTTGGCGATACTGGTCTGGGTCATGCAAACGGGGCGTAGCGCGCTTGGCCCTATCGGGCTGTTCCTTGGGGCGTGGGTCACTTTTGGTGCTGCGGTTGATTTGTGGAGCCGTACAGGCCGCAACGGAAGCCTAAGCCGCCTGTTCCGGCTGCCCGGAGCCGATTGGGGCAAAGCCGTTGCTCATACCGGGCTTGGCGTGACCATGTTTGCCATTGCCGGCCTGACCGCGTGGGAGGTTGAGGATATCCGCGTGGCGCAGCCCGGTCAGCCTTTTGAGGTTGGTCAATTCACCCTGACACTGGACGATGTCCGCCGCGTGCAAGGGCCCAACTACTTCTCGACCACCGCCGATGTTCGGGTGGAAAAAAACGGCCGCCCCATGGGTATGTTGCACCCCGAAAAACGGGACTATCCTGTTGCCAGAATGCCAACGACCGAAGCGGCGATCGACTACCGGTTCTTAGGGGACCTGTACGTTGTGATCGGCGA
Source organism: Ruegeria sp. HU-ET01832 (assembly GCF_040371315.1). Taxonomy (NCBI): domain Bacteria; kingdom Pseudomonadati; phylum Pseudomonadota; class Alphaproteobacteria; order Rhodobacterales; family Roseobacteraceae; genus Ruegeria; species Ruegeria sp. HU-ET01832. The sequence goes on from NZ_BAABWL010000001.1 coordinate 68,719, forward strand.
TCAGCAGGCTGACGGAGGCTGGGTGATGCGAACCTACATCAAGCCTCTGGCAAACTGGATCTGGGGCGGTTGTATCCTGATGGCTTTGGGTGGGTTCCTTAGCCTGTCCGACAGAAGGTTCCGCGTGGCCGCAGGCGCGCGCAAGGCCCCAACAGGCGGAGTGCCAGCAGAATGAAACGCCTGATCCTGATCCTGGCGATTATCGCGTCGCCTTTATACGCCGTGCAGCCAGACGAGGTACTGGACGATCCGGTCTTAGAACAACGTGCACGTGACCTGAGTACCGGTTTGCGCTGTTTGGTCTGTCGCAATGAAAGTATTGACGAAAGCAATGCCGGGCTGGCGCGGGATTTGCGCCTGTTGTTGCGGGAACGGCTTGTTGCGGGCGATAGCGACGAAGAAGCAATCAGCTTCATTGTAGACCGTTATGGGGAATACGTGCTGTTGAAGCCTACCATAACTGGTTCAAACCTGCTGCTGTGGCTTGCGGGACCGATCATGCTGTTGATTGCTGCAGCGGTGGGTTGGAGTTTCCTTCGAAAGCGCGCAGATGCGCATGCGACCGCGGATATTGACGGGCTTAGCGACGCTGAAAAGAAGCGGTTGGAGCAAATTCTGAAGGACTGACCCTTGGTCGGTCTTTCCCTTGATTGTGAATTAAGTCAGGCTTGTCCGCAAGAATAGTGCTTGGGGGGGAACCTGATGGATTATGAAACCGTGCTGCTGAACATCTCGGACGATTTGGCGGTAGTGACCCTGAATCGACCGGACAAGATGAATGCGATGACCGCCCAGATGCGGGCAGAAGTCGCATATGCCATGAAAGAGGCCGCAGCCAATGCACGCGCCGTGGTGCTTACTGGGGCAGGGGCCGCGTTCTGTTCCGGTCAGGATTTGGGCGATTCCTCGACCACGGGAAAAATCGACCTCGAACGCACGTTGCGGGATGAATACGAGCCGATGCTCGAAACGATCTACAACTGTCCGGTTCCCACCATTGCCGCTGTGAACGGCCCGGCTGCGGGGGCTGGTTGCAATATGGCCTTGTGCGCGGATGTAGTGATTGCAACGGAAAGCGCCTATTTCCTACAGGCATTTGCCCGGATCGGCTTGTTGCCGGATGCTGGCGGGACATGGTTTACCCCGCGCCAAATGGGCTTTGCCAAAGCGATGGGGGCCGCTCTGTTTGCGGACAAGATCAGCGCGCGGCAAGCCGATGAGTGGGGCATGATCTGGGAGGCTGTCCCGGATGCCGATTTCGACGCCCATTGGCGACGCCGAGCCGCCTATCTGGCCAGCGGTCCGACCGCTGGGTTTGGCGCGATCAAAAAGGCGATCCGCGGGACTTACGAAAAGACGCTGGGTGAACAGCTTGAGATCGAAGCCCACCTTCAGGGTGAATGCGGGCGGTCTCGGGATTTTGCCGAGGGCGTCGTAGCCTTCATGCAAAAACGCCCCCCGAAATTCGAAGGGCGTTGAGCTTTACGCGCGGCGGCGGCGGCGGGTCCGGCGCTCTGGCACCGCGTCGTCTCCGGTGCCATCAGAGGCGGACGAAAACGGCCCCAGCGCATTAGTGATCTGATCCAGTGTTGGGCGCGCTCCACGGGGCGTGCTATCCAACGCCTCGCGCATTTTGCGCAGGTGGTCGGGCATCGTACCGCAACAACCGCCAACAATCGTCGCACCCGCATCACGCGCCATTGCGGCGTATTGCGCCATCAGTTCGGGTGTACCGTCGTAATGGATATGCCCATTCACATATTTAGGAATGCCCGCATTCCCTTTCGAGATCACGGGACGTTCGGTGCCTTGCGCGGCAAAACCCAGAACCGTGCGCAGGATGTCCGATGCGCCGGTTCCGCAATTTGCACCAAAGGCGACGGGCGGGTTTGGCAGGGTCTCAACCAGCTGCGCCAGGTCGGCCGACGTGACGCCCATCATGGTGCGACCGGCGGTGTCAAAGCTCATGGTGCCACACCAAGGCATATCGGCTAGAGCAAACGCCTCGGCCGCCGCGCGGAATTCCTCGGGGGCGCTGATCGTTTCCAGCCACAGGACGTCCGCGCCGCCCGCTTTCAACGCTTCAACTTGTTCGTGGAACATTTCGACCGCCCCGGCATGGGACAGAGCTCCGACAGGTTCCATTATCTCACCGGTCGGACCGACCGAACCAGCCACAACGACCGTCCGGCCCGCCTTGTCAGCAACTTCGCGACCAAGCTCGGCGCCAATACGGTTCAATTCACCCACACGGTTCTGGGCGTCGTGCAATTTAAGCCGTGCTGACGTACCACCGAACGTGTTGGTCAGAAACAGGTCGCTGCCCGCATCAACTGATCCCTGATACAAAGCCCGTATCTTGTCTGGCGCGTCCACATTCCACAATTCTGGCGCGTCCCCGGACTGCAATCCCATATTGAACAAGTTTGTGCCGGTTGCACCGTCGGCAAGGATGGCATCATTTGCGGCAAGAAGATCAGTCAGCGCGTTTGTCATTGGGCGTTCCCGAAAAGTCGGCGGAGCCGAAAAAATAAGAAGCCCCGTGTCTCATGACCGGGGCTTCAAATCAAATTCATAAAACTCATGAAGATCATGAGTTCAAGGGCAGAGGGTTAATCCGCCTCGCTCAGGATTTGCGATTTGGCTTCGGGTAGAAGTTCAGTCATTTTGGCGCGTATTTCATCGTCAGACGACAGTGATCCCAAGTCACCCGACACTTTGCGGACGACGTCTTCGTGGCCTGCCTCTTCCATATCGGCGATCACGACAGTTTTAGCATAAGCTTCAGCCTCTTCGCCGGATTTTCCCAACTTTTCTGCGGCCCAAAGACCCAGCAGTTTGTTGCAGCGTGCTTGTGCTTTGAACTGCATTTCTTCGTCATGGGCAAACTTCGCTTCAAAGGCGTTTTCGCGTTCGTCAAATGTGGTCATTGGTTGGGGACCCCTTGGATTACATCTTGTCTTTTGCAGATATGACCATAGCAAGGCTTCGACGCAAGGGATTTGCGCTGCGTCAAAGGCCCTCGGCTTACTGAACTTGCGGGAAAGGGGGGCTTGGACTATGAGGGCGCAACAAAGCGGGAAATCTCTCGCTTCACAGTCTGGAAGGGTCGCTTATGGCGCGTCGCAAAAAAATTTACGAAGGCAAGGCCAAAATTCTGTATGAAGGTCCCGAACCGGGTACGATCGTTCAGTACTTCAAGGACGACGCGACCGCATTCAATGCGGAAAAGAAGGACGTGATCGACGGTAAAGGCGTGCTGAACAACCGCCTGAGCGAATATTTCATGAACGGCCTGAATCAGATCGGCGTGCCCACACATTTCATTCGCCGCCTGAATATGCGTGAGCAATTGGTGCGCAGCTGTGAAATCGTGCCGCTGGAAGTCATCGTGCGCAACTACGCTGCAGGGTCGATGTCCAAACGTTTGGGTATTGCCGAAGGTACTCAATTGCCGCGCCCCATCGTCGAGTACTGCTACAAGGATGACTCGCTGGGTGATCCGCTGGTGACCGAAGAGCACATCGCTGCTTTTGGCTGGGCCAGCCAGCAGGATATGGACGATATTCTAAGCCTTGCGCTGCGCGTAAATGATTTCATGAGCGGCATTATGTTGGCCGTTGGCATTCGTCTGGTCGACTTCAAGATCGAGATCGGGCGTGTTTTCGAAGGCGATTATCAACGTTTGATCGTGGCAGATGAAATCAGCCCTGACAGCTGTCGCCTTTGGGATATCGAAAGTGGCCAAAAGCTGGATAAAGACGTGTTTCGGAGAGATTTGGGCAATCTGACAGATGCCTATTCCGAAGTTGCACGTCGTTTGGGTGTTTTGCCAAAAAGCAATGTAACCAAGCCGACGCTGATCAACTGAATCTCTGCCCTCAGGACAAGTCGAAACGCCGCTTCGTCAAGCGGCGTTTTTTCTTTTGTTGGTGGCGTTTGACAGTGCCATGGATTGTCTCGCGTTGTCTGCCGAGGCAATTCTAAGCAAGGCGTGAAATGGCTGAACTATTTGACCAGGCAGTTTTTCTGAAATTTCTTGCGGCTTTGCTCGCGATTTTCAACCCGTTGTACGGTATCCCGATTTTCCTGGGCATGACCGATGGCTACACGGCACCCGAGCGCAAACGGGTCGCGCTGATCGTGACTGCCACGGTTGTCGCTGTCGCATTGATTGCCGTTTTGATTGGCGAAGAAATTCTGGCCGTTTTCGGGATCGATATCCCATCATTTCGAATTGCGGGCGGGTTGATCATCCTCGGGGTCGGCATGTCTATGCTGAATGCATCGGACCGGCCAAAGGGGGATCAGCAAGCCGTGCAAGATGGGGCGAAGAAAAGCAACATCGCCGTTGTGCCTTTGGCGATCCCCCTGACTATTGGTCCCGGTACAATCGCAACCACTATCGTGTTTGCGCATAGCCTACCAGACGGGGCCGAGATTGTAACATTGGGTTCAGCGGTCCTTATAGCCTGCGCAATTGTGGGGCTTGGTTTGTTGTTCGCCGATCCGATTTCGCGGGTTCTTGGGCCGACGATGATAAATGTGGTCACTCGGGTCATGGCTATTATTCTTGTCGCGGTTGCCGTTGAAATGGTGCTGACAGGGACATTCAACGCGATTGACGCGCATTATCCGGGGCTTTCAGGAAAGAGCTGATGCGGCCTGCGGCAAACTGCGTGCGGACAAGGGTTGTCGAATGGCAAAAGGCGCGCTATCCCCCGCGCAACGGAACGGGCCGTATCCGCTGGCCCTTAACTGGAGTTGCAGGAATGAAAGCACGTGTGCATGTGATGCTCAAGAATGGGGTTCTCGACCCACAGGGCGAGGCCGTGCGCCACGCATTGGGTGCCATGGGCTTTGACCAGGTCGAAGGCGTACGTCAGGGCAAGGTGATTGACCTTGAATTGGCCGATGGTGCAACCGAGGCAGACATAACCGAGATGTGCGAAAAGCTGTTGGCCAATACGGTCATCGAACGCTACGAGATCGAACTGGTCTGACCCTTACCTCCGGAGGCCCCGCCATGCGCGCTGCAGTCATTGTATTCCCCGGTTCCAACTGTGACCGGGATTTGGCCGTCGCTTTTGAACAAGCCGGTTTTCAGGTCGACATGGTCTGGCACAAAGACGCGTCTCTGCCCGAGGGCGTCGATATCGTCGGAGTCCCCGGCGGTTTCTCGTACGGTGACTACCTGCGATGTGGCGCTATCGCGGCGCAATCGCCGATCTGCAAGGCAGTTGTGGAACACACTGAACGCGGTGGCTATGCGGTTGGTGTTTGCAACGGCTTCCAAATCCTGACCGAGACCGGCATCCTTCCGGGCGCTTTGTTGCGCAATGCCGGGCTCAAATATATCTGTCGGACTGTAGGCTTGAAGGTAGAGACCAGCGACAGTGCTTTCACCAACGCTTATAATGCCGGCGACGTCATTGGTATACCGATTGCGCACCATGATGGAAACTATTTCGCCGATGACGCAACACTGTCCACACTTCGTGATCAAGACAGGATCGCGTTCACCTATACCGAGAATCCCAATGGGTCGGTTGGCGATATCGCGGGCATCTTGTCGGAAAACCGTCGCGTTCTTGGCATGATGCCACACCCCGAGCGCGCTGCAGACGAAGGTCACGGCGGCACAGACGGCACGGCATTGTTCCGCGCATTGTCGGGCGTTTTGGCGCCGGCGTGACTTGAGGTTGCACTCAAGCCCGCGTAGTTTCCGGGCATGAGCTCCGACACCCAATCTGGCTGGTCTTCTATTAAAAATCCGTTCCGGGGCGCTCCTTTGGGGTGGCGCCTACGGGTCGCGGTTTCGATCCTTCTGATTGCAACCGTTGGAACGATTTGGGTGACCAACCGTTTGCTGACGGACCGTTTTACTGAATCGACCCGAAACAGAGCCGAAGTACGCCTTGCGCTGTATTCGGGAAACTTGCTGAGCGAACTGCGGCGGAACGCGATTGTTCCGCAACTACTGGCTCGTGATCCGACACTGATATCGGCGCTTCAGTCCAGCGACTATACCCTATCCACTCAGCGCCTTATCTCGTTTGTCGAGGAGATCGGCGCCGCATCATTGATGTTGTTGGACAGCGACGGGCGGACCGTGGCTGCTACCGACAGGAACCGCTTAGGCGAAGCGCATCGAAACTCGCCTTACTATGTGGATGCTGTTCGTTCCAATGCCACGATTTTTTCGGTCATTGAGAATGAGGCGGGGGGATACAGTTTTGTCTATTCGCGCCGCATGGACTCTGGAGCAGATATTCTGGGCGTCATCGTCGTTGAAGTCGATTTGCAGAAATTCGAACGCGCCTGGGCGGGTATTTCTGATGCTGTGATGGTTGCAGACAGTACGGGTACGGTCATTCTGTCGACCGAACCGCGGTGGCGCGGATTGGAGGAAAGCACTGCCATTCAGCGGCAACCGCCCGAAAACGCCATTGAGCGGGCGATCCGCGCAACCGCCGATTGGACCGCGCTGCCGCCGGATGCTTATCTGCAGGGCGAAGCTGTTATGCGTATGGACTCCCGCATACCGTTCCGTGGTTGGACGATCACGTCTTTCACAACTTACTCGTCCATCCGGGAAAAGGTGAACAGTGTAATTGCGCTGGAAATCATGGGGTTTGCGATTCTTCTTGCTCTGGCTTTCTATGCTCTCAGCCGCCGGGCGACGTTCCGCATGGCGCTGTTTCAGCGCGAGTCGGCAGAGCTTCGCGCATTGAATGCACGCCTGCAGCGGGAAATCGCTGAGAGAGAACGGGTTGAAAAGACGCTGGAAGTTGCCGAACAGACGCTGGCGCAAAGCTCGAAACTGGCCGCGTTAGGCGAGATGTCGGCCGCTGTCAGTCACGAGCTTAATCAACCTCTGGCTGCAATGAAAACTTATCTGGCAGGCGCGCGCCTGCTGCTGCGCAGGAACCGCCCCGAAGAAGCGCTGGCCAGCTTTGGTCGTATCGATGGACTGATCGAGCGGATGGGTGCGATAACCCGTCAACTCAAATCCTATGCTCGGAAGGGCGCGGATGCGTTTTCCCCTGTAAATCTTGGCGAAGCGCTGGCTTCGGCCCTGTCGATGATGGAGCCGCAATTGCGTCAGCGACACGTCAAGATCACTCAGATTCTGCCAGAAGAACCGGTGTTTGCACTGGGGGACCGAATGCGGATTGAACAGGTAATGGTCAACCTCTTGCGTAATGCGCTGGACGCCACCAAATCAGTATCTGAACCGGATGTAGAAATCATTCTGGCCGCAGGGGATATGGCGGTGCTGACAGTGCGGGACAATGGCCATGGAATCGAGGATATCGAAAACCTGTTCGAGCCTTTCTATACCACCAAGCAGCCGGGCGATGGCGTCGGGCTGGGGCTTGCCATCTCCTCCGGGATCGTGAACGACCATGGGGGACGGCTGACTGCCCGCAACAGCCCCAACGGGGGCGCGGTGTTCGAGATGCAGCTGCCTATACTTGGAAGCGATGGCCTAGAGGCCGCGGAATAACGGGGAAAGACTATGGCACAGGCCATGAAAATCGCCATTGTGGACGACGAACAGGATATGCGGCAGTCAATCAGTCAATGGCTGGCACTTTCAGGATATGACACGGAAACATTTGCCAGCGCCGAAGATGCGCTCAAAGTTCTGGGGCCGGATTATCCAGGGATCGTTATTTCGGATATCAAGATGCCGGGAATGGACGGTATCCAGTTGTTGAAAAAACTCATGGGAGCGGACAGTACGCTGCCGGTGATCATGATTACCGGGCACGGGGATGTGCCGATGGCTGTGGAAGCTATGCGCGTGGGCGCGTTCGATTTTCTGGAAAAGCCCTTCAATCCAGACCGGATGTCGGAACTGGCTAAGCGTGCCAGTAACGCTCGGCGCCTAACCTTGGACAACCGGGCACTGCGGCGAGAGCTGTCGGATGGCACGCAGATCATGAGCAAGCTGATCGGGGCCAGCCCGGTCATGGAACGCCTGCGTGAGGATATTCTGGATCTGGGGCAGGCCGATGGTCATGTGCTGATCGACGGTGAGACCGGTACCGGCAAGACCTTGGTGGCGCACGCCCTGCATGCGGTGGGCAGCCGGGCCGGTAAGAAATTCGTTCTTATTTCTTGCGCGGCTCTGGAAGAAGAGGCGCTTTCCAAACGGTTGTTCGGCCCAATGATGCCCGAGGATGCACAACTACCTGCCGTTGAAGAAGCGCGCGGCGGTACCTTGGTTCTGGAAGACGTTGAAGCGCTAAGCGATACGCTGCAAGCGCGCTTGCTGAGCGTGATGAATGATCAGGGTACGCCTGCCGAGACGCGGATTATCGCGATCTCGAACCTTCAGGAAGCCGGTAAGACCTCTGAAGATGTTCTGCGGCCGGACTTGTTCTATCGGCTGGCGGCGTTGCGTATCACCATGCCGCCGCTGCGCCAGCGCGGCGAAGATATCCTGACATTGTTCACCCGCCTGAGCGAACAATTCGCCGAAGAATATGGCTGTGATGCGCCGCAAGTCAGCGCTCAAGAGGCCGCGCAGTTGTTGCAGGCGCCTTGGCCGGGGAATGTGCGACAGTTGATCAACATCGCCGAGCGCGCAGTTTTGCAATCGCGTCGCGGCTCTGGAACGATTGCATCGTTACTGATGTCGGATCATGAAGAAATGCAACCCGTCATGACAACGGAAGGCAAGCCCCTGAAGGAATATGTTGAGGCTTTCGAACGGATGCTGATCGACAATACCATGCGGCGTCATAAAGGCTCGATCGCGTCTGTAATGGATGAGCTGTGTTTGCCGCGGCGGACGTTGAACGAAAAGATGGCCAAATACGGGCTGCAACGTTCGGACTACTTGTGACGGAAGAGAGGGGGCCAGCCCCCTCTTGAGCCTTCAGCTCAATTCACCCCTGAGATATTTTTGGCCAGATGAAGCGATCCCTGTTGTCAGAAGTGCAGGGATTGCAGTTTGCCCATTGTCTTTTCCACAGGACTGCTTTTATTGTACCTGAACGGGCCGGGCCGTTTTTGGTGCCCAAAAGTCCCGAATCTTTGAGTTTCGCTGCAACGCCGCAGGTGGTGACCTAATCCCACACAGGCCGCGCAGACCGATTGTGCCCCGAACCGGGGCAGTTGAACGCCTGAGCCCGTGGTTGCGGGCGAAAGGAATATAATGGGCAGACAGCGTCAAGGCGCGTCTGTCGGAGAAGAACCGCGATGACGCGCGCGCAACGATTGACTATACGGGCAGGGGGCCACAGCGCCAGACCCTGCCGCGCGCCGTCCGAAATCGCCCGTACAAGACACCTCCCCAAAAGCGCCTGTCCGCCTGGACGGGTCAGGACAACGCGTTTGGCGCGGTGCACCAAGGACACATGGCTAAGAAAATGCTTATCGATGCCGCCCACACCGAGGAGACTCGGGTTGTGGTGGTCGATGGAAACAAGGTCGAGGAGTTCGATTTTGAGTCCGAAAACAAACGCCAGCTTGCTGGCAACATCTATCTAGCAAAAGTAACGCGGGTTGAGCCGTCTTTGCAGGCGGCTTTTGTGGATTACGGCGGAAACCGGCACGGTTTTCTGGCGTTTTCCGAAATTCATCCCGACTACTACCAAATCCCAGTTGCCGATCGTGAAGCGCTGATGGAGGAAGAACGCGCTTATGCCGAGGCCATGAGGGCTCGGGATGAGGCGGAAGAATCCAAGCCCAAGAAACGCCGTTCGCGGTCGCGGACCAAGGCTGCCGACGTCAAAACGGATGATGCAGTCGAGACGCTTGAGGTGTCTTCGGAACCCTCGGGTATGGAAACGATTGATCTGGATGAGGGCGACGAACAACCCGAGATGGCTGTGCCCGAAGGGACTTCCCCAGCGGATCACGTGGCGGACACTCCCGTTGAGGAACCGCTCGACGACGTGGAAGCACCGGATGCGGAAACTGAAGCAGCCGCAGACGAACCGGAAAGTGCCGACCCCGCTGTAGAGGAAGAAGTTGCCTCGGATTCGGTGGGTGAAGAGAACCAAGTAGAGGACTTGGAAACATCCTCCACCGACGAGGCGGGTCAGGTTGATACTCAACCCGACGCCGACGCTGTTGCGTCGGAAGACGCGCCGTCGGATGCTGACACTGAGCAAGCTGAAGGCAAGGCTGACTCCGATGAGCCGGACGATACCGAAGCCCGCGCGGATGCTACCGCAAAAGACGACACGATCGAATCTGTTGCGGATGAGGATGACAGCGAAGACATTCGCCCTCCGCGCAAGCCGCGCCCGCGCCGGTACAAAATCCAAGAGGTGATCAAGGTCCGGCAGGTTTTGCTGGTTCAGGTCGTCAAAGAAGAGCGTGGCAACAAGGGCGCAGCGCTGACCACGTATCTCTCGTTGGCCGGTCGCTATTGCGTCTTGATGCCAAACACAGCGCGGGGTGGCGGTATCAGCCGCAAGATCACCAACGCGCCGGACCGCAAGAAACTGAAAGAGATCGCCGCAGAAATCGACGTGCCGACAGGTGCCGGCCTGATCATTCGGACCGCTGGGGCCAAACGGACCAAATCTGAGATCAAACGTGACTACGAATACCTGCAGCGTATGTGGGAGCAGATCCGCGAGTTGACGCTCAAATCCATAGCGCCGGCTAAGATCTATGAAGAGGGCGACCTGATCAAACGCTCGATCCGCGATTTGTACAATCGCGATATCGACGAGGTACTGGTCGAAGGCGAGGGCGGGTACCGCATCGCCAAGGACTTCATGAAGATGATCATGCCGTCCCATGCCAAGAACGTGAAACGGTATGAGGATGCTCTGCCGCTGTTTGCGCGCTATCAAGTGGAAAGCTATCTGGCCGGGATGTTCAACCCGACTGTGCAGTTGAAATCGGGTGGCTACATCGTAATCGGTGTAACCGAAGCGTTGGTCGCAATCGACGTGAACTCGGGTCGCGCGACCAAGGAAGGTTCGATCGAGGAAACCGCGCTCAAGACCAATCTCGAAGCTGCCGAAGAAGTGGCGCGCCAGTTGCGACTGCGCGACTTGGCCGGTCTGATTGTCATCGACTTTATCGATATGGACGAGCGCAAGAACAACTCGGCCGTCGAAAAGCGTCTAAAGGACAAGTTGAAAACGGATCGGGCGCGCATTCAGGTTGGTCGTATTTCCGGCTTCGGCCTGCTTGAGATGAGTCGCCAGCGGTTGCGCCCGGGTATGCTGGAAGCAACGACGCAGCCTTGCCCATCCTGTCATGGAACCGGGCTGATCCGTTCGGACGACAACATGGCGTTGACCATTTTGCGTCAGATCGAAGAAGAAGGTACGCGGCGCCGCTCGCGCGAGGTTTTGGTGCGCTGCCCCGTCAGCATCGCGAATTTCCTGATGAACCAGAAACGTGAGCATATCGCCCAAATCGAGTCGCGCTATGGTCTTTCGGTTCGTGTGGAAGGGGATATCCATCTGGTCAGCCCGGATTTCTCGATGGAGAAGTTCAAGACTGCAAGTCGGATTGTGCCCGAAGCGACAGCGCCGGTCGTTTCCGTAGATGCATCGCTGATGGATCTTGTCGACGCAGATGAAGAGGAAAAGGTCGAAGACGAAACGCCTCAGACAGACGAAGAAGCCAAGCCCAAGCGCAAGCGCCGCCGCCGCCGCCGCAAGAAGGGCAATGGAAATGGCGAAACGGCCGAGGTGAGCGCAGATGACGTTGAGGCCGCAGAGGCGTCAACTGTAGAAGAAGTAGCACCGGTCGAAGTAGACGAAACCGACGCTGCAGAGTCCGTTCCGGCGGAAAGCGGCGAGGAAGAGGCTAAGCCTAAACGCCGCCGTGCGCCACGTCGTAAAAAGAAGGAAACCACACCGGTTGATGCCGAAGGCGAGTCGGTTGACACTGCTGAGGTGCAAACTGAAGTGGTCGAAGAAACCGTAAAGGAATCGGCTGCACCAGCGGAATCGAATGAAGTCGAACTCGCTGACGATATTGTTGCTGAAAGCACTGAGTCACCCGAGGCGGAGGCGGAAGAGCCTGTAGCAGCGGTCGCAGAGGAAAGCCAGGAACCGGAACCAGTAGCAGAAGAGCCGGTACTTGAGGTCGTTGCCGAGGAACCCGCAGAACCTGCAAAGCCCAAGCGGCGCGGATGGTGGTCACTGGGACAATAAGCAAAAAGGCGGGCGAAAGAGCCCGCCTTTTTTGTAACATTCGCGGCTTAAACTTAGCCTTTTTTCTGGATCAGGTAGACTTGATGGCCTTCAGTTTCTTCTTGCGAAAGCAAGTGGTGACCGCTTTCGCTGCAGAAATGCGGGACGTCAATAATCGCAGCAGGATCGTCGGCCAGAACACGCAGAACAGCCCCGGAAGGCATTGATTTCAAATGTTTTCTAGCTTTCAGAACGGGCAGGGGACAAAGCAGGCCCAATGCGTCGAGAGTTTCAGTTGGGTTTGACATAGAGATGAAATATTTCCACTTTGACCGGGTGTCCAGCGTGCAACCACGAGGATGTGACTGAATGGCCTCGTGACGTTCGCCACATCATACCATATGTGCTGAATTATGTTTGGAATAGATATCATCGACGCGGGCCTGCTGCCCGCCATGTTCATCGCGATGCTGGGCGGACTGATTAGTTTCCTTTCGCCGTGTGTCTTGCCGATCGTGCCACCGTATCTTGCCTATATGAGCGGTGTGTCGATCAACGAAATGCAGGACCAGACTGCGGCGCGGCGCAAAGCGACGCTGACCGCATTGTTCTTTGTGCTGGGCTTGTCGACTGTCTTTCTGTTACTGGGCTTCACGGCCTCGGCCTTTGGCGCGTTTGTCCTGCAAAACCAAGTGCTTTTCGCGAAGCTTTCAGGTGCTGTGGTGATTGTGTTCGGTCTTCACTTTCTGAATGTCTTCCGCATACCGTTCCTGGACCGTGAAGCGCGGATCGAAACCGGAGATTCGGGCGGTTCTGTTTTTGGAGCTTACATCCTCGGACTGGCTTTCGCTTTTGGATGGACGCCGTGTATTGGTCCTCAGCTTGGCGCGATCCTGTCCTTGGCGGCGTCTGAAGCCTCGGTGGCCCGTGGAACGTTGCTATTGGGTGTTTACGCTGCGGGACTCGGCATACCGTTCTTGCTGGCTGCAATGTTCCTTAACCGCTCGATGACCGTTATGAACAAGATCAAACCTCATATGGCGACAATCGAAAAAGTAATGGGCGGGTTGTTGCTGTTCGTTGGCGTTATGTTGATCACTGGGTTGTTCACCGAGTTTAGCTGGTGGTTGCTGGAAGCTTTCCCGGCGCTGGCAAATTTTGGCTAAAGTACTGATCTGACTTACCTTGATGATAACGCTACGCTAATCTGCTCAGCAGAAGGTAAGACTATGAACAGTCACGAAAACCAAGAGCAGGTCAAACGGCGCCGGGTGTTTTACATTCCCGGTTATGATCCCATACATCCTCGCAGATACCGCGAACTGTACCGCTCGGAAGGGGCGGCGCAGTCCGCGTTGTCAGGATATCAGATATCGGTTTCAGCCAAAATGGGGGACGGTCCCTTTGGATGGCATGTCCATTCGGAACAAGACGGAACCGAGGTTGAGACACAGATTCAGGTGTTGGTCTGGTCGGATATTGTCAGGGACAGCATGTCCAACTCGGTTGTTGCGACTTATGTGCAACTGGTTAGAACCGCGTGGATCTACCTTGCTACTGGGACGTTTAGACGACTGATGCGTTTACGCAAAGGGCCTGTAATCGCTGCACTTTATCCGCTTGCGATGCTTGTGTTTCAGCTGGCCGCAGCACTGGCCATAGCCTGGGGCGTCTGGAAAGGCGGCAGCCAGTTCTTTGACCTCTTTGCCATTGCTCCAGCCATTCTGACGTTCTGCCTGCTTTTGCGTTGGTTTCAAAAGATCGACAACAAGCTATTCGCTTATTATCTGATGCACGACTACGCTTATTCGGCGAGCTTAAAGGGTGAAACGCCCGCCGCTTTGCGTAAACGCATGACTGAATTCACCGAACTGATTAGGCAGGCGCTGGCTACGGACGTGGATGAAGTCTTGGTTGTTGGCCACAGTTCCGGCGCACATATCGGGGTCTCAGTTCTGGCTGATGTAATCAGGAGTGCACCGGACACAGGTTTCCGACCAGCTCTGTCTTTCCTATCCTTGGGTCAGGTCGTGCCAATGGTGTCGTTTCTCCCAAATGCCAAAGAGTTGCGGACGGATCTTCAATTTCTTTCCGTTCAGTACAATCTCACCTGGGTGGACGTATCGGCTCCGGGTGACGGATGTTCTTTTGCTCTTTGCGACCCTGTCGGCGTTTCCGGCGTCTCAACCGAAAGTAAAAAATGGCCCTTGGTCTTGTCGGCAGCATTCACGCAAACACTTTCGCCAGAGCGTTGGCAGGCTTTGCGGTGGCGTTTCTTTCGTCTTCATTTTCAGTATCTGTGCGCCTTTGATCGTGTCGGGGCGTACGACTATTTCCGCATTACGGCCGGACCTCAGTCTTTGGCCCAGAGATTCCGTGGTCGTAGTTCGTCTAAGTCCCGTATCGATATCGCAGTCTCAAAGCACCGGACGGTGATGCTGTGATACCGCCAAAGCCGCCCTCACGCCCAAACCATGTTTCGCTGTGGCGGTACCTCAAGCTGTTTCGTCAAGATATCCTTTCCGCACAACCGCAACGCCTGTATCGCGCATGGATGGCCGAGTTTCGGACTCCGTTCTTCCGATCGTACATGATGAACCAGCCTGAACTTGTTGAAACTGTTTTAAAAAAACGAACGGAAAGTTTTCCTAAATCTGAACGCATCAGGGAAGGCTTACGACCACTTTTAGGAGAGTCTGTTTTCTTAACCAATGGTGAAACGTGGAAACGACAACGCAGGATCATCGACCCGGCGTTTGAGGGGGGGCGGCTTAAAGATACGTTCCCTGCGATGCTTCAAGCCGCGGAAGCAGCAGTGCGACGAATACGCTCTCTGGTCGGCACCGACATCGAATGTGAAGAGTTAACAAGCCATGCCGCCGCCGATGTTATCTTTCGAACCTTATTCTCAGTGCCGATCGAACATGAAGTCGCGGCGCAAGTCTTTCAGAAGTTCAGGGCTTACCAGCGCCAGCAACCCTTGTTGAACCTGGCCGCATTTGTTCCGCTACCACGGTGGATGCCTCGGTTCCATTCTTCAAGAACTCGAAAAAACGCAAATGAAATAAGGGCTTTGATTGGGAGGCTGACGCAACAACGTGCTGAGTTAATTGCGCGAGGATGTGCGCCCAACGATCTGGCAACTAAAATCATGACGACTCCGGATCCTGAGACCGGGACACGTTTCGACACTAATGAGATGGTCGACCAAGTTGCGATTTTCTTTCTGGCAGGCCATGAAACAAGCGCCTCGGCTCTGGCTTGGGCGTTGTACCTGATGGCCTTATATCCAGAGTGGCAAGATAAGCTTGCTGCCGAAGCTCGGGCTGTAAATCTCTCCGATATCACGGAAATGTCGAAGCTAAAGCTGAGCAGAGATGTCTTTCGCGAGACGCTTCGACTTTACCCGCCTGTCCCCATGATGGTGCGCGAAACTACGTGCCCCCAACGCTTTCGCGACCGCGACGTTCCAAAAGGGGCTCAAATCGTTATCAGCCCGTGGCATCTTCACCGGCACGAACGCCTTTGGGATCATCCGGATGAGTTTGATCCGAACAGATGGGTCACGGAAAACGGCAAGCGTTGCCAGCGAGAAGCCTTCATTCCGTTCTCAGCTGGTCCTCGTGTGTGCTCGGGCGCTGGATTTGCCATGATCGAGGGCCCATTGATCCTGACTAAATTGCTGCAGCACTTCCGGTTAGAGTTAATCGAGGGCAAAACGCCGATTCCGGTGGCGCATCTGACTGTCCGGTCGAAAGACGGAATTTGGTTGCGCATCGTTGAGCGCTAACAAACTACCATCGTGATGCGCCATGCTGTATGCGGTTGAAAACAGCGGAATCATTTCGAACGGGAATATCATATGTCCAAATCAGAACAGCGCGAGCAAATGTCCAATGGAGCTGGCTTTATTGCAGCACTGGATCAAAGCGGCGGCTCGACACCCAAAGCGCTGGCACTCTATGGGGTTGAGGCATCAGACTATTCCTCGGACGAGGAGATGTTTGGGGAAATTCAGAAGATGCGCGCCCGGATTATCCTGGCAGATGATTTCACCAATGAAAAAGTTATCGGAGCCATCCTGTTCGAACGGACACTGGGTGAAGAAATTGATGGCCGAAAAGTCGCTGATTTCCTTTGGTCGGAAAAGCGCATCGTGCCTTTTCTCAAGATCGACAAAGGGTTAGAGGACGAGGCGAATGGCGTTCAGATGATGAAGCCGATCCCTGGTCTAGCCGACACCCTAGCGAAAGCGTCAGGCGTGTTTGGAACTAAAGAACGCTCGGTTATTCATGAAGCCAATGCCGAGGGCATCGCAGCTGTAGTTGCGCAACAATTCGACATTGCGCGGGAAGTGATTGCGGCTGATATGGTTCCGATTGTCGAGCCTGAGGTGAATATTAACTCGGCAACCAAGGCCGAAGCCGAAGACATTCTGAAGGCTGAAATCCTTAAAAACCTTGATCAATTGGATGAGGGACAGGATTTGATGCTGAAATTGACGATCCCCACCAATGCGAACCTGTATGACGCCGTTGCCGATCATCCACGCGTGGTGCGTGTGGTTGCTTTGTCGGGCGGATATTCGACAGAACAAGCCTGCGATCTGTTGGGTCAGAACGGTAAAATGATCGCATCTTTCTCGCGTGCTCTGACCGAGGGACTGTCCAAACAGCAATCGAATGATGAGTTCAATGCGGCTCTGGGTGGGAATATCGAGAAAATCTACCGCGCGTCGATTTAAACAGATCTACGTTGGCACAATGAAATCGCGGCGATTCTGCGCCGCTTTTTCGCGCATTACGCATCCATTTGCGTGATCATTTACAAGGCCCATCGCTTGCATGAACGCAAAAACAGTGGTTGGCCCAACGAATTTCCAACCTCTCTTTTTGAGATCCTTGGACATGGCCACAGACTCAGCCGAGGTTGATGCTGTCTGAGGTTCGGGTGGCATATCCGCCTCATACTGCCAGACATAAGCAGCCAGTGATCCGTATTCAGTGATCAGACGCTGTGCGCATTGGGCGTTATTTATGACGGCTTGTACTTTGCCGCGATGTCGGACAATTCCTTCATCGTGCAAAAGACGTTCAATATCTGCGTCATCAAACGCCGCTACAGCGTTGATTTCGAATTGTTTAAACGCTCTCCGAAAGTTCTCGCGCTTGGATAGGATTGTCCGCCAGCTCAACCCGGATTGAAAACTTTCGAGACATAGCTTTTCGAACAAGCGTTGGTCATCCGCAACGGGATATCCCCATTCGTTGTCATGATAATCGAAAAACTCAGGAGCGGCCTGGCACCATTTGCAGCGAGGCTGACCGTCCGGTCCTTGTGTAGTCTGGCTCATGTATGTACCACTTTTGTTCCGGTCGAGCATACACAGCCCGATAGTTTTAAATCAAGCACCCAATATCAGGCGCGATACCAGTTCAAAATGTATACACGAATTGCAGATGCCAAGCCGATTTCGGGATCACGAGACACGTCAATTTCAGCCGCTAGCGCATTGATTGGAATATCCTTAATTTTGGCAATGTCTCGGAATGCCTGCCAGAACTCATCCTCGAGCGATACCGAAGTACGGTGTCCCTTCAGGGTCAGGGACCGTTTGACGGGGCGGCCGCTCATTCGTCCAACTCATGGTTGTCCAAGTCGCGGCGTTGCTTGTTCAGTACTTTTTCGGCTGCATCTCTTTCTGACTTTTTACGCCCAAAGGTAATAGCATTCTGGTCGGCGCGGGCCTTCTTTTCAGCCCGCGCTTTTTCCTTTCGATACCGGTTCAGATTGACCGGCTTACTCATCAGTCCTTTGGACCGATCATTTGCTCGGGGCGGACCACGGCGTCAAATGTCGCTTCATCCACAAAACCCAGGGCGATGGCCTCTTCCTTGAGGGTCGTGCCGTTCTTATGCGCAGTCTTTGCAACCGTCGTGGCGTTGTCATAGCCGATGGTGGGCGCCAGAGCCGTCACCAGCATCAGCGATTCCTTCATCAGCTTTTCAATGCGCGGCTCGTTTGCCTGAATGCCCAGTAGCATCCGTTCGGTAAAGCTATCGGCTGCGTCGCCCAAAAGCTGGATTGACTGCAACAGGTTGTAGGACATCATCGGGTTGTAAACATTCAACTCGAAGTGGCCCTGGCTACCGGCAAACTTGACGGCGGCGTCATTGCCCATGACATGCGCCGCGACCTGTGTCAGTGCCTCGGCCTGTGTGGGGTTCACTTTGCCCGGCATAATTGACGAACCCGGTTCGTTTTCCGGCAAGATCAATTCGCCCAGACCCGATCGAGGACCCGATCCCAACAGACGGATATCGTTGGCAATTTTATAACAGCTACCCGCGATTGTCGCCAAAGCGCCCGACAAAAAGACCATGGCGTCATGCGCGGCCAGCGCCTCAAACTTGTTAGGCGCGGTCACGAAGGGCAAGCCGGTGATCTCGGCCATATTTGCTGCAACGGCTTCACCCCAGCCGTTTTGAGTGTTCAAACCGGTGCCCACGGCTGTGCCTCCCTGAGCTAGCTCATAGATACCGGGCATAGCGGCCTTTACGCGCTCGATCCCTTGACGGATCTGATGGGCGTAGCCACCGAATTCCTGACCCAGAGTCAGCGGCGTTGCGTCTTGTGTATGAGTCCGCCCGATCTTGATAATATCTTTGAATTCCTCGGATTTCTGCTCCAAACCCAAGGCTAGCTTTTCGAGCCCAGGCAACAGTACGTCACGCACGCTCATGGCTGTTGCGATGTGCATGGCGGTGGGGAAGGTGTCGTTCGAAGATTGTCCCATGTTGCAATGGTCATTGGGGTGCACGGGATCCTTGGATCCGATAACGCCGCCCAGGATCTCGATCGCACGGTTCGCGATGACCTCGTTCGAATTCATGTTGGACTGAGTTCCCGACCCGGTTTGCCACACGACCAGTGGGAAGTTGTCGTCGAACTTGCCTTCGAAGACTTCTCCGGCGGCCTGAATGATGGCGTCAGCGATCCGAGCGTCCAGTTTACCGGTCGCCTTGTTCTCCATTGCACAGGCTTTTTTGATAACGCCCAAGGCCCGCACGATGGCCACAGGCTGTTTCTCCCATCCAATGGGGAAATTCATGATGGAGCGCTGGGTCTGCGCACCCCAATATTTATCCGAAGGAACCTCCAGCGGGCCAAAGCTGTCGGATTCTGTGCGGGTCTGGGACATCTGTCACTCCGTCTTGTATACAGTCGTATGCCATTTACCTGCCACTACGCCACCGTGCAATCGGGCAGTTTCGCGCACCTTAAACTTATGGTTCACAAAGGTATAGATCGACAAATGCTTCATTTTATTTAGGGGATTACAATTCGACCCATTGTGCGTGCTAACAGGTGGGCTAGAATAAGTTAGTCAATGTTGCGGAGAGTCTCGTGTTACTTTCAGAACGGCTACTTGCCCTAAAAATGCTCACGTTCTCTGTTGTTGCGCTCGTGTGCGTTACGCTTTCGTCTCAACCTGTTCTTGCTGACGAAATCGCCCCCTTTGTCGGTGACTATGTTGGCTCTGCAAACATGGTGGACGCGGATGGAGGTGAAGTCCCCAGGGACATGAGCGTCTCGATCCACGAACTTAAAGATGGGTTTAATGTCAGTTGGAAAACAACGACCTACAAAGCAGACGGTCGGATAAAAGAGCAGTCGTTTTCCATTGATTTCAAAGAGTCCGAGCGTACAGACGTATTTTCTGCCGCAATGAGACGTAATGTCTTTGGACACGAAGTGCCCTTGGATCCGATGCAGGGCGAACCGTTCGTATGGGGCCGGATCGATGGGCAAACAATGACAGTTTTTTCCTTGTTCATCGACGAAAACGGTGGCTACGAGCTGCAGCAATACGATCGAACGCTGACCGAAGGCGGTCTGAATCTGTCGTTTTCGCGGTTCAGAAACGGAGTGAAGTCCCGATCAGTCGAGACTTTTCTAAAGCGTCAATAATCCAGCGGTTATTTGCGAAAGCTGTCGAGCGAAACGACGTCGGCGTCGTGTTGCTCCTCTTCTTCCTCAACTTCGATAGCGTCTTCGATCAATTGAGCAACCTCTT
The DNA here is from genome assembly GCF_040371315.1 of Ruegeria sp. HU-ET01832. NCBI lineage: Bacteria > Pseudomonadati > Pseudomonadota > Alphaproteobacteria > Rhodobacterales > Roseobacteraceae > Ruegeria > Ruegeria sp. HU-ET01832. The sequence goes on from NZ_BAABWL010000001.1 coordinate 88,918, forward strand.
CCTCTTCCGGGCTTTCGAAGCGCAAACCAAACTCGACCGAGGGGTCAACAAACGTTTTGATGGACGAATAAGGGATATAAAGCGGCTCAGGCGCGTCGCCAAAATTCAGTGTGATCGCGAACCCCTTGTCGCCGACCTCTAGGTTTTCAAACCAGTGCTGCACGACGATTGTCATTTCATCGGGATATCTGTCGCGCAGCCAGTCAGCCAATTCCACCCCATCTTGTTGGGTGTCGAAGGTAATAAAGAAATGATGCGCCCCTGGCAGGCCGTTTTTCGAAACGCTTGTCAGAACCTTCTTGATTAGCCCACGCATCGCCGTGTGCATAAGGTTCCCGTAATCAATGTCCTGCGACATGTGTCTTCCTCAAAATTGATGTTCTAAGCATAAGCGATTTCGCCGGAAACGAAAGACCACGATTAGGCGGATTGTTCATAGGAAGTGAGAGGCCATTCCGGCCGCCGCCATCATGGCCAATGTTCGCCCCATGCCAAATTTGAATTTAAATATCAACACCCAAGCCAACACTACAAGACACAAAGCGATCAGGTTCGCGGATGCATAGTCAGGCCAAGGAAACGAAAAGAAACCCCATGTTTTCTGCGGGACATTGTGGAACAGCACATTTAAGCCGAACCACACCGACAAATTGAGAATCACACCCACGACCGCTGCTGTGATTCCGTTCAGAGCCGCTGACAATCTTGGGCGGCTTGCGAGGTGATCCAGATAAGGTGCGGCCATGAAAATCCATAGAAAGCATGGGACGAATGTTGCCCAAAGCGCAACTGCACCGGCCGCGAGGGCAAGTGGAAACCCTCCATCCGCCTGACCGGTAAGCATAGCCACGAATTGGGTCACTAAAATCAAAGGACCTGGAGTCGTTTCGGCCAATCCAAGTGCATCAATCATCTGCGGTGTGCTGATCCAGTGATACTTGTCTACGACCGTTTGGGTCATATACGCCAACACTGCGTAAGCACCACCAAAGGTCACAACTGCAAGACGTGCGAAGAACCAGCCGAGTTCCGCCAGTAATTTCTGACCCGTCAGACTAAGCAAAATCAAAGGCGCCAACCAAAGCGTCACCCAGGTCAGTCCGGTTCGGATATATCCTGTTGGAGCGTCGACCTTATTCATTGTCCCAGTTTGGCCGTCGCTCTGGAACCTAAAAAACCCCCAAACCGCGGCGGCCACGATTATCAGTGGAAAGGGCAGGTTAAGAAGAAAGATCGACAGAAAACTCAGAGCGGCAACGCCAATATGCTCAGTATCTTTCAGCGCTTTTCGGGACAGGTTTCTAAGAGCATGCAAAACAATGATGATCACCGCAGCTTTGATCCCCAAGAACCCGGATTGCACAAGCGGAAGCGCGCCGTAATTCGCGTAAAGTGACACCAGCACCGCAATAACCAGAGCTCCGGGCAGAACGAACAGAAAGCCGGCAATCAACCCGCCCAAAACGCCACGTAGCCGCCAGCCTGCGTAGGTTGCCAACTGCATTGCCTCTGGGCCGGGAAGCAACATACACAACGAGAGCGCGCGCAAGAATGTTTGCTCGTCCAACCATGAACGTTCCTCGACCAACTCCTGATGCATTAAGGAAATCTGCGCTGCAGGGCCGCCAAAAGATAAAAGACCGATGCGCCCGAACACTTTGATCATTTCCGCTGTGTTTGGCGCCATGGTTTTCGATCCGCTGACCTGTTATGCGGGTCTTCTATCCGGATACCGTCATGCGTTACAGGCTTTTAGCAGGGATCAGACAAGAATTGTCAGAGCGGATTCAGAGTTGTTGGGGAAACAGCGCAGCTTAAAGATTGGAACTGCGGTTTACGCCCAATCCAACCTCTGACCCGTCATACATATGGGTAAGGTATCCTGAGGAAACTGGCCAAGCTGCTCAAACAGTGAGATGAAGTCGAACTGATTATAGACCTCAACCACACGATTATCTCTAATCCGACCCATCATACTGCCGGTCGCCTGTAACGGAGCGCCGTTGTCGGCGCGTGTGGTACGCAGATGAATGATAGCTGACACCCAATCCCCATCTTCAACGATTTTGGGCATGTCGACTTCGATGTCACCCAGGATATGCCGAAAAGCTATCACGAGGTCCCGGAATTCGTCAGCACCTACCTGCATTTCTGGAATCAGCCCTTCGGCCATGGTTTCCGGCGCAAAATAGGTATCAATGGCATCAGTATTCCCCTTTTCCCAGACTTCGGAATACCATTCTCTGAGCACCTTTGCGTGAGACATCTCAGCTCTCCTTTATTGTGGGTCAAGCATGCGCAAAAGGAGTGAAAAAAGTCTGAACGCCAGACAGACAGCAGAAAAACATCTTGCGGAAAATGCAGGTTTCTGTTGCCAGGTACCTGCGAACCCCGCCTTACGCGGCTAGGCGCAAGGGCTTAAGTTTCGGTCTTGCTACTGCTTACGCAGCAACTGCAACCGGAGCACGATTGTCGTTTGCAATTGTACTAGTTTCGCCGATAACGGTGGCAGACAGCCGGGACAAAGCTAACCCCTTTAGACGTTCGTCGATCCTATTTCGGCCCCAAACACCCCAAACGAAGGTTTATGGTGGAGCCGCCGGGTACCGCCCCCGGGTCCGATCCGCTTATTACGAGCGCGTTTATGTCCATAGTCCCGAAGGACCTGTTATATATAGGTGAGGTGCTTTCGGGATGCAATTCCCGAGTTTTTTGGGTGAAGCGCGCCAAAACAGATACTTACGTTGTTTTGTTTACGTTGGCCAAAATCAACCAAATAGCCAGAACAGCTTCGATTCCACCGAATGTCACTGCTTTGACCAAAGGCGGGTTGTCCAAAAGGACTGACACAAACCGCCCGAGTGCCGCGCCCGCGTACACAACACCCAGCATCGTATAAGCCATGGGCGCGTTAAGCCACAGAACTGCTATCCCGGTTACGACGAAAAGCCCTCCCACCGATGCGCGCATCTCACTTAGGCCCATGGTGCTGCTCGTTGGAGCTAAATCCAACGAAGCCGCCGTCCACGCCGGTGCAAGAAAGCCGAACAGACCAAAGGCAATAGTTAGTAAGGCTGCGACAACATTAAGGACCGGTACCATCTGTTCCTCATCAAGCTGGTTTACGCTTTTTTTCGGCGACATCACGCGCCAGTTTTCTTGTGTATTTCTCAAGTCTTAAAAGGCTATCGTCAACTTCTTCCACATCACCGCGCTCCAAGGCATCCGCGATCTGCGTGTGCAGCGAAATGATCTCTTCTCGGGATCTGGCCGTAAAGGTGATCATGTTCATAAGCGGTTGCATCGCCTCGACGGCTCCGGCCAGCTGATAGGACAGGACGGGGTTTCCGGCGCCGTCGACCAAAGCGCGATGAAAGGCCACGTCTGAGGCGCAGAAGGCTTCGTCCGTCAGGCCCGGCTGTGCTTGTCTGAAGATTTCGGCGCGCATCGTGGCTAGCTGATCGGCCGTCCGACGTTCCGACGAAAGGCGAGCGCAGGCGCGTTCCAGTGCATAGCGCGCTTCGCAAGCGGTATCGAAACTGACAGTGTTCATCGACAAAAGTAAGGTTGAGGTTGTAATCTGTTGGGAATAGGCGTCTTCGAAACTCAGGCGATTGACAAAAGCGCCACCGGTAGCACCACGTTGCGTACGAATAAGAGACTGAGCAGCAAGTCTTTTCAGCGCTTCACGAACCGTGGGGCGCGAGACTTCAAACTGATCAGCCAGTTCTGCTTCGGACGGCAGACGCTCATCAACGATCAATTCGCCTGATACGATGGCGTCGCGTATCGCTTGTGCGATTTGTGCAGATAAATCTGCAGGTTTCCGAGGGTCGATTTTCATAATCCTGTGACCGCCTGTGTTTTTTTATTTGTCTGACATTTAAAAGTCTGACATTTGAAAAGCAAGAACTGAGTCGGGAGGAGCATATGAGTCGCGCTGTACTTCGCAGTGGCTTGTGGCTGGGATTCTACATTCTGATCCTGTGGGCGTGGTGGATGATGTTCACCATGAGCCGCAATATGGATGTGGATTTTATCGGCCGCCCCGGTCCGATGGGGCAGGCGATGGCCGCCATGGACCCGCGAATGGACATGTATATGCCCATGGCCGAATTCGGCCCCTTGTTCTGGATGTGGGCAATCATGATGGCGGCGATGATGCTGCCAACTTTGGTCCCGACCTTGCGCAGCTATGACGATCTGATCCGCAGCGCAAACGGCTCGCGCACGGGGTGGTTGGGTGTCCTGACCGGATATTTCGTGGTCTGGGTCGGATTTGCCGCCCTGATCACCGGGGTGCAATTGGCTTTGTTGTTCGGCGGCGTCGTGGACATGCTGGGCATTGCCAAATCCGGGCTTGTATCAGGCGGCTTGATGATTGCGGTCGGAGCTTTTCAGTTCACCCGCGCGAAAGAGGTCTGCCACGGCGTCTGTCACGCCCCCATGACCTATTTCCTTGGGCATTGGAAAACCGGCTTTACTGGCGGCTTGCGCATGGGACTGGGTCTTGGCGCATTCTGTGTCGGCTGTTGCTGGGGCTTTATGGCGCTTGGTTTTGTGGGCGGCGTCATGAGCCTGTTGTGGATGGGTCTTGCGACCTTCTTCATGGTACTCGAAAAACTTCCCCAAATCGGCCACGCGATCACGCGTCCGCTGGGGTTTGCACTGATCACGGGCGGTATCATCCTGTTGATCTATCCCTATATTTTCGGAGGATAAGCTAATGGCAAAAAACAGAAAACCCGAAGCTGATAGGTTGCCGATCAGTCAACGTATTGACAGTCGTATGCCAAATCCCAAGCGGCGTGAGATGTCGCCAACGAACTGGGCGATCAAGGGTGAGCTAATCCTGAATTGTTCCTGCGATGTGTTTTGTCCGTGTGTTGTGTCGCTAGGCGCGCACCCTCCGACCGAAGGGCATTGTCATGCTTGGATGGGTATCATTATCGACGAAGGGCACTATGAGGGCGAAGATCTGTCGGGGCTGAATGTTGGGCTTTTGGTCGATATTCCCGGACGGATGGGTGAAGGTCAGTGGAAAGTTGCTGCGTATGTTGACGAAAGAGCAAGCGGCAAGGCCTATAACGGGCTTCTACAGATCTTCAGCGGTCAAGCTGGCGGAACCACGGGTTTGTTCACCATGCTGGTGAGCGAGATTATTGGCGCCGAAAAAGCGCCGGTCCAGATCGAGCGCGACGGAAATAAACGCCGCATTTCGATTGGTCGAAAGATTCAGGGCGAGGTCGAGATGCTGGCCGGGAAAGACGCTGACCACCCTGTTATGGTATCAAATTCGAAATACTGGATGGGACCTGACATCATCGTTGCGCGGGGTACGAAATCCAAGGTGCGCGACTACGGACGCGTATGGGATTTCGGTGGTAAGTCGGCTGAAATTTGCCCGATTGATTGGACTGGCCCAAAGTGATGATCCTGATGGCGCAGCGGGGCGGTCAAGGCTGATCCTCCCAAGCGCCAATGGGTCCTGAATGTTTCACTACATTGCTGTGGTGGCAATGGAATTCTTACACTCTTAACCCCAAGACCCACCATCGCGGGCAGGTCCAGAAGATGTTGACCGAAAATGGATCAACGCGGCCTGTCAACGATCCGGTCCCCATCTTGCAGGAGGCCTGAATGCCGCAAGTTTCGCTCTCGCGCCGGTTGCGTCGCACACCGTTTTCGGAAGGTGTCGAGGCAGCTGGTGTCAAAGCATACACCATCTACAACCGTATGCGCTTGCCCACGGTTTTCGAAAGTGTCCAGGCAGATTACCGCCACCTGAAGGAACATGTTCAGGTTTGGGACGTGTCCTGCGAACGTCAGGTTGAACTGCGCGGGCCAGATGCGGCGCGGCTTATGCAAATGCTGACCCCGCGTGATCTGCGGGGGATGCTGCCAGGGCAGTGCTATTACGTGCCAATCGTCGATGAGACAGGCGGTATGCTGAATGACCCTGTGGCGGTGAAACTGTCTGATGACCGCTGGTGGATTTCCATTGCGGACAGCGATCTGCTGCTCTGGGTCAAGGGGATTGCCAACGGGTATCGGCTGGATGTGCTAGTGGATGAACCCGATGTGTCGCCACTGGCAGTGCAGGGGCCCAAAGCGGATGAACTGATGTCGCGTGTCTTCGGTGATCGCGTGCGCGATATCCGTTTCTTCAAGTTTGACATGTTCGAATTCGAAGGCCGCGATCTGGCGGTCGCGCGGTCGGGCTATTCCAAGCAGGGCGGCTTCGAAATCTATGTCGAGGGCTCGGATATCGGGATGCCCCTCTGGAACGCACTGTTTGCAGCCGGAGAAAACCTGAACGTGCGCGCAGGATGCCCGAACCTGATCGAGAGGATCGAAGGTGGGCTGCTGTCTTATGGCAACGATATGACAGACGACAACACGCCACATGAGTGCGGTTTGGGCAAGTTCTGCAACACGCACACGGCGATCGGTTGTATCGGGCGGGATGCGCTCCTACGCGTCGCGAAAGAAGGCCCCGTTCAGCAAATTCGCCCCATTGCGATTGATGGCGATGCGGTTCCTGCTTGCGATCAACCGTGGTCAGTGATGGCCGGTGGTAAGCGCGTAGGTCAGGTAACCTCGGCGGCGTGGTCCCCCGACTTTCAGACAAACGTCGCCATTGGCATGTTGCGGCTGAGCCATTGGGACGCGGGTTCGGTTGTTGAAGTGGAAACGCCGGACGGAATGCGCCGCGCCAAGGTGCAGGAAAAGTTCTGGATCTAAAGGGGTAGGGGCTCTGCCCCCGCCGCTACGCGGTTCCCCCGAGATATTTTTCGCCAGGTGAAGAACTGGACCTGGCTTTTCTGAAACGAGAGGAAATCAGATGTTTAATGCATTGGTAATGGAAAAAGACGACGAGAGCGGACTGGCCAGCCCCGTGGTCAAACAACTTTCAACCGATGATCTGCCTTCGGGTGAGGTCACGGTGGCTGTCGAATATTCGACGGTCAACTACAAGGACGGACTGTGCATGTCGCCCAAGGGTGGCGGTCTGGTGCGCAATTACCCGCATGTGCCCGGCATTGACTATGCCGGTACGGTCGAGGCGTCCTCGGACGATCGCTATAAGCCCGGCGACAAGGTTGTGCTGACCGGCTGGCGTGTGGGTGAGGCCCATTGGGGTGGATATACCCAAAAGGCTAACGCAAAAGCGGACTGGCTGGTGCCGCTGCCGGACGGGCTGGACACGCGTCAGGCAATGGCAGTCGGAACCGCCGGTTTCACCGCGATGCTTGCCGTTATGGCGCTTGAAGATCACGGCCTTAAACCTGGCAACGGGCCGGTTCTGGTAACCGGTGCTGCGGGCGGCGTTGGCTCGGTCGCGACGGCGATCTTGGCGAACCTGGGTTACGAGGTCGCGGCAGTTACAGGCCGGGCTGAAGCGGGCGACTATCTCAAATCTCTGGGGGCCACGACCATTGTCCCCCGTGATGACTTGAACGAGACAACCAAGCGCCCGTTGGAAAGCGAGACTTGGGCAGGCTGTGTTGACGCCGTTGGAGGTGATATGCTGGCCCGCGTTCTGGGTCAGATGAAATACGGTGCGTCGGTTTCGGCCGTTGGTCTGGCGGGGGGCGCCGGGCTTCCAGCAACCGTCATTCCGTTCCTGCTGCGCGGTGTGAACCTGCTGGGCATCGACAGCGTCATGCAGCCCTACGAAAACCGTGTTCGTGCATGGCAACGCGTCGCAACCGACCTGCCGATGGACAAGCTTGAGGCAATGGTGCACCCCGCCACGCTGAGCGATCTGCCACAATTTGGCGCTGACATCCTCAAGGGTCAGGTCAAAGGCCGCGTTGTGGTTGACGTAAACGCCTGATCCGGAACTTTATCCTGCGACCCGGCCGGACACGCCACTGGCCGGGCCACCTGCCTTTTAATGACCGAGAAAAAGCCGGAAACACCTCTGGTCATTGGCACAATTCCCGAGCATCATTGCTATACATCCCGATTGTGATGGCTTATGAGCCTTTCAAACAGCACCTGAAGACGGGGAGTGAGCAGAATGTCTGACGATTTCGAACTGGACACCGATGATCTGAAACGCCGCATGGACGGCGCGATGGCGAACCTCAGGACCGAATTTGCGTCTTTGCGTACCGGGCGCGCATCAGCATCAATGTTGGAACCTGTTATGGTTGATGCTTATGGTTCGATGACACCGATCAATCAGGTCGGGACCGTGAACGTTCCTGAACCGCGGATGGTTACGGTAAACGTTTGGGACAAGGGCCTTGTCGGTAAAGTTGAAAAAGCCATTCGCGAAAGCGGGTTGGGGATCAATCCGCAACTGAACGGCACGATCATCATGCTGCCTATTCCGGAACTGAACGAAGAACGTCGGCGCGAGCTGGGCAAGGTCGCCGGCCAATACGCCGAGCACGCACGGGTCTCGATTCGTAATGTGCGCCGCGACGGGATGGACCAGATCAAGAAAGCCAAATCGGATGGGATGTCGGAAGATGACCAGAAGCTTTGGGAAAGTGAAGTTCAGGACCTGACGGATGAGATGATCAAGGCCGTCGACGCTGCGCTGGAAACTAAGCAAGCCGAGATTATGCAGGTCTGACGGAATTATGCCTGATACCCCTCATACAGCGCCGATTGATGGCCCTCATCACGTTGCGATCATCATGGATGGCAACGGACGCTGGGCGCAGGCACGGGGCAGGCCGCGTCTATTTGGGCATCAGGCCGGTGCACGACGTGTGAGGGATGTGGTCGAAGCTTGCCCGGGTCTCGGGATCAAATATTTAACGGTCTTTGCCTTTTCGACCGAAAACTGGAAACGGACGCAGGCCGAAGTTGCTGGCCTGATGAGCTTGTTCAAGCGGTATATCATTAAAGAAACCAAGACATTGGCCCAAAACGGAATTCGCGTTCGTTTTATCGGTGACCGTTTGCGGTTGGATTCGAAGTTGGTCGACTTGATGGACACCCTCGAAGAAGCAACGAAGGGCAACGACCTGGTCCACCTGACCATCGCCTTGAATTACGGTGGGCGGGATGAAGTTGCGCGCGCAACGAAACGCCTGGCATTGGATGTGGCCGAAGGGCGCCTGAGACCTGAAGACGTGGATGAAGAGACGCTGCCCAAGTATTTGGATACGCATGTTCTTCCTGATCCGGATCTTGTCATCCGCACCAGTGGAGAAGCTCGGATTTCTAACTTTCTTCTCTGGCAGTCTGCCTATTCCGAATACGAGTTCATTGACACTCTGTGGCCGGATTTTACGGCCGAAGAACTGGAACGGCTGTGCCGCAGTTATGGCGCACGCGATCGCCGGTTCGGAGCGATCCCAGCATGAGCGAAGGCCGATGGTCTGATTTAACCGCGCGTGTGCTGTCGGCGGCTGTTTTGGTCGCCATAGGCGCTGTCGAAGTTTGGCTGGGCGGGCTTTGGTTCGAAGCCTTCATCGCGGTAGCCTGTGGTCTCATGACGTGGGAACTGGTCCGTATGGTTGACCCCGGCAAACCCGGTGTTGCGGTACAGCTTGGCGTCCTGACAGGCGCAGCGGTCGTTCTCAGCTATCACTTACCACCCTTATACACATTGCCGTTTTTGGCCGCGCCGGCCTTGGTTGGGGCAGGGCAGGTTAGCCGATCCAAGGGAACCTATGCGCTGTTCGCTTTCTGGATTGCAGCAGCAGGTCTTGGGTTCATCTCGATCCGCGAGAATATGGGCTTTGGTTGGATGATCTGGCTGATCGCCGTTGTCGTTGTCACGGATGTGGCTGGGTACTTCGTTGGCAAAGCTGTAGGTGGCCCCAAGTTCTGGCCCAAAGTTAGCCCAAAGAAGACATGGTCCGGCACGGCTGGAGGCTGGGTTGCAGCAGCGGTTGTCGGCGTTATCTTTGCAAGCTATGCCGGGTTTGGCTCGTTGTTTGTGGTTGTCTCGGTCTTGGCTTCAATGGCCAGTCAGGCCGGAGACATCATCGAAAGCGCCACAAAGCGGAAATTTGGCGTCAAGGACAGCTCGAACCTTATTCCGGGTCACGGAGGGTTTCTTGACCGGTTTGACGGTATGATGGGCGCTGCGCTGTTCGTTTTGATTGCTGGGATGCTCTACGCGCCAGGAGCCATGTAATGCGCAAGATTTCCATTTTCGGGGCGACCGGTTCTATCGGCCAGAACACTATTGATCTGATCAACCGCAACCCCGAAGCCTACGATATCGTGGCATTGACCGGAGGCGCGAATATCGAGCGTCTCGCGCAGGATGCGCGCCGACTGAATGCCGATATTGCGGTGACCGCCCATGAAGACAAACTGGACGACCTGCGGGCTGCTCTGGACGGAAGCGGTGTAGAAGTCGCCGCAGGCGCGACCGCTCTGATCGAAGCCGCTGCGCGACCGTCGGATTGGGTGATGTCGGCTATTGTCGGGGCGGCAGGCTTACCGCCGGGTTTAGAAGCGCTGAAACAAGGCGCTACGCTTGCTTTGGCGAACAAAGAAACTCTGGCGTGTGCCGGGTCTCTGGTGATGCAGACGGCCCAGAACCACAACGCGCGTTTGTTGCCGGTCGACAGCGAGCACTCAGCCGTTTTTCAAGCTCTTGTCGGCGAGGACATGGCGACGGTCGAGCGTATTATCATTACAGCAAGCGGCGGTGCATTTCGGGATTGGCCGCTCGAAGATCTTGCAGATGCAACGGTCGAACAGGCATCAAGCCACCCCAACTGGAACATGGGTCAACGGATCACGATCGACAGCGCCTCGATGTTCAACAAGGCGTTGGAGGTGATAGAAACCAAAGAGTTTTTTGGTATCTCGCCTGATCAGATAGAAGTACTTGTGCACCCGGAATCTATCGTCCACGCTTTGGTGGGTTTCGATGACGGGGCCGTTATGGCGCATATGGGCGCGCCCGACATGCGCCATGCCATCGGATATGCGTTACATTGGCCAGACCGACGTCACCTTCCGGTGGATCGCCTGAACCTCGCTAAACTTGGTCAGCTTAGATTTATTGAACCGGACGAAACGCGGTATCCCGCGCTGGCATTGGCGCGACAGGTGATGGAGCGCGGTGGCCTCGCAGGTGCTGTATTCAACGCCGCGAAAGAGCGGGCGCTAGATCACTTTATCGCGCGTCATATCGGTTTTCTGGCCATGGCAGACATGGTCGCTGCAGTGCTGGACCGGTTTGACGCCGAAAATGGCCTTATTGATGCCCCTATGACACTTGATAACATACAGCAAACGGACCATTTGGCACGTAAGTGGGTAGATGAAGCCGTGACCCAAAGAGCAGGATAGAATTTTGGACGTATTTTCGCTGATCCCTCAGTTTGGTAATTTGCTGTACACCATCGGTGCGTTTGTGATCGCTTTGTCGGCGATTGTCGCTGTTCATGAATATGGCCACTATATCGTTGGTCGCTGGTCGGGAATACACGCCGAGGTCTTCTCGATCGGTTTTGGTCCGGTTCTTTGGAGCAGGGTAGACAAGCGCGGCACCCGGTGGCAATTCGCGGCTTTACCCTTTGGTGGTTATGTCAAATTTCTTGGGGACGCCAACGCGGCGTCCGGCAAGGACGAGACTGCTATGTCTGAAATCCGGGAACAAAGCCCAGAAGAGCTTCGACGCACAATGCATGGCGCACCGCTTTGGGCACGATCAGCAACCGTTGCGGCCGGACCGGTGTTCAATTTCGTTATGTCGATATTGGTGTTCGGGCTAATATTCCTGTCACAAGGTGTTACCAAAAGCCCATTGACCGTCGGAAAGCTCTACCCGCTTCCTGGCACTGTTCAGGAACTGCGTGAAGGCGATGAGATTTTGGCCATCGAAGGTCAGCCACTGCCTGCGTTTGATGAGGGTGAATCGTGGACGGACTTTACGGATACATTGCCGGTCAAACCTGTTCTGGATTACACAGTCCTTCGGGATGATCAGACGCTGGATGTTGTCGGTCCTTGGTTGTATCCGCCCCTTATCCAGCAAGTTGCACCGCGCAGTGCTGCCATGGATATCGACCTGCAAGCCGGAGACGTCATCTACGCAGTCGACGACGACCCCATCTATGCCTTTGAGCAACTTAAAGAACACGTGGAGCGGTCCGACGGCAAGGTTCTCTTGCTGGATGTGTGGCGCGACGGGGCCGAACTGGAATTTGCTTTGGCGCCGCGCAGAACGGACGAACCGCAGGAAGAAGGCGGGTTCGTGACTCATTGGCGTATCGGAATTGTCGGCGGCATGATGTTGGAACCCGAACGCGAGCCGGCTGGACTCATCACCTCCCTTAGCGGCGGAGTACAGCAAACACTGCGTATCATTGACGGGTCGTTGTCGGGTCTGTGGCACATGATTACGGGCGCAATCAGCACCTGTAATATGTCAGGTCCTATCGGAATTGCCGAAACATCTGGCGCGATGGCCAGTCAGGGCGCGCAAAGTTTCATATTCTTCATTGCGGTTTTGTCCACGGCCGTTGGATTGCTGAATCTGTTCCCAATCCCTGCTTTGGACGGCGGACATCTGGTTTTCTACGCATACGAAGCCGTGGCGGGCAAGCCGCCCAGTGACGGTGCTTTGCGTGTACTGATGGGTGTGGGCGTTTCCTTGATCCTTGGCTTGATGGTCTTTTCCGTCACCAATGATCTGTTCTGCTAAATAAGGCGCAACCGACCTGCGAAAGCCCCATTCCTGCCTCATTTTGCGACTAACTTTCTGACGAGTTTGAATGCCGCAGAGGTAGCCATGACACGTGTATTGAAAGATTCGTACAGAAGCTTCAGCTGTCTGTTCACGCTGAACTGGGATTCAATTTTGTTTTTTGGAGCGACTGCATTAGCGCTGCTGGCATGCTGGTATCTCCTTCTCGCAGCCAATCTTTGCGCGGTCTGCGACACGTTGTTGTGATTCTTAACCAGCATCAGAATTAATATCATAGCGGCCCATCGGGCCGCTTTGCTTTTTGGCCTTTTGACAAGGAATATTAATCCCGCTACTCAGCATTAAAGTCCTAAATTTTTGGGTAGAGAAAAATATGACTGATAGGCGAGGCGCAGGCACATCCTGCGGGGGGCAGACGCAAGCAGACAACATTTTGTGGCGAGCGCTATCCGTAATTTCTTTTTGTGTTTTGTTGGGTTTGATGGCTGCACCGCAGTCCGCGCACGCCCAAAGCTTTACCATCAATTCGTTCGAGGTCGAGGGCAACAGGCGCATCGAAACCTCGACGATTATCACCAGGACAGGAATCGAACCTGGACAGACTGTCACCGCTGGAGAACTGAACGATGCCTTTCAGCGTTTGCTTGACAGTGGTGTTTTTGAAACAGTTGAGCTGACTCCGCGCGGCAATACTCTGGTGATTGAGGTCGAAGAATATCCGACCATTAATCAGATCAGCATCGAGGGGAACCGTCGCGTCAAAGATGACGTTTTGATCGAAGCCATATCGTCAGAGCCGCGTCGGGTGTTTACGCCGCAGGTCGCCGAAGCAGATGCGGACCTGATTGCTCAGATTTATTCAGCCCAAGGGCGTGTATCTGCCACGGTGATCCCGCGCATTATCCGCCGCAGTGATAACCGGGTCGATCTGGTGTTCGAGGTGGCCGAAGGTACGACCATTGAGATCGAGCGCGTCAGTTTTGTAGGCAACCGTGCATATACCGACCGCAGGTTGCGCCGTGTGTTGGAAACAAAACAGGCAAACTTCCTGCGTACCTTCCTGCGCGGAGACACCTTCATCGCGGACCGCATCGAGTTTGATCAGCAGGTCATTCGGGATTTCTATCTGTCGCGGGGCTATGTCGACTTTCGCGTCAACAGCACAAATGTCGAATTCACTCAGGAACGGGACGCGTTTTTTCTGGTGATGAACATCACCGAAGGACAAAAATTCTCGTTTGGACAGATTTCGACAGTCAGTGAAATTCCCGGCGTTGACGCCGCAGACTATCAGGCTGCTTTGAAGATCAAGCCGGGTGTCACCTATTCGCCCTCACTGATCGAAAACTCGATTGCCCGGCAAGAGCGTCTGGGGATCAAGCAGGGTGTTGATTTCTTGCGGGTCGAACCGCGCGTCACACGCAATCCAAGCGATCTGACCCTGGATGTGCAATTTGTACTCACCCGCGGGCCGCGCATTTTTGTTGAACGGATCGATATCGAAGGGAATACAACCACGCTGGATCGGGTTATCCGCCGGCAGTTTGACACAGTTGAAGGTGATCCGTTCAATCCCCGTGAAATCCGGCAGGCCGCTGAACGTATCCGCGCCCTTGGGTTCTTTGCTGTGGCTGATGTTGAACCCCGCGAAGGGTCTACTCCAAGTCAGGTCATTGTCGACGTTGATGTGGAGGAACAGCCTACCGGGTCGCTTAGCCTCGGTGGTAGCTTCTCGGTCTCGGATGGCTTTGGTATCGCCGTGGGCTTGAACGAGTCTAACTTTCTGGGACGGGGTCAAAACCTTGGCCTTACCCTTTCAACGGCTCAGGACTCGGAGCAATACGTTGTCAACTTTACCGAACCCTACTTGCTGGGGCGTAGGCTGCGTTTTGACTTGGGGCTTGGTCTGGCAACAACCAATTCCAGCTTTGCCAGCTTTGACACCGAGCGTCTCTTCTTTGCCCCTCAGCTAAGCTATGCAATCGGTGAACTGTCGTCGTTGCGCCTTCGCTATAATTGGGAAAACAGCGAAATGACGCAGCAGGACGATGAAATAAACGGAGCTGTCATTGCGTCGGAGATCGCTCAGGGTGAGCGTTCGACCAGTTCTTTGGGCGTGTCTTATGTGTATGACAGCCGCCTTGGTGGCTTGAACCCCAACGCGGGCGTACTGTTTGAAGTTGGTGTCGATGCTGCGGGATTGGGCGGAGACAATGAGTTCTACAAAACCACCGCACGTGCAATCGCGCAGACCAGAGTTCTGAGTGAAGAAGTGGTGCTGCGGGCATCGCTTGAACTGGGCGCGCTTCATTGGACCGGAGATGACTTCAGCCGAACACTTGACCGCTTTGTCTTGGGCCCAAGCACGTTCCGTGGCTTCGAGCCGTCGGGTATTGGCCCACGTGACCTGTCCAATGGTCAAGATGACGCGATCGGTGGGAACTATTACTGGGTCGCGCGGTTTGAATCCGATTTTCCCCTTGGCCTGCCTGAAGAGCTAGGTCTGCGGGGTGGTGTATTCTACGACGTGGGCAACCTGTACAATCTTGACGACGTGAACACAGCCGGCGCCGACATTGTGGGTGAGGACGGGTCGATCCGACATGTCATCGGTGTGTCCGTTCTTTGGGACACCCCGTTTGGTCCGCTGCGCTTCAACTTCTCGAAGGCACTGGTGAAAGAGGACTTTGACCAAGAGCAGAGCTTTGACCTGACCATTCAGGCGCGGTTCTGATAAGGCGATGTCAGACTTGATACAGTCTAAGCTGCAGGGCCCTTTATGGGCCCTGTGCGTTTTGCTGAGTGCATTTTTCGTTTCTGCGACACAGGCGCAGCAACTCTCGGTTCCATCGTCGACGGTTTTGACCATCTCAAGCGAGCGGTTGTTTGCGGACTCGGAATTCGGTCAGCGCGTTTTGCGTGAGATCGAGGCCGAAGGAACTTTGCTGGCGGAGGAGAATGAGCGGATCGTCGTCGAACTTAGTAAAGAGGAAAAGGATCTGACGGAACTGCGCACGCAAGTGACTCCAGAAGAGTTCCGTCCTTTGGCCGAGGCGTTCGACAACAAGGTTCAGACACACCGCGATGGACAACGCGCCAAGCTGGACGCTTTGTCTCGCAGAAGTGAAGAAGCGCAGCAATTGTTCTTTGAAACGATCCAACCAGTCCTGATCGACCTGTTGCGTGAGACCGGGGCCACGGTCATCATCGAACGGTCGAGCGTTTTTCTCAGCTCGGACCGTACGGATGTGACCGAGACAGCCATCGCGCGGATAAACGCCGCGATCGGAGACGGTCAAGCGCTAGAAAGCCAAACTGACGAATAGGTTTGCTTGCCCTCAAGGCGCGGTGTTGCTAACCACGCGTCAAACAGCAATCCAGTACGGGACGACGATACGATGACGACGGAAACCAAGAGCGCAGACATACAGCTGATCCAACGGATCTTGCCGCATCGCTATCCGTTTTTGCTGGTTGACAAAGTCGTTGATATTTCCGGCTATCAGTCTGCTGTCGGGATCAAGAATGTCACAATGAACGAACCCCATTTTCAGGGTCACTTTCCCGGCACTCCGATCATGCCCGGCGTTACCATTGTTGAAGCGATGGCACAGACTGCAGGTGTAATGCTGGGGGTGGGTATGGATGTGATCGACAGCGAGCTGTTGATCTACTTCATGAACATCGACAAATGCAAATTCCGCCGCAAAGTGGTTCCAGGCGATGTGCTGGAAATGCATGTTGAAACCGTGCGGGGCAAAAAGGGCGGGAAGATCTTTAAGTTTGCAGGTCGCGCGACTGTGGATGGCGAAGTGGCCGCCGAAGCTGAATTCTCGGCGTATGTAGACTGGGACATGGAAAAGACGACATGAACGGCATCCATCCAAGCGCAATTATCGAAGACGGCGCGCAGATTGGTGAAGGCTGTATCATCGGTCCGTTCTGCTATGTCGGTGCGCAAGCCAAGCTGGGCGAGCGCGTTGAATTGAAATCGCATGTTGTTGTCACAGGCGACACAGTTATCGGTGATGAGACCGTTGTGTTCAATTTCTCGGTCATTGGAGAGATCCCGCAGGACTTGAAGTTCGGCGGCGAGAATACGCGGTTGGAAATTGGCAAACGTAACCGGATCCGTGAACATGTGACCGTGAACACGGGAACCGAGGGCGGTGGCGGCGTAACCCGGATCGGCGATGACTGCCTGTTGATGGCCGGTGTGCATGTGGCGCATGACGTGCAGATTGGCAATCGGGTCATCATGGTGAACCACGCAGGAGCCGCCGGACATTGCATCATCGAGGATGACGTGATCGTGGGCGGTATCTCGGGCTTGCATCAATGGGTGCGGGTCGGGCGAGGGGCCATTATTGGTGCGCTGACCATGGTGCCAAATGACGTCATTCCCTACGGCTTGGTTCAGGCACCGCGGGGCGAACTGGACGGGCTCAATTTAGTCGGCCTGAAACGCAAAGGCGTTTCGCGGGAGGATATCTCGGCTCTGCGTGCCGCGTTCAAAGAGCTGTCGACCGGAGACGGGACGTTCATGGAGCGCGCGCATCGCGTCGGTGCCGAAAATGAGAGTGAATATGTCCAGCGGATCGTGGATTTCGTTACCGGGCAATCAGATCGATCCTTCCTGACCCCGAGGAAATGAACCGATGCTGGCATTGATCGCGGGAACAGGGGCTTTACCCGCCGAGGTGGTTGCCCAACTGGCTGAACGTCCTGTCATCTGTGCGATGGACGGGTTTCCACCAGATGTTCTGGATGCCGACGTCACCTTTCCACTCGAGCAGTTAGGAACTTTCATTGCAGATTTGAAAGCGCGTGGCGTAACGCAAATCTGTATGGCTGGCGCGGTCCAACGACCAGCGATTGATCCCAGCCGTATCGATGCTGCAACCATGCCTTTGGTGCCCATTTTGCAGCGGGCCATCATGTCTGGTGATGATGGAGCGTTGCGCGCCGTGATCGGGATCTTCGAGGAGGCGGGCCTCAAGGTCCGCGCCGCACATGAAATAGCCCCCAATCTGCTGCCTGGACTTGGGTCACTGACCGAGGCCCGGCCATCAGAGGCGGACCTAACCGATGCCGATCGCGCAGCAGGCATTGTGCGTGCCATGGGCGCTGCGGATATTGGGCAAGCCTGCGTTGTCTCGAAGGGACAAGCGCTCGCAGTTGAGGGGATTTTCGGCACAGCCTGGATGCTGCAATCTCTGACGCAACGACCGGATGCAGGCGGGGGTGTTCTGTTCAAGGCCCCAAAACCCGATCAAGACCGTCGTGCGGATTTGCCAGCGATTGGGCCGGATACGGTCTCGGACGCGGTCGCCGCCGGTTTAGCGGGGATTGTCATCGAAAAGGGTGGGGTGATGGTGCTGCAACGCCAACAGGTCATTGCCGAATGTGACCGGTTGGGTCTGTTCCTTTACGTGCGCGAGCGGACCATCTGATGCGTGTTTTCGTGGTCGCCGGTGAACCCTCGGGCGACCGCTTGGGCGGCGCTTTGATGGAGGGGCTGCGCACCCTTGAACCTAAGGTACAGTTTGACGGGGTTGGCGGCCCTTTGATGCAAGCGCAGGGTTTGGACAGCCGTTTTCCAATGTCGGAACTGTCGGTGATGGGACTGGTCGAAGTGCTGCCCAAATTCTTCCATCTGAAACGCCGTATTGCCGAAACTGCGCAGGCGGTTCTGGATACAAAACCCGATGTTCTGATCACCATCGACAGCCCAGACTTTTCGCTACGTGTCGCCAAGTTGGTAAAAGCGCAAAGCAACATCCGCACGGTTCACTATGTGGCTCCCAGCGTTTGGGCGTGGCGTCCGGGGCGTGCGGACAAGATGGCCAAGGTGATCGACCACGTGTTGGCGCTGTTACCGTTCGAGCCGCCCTATATGGAACGCGCGGGTATGGAGTGCGATTTCGTCGGGCATCCTGTCGCCAGCGAACCTGTTGCAACCAACGACGAGATCGCGGCGTTTCGCAACGCCTATGATTTAGCAAATTCGCCGCTGGTGCTTGCATTGCCCGGCTCCAGGCGCGGTGAGGTTGACAGGCTGGCTCCGGTCTTTGGTCAGGCTTTAGCCCTGTACTTGCAGGACCGCCCAGATACGCGCGTCGTGGTGCCGGCTGTGGCGCATATGGTTGATACTGTCCAAACCCATATCCAGAACTGGCCCGGCAATCCGGTCGTTGTCGACCCGCGTGACATACCATCGGACAAGGCGGTCTCTCAGAAACGGGCTGCCTTCGCCGCTGCCGATCTGGCATTGGCCGCGTCGGGCACCGTATCGCTGGAACTGGCAGCACAGGCGACGCCTATGGTTATCGCCTACCGGCTCAGTTGGTTGACGCAGAAAATGGCCGAACGGATGGTGAAACTTGATACGGTTACGCTGGTCAACTTGGTGTCTGAAACCCGCACGGTACCTGAGTGCCTGCTGGATGAGTGCCAGCCAGAGAAAATTGCTTCGGCATTGTCAGGCGTGGCCAATGCGCCGGAGGCGCAAAAACATGCGATGGATTTGACCATGGACCGGCTTGGGCGAGGCGGCGAGGCACCCGGCCTACGCGCTGCCCATGCCGTCTTAGAAAGAATGCGCTGAACCGATGCTAGAGCATCTGTTATTCGCAATTTCCGCGGCTTTGGTCACAGTGTCGACCAATCTGGACAATCTGGCGGTATTACTTGGTCTGATCGTGGTGGTCAGCGCCCGTCGCGCTGCGATGGGCTTTATTATCGCCCAACTCGGTATTCTGATCGTGTCGCTCGCCATTGCCAGCGGGCTGAGCCAAACTGGCATACTGTCATGGATCGGCTATCTGGGCGTCATCCCCTTGGTTTTGGGCCTGCGCGGTCTCTGGCGGCAATTCACCCTACACGGAACGACTGAGACGCAGGACTACAGTCACGTCTCGTCAATCACTGCCCTGTTCCTCAGCCTGTCCATCGACACATTGGCTGCAATGACCCCGTTACTTGCCGATTCAACCACGGCGTTTCGATTTGCTGCCCTGATCGGAGCGGTTGTCGCCATTTTGGGGGTTTCCGCAATCGCCGTGATAGGGGCGCCGCATGCTCAAAGCCTTGCGCCACGTTTCACACGGCTTGAGAGGATCACACCCTATGTCATGATCTTGGTCGGTCTTTATATTTTGCTTAACACGCCAACCGACGTGCTTTAGCAATCAGTACCCTCGCCAGATCCAACCGCCGCCGAAAATCCGGCTTCCCTCAGACGCATAAAACACACAGGCCTGCCCCGGCGAGACACCTTCTTCGGGGGTCAGCAACTCGACCTCGGCCGTCGTGTCCGAAAGCGGGCGGAGGATCGCTTCGCGCGGGGGACGGGTTGAGCGGACTTTGACCTTTAGGTGCCATTCGTCGCGCGAGGTAAAGGGCTCATCCCCCAGCCAGTTGATCTCGCGCACGGGGATGGTGCGGGTGGCCAGCATTTCTTTTGGACCAACGACGACCTGCTTTTTATCCACGTCCAGCTTGACCACATAAAGCGGCTCAGTCAGACCACCAATACCCAGACCGCGGCGCTGCCCGATCGTATAATGGATCACACCGTCATGCTGCGCCAACACGCGGCCATCGGCATGAACAATCTCGCCAGGTTCAGCCGCACCGGGGCGCAGCTTTTCGATGACGCTAGCGTAATTGCCATTGGGTACAAAGCAGATGTCCTGACTGTCGGGCTTATCCGCTACTGCCAGCCCATATTGCGCAGCCATTTCACGTGTGGCGTCCTTGGACGGCAAGTGTCCCAAGGGAAAGCGCAGAAACGACAACTGTTCGGGTGTGGTCGAGAACAGGAAATAGGACTGGTCGCGGTTCGCATCCTCGGCGCTGTGCAGTTCCGGACCGTTGGGGCCCATTTTGCGTTGAATATAATGGCCGGTCGCCATGCAGTCTGCCTCAAGATCCTTGGCAGTTTCCAGCAGATCCTTGAATTTCACACGCTCATTGCAGCGAATGCAAGGGACCGGGGTTGCGCCCGCCAGATAACTGTCGGCGAATTCATCAATCACCGCGTCCTTGAAGATGTTCTCATAGTCCAGAACATAATGCGGAAAGCCTCGTTCCTCGGCAACACGCCGGGCGTCGTGGATGTCGATCCCAGCGCAGCACGCGCCCTTCTTGGCCAACGCCGCGCCGTGGTCATAAAGCTGAAGCGTCACACCGACCACATCGTACCCCTGATCGGCCAGGTGGGCGGCGACGACAGAACTGTCCACACCGCCAGACATGGCTACGACCACCCGGGTTTCCGAGGGCGGTTTGGCAAAACCAAGCGAGTTTAGCGGTGTCTCGGTATCGAGGGCCATGACGATTCCAGTGCGGGTTAAGAAAGACCGGCAGAATATAGGAAAATTCTACACACTCTCAAGGGGCGGTTTCACCGCACATTAAGTAGGGTGGTGTCAGCTTTGTCGCAGCAGAAAAGGTTGGAAAGATGTATTTGCACAAAGTTGAAGGGCCACGCTCCGTAACCCTGCCGGATGGAACGGTTTTATCCAGATCGGACCTACCTCCGGATACCACCACACGTTGGGTCGCGTCGCGGAAAGTGATTGTTGTACGTGGCGTCCTTTATGGGTTGATCACCTTGGCCGATGCCAAAAAACGCTATGGGCTTAGTGATGAAGAATTCAATTCGTGGGTTTCCGCGGTCGCAGAACACGGAACAGATGCTTTAAAGGCGACCGCATTAAAAAAATATCGACAACCTAAAGATGAAAGTGAATAAATGATTCAACGGTAACGTCAGATTAACCATTTTTGAGCAGGTTTGATTTGAATTGGTAAATTGAACCGAATTGGAGCAGTAAATGCGTATACTTCTTGTCGAGGATGATCCCACAACATCGAAGAGCATCGAGTTGATGCTAACCCACGCGAACCTGAATGTCTATGCGACGGATCTGGGCGAAGAGGGGATCGATCTGGCCAAGCTTTACGATTATGATCTGATTTTGCTGGACCTGAACCTACCGGACATGAATGGCCATGAAGTTTTGCGGCAGTTGCGCATTGCGCGGGTGGAAACGCCTATTCTGATCCTCTCGGGTGCCGACGATACGGAAAGCAAAATCAAAGGCTTCGGATTTGGCGCTGACGACTATATGACCAAGCCATTCCATCGGGAAGAACTGGTGGCCCGTATCCACGCGATCATCCGGCGCTCAAAAGGGCATTCGCAATCCGTTATCCATACAGGGCGTGTCGCCGTTAACCTGGATGCGAAAACGGTAGAGGTCGAGGGGCAAACCATTCACCTGACAGGCAAAGAGTACCAAATGCTGGAGCTTCTGAGCCTTCGTAAAGGCACGACGTTAACCAAGGAGATGTTCTTGAACCATCTGTACGGCGGAATGGACGAGCCGGAACTTAAGATTATTGACGTCTTCATCTGCAAACTCCGCAAAAAGCTGAGCAATGCAACCGGCGGAGAAAACTACATCGAAACCGTCTGGGGCAGGGGTTATGTGCTTCGCGATCCGCAAAGCAACAGTATGGATGACCGCCGACTTGCCGTCGGGGCCTGACTTTTCCCAAAACATCAGACGCTTTGGTCCGGGGCGGCCTGCTCACTCACTGAACAGCACATCTGGACCTGACCATGGCCTCGCCCTATCACTGAGGTCCAAGAAGACGTGACGGGGCGAGGCCATGAGCAATTCAATTCCGGTTTCAGAGCTGACAGAAGGTCAAGCGCAGGCAGAGCTTGCGCGGTTGGCAGAGCTGATTGCACAGGCAAACCAAAAATATCATGCAGAAGATGCGCCGGATATTTCCGATGCGGAATACGACGCGCTCAAAGCAAGAAACTCTGCCATTGAGCAGAGTTTCCCACATCTAAAACGTTCCGACAGCCCGTCAGAGCAGGTCGGTGCGCGCCCGGCTGATGGATTCTCAAAGGTGACACATGCGGTTCGCATGATGTCCCTTGGAAATGCCTTCGAAGACGGGGATGTCGCTGATTTTACACGCTCGATTCGGAAATATCTCGGACTCGACGATACTGTGCCCGTGGCATTTACTGCCGAACCGAAGATCGACGGGTTATCGTTATCATTGCGCTACGAGAATGGGGAATTGGTTCAGGCGGCGACGCGTGGCGACGGCGAGGTTGGTGAAAATGTTACGGCCAATGCGCGTACTATTGCAGACATTCCGCATGTTCTAAAAAATGCACCAGAGATTCTGGAGGTACGCGGCGAAGTTTACATGTCGCAAGCTGATTTTGACGCTCTGAATGCACGGAAGGCCGAGGCAGGGGACAAGACTTTTGCCAATCCTCGGAACGCGGCCGCCGGGTCTCTCAGGCAGTTGGATGCATCGATCACGCGCGCGCGTCCGTTGCGATTTATTGCATATGCATGGGGCGATCTGTCTCAACCTTTGGCGACGACGCAGATGGCGGCGATTGAGCAACTGGCCGCTTACGGTTTTTCAACAAACCCGTTGACCGCATTATGCGACACAACCCGGCAGATGCTGGACCACTATCGCGATATCGAGGCTCAGAGATCGACTTTGGGCTACGACATTGATGGAGTTGTCTACAAGGTAAACGACCTCTCGCTGCAAGCGCGTCTTGGGTTCAGATCCACCACACCAAGATGGGCAATTGCGCATAAGTTTCCGGCGGAACTTGCTTGGACCCGGTTAGAGGCTATCGATATTCAGGTTGGACGCACTGGGGCGCTTAGCCCGGTCGCTCGGCTGCATCCGGTCACCGTGGGCGGCGTGGTCGTGTCCAATGCGACCTTGCACAATGAAGACTATATCGCTGGGCGCGATGCAAAAGGCGGGACCATTCGCGACGGCAAGGATATTCGCGTCGGAGATTGGGTTCAGGTCTATCGCGCTGGGGATGTCATTCCAAAAGTGGCTGACGTTGATATAGCTAAACGACCAGCCAGCGCGGAAAAATTCATCTTCCCGACGCGATGCCCCGAGTGCGACAGTGATGCAGTGCGTGAGGAAGGGGATGCCGTCCGGCGCTGCACAGGTGGAATCGTTTGTCCCGCGCAGGCCGTTGAAAAATTGAAACATTTTGTATCTCGCAAGGCGTTCGATATCGAGGGGTTGGGCGCCAAGCAAATAGAAATGTTCTATGATGACCCGGATCTGCCGATCAAAACTCCGGTCGATATCTTTACATTGCAACAACGGGATTCTGCGAACCTTAACAAGCTGGCAAACAGAAAGGGTTGGGGCGCACAAAGCGTCGGTAATCTTTGGGACGCCATTGATGAAAAGCGGCGCATTCCGTTTGGTCGCCTGCTATTCGCGCTCGGTATTCGACATATGGGAGAGGCCGCCTCGAATCTTGTGGCGAACCATTATGGCGCTTGGGATGAGTTCGAAGTTGCAATCACGGCAGCCAGCAGCTTTGACGGGCCTGAGTGGGAAGACCTGTTGGCCATTGATGGCGTGGGTGAGGTCATGGCCAGGGCTCTGGTCTCAGCTTTCGCGCAAGTGGCAGAACGTGAAACGATTGATTCACTCGTTGCCCAGCTGGACGTTGAGGATGCAAAACGCCCCGATACAAGTGGCAGCCCCGTCGCCGGGAAAACTGTCGTTTTCACAGGGACGTTGGAAAAAATGACCCGAGCCGAGGCCAAGGCCCGGGCAGAGGCATTGGGTGCCAAAGTATCTGGGTCTGTCAGTAAAAAGACCGATATTCTTGTGGCGGGACCAGGAGCCGGATCGAAGGCAAAGAAAGCTGCCGAACTTGGCATTCAGACCCTTGATGAAGATGGCTGGTTGCAACTGATTGGTTCGGCATGAGTGGTCGTCCTGAACTTCTGTTTCCCTTATTTGCCCGTTTGGAAACTTTAGACGGTGTCGGCCCCAAAATTGCGCAAAATCTCACGCAATCTGGTGTCGAAACTCCGCGCGATGTTCTATTCGGGCTGCCTTACGCGGTTGTCGACCGGCGCAGAAGGAAAACGATTCAGGGTGTCGATCTGCCAACTACACTGACGGTTGAGGTAACCGTTGGTGTGCACCGCCCATCGCGCAACAAGGGCGGTGCTTACCGCATCCATGTCGAGGATGCGCAAACGGAATTCCAGTTGGTCTTTTTCCATGCACGTGGCGATTACCTCAAGAAGGTGCTGCCAGAGGGCGCGCGCAGGATCATTTCGGGTAAGTTGGAGTTGTTTGATGGAATGGCTCAGATGGTTCATCCCGACCATATCCTGCCCATCGAAAGCGCTGGTGACATTCCCGAGTTCGAACCGGTATATCATTTGACGCAAGGCGTGACGCAAAAAGTCGCGTTCAAGGCGACCCGTAGTGCTTTGTCCCGCGCTCCCGCTTTGGACGAGTGGATCGACCCGGCTCAGGTGGGACAGCAGGAGTGGCCAAGTTGGATCGATGCAATAACAGCTGCGCATGGACCAAACGGGGCCGACGATGTGTCCGCGCATGCTCCCGCGCGGCAAAGGCTGGCTTATGATGAGCTGTTTGCGCATCAGGTAACGCTGGCACTGGCACGGCAACGCGAACGCAAGGCCCGCGGTATTGTGAGCATCGGCACAGGGCGATTACAATCCAAGGTTCTGCAAAACCTGCCATACACTCCGACTGGTGCGCAGATGCGGGCGATCAACGAAATCACTGCCGATATGGCCTCTGATGCGCGTATGAACAGACTGTTGCAAGGCGATGTCGGAGCTGGGAAGACACTGGTGGCGTTCATGGCGTTGTTGGTGGCCGTCGAAGCCGGTGGTCAGGGCGTCATGATGGCACCAACTGAAATCTTGGCGCGACAGCATCTGGAAGGCTTGCGCACGTTGGCTGAACAGGCTGGTATCGTGCTTGAAATCCTGACCGGACGCGACAAAGGGGCCGAGCGGCGCGCCAAGTTGGCGGCGCTGCAACAGGGGAACATTCATATCCTTGTTGGTACACATGCGGTGTTTCAAAGTGATGTAGAGTTCAACGCGCTGCGGTTGGCGATTGTGGATGAACAGCACAGGTTTGGGGTGCGTCAGCGAATGGAACTGTCTGAAAAAGGGCAGGGCGCGGATGTATTGGTCATGACGGCCACCCCGATCCCTCGCAGCCTTGCTTTGGCGCAATATGGCGACATGGACGTTTCGGTTCTTGACGAAAAACCACCGGGTCGAAAACCCATCAAAACCGCCATCGTCAGCACCGATCGAATGGAGGAAGTTGTCAGCCATCTGCGCCGTGCCATCGACGAAGGTCGTCAATGCTATTGGGTTTGTCCATTGGTAGACGAATCCGAGGTCTCAGACCTGACTGCGGCTGAAGAAAGGTTCAAGCGGCTGCGCGCCATACTGGGTGAAGGCGTGGTCGGTCTGGTACATGGCCAGATGCCCGCTGCCGAAAAAGACGCCGCGATGAAAACCTTTCAAGAGGGTCGCACCAAAGTTCTTGTGGCGACGACTGTTATCGAAGTCGGGGTGAATGTCCCGAACGCCTCCATCATGGTAATCGAGCGCGCGGAAATTTTCGGACTCGCCCAGCTACATCAGTTGCGGGGTCGAGTCGGGCGAGGAGAGGCGGATTCGACTTGCTTGTTGATGTACCAAGCGCCGCTGAGCGACGGGGGACGCAAGCGGCTAGAGGTACTGCGCGAGACAGAAGATGGGTTTCGAATTTCCGAGACCGATCTGCAAATGCGCGGCGCCGGTGATCTGATCGGCACGGCGCAGTCTGGTCTACCCAAGTTCAGAATTGCCGATCTTGAGCGGCAAGCCGGGTTGATGGCGATCGCCCAAAGCGATGCCCGGAATTTACTGGGTAAGGATCCAAAACTTACGACTAAACGGGGCAAAGCCGTTCGCGTTCTATTGTGGTTAATGAAGCAGGATGAAGCGATCCGTTTAATTTCAGTAGGTTAACAATAAAGTTCGCAAATGTTCTCAAAAAGTTCTTTACCGACTCGGGGAAATATGAGAACAAAAGGTCAACAAAGGATTAAAACCCTGACCGGAGGTGACCCATGCTGACCCAGATCAAGACCGCGATAAGCCGCTCGCACACAACTTTACTGCAAGATGCGGTGGGTGCGGTGTCTTTGGTGGTCATGTTGATGGTCGCTCTTCACCTTCCTGCAGTGTTCTGACCCTTTCTGCCTGCGATCTCGTGCCGAATATCCCGCGCTGTCATCCCCATCTGAATCAAGGGTGACCTGCCTGTCCCAATTCCCTTGAAGGGCCATGCCTCGGCCCTGCGCGGACCTCCGGACCCCACATGAGACACGCACAGCCTGCCGCCGCCCTTTCCGCCCGGAAGGTGCGGCGGCTTTTTTATAGCTGACCGGTTTTCATGATTTCCAACATCGCCGACAGGACTGAATTCACCGCGACCGAAGCAAGTATCATGCCCATTACGCGGCTGATTATCGCTGCTCCGGAATGTCCGATCAGGCGAATAATAGGCTCGGCTAACAACATCAGCACAAACGCAACCGCGACAACTGAAAGCATAACTAGCGCAGTGATGCCCTGATCCGCGGCACTGTAGCGGTTATTGTCGGTTAGAATGACAATAGCCAACATCGCGCCAGGCGAGGCCAAAGATGGAACTGCCAGAGGAAATATCGCGGGATTGTGCTGATGTAACTTGTCCTGCTCGTCGTCCTCGGCCGCTTTCTGTTCAACGTCCTGCTTACTTTCGCCGAATATCATTGTGAGTGCGAATAGAAACAGGATGATCCCTCCAGCCACTTGGAAGGAATTAAGGCCGATATCCAGCGCCTCGATCAACAACTGGCCAAAGACAAGAAAGAACAGCAGAACACCGGCACTGATAACTGACGCCAGCAGCGCCATTTTGCGCCGAGCCGCGGCCTCTAGCCCGGCGGTGACTGCGATGAAGACGGGAATAGTACCGATGGGATCAATAACGACCCAAAGCGTCACAAAGTGTTCGAGCAGATTATTCAAATCGGTCGCTCCGCTGATTTCACAGGAAGTTAGACCGGATCACAAGAAAACGCTACGCTTAGGCGCAATTGGCTTGTTCGGCCTGTTCCATTGCCTCGGCGGTGGCATCCAGCGCCAGTAAGATTGAGGCATGCCGGTTCTTGTAATCCCGCGCGGGCATCAGAACCTCTAGGCCATCAAATGGCGCGTCTGGGGCAGGGCCGTTTTTCTTCAACATCGCCGACAACTGATCGCGCGCAGTTTCGACCTGTGCCCGTGTGGCTCCGATAACGCCAGCTCCGACGACAGCAGCAGAGGCTTGGCCCAAAGCACATGCTTTAACATCCTGCCCGAATTCGGAGACGCGCCCATTCTCTAGCTTGACGTCAACCGTTACGGTTGACCCGCACAAAGGCGAGCGTTTTTTCACCGTGGCATCCGGGTTTTCCAACCGATCCAGATGCGGAATATCGGAAGCCAAAGCAAGAATGCGGCCGGAGTAGAGCTTGATCAGGTCATTTTCGCCGGACATGGCTTTCCCTCATTGACTGTTCCCCATACATAGTCAGCATCCATCGGGATGCAAAAGGTTTTTACCATGACAGGAACAGTCGCCTTCGACCCTTCCACCTTAAAATACAACGAGGCCGGTTTAATCCCCGCCATCGCCCAGGACGAAAACTCGGGCGAGGTGTTGATGATGGCCTGGATGAACATGCAGGGGATTGAAAAAACGCTGTCCTCCGGGCGCGTAACTTATTGGTCTCGATCCCGGCAATCCTTCTGGATCAAGGGCGAAAGCTCGGGCCATGTGCAGGAGTTGGTTGATTTTCGCGTCGACTGTGATCGGGATTGCCTGCTGGTCGTCGTGCGACAAACAGGACCGGCCTGCCACACGAACAGGCGCAGCTGTTTTTACACTGCAGTTCGTGACGGTGATGAGGTCGAGCTGATGTCACCGATGGTGTAGGCCCACCATCTCACGAATGTCTTCCGGGCTGGCTCCATCAGCCCGGTATTTGGAAATAGCGCGGGCATCATCCCGCTTGGCCAGTCTTTTACCTATATCGTCGCGGATCAGGCTGTGGTGGTGATAAGAGGGGCGCGGCAGCCCCAGAAGAATTTGTAGAAGAATATGGATTCGAGTTGCCTCGAACAGATCGCGCCCACGCACGACCCGCGTTACTCCCTGTTCGGCATCATCCAGAACCACCGACAGGTGATAAGACGTACCCATATCTCGGCGCGAGAGAACGACATCTCCAATCGTATTAACCAAATCTGCCCGGCTGAATGAAGTTTGCCCGGTTTCACGGTTCGGTCCAAAGCCGGTTTCCGGGAAATTCATCTCGATTTGGGGGGGGACGACCCGACCGGCTTGCTCCATATCCAACCGCAGAGGAACATTTCGCGGCATAGCACCCGTCCGAATGGCTGCGTTACGACAGGTTCCGGGATAGATAAGCCCGTCCGGCCCTAAGAGAGGAGCACCCTCCTGCGGTGCGCTGGCGGCTGCGGCGATATCCCTGCGGTTACATGTACAAGGATACAGCAGGCCTTGCGACCAGAGGTCCTCAAGTGCTGCTTCATATACTTGCAGGCGTTCGCTCTGACGCAGAACCGGGCTTGGCCAGCTTAATCCAAGCCACTCAAGATCATCATAAATCTGATCTTCCCAATGCGTTCTAGAGCGGGATCGGTCGATATCTTCGATCCGCAAAAGGAATACGCCTTGCTGATCCGTAGCCATATCGCTGGCCAGCAGCGCCGAATAGGCATGCCCAAGATGTAATGGGCCGGTCGGAGAAGGTGCAAACCTGGTTGTGAATGTCACGCTTTTTCAACAATGTAGACGTCGGATTTAAGGTCCATTCCAGGAAGGTGCGGACCATATTCGCGCAATAGCAGCCGCGCGGCCCCCATATCAAGCCAATCGTTCAGGCGGCAAGTATAGGTGTGGTCCTCAAGCGTATGATCATTAAAGGAAAATGCGAGTAGACCGCCTGTGGGCAATGCATTCATCAGCATATCAAACGTCTCGGGCGGCGCGGCGCCTACACTTATTACACCGATTGCAGCAATGGCTTTGTAGCCTCCGACTTTCAACGGGTTCGGATCTGCGATATCAAAAGTGCTGAGGGTTCGGTAAACGCCTTTGGCCTTTGCGCCTTCCAGCATTTTGGGCGTCGGGTCGATGCCGTCAATCACCTGAAATCCGACAGCGTTCAGGGCCTCGCCAGACAGGCCAGTTCCACATCCATAATCCAGAATTGGCGTCTGAGGTTCGGGAAGCTTGGACCAGAGCGCCTCGGCCACGCGGCCGGGGGTTGCATACCCGTGCGCCTCGACTTCGGAATCATAGGATGAGGCCCACTTCTGATAGTGATCGCGAGTGGCCTCGGGCGTGTCGAGGCCATAGACGTCTTTTAGATAATCATCGCTCATATCACCATGTTAGGCTTGTTCAGCGTCACACGTCCAGTCAGCATTGGGTGAGCCAGTCAGTCCAAGCCGCCTTGGCGCGATCTGTATAAGCCTTGTAGCGATCTTTGCGCCCCCGACGTCCGCCCTTAAGACCGTCGACAGGACGGAACAGGCCAAAGTTCACGTTCATAGGCTGAAACGTCTTGGCCTCGGCCCCACCGGTGATGTGGTGGATCAAGGCCCCCATGGCGCTGTCCTGTGGAACGTCCGGAAGGGTGCGACCCAGCATCTCGGCTGCAGCGAGCCGTCCCGCCAACAACCCCATGGCTGCACTTTCGACATAACCTTCGACACCGGTGATCTGCCCTGCAAACCGGATATTGGGACGTGATTTCAAACGCATCTGCTCATCCAAAAGGGTTGGAGAGTTGATGAACGTATTGCGATGAATGCCGCCCAGGCGGGCAAAACTGGCATTCTCAAGCCCGGGGATCATCCGAAAGACGTCCGTTTGCGCGCCGTATTTCATCTTGGTCTGGAAGCCGACGATGTTAAACAACGTCCCCAGCGCATTGTCCCGACGCAATTGTACAACCGCATGCGGCTTGACCTCGGGCTGATGCGGGTTGGTCAGACCGACCGGCTTCATCGGGCCATGGCGCAGCGTTTCCCGGCCACGCTCAGACATGACTTCGATCGGCAGACATCCATCGAAATAGCCCGCCGTTTCGCCCTCGTGGAATTCGGTCTTATCGGCAGCTAGCAGAGCGTCGATGAATGCCTCATACTGGTCTCGGTCCATGGGGCAGTTGAGATATGCGGTCCGCTCTTCCTCGGTCTCGCCCTTGTCATACCGCGACTGCATCCAGGCTTTGCTCATGTCGATACTGTCTGCGTAGACGATAGGCGCAATTGCATCGAAAAACGCCAGTGACTCGGCCCCTGTCTCAGAACGGATCGACTCGCCAAGCGCGGCCGAGGTCAGTGGACCGGTTGCAATGATCCAGTGGCCGTCATCGGGCAGGGCAGTAACTTCTTCTCCGGTCACTTCTACGCGTGGATGGGCGTGCAGCTTGTCTGTGACAGACTCGGCAAAAGGGTCGCGGTCCACGGCCAACGCTCCGCCCGCAGGCAAGCGATGAGTGTCCGCGGTTATCATGATCAATCCGTTGGCTGCCCGCATTTCCCAATGCAACAGACCCACAGCGTTCTGCTCATCATCGTCGGACCGGAACGAGTTCGAACACACCATTTCGGCCAGATTTCCAGTCTGATGCGCAAAGGTGCCCACTTTGGGTCGCATTTCATGGATCACCACGTCAACGCCCATTTCCGCAGCCTGCCAGGCCGCCTCGGACCCGGCCATGCCGCCGCCCACGATATGCAATTTCTGTGTCATGCGCTGCCACATAGGGCACAGCACACAGCAACGCAAACCCTCAAGGCGCGGAGTTTTTACATTTTCTGGGAAATTTTGGGGTCGCCGCTGCGGGAATGTCAACGCTGGTGAGAGAGACCAGCTCGGAGGGACCTTCCGCCTACGGCGACCCAAAATAAGTAAATCGGCCTTAGCCTTGTCTCAGCATTGCCACAGTGTTGCCCTTTTGAAAAGTCCAAAAATGCGAACAGTGCATAAAATACTTAAGAACATTTGCGTTATTGCTGCCAATTTGGCGGTCTTTTTTCGATAAATGCTGATATTCCTTCCTCGGTATCCCGATGCAGCA
Source organism: Ruegeria sp. HU-ET01832 (assembly GCF_040371315.1). Classification (NCBI taxonomy): domain Bacteria; kingdom Pseudomonadati; phylum Pseudomonadota; class Alphaproteobacteria; order Rhodobacterales; family Roseobacteraceae; genus Ruegeria; species Ruegeria sp. HU-ET01832. Next base: position 120,630 of record NZ_BAABWL010000001.1, read on the forward strand.
TATTCTGCGCCATTACCTCACCGGCATAGTCATAGGCTTTTTCGATTGGCATATCGAGTTGTTGGTAAAAAGCTTGTTTGCCGATCTTGACCGCCGACCCAAGCTTGTCTGCCAACTTTTCCGCCAGTGCCTGACTTTCGTGTTCAAGCAGCATTTCAGGGACGACGCGGTTGACCAGCCCAAGCTCTGTTGCGCGCTCAGCGGATATGAAATCGCCTGTGGTCAGCATTTCAAACGCCTGCTTTCGCGGAATATTGCGACTGAGCGCCACCATCGGCGTCGAGCAGAACAACCCGATATTTACCCCATTTACGCCAAACCTTGTACCTTCAGCGGCGACGGCAAGATCGCAGGTGGCCACTAATTGGCACCCGGCTGCTGTCGCAATGCCATGAACCTGCGCAATGACGGGTTGGGGTAGGGACTGGATCGACAACATCATCCGCGCGCATCTGGCAAAAAGATCCTGGAAATACGCTTTGCCTCCGTCTTCGCTCTGACGACCAGCAGTCATTTGTTTTAGGTCATGCCCTGCGCAAAACGCTTTGCCTTCGCCCGACAGGATCACAGCGCGGATCGTCTGGTCTTCGCGCAACGTGTCGAACTCAACCTGCAAGGCGGCCAGCATTTCGTCGCTCAGGGCATTAAGCCGCTCTGGTGCGTTCATTTTCAACCTTGCAACCGCACCCGTGTCGCGACGTTCCAGAATTCCCATCTTGCCCTCCGATCTGATGTGGGGCCAACTCTAGGTCGGCAAATCGAGGAGGGGAAGTATGTCATTGGTTCTGAACCGGGAAGAGTTAAGCGACTACATGCATCAGATCTTTCCGCAAGTTCATCGCGATTTCGTAGTCGAAGATCTGACCGAAGACAAAATCACCATGCGGCTGGTCGTTGAAGACCGTCATTTGCGGCCGGGGGGAACTGTGTCGGGTCCGTCGATGTTCGGTCTGGCGGATGTCTGCGTTTACGCGATTATTCTTGCACGCAAAGGCCGACAGTCTCTGGCTGTTACGACAGGTTGCTCGATGGATTTTATGCGCAAACCAGATGGAGAGCGGGACATGATCGCACATTGCACCTTGCTGAAACTTGGAAAAACTTTGGCCGTTGGTGATGTGCTGATGTTTTCGGAAGGCTCAGATAAACCTGTGGCCCGAGCGACAATGACTTATTCTCTGCCCCCAGAAGGCTCGGCTGCAGCAGCATTCGGATAAAAAATGGCCGGGTCAAGCCCGGCCAAGGAAGAGGTCCCAAATGGGACTGGGGATTTGTTACCCGTGCCAGAACGGGCGATTGATTTCGCGGTCGGCCTGATGGCGGGTCAACCCGACATCACGCAGCAACCGATCATCCAGCTTTGACAAATTTACCCTGCTGCGGCGCTGTCGCTCCCACTTGGTGACAGTCGCCGCAAACTGCACGGCCAGCGATGCGATCAGCGGCAGCCGAGGGCTGTCGTTCAGCAACAAAAGGGCGGGGGTGTGCATTGCGCGTGTCATCTTGGGTATCCTTTCAAATTGTATTGACACAAACGTAATATGTTCGGTATGTGTGATTGATACATTCCACATTGTGTTAAAATCAAAGGAAGAATTGTAATGGATACAATTTGGCCGGAATCACTGCCGAAATCCAAGGGCCCCAAGTATACTCTGGTGGCCGATACAATTCGAAAAGCTATTGATAACAATTTACTGGAAGTCGGAGCCAAGTTGCCTCCGGTCCGGGAGCTGGCGTATCGGTTACAAATCACACCGGGCACTGTGGCGCGCGCCTATACTATTCTGACCGATGAGGGGTTGCTGCATGCCGAGGTGGGGCGTGGTACATTTGTTGCCCCTCCAAAATCGCCGATACTGGACGACGTTTGGGCACGGCAACTGCATTTGCGCGAGGACAAGTATAGCGCAAATGTCAGCCTGTTCAGCCCACGCTTAGCCGATGTGGGGCAAGTGGCCCTGATCCGCGAGTGCTTGCAAAAAGTTTCGCATGCGGATCCGGAATTGTTTCTGAACTATCCCACCCGAGATGCTTACAAACCCATGCGTCAGGCGGTGGTCGAGTGGTTGTCAGATCTGCCCTTGGGCGCATTGTCCCATGATGACATTGTACTTACGCACGGGGGGCAGAACGGCCTTTGCCTTGTCTTCCAAACCATCCTGCGAGGACCCAAGCCCATCGTTTTGGTGGAAGACTTGTCTTACGCGGGATTCCGCAGAGCCGGGGAACTCATGCGCTCTGAAGTGGTCGGCGTAAAGATGGACAAGTGGGGAATCGACCCCAGCGCAATGGAGCACGTTCTGCGCCAGAACCCTGCCCAGGCTGTTTGCGTGTCTCCTGAAGTGCAAAATCCCACCGGCGCGCATACGCCACTTGAGCGAAGGAAAGAGGTTGTCGAAATCGCGCGACGCTTTGATCTACAAATCATCGAGGATGATTGCTACCGAATGGGCGAAGCGCGTGAACCCAGCTATCGCGCTCTTGCACCAGAGCGGGGGTGGCACGTGTCCTCCATCTCCAAGACGCTGACGCCCGCGCTGCGTGTTGGTTTCGCTATTGCGCCGCGCGAACGAAGTGTAGATCTGCGTCGGTCGGCTGAATACGGTTATTTCGGTCTTGCGCAGCCGCTTGCCGAGTTAACTCGGTTAATGTTGTCCGACCCCCGCACGCGGCGCATTGCACGCGATGTTCGACTGAAAATGGGTGAATATGTTCGCGTGACTGTGAATGCTTTGGGAGGGTTTGACCTGAATTGGGCACCGGACGTGCCTTTTGTCTGGCTAAACCTGCCCTCCGGTTGGCGCGCCGCAGCGTTCAGTCGTGCGGCGGAGCGGGAAGGCATCCAACTGCGTTCGGCTGATGAATTTGCTTTACGGGATGGTCGTGCGCCGAACGCAGTGCGTATTGCAATGAACGGCCATGTCTCATTGGAAAGGTTCGAGGACGCAATGCAACGCCTGCGCAACCTACTAGACAATCCGCCCGAGCAAATCAGCGTTTAGATTGGGGTAAAATAATACCTATTTTATAAGTCTCTGTTATTGCTTGATTTAAAAGACATTGCTGTTGTTGACCTGCGCCACACTCCCCTCTACATACGCTCCATCGAATTCGGACCGCTCTGACTTGGGGCGGTCTTTCACATCAAACAGGACTATCCTGCCATGAAAACCTTTTCTGCAACACCTGCAGACATCGACAAGAAATGGATCCTGATCGACGCTGAGGGCGTTGTTCTGGGCCGTCTTGCCTCGATCGTCGCCATGCGCCTGCGTGGCAAGCACAAAGCGTCGTTCACCCCGAACATGGACATGGGCGACAATGTCATCGTGATCAACGCTGACAAAATCCAGATGACCGGCAAGAAGCGCGAAGAGAACTTCTACTGGCACACTGGCCACCCGGGCGGCATCAAGTCGCGCACCAAACAGCAAATCCTGGAAGGTGCACACCCCGAGCGCGTCGTGACCCAGGCGGTCAAGCGTATGCTGCCGGGCAACCGTCTGGCACGCCAGCAGATGACCAACCTGCGCGTTTACGCCGGTGCCGAGCATCCCCATGAGGCGCAAGCGCCCGAAGTTCTGGACGTGAAGTCCATGAACAAGAAAAACACCCGGAGCTAATGACCGATGGCTGATCAGATCAATACTCTCGAAGAGCTGAGCGCCGTCGCAGGCGTTGAAACCGTAGCCGAAGAAGTCATCGTGCGTGAACCCGTGCGTGACGAGCTGGGCCGCTCCTACGCCACCGGCAAGCGTAAAGACGCTGTTGCCCGCGTTTGGATCAAGCCGGGTTCCGGTAAGGTCACCGTGAACGGCAAAGACCAGGACAAGTACTTCGCGCGTCCCGTTCTGCAGCTGATCCTGCGCCAGCCGTTCCAGGTTGCCGGTGTAGAAGGTGAGTTCGACGTTGTTGCAACCGTCAAAGGCGGTGGCCTGACCGGTCAGGCCGGTGCGGTCAAGCACGGCATCTCGAAGGCACTGCAGCTGTACGATCCCAGCCTGCGTGGCGCTCTGAAAGCCGCTGGCTTCCTGACCCGCGACAGCCGCGTCGTGGAACGTAAGAAATACGGTAAGCGCAAAGCTCGTCGTTCGTTCCAGTTCTCGAAACGTTAATCGTTTCGAACTCCGAATTCCGAACGGTCGCAAGAAATTGCGGCCGTTTTTTTGTCGAAACCTTTTGCGAGGTGTGGCCGGTTTTCGATGTGCAGATGACAGCACCCCCGCGCTGAATCATCGGCAAGTAACTTGTTTGTAGCGTCGAAAAAAAGAGGCCGCGGGGCCGATTTTACGTCAACCAGAACAATTCAGGCCAAACACTTGGTCGGTATCTCGGTTGGATGACCCGGCAAAGACAAAGGCGCGAAAGAATCGCGCCTGCCAGCTAGAGAAGACATGGTCTTTAGCAAGTATCAACCGCCCCAGGACCTGACCTCGCCGCAATCCATATGAACAAAGTTCGAACGGTAGTATTTACCGACACCGCCCGCACGGCATGAAATCGCAGCCTTCGCCATCTGCGAAACCGACCGAGAAGCAAGACGCAAATCTGCAGCCTGACCTTTCATGTGAAGGGAGTTCTTTGCCACGCGACGCGAGCGAGACCGCAGCATAGCATTTGTCTGTGGCGACCGGTATCCCGACAGCAGCATATAAGGTTCGTTTGCGTCCAGCAGATTATGCGAAGCGGCCATGATGTCGATAGTGCGCAGGTCCATGTCTTTGACTTGGTCCGTCCGCCAGTCACGCATAAAGTGGTTCACTTCTTTGACAGCGTCCTTGATGTACTTGCCATCAACCCAATATATCATATCGATCCGCTCGCCTGTGCGACCGGAATACATACGGATACGACGAATATCGCCGCCACCGCGGAGGAAACCTGCTGCGTTTGAATATGTCGGTGCTGCAACTACTGCTGTCGCCGCAAATGCGCCCAATAGGGCCCGCCGGGTCATGCCCGAGGAACTGCTCGTCGTCATTTTATGTTTCGTCCCGTACTGTTCCTGCCTGCACACGATGTTACGCGCGCGTTCTTAATTTTTTCCCATCCCAGGTGGCGAATTTATGGCACAGTCGCGGAAGAGCGCCAAGAAGTCTTTCATATTCATCTTTTCAAGGGGGAATTTTCGGCAGTTTTTTGCGCAGATGACGCTTTTCTGTTTAAACTTAGGGCAGGTTACTTCGGTTTTTAGGTGTCCGATGCAAACGCGCATCACGCGGATAAAGAAGCGTCAAATTGAGGTATTTGTGAATGGACATAAGGTTATGAGGAAAACCATATTGTCTGAACGCGTCTAGTGCGACGCATAAGTCATTGTTTAGTCAAGGTCATCCCATGCGAACGTTTTTTCGTGCTTATACCGGTTTTGTAGTCGCGGCTTGTGTGACCGCATCTGTCAGCTTTGCGCATGCGGAACGTGCGCCTGCGACCAGCTTTCAAATGGCTGTTGCCGAGTTTGCACCTGCGGGATCTGGTATTGCGGACTTCTATCGAGAAACCGGGTTCGCGCCAATCTGGACAGGGACGTCGAAAGAACACCAAACGCGCCGCGCGCATTTAATGCGGGCATTGACTTCGGTACATTTACACGGGTTGCCGGAAGACAAATATGGCGCGCAGGGCCTTATGGCCAAAATGGAAAATGCTCGTTCTCTGCGCGAAATAGGCGCAATCGAGATCTCGTTGACCCGTGCTTTTGTTCGCTATGCAAATGATATGTATTCGGGTGCGTTGCGCCCTTCCGAAATTGACGACGGTCTGGTGCGTAAAGTCCAGAGAAGATCAACCAAGGATCATTTGCGCGGCGTCATTGCTGGCGGTGCGTCCTATTTAGACGGTTTGCCGCCCCAGACTGCGCAATACCGCGCATTGATGAAGCAAAAGCTAGCCCTGCAGACATTGGTTGATCAGGGCGGATGGGGCGCCGGGGTGCCCATCGACAAGTTGGAATTCGGTGACATCGGGCCAAACGTCATCAAGCTGCGCAATCGGCTGATCACGATGGGGTATATGAAACCGTCGGCAAGCCCCAAGTTTGACAAAGAACTACTTGCAGCAGTGAAGGCTTTCCAAACCGCGCATGGTCTCGCATCGGATGGGGTGGCCGGGCAGGGCACGATCACCGAGTTGAACCGAAGCGCGTCAGACCGTCTGAAATCCGTATATGTCGCACTCGAACGCGAACGCTGGTTGCCCCGCGAGCGGGGACAGCGTCACATCCTGGTAAATCAGGCGGATTTTTCCGCCAAAATTGTGGATGATGGGCTGGCAACCTTCGAAACCCGCGCAGTTATTGGCAAAAATGTTCACGATCGTCGGAGCCCGGAATTCTCGGATAAGATGGAGCATATGGTGATCAACCCCAGCTGGTATGTGCCGCGCTCGATCATCACCAAGGAATATTTACCGCAACTGCAATCCAACCCGAATGCAGTTAATCATATCCACATTACAGATCGCAGCGGTCGTCAGGTCGATCGTGGAGCAGTTGATTTTTCGCAATACACGGCACGGAACTTCCCATTCGCGATGCGTCAACCCCCCAGCAAAAGCAATGCGTTGGGCTTGGTGAAGTTCATGTTCCCCAACCAGTACAACATCTACCTTCATGATACGCCGCAGAAAAGCCTGTTTGCCCGGGAAACGCGCGCGTTCTCACATGGGTGCATCCGGCTGGCCCAACCGTTCGAGTTTGCCTATGCGTTGCTGGCTAAACAGGAAGAAGATCCCAAAGCATTCTTTCAACGTGTTTTGTCCACCGGTAAGGAAACAACCGTTCCGCTCAAACAGCACGTGCCGGTTCACTTGATTTACCGGACAGCCTATATCGGCCCGAAAGGGGATGTGCAGTATCGCCGTGACGTTTACGGCCGCGATCAGAAAATCTGGGAGGCTCTGCAGAAAGCAGGGGTAGCCCTGCCGGACGTTCAGGGGTAATCACCGGGTTATCCTTAATCCGGGGAACCCGACATGAACTATACCATCCAGCAGATTTCCGACGCTTTGGGCGCGACCTGCGAGGGCGACACATCGCTGACGATCCAACGCGCCGCGGAACCCGCAGATGCGGGCTCGAATGATCTGGCAATGGCAATGTCGCCCAAATATGCCGAGGCACTTGGTGTCGGAGCGGCCCGTTCGGCGGTGTTGTGGGAAGGAGCCGATTGGCAGGCTTTGGGATTGTCCGCCGCGATCTTTGTTCCACGCCCTCGTATGGCCATGGCTGGTATTACTGCAATGTTGGATCGCGGGCAGGGGATTGAACCGGGCATTCACCCCTCAGCCGTTGTCGACCCGTCGGCAGAGCTGGGTGAAGATGTATCGGTTGGCCCTCTTGCAGTGATCGGAGCGCGTGTGAAGATCGGCGAAGGCTCGGTGATTGGCAGCCATTGCGTCATTGGTATGGACGCTGTTCTTGGCAAAAACGCCTTGCTGCGCGAGATGGTCAGCATAGGGGCCCGTGCTGTCATTGGGGACCGTTTTATCGCGCAACCAGGCGCGCGGATTGGCGGGGACGGGTTCAGCTTTGTGACCCCCGAGGTCTCGGACGTCGAAAACGTACGCAAGACTATGGGCGACAAGGGCGATGCGCGCGCGCAAAGCTGGCTGCGCATCCACTCGCTTGGTGCCGTCGAGATTGGGGATGATGTCGAGGTCGGAGCGAATTGCACCGTGGACAATGGCACAATCCGGAACACCCGGATCGGCGATGGCTCAAAACTGGATAACCTTGTGCATGTCGGCCACAATACGCGGGTTGGTCGCGATTGCCTTCTGTGCGGTCAGACCGGCGTATCTGGATCGGTTGATATTGGAAATAATGTTGTTCTGGGCGGTCAGACCGGCGTTGTCGACAACATATTTATCGGTGACGGGGTGATCTCAGGCGGCGGTACAAAAATCTTGTCCAACGTACCAGCAGGCCGTGTGATCATGGGGTATCCAGGTATCAAGATGGAAACTCATACGGACGTATACAAAGCTCAACGGCGTTTGCCGCGCATGGCGCGTGACGTCGAGGCGCTGAAAAAGGCTGTTTTCAAACAGTCGCCGAGCGATTAAATCATCCTCAATGTGATAATCAGAGGATCGACATGAGCATCACCGACCGCGTCATCGCCATCATCGCCGAGCAGGCCGTGCTGGAACCTTCGGATGTGACGCCCGATAGTACGCTCGAGGATCTGGGAATCGACAGCCTTGGACTGGTCGAAAGCATTTTCGCCATCGAGGAAGAGTTTGACATCTCGGTCCCGTTCAATGCGAACGAACCGTCGGCCAGCGATTTTGACATCTCGAACGTGGCGGCAATCATTGCGGGCATTGAAAAACTCGTGTCGGAAAAGGTCTGACACAGGATCATGAAACGCGTTGTTATTACCGGGGCCGGAACGATCAACTCGTTGGGCCATTCCGTTCCCGCGACGCTTGAGGCGATGCGCGAAGGGCGTTGCGGAATTTCGGATCTCGAGTTTCGTGACGTCGAACGGCTGGCCATCAAAATTGGCGGTCAAGTCCGCGGGTTCGAGGCCGAGGGCCGTTTTAACCGTCAACAAATGAGCCTGTATGACCGGTTCACGCAATTCACTCTGACCGCTGCGAAAGAGGCGATAGAACAGTCTGGCATCGAGTTCCACGGCGACTTGGCCGCGCGTTCAGGCGTTGTTCTGGGAACCGCTGGGGGCGGTGTATCGACTTGGGATGACAATTACCGCTCGGTCTATGAGGATGGTAAGAACCGGGTTCATCCATTCGTCGTGCCCAAGTTGATGAACAACGCGGCAGCCAGCCATGTTTCGATGGAGTATAACCTTAAGGGGCCCAGCTTTACCGTATCGACAGCCTGTGCATCGTCCAACCATGCCATGGCATTGGCGTTTCAGATGGTCCGCAGCGGAGCGGCCCCGGCGATGTTGACCGGCGGCGCGGAATCCATGCTGTGCTTTGGCGGGGTCAAAGCATGGGAAGGGCTGCGGGTGATGTCCAAAGATGCCTGCCGTCCTTTTAGTGCCAATCGCAACGGAATGGTCCAGGGCGAAGGCGCAGGCGTCTTTGTCTTTGAAGAATACGAACACGCACGGGCGCGCGGCGCTGACATCCTGTGCGAAGTGGTCGGTTTTGCCATGACCTCGGATGCGGCCGATATCGTCATGCCCAGTAAACAAGGAGCTGCACGTGCGATTTCGGGTGCTTTGTCCGATGCGGGTATCAATGCGGATCAGGTGGGATATATCAACGCCCACGGCACCGGAACAGCGGCCAATGACAAAACAGAATGCGCGGCGGTTGCGGATGTGTTCGGCCCGCATGCGGATGATCTGATGATCTCATCCACCAAGTCCATGCATGGCCATTTGATCGGCGGAACCGGTGCGGTTGAGTTGTTGGCCTGTATAATGGCGCTGCGCGACGGCGTCATTGCTCCGACTATCGGCTACGAAGAACCCGATCCTGAATGCGCACTGGACGTAGTCCCAAACGAGGCGCGAGAGTCTAAGGTTGATGTCGCACTCAGCAATGCGTTTGCATTCGGCGGTCTGAACGCTGTGCTGGCATTGAAGCAGGTCTAAGGCCCTAAACATTCGAGGCGGCTGATCTGAAAAGCCGCCTCTTTTTTGTATCGGGTATCAATTCTGCTGCGCTTGCAGTCCGTCAAACCCGGCAGTGAACCCGGCCAGAGAAACTTCTAGTTCCAACAACTGCGTCGGCGCTACCACAGATACCAGTGAGAGCACGGCTTTGGTTCCGGCTTTCATCGCGTCGACATCGCCTTGCGTGAACCCTAGCTGCGCCAGACAACCCACAGGGTTGCAGTGGTGGTAATTATAGCGGCGGCCAGGGGCACCATCTATTGATAGCGCAATCTGCGCCTGCAGAAGAACTTCCAGAGGGACAAGAACGGTTGCGCCGGCAATCGCGGCGGAACCTTCGGGCAGTTTGGTGACCGTGATATCCGCAATGGGCTGCCCTTCTTGACCGTTCAGAACCTGACGCATCAAGCAGGGATCATCTCCGTTTTCTGTCTTCAGGCAAGTGATATCCCAGTCGCCGGATTGTTCCTTCACATATTGCTCGCCCACGCGCGGGCCGGCTTCGCCCAGGTCCAGATCGGTTCCGACCTGTGTTTGTGGCGTTTCGCTGTCTTGCGCGGCTTCCTGCGCAAAAGTAGCACCGCACCAGAGCGCGGTCGCAAGCAAGCTATAAGATAGAGTGTTCTTGATCATGAATGCCTCGGTCAGGTGATTGATCCTTTTTTTCTCGTCTACCATCCCTGATCGGCAGTGTCAGTCGCTAAGGTTGACCAAGCCGATAATCTGGTCGGATTTTTGCCGGTTTATACAATATCGTGAAACCAGCACCAGATGTAGAAAGGGAGCCGGTGGAGCGGCTCCCTTTCATAGAATTTTCTCCCCGTCGGACTGGCCGACTTAGTTATGCGCAGACGTTACGAAAGGGGAGCGCAACGGTCAACTGCTAACCTGAAATTTTAATCTCAAAAGCGTGATTTGTCCAAAAAAGCCGCGCCATAAGGCGCGGCCAGTCGACAGGGAGGAAGTTTGCCGCCGACGCGCTTAAACGCGAAGGCAGCAATTAGACTATCGCAGGCAAATGTTAAATTTGTATGGTGAGGACAGATCGGTGCAAATCAAGGCTGAAAATCTATGGAAAACAGTATCTTCTTGGGCGGTGGTGGTGAGGACTACGGGCAGCCGCAGGCCCTTGCATTGAAATACGCCAACCGGCACGGCCTGATTGCAGGAGCAACAGGAACTGGCAAAACAGTGACACTGCAGATTTTGGCCGAGGGGTTCTCGCAAGCCGGCGTTCCCGTTTTCCTATCCGACGTCAAAGGGGATTTGTCCGGGTTGGCCAAGGCAGGAAGCGAAACTCAGAAACTTCACCGGGCTTTTCAGGAACGCGCCGAGCGTATTGGGTTTACGGATTACGTCTATGGCGCTTGCCCGGTTACCTTTTGGGATTTGTTCGGCGAGCAGGGCCACCCGGTCCGTACAACAGTGACCGAAATGGGCCCGTTGCTTTTGTCCCGCCTAATGGATCTAAGTGAGGCACAGGAAGGCATCCTGAATATAGCTTTCCGAGTGGCAGACGATGAAGGGATGCCCCTTTTGGACTTGAAGGACCTGCAATCGTTGCTGGTTTGGATCGGCGAGAACCGGTCGCAACTGTCACTTCGGTTCGGAAATGTCTCGACGGCATCGATCGGAGCTATTCAGCGGCGCCTCTTGGTGCTTGAAAATCAGGGCGGGACCAACCTGTTCGGAGAACCAGCGCTCGAGTTGGCGGATTTAATGCGCACCGACGCACAGGGGCAGGGGATGGTGAACATTCTGGCGTCGGACAAGCTGATGGGGTCGCCCCGCCTTTATGCGACATTCCTTCTTTGGCTGCTCAGCGAGTTGTTCGAGGAACTGCCCGAAGTCGGCGACCCCGAAAAGCCCAAACTGGTGTTCTTTTTCGACGAAGCGCATCTGCTGTTTGAAGACGCGCCAAAGATCCTTGTCGACAAGGTCGAGCAAGTCGCACGCCTGATCAGATCCAAAGGTGTGGGAGTGTATTTCATCTCGCAGAACCCTGCTGACATCCCCGAGGATATTCTTGGGCAGCTTGGAAACCGCGTTCAACATGCGCTGCGTGCGTTCACTGCACGGGATCAGAAAAATCTGCGTCTGGCCGCAGAGACATATCGCGAAAACCCCGCCTTCGACACCGAGGCAGCAATTCGTGAAGTCGGCGTCGGCGAAGCTGTCACCTCGATGCTGCAAAAAAAGGGTGTGCCCGGAATTGTCGAGCGCACGCTGATCCGCCCGCCAGGGACTCACCTTGGACCCATCACCTCAGCCGAGCGGCAAGCAGTCATTGATGCTTCGCCCATGAAACAGAAATACCGTGACTTGAAAGACCGAAAGTCGGCGTTTGAGATTTTGCAGTCGCGGGCCGATGCCGCTGCTCAGGCGGCTCAACAGGCCGAGGAAGAGATCGAAACCAAGTCCGTAGCCGAACGAGAGTTCGCAACAGCCCGCAGATATTCAGGCAGTCGTGTCGGACGCTCATCTTCCCGAGTATCGCGCAAGAAGGACACGTTCGCGACCGCCATGAGTGAAGCTGTCATCAAAGAGCTGAAAGGAACCACTGGCCGGCGTATTGTCCGCGGAATTCTTGGGGGTCTATTCAAAAGCAGGTAAAGCCGGGAAAACAGGCTGCTTTCCCGGCCGAAGGGTCACCCTTTCAGGCGGCGCTGGCCTTCCTGCTTGCAATAGGCATCGGCCTGAGGAACCGTCAGCTTGGTCGCGGGGAAATCAATGGCCCGGTCCCAGTTCACGCGATCCTGGCGATAAAGTTGACAGGTGATTTCACCTTCGGGCGTCTGGATTTTCACCGGGGTGGTTTCAAAATCTTCTGGGCTTGGAACACACCCCGTCAGCCCAGCGATCAGCGTCAGAAAAAGGATTGGTTTGGCTAGTGTCATAATCATGTGAACTCTTTATTGTGAGTGTTTGGTCGCAGTCTCAAGCGGTTTGTCTAAATTCCGGTAAACACCGGAAGTTTTCCTGGGGCCGCATGGTGTATAACGTGCTCTAGACGGGAGAGGCGGGTAAATCAAGAAATCACGCCCAAAATCGGGCGTGATTGTAGTGCCTCTCAAGATGAAGTGATCATTTTTCCGGAATGAGACCACGGGGGCTGAACCTGAGAACGATCAGCAATATCAGCCCCATAGTGAACAGGCGCATATGCGCGGCACTTTCGATCAAGTGGGCTTTCAGCGCACTTCCTTCGGGCATTCCGGACGTGATCAGGTTCATCAGCCAAAGACCAATGGGTTCCACCTGAACCCACAGGAACCAGATCAAGAACGCACCCAAAACCGCTCCGAAATTGTTGCCCGAACCGCCGACGATCACCATGACCCACACAAGGAAGGTAAAACGCAGCGGGTTGTAGGTGCCCGGTGTCAGCTGCCCGTCCAGGGTGGTCATCATTGCGCCAGCGATGCCGCAGATTGCAGAGCCAAGAACAAAGATTTGCAGGTGCCGGCGCGTGACGTCCTTGCCCATCGCTTCGGCCGCGACTTCATTGTCGCGAATGGCGCGCATCATGCGGCCCCATGGGCTTTTCAGCGCCATCTGCGCCATCCATAGCAGCACCAGCAGCACTATGGTGAACAGCAGCGAATAGCCCAGCTTGACCGAAAGCGTCGAGGCCGTAACGGGATCAAGACCCAGCCATTCGGCGCGAGCGATGAAACCGGGATCTGCTTGCAATTCGACCTCATATCCCACCACAGGTGCCGGGCGCGGAATGCCGTAGACATTCTTGACGCCGCGGGCCAGCCAATCCTCGTTTTTCATGACGGCAATGACGATTTCGGCAATCCCCAAGGTCGCGATGGCAAGATAATCGGATCGCAACCCCAGTGCAGTTTTTCCGATCAACCAGGCGGCCCCGGCTGCCAGAAGACCGCCAGCAGGCCACGCGATCAGAACCGGCAGGTTCAAGCCGCCGATGTTACCCGCTACGGCCGGGTCGATCGCCTCGATCGCCGCGACATTGGGGTCAAATACCGCGCGGTAGATGAAAAACCCGACAATGAGGATGGCCACAATCGTCAATGTCTGAACACGACCTTTTGGTAATTTCCGAGCGGTCACGACGGTCGCCACCACGGTCGCTGCACCCAGTACCAGCGACAGTATGACCCCATACCCGCCTGCGACCCACGCTCCGGGTGTCGGTGGTGTCGAGACCAGAACAACCGCCAACCCGCCCAAGGCCACAAACCCCATGACGCCGACGTTGAAAAGACCGGCAAATCCCCATTGTAGGTTTACCCCGATCGCCATGATGGCCGAGATCAGCCCCATGTTCAGGATCAATATGGCCGAGTTCCAGCTTTGCGTGAAACCGGACAGCAGGATCAGGTTGGCAACGGCCACAAAAAGCAGCGTGTTTTTGACGGGCTCGGTCATACCGCTTTCCCCTTGAACAGGCCCGTGGGCTTAAACAGAAGCACGATCAGCAGAATCGCAAAGCTGACGGCGAATTTGTAGTCGGTTGACAGGAACTGGACCAATCCGGAAGGCTCCAAGCTTTCCGGCGCCAGATAGGTCAGCACCTTTTTCCACGCATAGGTTATGGTCACCTCGGAAAACGCGATGATGAAGCCACCCGCGATGGCGCCTAGTGGATTGCCCAAGCCACCCACGATAGCCGAGGCAAAGATCGGCAGCAGAAGCTGGAAATAGACGAAGGGCTTGAAGCTTTTGTCGAGACCATAGAGCACACCTGCAGTGGTCGCCAGCGCAGCAACGATGATCCATGTGATCATCACCACACGCTCGGGGTTGATGCCGGACAGCAGGGCCAGATCCTCGTTATCCGAATAGGCACGCATCGACTTGCCGGTGCGGGTTTTGTTCAGGAACCAGAACAGCAGCACCACGGCGACAACGGCCACGACCACAGTAATGCCCTGAGAGGTCTTGATCGCCAGCCCCTCACGCAGGCCGGTCATCGCTTTGAAGTCACGCGCCGAGACGATGAACCGTGCGCCGTCCGAAAAGCGTTGATCATCCGGGCCGATGATGAATCGCACAATGCCGTTCATGATGAACATCACGCCCATCGACACGATCACCAGAATGACCGGTTTGGCCTTTTGTTCGCGGTAGAACCTGTAAACCAGCCGGTCGGTGATCAACACCAGAACGATACAGCCCAGAATGGCAAAGGGCAGGGCCAGCAGGGCAGTTGGCAGCGGCCCGAAACTGACCCCAGCGGCCTGCAGGCCCCACGTGACCAGAACCGCAATCATCGCGCCAAAGGCCATCGTGTCGCCATGGGCAAAGTTCGAGAACCGCAGGATGCCATAGATCAGCGTCACCCCCAGAGCGCCCAACGCCAACTGGCTGCCATAGGCGATTGCGGGGACAAGAACGAAGTTGGAGAGCGCCACAAGGGCGTTGAGGAAGTCCATTAAAACTCCTGCTCGCATTTGCCTGAGAATGCGCGTCGTCCGTTGCTAGCTTTCGTATAGTCGGCATAGCGCAGCGGTTGGGTTAGAAACGTCACTGATAGTTCGGTGGTCGAAGTCTTTGTCACATACATATACTCGTGTTTATCACCTTCGACCCGGAACGCCGTCAGCAAGTCGTTTTGTGAAGTGGCGGTCCACTCTTGACCATCGGACAAACGAATTTTCGAGGTGATCTCGCCTGCTCTGGCGATCCTATCGACTGAAAAATCTCCGAAGCTACTTTTTATACGCTCGGGAGGTGTGCCCAATAGTTCAAGCGTGAACTCATCGCCCTCACAGTTCTCCAGGTTTGTGCAGATTTCTTGCAGTATGCAGGGGGCTGCCCATGCTGAACTGCAAAAAGAGGTAAATGCGACAATCAATACGGTTCTCACCTCACCCCCCCAAGAAGCTCTTACGCACTTCGGGATCGGCCAGCAATTCCTTGCCCGTGCCGGTATAGGCGTTCCGCCCCTGAACCAGCACATATCCCTTATCCGCGATCTCCAGCGCCTGACGGGCGTTCTGTTCGACCATCAGGATCGGCAGCCCGGTGCGCGAGACCTCGATGATCCGGTCAAACAGCTCATCCATAACGATGGGCGAGACACCAGCGGTCGGTTCGTCCAGCATCAGCACCTTAGGTTGGGTCATCAGCGCGCGGCCCACGGCGACCTGTTGGCGTTGACCGCCCGACAGCTCTCCCGCTGCTTGGTTGCGCTTGTCGCGCAGGATGGGGAAGAGGTCATAGACCTGCTCCATCGTTCCCGAAATATCGTCGCGGCGGATGAAAGCGCCCATCTCAAGGTTTTCTTCCACCGTCATCGACGTGAAGATGTTCGAGGTCTGCGGCACAAAGCCCATCCCGCGCATCACCCGGTCTTGCGGGCTGAGGTTGGTGATGTCCTCACCGTCCAGCCGCACCGCGCCCGAGCGCACGTCCAGCATGCCGAACACGGCTTTCATCGCGGTGGATTTGCCCGCGCCATTGGGGCCGACGATTACCGCAATCTCACCCTTTTCCACGGCGATGGTGCAGTCGTGCAGGATGTCTGGACCCTTGCCATAGCCGCCGGTCATGGTGTCGCCGATCAGGAAGGGGCCGCCTTCGACCTTGTGCGTCTCACCGCTTGTGCGATGGGCGGGGATCATGGTGCCGACACCATGCGTATTGGTGATCGAGGCGTCCTTGTTGCCCTTGTCATCCTGGTAGGGGTTGTCGCTCATGCGCCCGCCTCCAGTTTGTCTTTGTTCTTGAGGCCGGTGCCCAGATAAGCTTCGATCACCTGCTCATTGGCCTTGATCTGATCCAGAGTGCCTTCGGCCAGCACCTTGCCCTCGGCCATACAGATGACCGGGTCGCAGATCTTGCCGATGAAATCCATGTCATGCTCGATGACCACGAAGGTATAGCCGCGTTCCTTGTTCAGGCGCAGGATGGTGTCAGCGATGGTCATCAGCAGGGTGCGGTTAACGCCCGCGCCAACTTCGTCCAGAAACACGATCTTGGCGTCGACCATCATGGTGCGGCCCAGTTCCAGCAGTTTCTTCTGCCCGCCCGAGACCTGACCGGCCTTGTGATCGGCCAGATGTTCGATGGTCAGGAATTCCAGCACCTCATCGGCCTTAGCCTTCAAAGCGCGTTCTTCATCGGCGATACGCTTTCGGCCGAACCACGTGTTCCAAAGCGATTCACCCGATTGCGCCCCCGGAACCATCATCAGATTCTCGCGGCAGGACATCGAAGAGAATTCATGCGCAATCTGGAAGGTGCGCAGCAGGCCTTTGTGAAACAGCTCATGCGGGGGCAGGTCGGTGATATCCTCACCATCCATATGGACCTTCCCGCTGGTCGGCGGCAGAACGCCCGCGATCACGTTGAACAGAGTGGTTTTTCCGGCCCCGTTCGGTCCGATCAGACCGGTGATCGAGCCCTTTTGGATTTCCAGCGATGCCCCGTCCACCGCATGAAACCCGCCGAAATGCTTGTGCACGTCTTCGACGACGATCATCTTATCCCCTAGCCGCCGTTTTCCGGCGTTGTTGCCACATCCCTGTACGAATGGTGCGGGCTTTTGTCATTGAAACAGCCCGGACACAAGGCCCGGGCTGTTTGTTTTTATGACTGTATTCGACGGATCAACGGAAGTTGACGGTCTTGTTTTCGCCGTCGGTCACTTCGATCTCGCGGTACGAGCCCGCGCTTTCACCGGGGCCGATCAGCTCAACGCCGGACGCGCCGACATAGTCGATGTCCTGACCTGCGGCCAGCAGTTCCAGACCCTTGGCCAGCTCACCGGGATAGATTTTTTCGCCCGGAGCATTGGCGACATCCATGATTTTCGCACCGTAGTCAGCGGGGTTTGTGGATCCGGCCGCCTGCATCGCCAGCATGAACAGCGCAGCCGCGTCATAGCTTTCCGGCGAATAAGGCGACGAACCGTCGAAACCTGCAGCTTCGGCCATGGCAAAGTACTTCTCGGCACCTTCACCACCCGAACCGGCGATCTGACCGAACGAACCGTTCAGGTCGGGGCCAACATTGTTGGGCAGCGAGTCACCGATCATGCCGCCGGGCAGACCGAATGTGTCAAACGCACCGCTGTCCAGCGCCGACTGGATGATGCCCAGACCACCTTGGTCGAGATAACCCGCGACAACCAGAATGTCGCCACCGGCCGAGGCCAGCGCGCCCACTTCGGCCGAGTAGTCGGCTTTGCCGTCTTCGTGTGCGGCAACGATGGTCACTTCGCCACCTGACGCCTCAAACGAGGACTGGATCGCGTCTGCCAAACCCTTGCCGTAGTCGTTGTTGGTGTAGGTCAAAGCAATCGAGCTGATGCCACGGTCATTCAGGATGTCCGCCATCACTTGACCTTCACGCGCGTCCGACGGGGCGGTGCGGAAGAACAGGCCGTTGTCTTCCATGGTCGACAGGCCGGGCGAGGTCGCCGACGGCGAAATCATCACCATGCCGTTCGGGATCGCGACGTTTTGCAGGATCGCGCCGGTCACGCCCGAGCAATCGCCGCCAATGATGCCGGCAACGCCATCCGCGATCATGCGTTCCCCGTTCGAGGTGGCCAGACCATTGTCGATACAGCCAGTGTCTGCACGCGACGCGGTCACTTTGGTGCCATCCAGCAGCTTGCCGGATTCGGTGACCTCGGCCATCGCCATCTCGGCACCCGAACCCATGGCCGGGGCCAGCGATTCAATCGGTCCGGTGAAGCCAAACAGAACACCCAGCGAAATGTCTTCGGCCAGTGCCGGACCAGCCAGCAGAGCGGATGCTGCAGTTGCAGTAAGCAGCTTTTTCATATGGTTACTCCCTATTGTGAACGTATTCGTTCTGGTCACGACCCTAGGCAAGCTGTTCGGAAAAGAAAAGTCCTAACGAAAACGTGTTTTTGTCGAGAGGAAACCTATTTGTTTTCTTAGTGCTAACACAGCGGTTCCAAGGTGAAAAACATGACGGTTCGGGTATTTGCGATTCTTGTTTTTATGTTCGGCACGGGTTCCGCTTTGGCGGATACGCTGAAAACCTCCGCCGGGAATGTTCAGGTCGACACGATGGTCGAGGACCTGGATACGCCATGGGCCATCGGTATTCTGCCCAACGGCGCATTTCTCGTGACCGAACGGGATGGTGAGTTGTTGTATGTCGCAGAAGGAACAGCCAACCCTGTGCGCGGTGTTCCGAAAGTGGTTGCGAACGGGCAAGGTGGGTTGCTGGATGTCACGGTACCAAAGGATTTTGACCAGAGCCGTGAAATTTTCCTGACATTTTCAAAATCACAGCGGGGTGGTGCTGGCACTGCACTTGCCGTGGCGCGTTTGTCGCAAAGTGGAGATCGTTTGACGAACCTACGGGTGATTTTTGAGGCGCTGCCCGGAGGCTCGGGCGGTCGCCATTTCGGCTCGCGGGTGGTCGAAGCGACGGACGGGAGACTGTTCGTCACAATCGGAGATCGCGGTGATCGTCCTCAGGCGCAAGACAGGTCGAACCATATTGGCACAGTGGTCCGCATCAATCGCGACGGCTCTGTCCCCGCGGATAACCCGTTCGTGGGCCAAACCGATATTCGGCCCGAGATTTGGTCCTATGGGCACCGAAATCCACAAGGCGCGGGGCTGGACGCCCAAGGCCGGCTTTGGACATCGGAACATGGTGCGCGCGGAGGCGACGAAGTGAACTTGATCCGCCCCGGCTTAAACTATGGATGGCCCGTGATTTCATACGGAAAGCACTATTCCGGACAAAGTATTGGCGAAGGTACCGCCAAGGACGGAATGGAGCAGCCGCGTCACTATTGGGATCCATCGATCGCTCCGTCCGGCTTGTTGGTCTATTCGGGAAAACTGTGGCCGCAATGGGCAGGGGATATTTTCGTTGGATCGCTCAAATTCAACTACATCGCCCGACTAACAGGTACCCCCCTGAAAGAAGTCGAACAGATCAAAGGCCCCGAAACGGAACGCGTTCGGGATATCGTCGAAGCACCGGACGGAACGATCTGGTTCATTTCCGTTGGACAAGGAGCGGTTTTCCGGCTTTCGCCTGACACATAGGGTGCTGGCCTCGATCCTTGACTGTTGACCCTGAACCAGGCTTGTTTTGGGGCATCAGGGTCATATCAGGGTGCTGTCCATTGCGCGACTTCTCGATAGAAATGTGTGACGACCTGCCGGATCACGAGGAGCTGAACGGAATCCTGTCTCAGTACTATGCGTTGATCGTTCAACGCATGACGGCCATGGGGTTTGAAATAGACCCGGCTGCTCCGAAAAGCGCATTGGCAGAGTTTTGGGCGCGGTCGGATGACTATCTACCGCCGAACGGGTGCCTGGTTCTGGCGAGAGACTGCACAGGTCAGATCATAGGATGCGGCATGATGAAACGTCTGGATCAGGAAACTGGTGAATTGAAACGGGTGTTCGTGACCGAAACTGCACGCGGCACAGGTGCAGGGCGAGCCTTGATTCAAGCGCGAGAGGACGCGGCGCGTTCCTTGGGACTAAAGCGCCTGGTGGCCGACACGCTTACGCCGAATATCGAGATGCGGAACCTGTATCCGAAATTGGGATTTGTAGAGCTTTCCGAACCCATCGAGACGACCACCTATCTGGATCAGCCCATGCTGAGACCGCATCTACACTACTTTGCTAAGACCCTGTAGCCCGGTCAGACGGAAAGCCGCCCGGCTTGGGCTCCGCGTTCGCGGTAAGGCGTCGTGTTGTAATGCGCACGATAGCACTTCGAGAAATGGCTGGGTGAGGCAAAGCCACAGGCCAGGGCCACGTTGATCACACTCATATCGGTTTGCATCAGCAAGTTGCGCGCCTTGTGCAGGCGCAGCTCCATGTAATACCGCTTGGGCGACCTGCTTAGATAGCGGCGGAACAGGCGTTCCAACTGACGGGTCGACATACCCACGTCTTTGGCCAGAATCGAGGGCGAGATCGGCTCTTCGATGTTCTTTTCCATCATCAGGATAACTTGGCTAAGCTTTGGATGCCGAACGCCGATCCGGGTAGGTGTGGAAAGACGCTGAGTGTCCTGATCCGTACGGATCGAGGAATAGATCATTTGATCGGCAACGGCATTAGCAAGATCTTCACCATAGTCATCAGCAATAATCTTCAACATCAGATCAATCGACGACGTCCCGCCCGCCGTTGTCATCCGGTTGCCGTCAATTTGGAAAACAGACTTGGTCAGCTCGACCTCATCGAATTCTTCAACAAAGCTGTCTGCGTTTTCCCAGTGAATGGTTGCGCGTTTACCGTCCAGCAAACCAGCTTTGGCCAGCGTGTAGGCAGCTGTGCACAACCCCCCGATCTTGAGGCCACGCCGTGCTTCACGCCGCACCCAGTTCAGAACCTTTTTGGTTGTCGCGGCCTGCACGTCGACGCCACCGCAAATCATCACAACGTCATCGCGCTGCAACTCATTCAGGTCGGTGTCCAACTTAAACTCGGTCCCGGCCGAGCATTTGACAGTCTCGCCTCCTTCGCCCGCGAAGGTCCAGGAATACAGATCTTTGTCAGCCATCCGGTTCGCGATACGCAAACTGTCCAGCGCCGAAGCGAATGACAAAAGCGAAAACTTGTCCAGCAGGACAAATACGAAATTCCGGGGGTTGGCCGCAGTGTCTTGCACCGTGACAACTTGGCGTTGCTCTTGCATGGCGAGGTGTCCTTGATTCGGCGCCTGATGACGTTGCGTCTGGCGACAGATGTGACAGCCACCATGATCAAAGGTTGTTTAGGTCGTCAAGGGGCGCAAATCGGATATGGTCACTCAGCAATGCATTTTGTATAGAGACGACCTGAATACTTCAGCGGAGATCAAAGCTATGACCGAGTGGCAAAAATCGAACTGGCGCAACAAGCCCCGGGTTCAGATGCCAGACTATACCGACGCGGCCGCGCTGGCCAAGGTCGAGGCCCAGCTTGCACAGTATCCCCCGCTGGTTTTTGCGGGCGAGGCGCGACGCCTAAAACAGCAACTGGGTGCCGCTGGCCGCGGCGAGGCATTCCTGCTGCAGGGCGGGGATTGTGCTGAAAGCTTTGAACAATTCAGCGCGGATGCGATCCGTGACACCTTCAAAGTAATGCTGCAGATGGCCATGGTTCTGACCTATGGCGCCAAGGTGCCGGTGGTCAAAGTGGGCCGCATGGCGGGTCAATTCGCCAAACCGCGTAGCGCGCCGACCGAGGTGATTGATGGCGTGGAGCTGCCCAGCTACCGTGGTGACATCATCAACGAGTTGGCCTTTACGCCCGAAGCCCGTATTCCGAATCCATCCAAAATGCTGCAAGCCTACACTCAGGCGGCGGCCACGTTGAACCTGTTACGGGCATTTTCGACCGGTGGTTTCGCCGATATGAGCCGCGTCCATTCCTGGACGCTGGGCTTTACCGACGATCAGGACGTTCAGAAATACTCGGAAATCGCAGACCGCATTCAGGATTCCATCGACTTCATGGATGCTGCCGGGATCAATGCCGATACCACGCATGAATTCTCGACTGTGGAGTTTTACACCAGCCACGAAGGGCTGCTGCTGGAATACGAAGAGGCGCTGACCCGTCTGGATTCGACATCCGGCAACTGGCTGGCCGGCTCGGGTCACATGATCTGGATCGGCGACCGTACCCGTCAGCCCGACGGCGCGCATGTGGAATTCTGCCGGGGCGTTCAGAACCCGATCGGTCTGAAATGCGGTCCGACCACGACCGCCGAAGACCTCAAGGTTTTGATGGCCAAACTGAACCCCGAAAATGAAGAGGGCCGCCTGACCCTGATCGCGCGCTTCGGTGCCGGTAAAGCGGGTGAGCATCTGCCGCGTCTGGTCAAAGCGGTCAAGGAAGAGGGCGCCCAGGTCACTTGGGTCTGCGATCCGATGCATGGCAACACGATCAAGTCGGCCACGGGATACAAGACCCGTCCGTTCGATTCGGTCCTTCGCGAGGTGCGCGACTTCTTTGGCGTCCATCAGGCGGAAGGCACGATCCCCGGTGGCGTGCATTTCGAGATGACTGGTCTGGACGTCACCGAATGTACCGGAGGTATTCGCGCCGTAACGGAAGAGGATCTCTCGGATCGTTACCATACTGCTTGCGATCCACGCCTGAATGCGTCGCAGTCGCTTGAACTGGCATTCCTTGTCGCGGAAGAGCTTACGTCATTGCGGCGCAATCGGACTAAGCGCGAAGCCGGTTAACGGGGCGCGGATATTCCAAACGAATGAAAGCAAGGCGTCAAATGACTTTTGTTGTTTGACGCCTTATTTGCAGAACCTTGAACCAATATCCGATCCTCGCACGCTGTTGCGTATGGACGGAGCGCCCTAACGCAAGGTCGGGCGCTACTGGAAATCTGGTCAGATCCTCCAACTTCCTTTTTCCGAAGGCGCCAACTCGGACCAGGCGCCAACTCCGTTAGTCGTCACGCGAAACGACCAATCGTAAATGCGAACCGGGACGGCTGAATTCTGCTGTGTCTTCCGCAAAACCTGCAGGTTCCGGCGCTGGACGCTTGCTGGGGGCCTGAACTTCGGACACAGGGTGGAGCTTGCGATCGCGCACGCCAAACCGACGTGGTGTGGGGCCTGTTGGACCGTCGCTGACCATAACGCCTAACACCCGGCTGATGTCGCCGAGATCGCTTTTCAGCGGCAAGAGTATCATCCGCGCCTCCAGTTTGAGACGACCCAGCGCTCCGGTCGACATCAGACCCAGCTCGGCAATCGCGGGGCCGCCAAAGACCTGTTCCAGTGTATCGGTGACCTGTTCACGCGCTTCTGCTTCGAAGAACGCGGTTAGAGGCATTCCACGCACCTCCATACCCGCAAGTTTGTTCAGATGACTGCCCGCCAGTCGGAAACGTGCCAAGCCGGGCGCGATGCGTTCAAGGATAAAGGTATATTCCAGTATGCTCTCAAGCCCGCGCGGGTCGATTTGCGTGCGCATAGGAACACTGTCGCCAGTCAGCAGCGCTGTCCAATATGCCTCGGCCTGCCGGATGGGCGACAGGCTGCGCCCACTGTCGAATCGATCCATAGCGACGATCTTTCCAAAACTTGACCCGGATCCGTTCCCGAAAAAGGTTTTCATTTCATCACCCTAGCATCAATCGACCACGATTTTCATAAAATGCCAGATACCGGCGGCATCATTGACTGACCAGTCCTAACGGTGATCAAATTGACACGGGTTGAGTCAATTTTGGACTAATTCTTTAATGAAAGGTTAACTTGTCGGCTTTGCCGTCAAACTCAGCAAACTCTTGCTCTGAAGCGGCCAATGCCATTAGGTGCGCCAGGCAGGCAAACGCAGGCGTAGACAGAAGGAACCGGCATGATCAGATCCATGACCGCATTTGCATCGGGTAAAGGCGCGTTGGGCCCGCATAGCTGGACGTGGGAACTGCGCAGCGTCAACGGCAAGGGTCTTGATCTGCGATTGCGGATGCCGGACTGGCTAAGCGGACTTGAAGCCGCCTTACGGGCAGAACTGTCAAAATCGTTGAGCCGGGGAAACGTAACCCTTTCTCTGCGGCTGTCTAAAGACGAAACCGCACCTGATCTGATGCTGAACGAAACCGCAATGTCTGCGGTGCTGGATGCTTTGGTGCGAACTCAGCAATTGGCGTCGGCGCGTGATGTGACACTTGCCCCATCTTCAGCGGCCGAGTTGCTATCGCTCAAAGGTATGTTGGATGCAGGCAGTGATATTGACGACCCCGCGCCTCTGGTCGCGCACCTGGTGGTCGAGTTTAAGGACGTCCTGAGCGATTTCATCCAAATGCGGGAAAGCGAAGGTCAGGCATTGTTTCGGGTCTTGGGTGGACAGCTGGACCAAGTTGCCAGTTTGACCGACCAGGCCGCAGATCTTGCTGAGCAGCGCAAAGACAAAATGGCAGAGGCCCTGCGCGAAAACCTGTCGCGGGTTCTGGACAACGCGCAGGGGGTCGAACCCGACCGGGTCGCGCAAGAACTGGCGTTACTCGCTGTCAAAGCCGACATCACCGAAGAGGTCGACCGCCTGAAGGCCCATGTAAGTGCAGCTCGGGACCTATTGGCGCAGGATGTTGCGGTCGGACGCAAGCTTGATTTCCTGATGCAAGAGTTCAACCGTGAGGCCAATACATTGTGTTCTAAGGCGCAAAGCGCTGATCTGACGTCGGTGGGGCTTGAGTTGAAGGCCGCAATAGATCAGATGCGCGAGCAAGTGCAGAACGTGGAATAACGACAGGAGCCCCAAATGGCGGATCGACGCGGCCTTCTCATCATTCTGTCCTCGCCTTCAGGGGCAGGGAAATCGACGCTGGCCAAAAGGTTGATGCAATGGGATTCGGATCTGAAATTCTCGGTATCGGCCACCACTCGCGCACCACGACCGGGCGAGGAACACGGCCGCGAGTATTATTTCCTTTCGGAGGATGCGTTCAAACAGCAGGTTGCCGACGGACAAATGCTGGAACACGCGCATGTCTTTGGAAATTTCTATGGCTCACCTGCCGGTCCGGTGCGTGAGTCGATCGAATCCGGCAAGGATGTTCTGTTCGACGTAGACTGGCAGGGCGAAGTACAGATCCGAAACTCGGATTTGGGCAAGCACGCGCTTTCAATATTCATTCTACCGCCCTCGATCCCGGAACTGCGCCGCCGACTTGAGACGCGCGGGCAGGACAGCGACGACGTGATTTCAAAACGGATGTTAAAAAGCTGGGATGAGATCAGCCACTGGGGCTATTACGACTACGTATTGGTAAATGATGATTTAGACTCGACTGAGGAAAAGCTGAAAACCATAGTCAGCGCCGAGCGGATGCGCCGCATCCAGCAACCCAGCCTTCAGAACCACGTTCGCAACCTGCAAAATGAATTTGAGGAACAATCATGACCATCTACGCCTTGGGGGATCACGCACCGCAGCTTCATGAGGATACGTGGGTCGCACCTGATGCAAATCTGATCGGGAAAGTGGTGTTGGAAGAGGGGGCCTCGGTTTGGTTTTGCAGCACACTGCGTGCCGATCACGAGGAAATCCGTGTAGGCGAGGGCAGTAACGTTCAGGAAAACTGCGTCATGCATGTCGACCCGGGTTTTCCGCTGACCATTGGCAAGAACTGTACGATTGGTCACAAGGTCATGCTGCACGGCTGTTCGATTGGCGAAAACTCCTTGATCGGAATGGGGGCCATTGTTCTAAACGGGGCCAAAATCGGCAAGAACTGCCTGATCGGAGCCGGAGCCCTGATCACTGAAGGTAAGGAAATCCCCGACAACTCGTTAGTCATGGGTTCGCCGGGTAAGGTCATTCGTCAGTTGGATGACGCGGCCGCGCAGAAACTGACGCTCAGTGCGTTGCACTACCAAAGCAATATGCGCAAATTCCGGGACACCATGAAACGGGTCTGAGTGCCTGCAAGAGTTGACGTCCATGTCCGAAAACCTTCTTGCCGAATTCGTGTCGGCCATTCCCATGCCTGCTTTGCTGGTCGATCAGACCGAGCGGATCATTGCTGCGAACACGGACGCCACGACGATGTTGGGCAAAAACATCGAGACGCGCCACTTCGCGACGATCCTGCGGCAACCGCAGGTTATCGACGCGATGGAACAGAGCTTGCGTTCGAAAGGCACCACTAGAACCCGACATCTGGCAAATGACGGGGCGCAGGATACAACCTTCGAAGTTGAATGCCGGTATATGAACGGGGTGGGGGCCGTCTCGGGCGGGGCGGTTCTTGCGACGTTTCAGGACGTGACACATCTGGAACAGGCCAGCCAGATGCGACGAGACTTTGTCGCCAATGTCAGCCACGAGCTGCGCACGCCGCTAACGGCTTTGATGGGGTTCATCGAAACGCTACGCGGACCCGCACGCGATGATGTCGCCGCCCGGGACAGGTTTCTGCAGATCATGACCGACGAGGCCAGCCGTATGAACCGTCTGGTCGACGACTTACTTTCACTGAACCGCGTGGAAAGTGAAGAACGGGTGCGCCCGAAAGAGCAGTTGGAACTGATCGGGCTGTTGCAATCCATTATCAATTCCTTGCGCCCCCTAGCAGAGGACGCGGGCGTCGAGCTGGTTCTCAGTGAAACGCACGGGCCTGTGTCGATAGTTGGCGACAGCGATCAATTACGGCAGGTTTTTACCAACCTGATTGAAAACGGAATAAAGTATGGCGGCAGTGGTGGGCGTGTGGACGTTCATGCAACGGCCTCGGACCGGGATACGGCGATGCGGGGACCCGCAGTGCGGGTTCAGGTGATAGACAAAGGGCCGGGCATTGATCCCGTTCACCTGCCGCGCCTGACAGAACGATTCTATCGCGCGGACAGCCACAGGTCGCGGCAACTTGGTGGAACAGGGCTGGGGCTGGCGATTGTGAAACACATCGTGAATCGCCACCGCGGGCGGCTTAGGGTCGAAAGCGACTTGGGGAAAGGCTCTGTTTTTACTGTCATTCTGCCCCGATGACATCAAGTTTATGATACCCCTGAAAGTCCCACGTGGTTGTCTGCTTTCTTTACGTTTACGCTGGGTCACGTTGAAACAAATTCAGTTGTCATAAAACCGTTACAAACTTGTCACAAAAGGCTTACGCGCGGCTTCTAGGGGTTCGCCCAAGATCATCATGGGGGTGATCATTTGTTATCTTTCTCAAGGAGACTGAGATGTCCTTTGTAAAACTGTCGGCTTCTGCTCTGGCGATTGCTGCCGTTTCGGCCACTACTGCTGCTGCACGTGATCAAGTTCAGGTTGCCGGTTCCTCGACCGTTCTGCCTTACGCCTCGATCGTTGCCGAAGCCTTCGGTGAAAACTTTGACTTCCCGACACCGGTTGTTGAATCGGGCGGTTCCTCGGCTGGCCTCAAGCGCTTCTGCGAAGGTGTTGGCGAAAACACCATCGACGTGGCCAACGCATCGCGCGCCATCCGCGAAAAAGAGATCAAAGCCTGCGCCGAAAACGGTGTAACCGACATCATCGAAGTTCAGATCGGTTATGACGGCATCGTTTTCGCATCCGACATCAACGGCAACTCTTTCGAGTTCACGCCGGAAGACTGGTACAAAGCGCTGGCCGCGAAAATCGTCGTAGACGGTGAAGTTGTCGACAACCCCAACAAGACCTGGGCCGACGTGAACCCGGACTTCCCGGCGCAACCGATCGCAACCTTCATCCCGGGCACCAAGCACGGCACCCGTGAAGTGTTCGAAGACAAGGTCATCCTGGCAGGTTGTGAGCACCTGGGCGATTTCGAAGTGTTCAAGGCAGCAGCCGGCGACGACAAGAAAGCAGCCGAAAAACAGTGCATCGCGATCCGCACCGACGGCGTGTCGGTCGACATTGACGGCGACTACACTGAAACTCTGGCACGTATCGACAGCAACAAAGACGGCATCGGCGTCTTTGGTCTGGCGTTCTACGAGAACAACACCGACAAGCTGCAAGTTGCGACCATGTCCGGCATCGTGCCTTCGACCGAGTCGATCGCAACCGGCGAATACCCTGTGTCGCGTCCGCTGTTCTTCTACGTCAAGAAAGCCCATATCGGCGTGATCCCTGGCCTGAAAGAGTATGCTGAGTTCTTCGTCGCAGACGAGATCGCTGGCCCCGACGGCCCGCTGGCCGAATACGGTCTGGTTTCGGATCCCGAGCTGGTAAAAGTTCAGGAAGCTGTTGCGAACGAAACCGTTCTGGGCGGCGGCTCCTAAGCCTTTAACACTTTAGAACCGGGGCGTTTCGCGCGCCCCGGTTCTTTTTGACTCCACCACTGCCATCCCCACGGAGTTCCCATGGCATTATCCTGGCTGTTGATCATCCTGCTTGCACTGGCAGTGATCGGATTTTTCACGGGCCGGTCCCGTGCTTTGGCAAGTGCCGGAGGGGATGCGCGTGATCTGCACTCACTGCCGTCCTACTATGGCTACAATGTCGCTCTGACGGCGCTGGTCCCTGCCATCGGGGTACTGATTGTCTGGTTGCTGGCGCAACCTGTTTTCGTGAACAGCACCGTGACGGGCATAATCCCCGACAGCGCGATCCCCGAAGGGTCCGACCGGGGCCTGATCATGAGCGAGGTCCGCCGGGTGGCGGATGGTCTTGAGGGCGCGGTGGCCGTCGGTGCCTTGACGCAGGCGCAGGCTCAAGACGCAAATGCTGACATCGCGCAGCTGACCCAAACGCTGAAAGACGCAGGGCAGGTGCTGACGCAGGATATCACGCAACCCATTCTGGTTGCTGCACAAACCTATCGCAGCATGACCGGAACCGGTTCGGTGGCGATGCAGGTGATCGTGCTCGCGGTCGCACTGTTGGGCGCGGCCTTTGCCTATATCCGTACGCACAAGGAGTTCCGCGCGCGTAACGTGGTAGAACAGGGCGTTCTAGCGCTGCTGCTGCTGGCTGCGTCCATCGCGATCCTGACGACCGTGGGCATCGTTCTGTCGATGCTGTTCGAGACGATGAACTTCTTCCAGCTGCATTCGTGGAAGGATTTCTTCTTCGGCAGTACCTGGGCCCCGAACTTCCGAGGGGGCTCGGAACTATCAATCCTACCGCTGTTGTGGGGCACGCTTTATATCTCATTGATTGCGCTTCTAGTGGCGGTTCCAATCGGCCTGTTCGCAGCGATCTACCTGTCCGAATATGCATCGGGTGCGACCCGCTCGATTGCCAAACCGTTACTGGAAATCCTCGCCGGTATCCCGACCATTGTTTACGGTCTGTTTGCCCTGCTGACAGTTGGCCCCGCGCTAGTGTCAATGTTCGGCGAAGGCGGTGCATTCGGAGTGGGCTGGATGGCCAGTTCCAACGCGGTTCTGACGGCGGGTCTGGTTATGGGCATCATGCTGATCCCATTCGTGTCGTCGCTGTCCGATGACATCATCAACGCGGTACCCCAGTCGATGCGCGACGGCTCGTTGGGTCTTGGCGCGACGCACTCCGAAACCGTCCGTCAGGTGGTTCTGCCGGCCGCACTGCCGGGGATCGTGGGTGCGATCCTGCTGGCCGCCAGCCGCGCTATCGGTGAGACGATGATCGTTGTGATGGCCGCCGGTGCAATCGCCAAATTCTCGGGCAACCCGTTCGAGGCGATGACCACCATCACAACCCGGATCGTCAGCCAGCTGACCGGCGATACCGACTTTGCCAGCCCCGAAACGCTGGTAGCCTTCGCGCTGGGTCTGACCTTGTTCATCATCACGCTGGGGCTGAATATCTTCGCCCTCTACATCGTGCGCAAATACCGGGAGCAGTACGAATGACCGATATTTCCCAAACCCCCGGCGCAGCACCTGCGGCACATTCCAAACACGGATCGCTGTTCGAAAAGGATGCCCGTACCAAAAAACGCAATGCGGCTGAATCCCGGTTTAAGATGTATGGGATTGCTGCCATCGGTATCGGCCTGCTGATGCTGATCGTGCTTGTCACAAACATCGTGACCGCGGGCACCGGAGCGTTCCAGCAGTCTTTCCTTGAGCTGAATGTTGAGCTGAAAGAAGACAAGCTGGACAAGAAGGGCAACCGCAATATCGAGGATATCAAGAAGGTCTCGACCTTTGGCTACGCGCCGCTGATCGCCTCGGCGATTGAGATGGAAGTGCAAGAGCTGGGTATCCAGACCGATCTTTCGCCCAAGGACATGGGTAAGATATTGTCCAAAGCCGCACAGGCTGAACTGCGGAACTATGTGATCGCAAACCCTGATGAGATCGGCAAAACCGTCAGCTTCCGCTTTCTGGTCAACAGCCGCGTCGATGGTTACATGAAGGGCCGCGTGACCCGCGGCTCCATTGCCAATGACAAAAGCATCACGGTGGCGCAGCTGGATTTTGTCGATCAACTGCGGGATGCGGGCGTGCTGTATAAGGCGTTCAACCCCGATTTCATCTTCGGCTCTGACGCCTCCGACCAACGGCCCGAGGCCGCGGGGATCGGCGTGTCGATGCTGGGCTCTCTGTTCATGATGTTCGTCGTGTTGGCTTTGGCGCTGCCGATTGGCGTCGCGGCCTCGATCTATCTTGAGGAATTCGCGCCGCAGAACCGGCTGACAGATATCATCGAGGTGAACATATCCAACCTCGCCGCCGTACCGTCGATCGTGTTCGGTATTCTGGGTCTGGCTGTCTTCATCAACTACATGCACCTGCCGACCTCGGCGCCGCTGGTTGGCGGTTTGGTGCTGACGCTGATGACGTTGCCGACGATCATCATCTCGACCCGCGCGTCGCTCAAGGCGGTTCCACCATCGATCCGCGATGCGGCGCTGGGGGTAGGAGCCTCGAAAATGCAGGCGGTGTTCCACCATGTTCTGCCACTGGCCGCGCCCGGTATCCTGACCGGTACGATCATCGGTCTGGCGCAGGCGCTTGGCGAAACCGCGCCGCTGCTGCTGATCGGGATGGTGGGCTTTATCGCCTCGAACCCGCCCGACGGGCTGGTGGCGGGCTTCCTGTCTCCAAACTCGGCCATGCCTGCACAAATCTACGAATGGTCGAAACGCGCCGACCCGGCCTTTTACGAACGCGCATGGGGGGGCATCATCATTCTGTTGATCTTCCTTGTGACAATGAACACCATCGCGGTCATCCTGCGCCGCCGCTTTGAACGCCGCTGGTAAGGGGCTTATTATGAACGACATGACACGAGTGGAGAGAGCCGTGGACTCCAAAGCCATTAAAATCGCCGCGAACAAGGTTCAGGTCTATTACGGCGACACCCACGCCATCAAGGACGTGGATGTTCAGATCGAAGACAAGACCGTGACCGCCTTTATCGGTCCGTCGGGCTGCGGCAAGTCCACCTTCCTGCGCTGCCTGAACCGGATGAACGACACGATCGACATCTGCCGGGTCGAGGGCGATATCCTGCTGGATGGCGAGGATATCTATGACAAACGCGTTGACCCGGTTCAGCTGCGCGCCAAAGTGGGCATGGTGTTCCAGAAGCCGAACCCATTCCCAAAGTCGATCTATGACAACGTGGCCTATGGCCCCCGCATCCACGGCCTTGCCAAGAACAAGGCGGAACTGGATGAGATCGTTGAGAAATCCCTGCGTCGCGGTGCGATTTGGGATGAGGTCAAGGATCGTCTGGACGCCCCGGGAACCGGCCTGTCAGGCGGTCAGCAACAGCGCCTATGTATTGCCCGCGCCGTCGCGACCGAGCCTGAGGTTCTGCTGATGGACGAGCCGTGCTCGGCCCTGGACCCGATTGCAACTGCGCAGGTTGAGGAACTGATAGACGAACTGCGCTCGCGCTATTCGGTGGTGATCGTGACCCACTCGATGCAGCAGGCCGCGCGGGTCAGCCAGAAAACCGCATTCTTCCACCTCGGCAACCTTGTCGAATTCGGCGAGACGGGGCAAATCTTCACCAACCCCGGAGATCCCCGCACCGAAAGCTATATCACCGGCCGGATCGGCTGAGGACAGGTATCAGACCATGAGCGAACAACATATTGCATCCGCATTCGACCGCGACCTCGAGGCGATTCAGGCTCATATCATGAAGATGGGCGGGCTGGTCGAGGCCGCCATCATGAGCGCCGCGAGATCACTGGAGACCCGAGACGAAGAATTGGCCCAAGAAGTCCGGCAGGGCGACAAGGCCATCGACGCGTTGGAAGAGTTGATTGACGAGGAAACCGCGCGTCTGATCGCGCTGCGAGCGCCGACTGCGAGCGACTTGCGTCTGGTCCTTTCTGTCTTGAAAGTGTCCGGTAACCTTGAGCGCATCGGTGATTATTCCAAGAATATCGCCAAACGGACGACGGTACTGGTCAATGCGGGCGAGATCAACGGCAGCGCCGCCGCCCTGCGCCGCATGGCGCGCGAAGTCGAGCGGATGCTTCGCGACGCTTTGGACGCTTATATCCAGCGCGACGCGGAACTGGCGACCGACGTCATTAACCGCGACGAAGAAGTGGACCAGATGTATAACGGGTTGTTCCGGGAATTTCTGACCTTCATGGCGGAAGACCCGCGCAACATCTCGTCCTGTATGCACCTGCATTTCATCGCAAAGAACATCGAACGCATGGGTGACCATGTCACCGCGATCGCGGAGCAGGTTGTCTATCTGGTGACCGGCGAACGCCCGACCGAGACCCGCCCAAAGGCGGACACGACGTCCCAAATCCCGCAGGAGATCTGATCCATGTCTGCAGATCAGCCTACAGTTCTGGTCGTTGAGGATGAGCCAGCACAGCGTGAAGTGCTGGCCTATAACCTCGAGGCAGAAGGGTTCCGCGTCTCCAAGGCCGCCAGCGGTGACGAAGCCATGCTGCTGGTGGATGAAGACAGCCCGGATATCATCGTGTTGGACTGGATGATGCCCAACCTGAGCGGAATCGAAGTCTGCCGCCGCCTCAAATCACGCCCTGACACACGTTCAATTCCGATCATCATGTTGTCGGCCCGCACGGAAGAGGTCGACAAGGTTCGTGGTCTGGAAACCGGTGCGGATGACTATGTGGTCAAGCCGTACTCGGTGGTCGAACTGATGGCCCGTGTGCGCACGCAATTACGCCGTGTGCGCCCGGCGACTGTTGGCATTCGGCTAGAGTTTGACGATATCATCCTGGACTCGGAAACGCATAAAGTCAGTCGCAATAGCAAGCCGCTGAAACTTGGCCCAACCGAATTCCGGCTACTGAGCACGTTCATGGAAAAACCCGGCCGTGTCTGGAGCCGCGAACAACTGCTCGACCGGGTGTGGGGACGCGACATCTATGTCGATACACGCACCGTGGACGTGCATATCGGTCGCCTGCGAAAGGCTTTGACCCAGCATGGCGGTGCGGACCCGGTCAGAACTGTTCGTGGCGCAGGTTACGCGTTGGGGTAGGGCGCATGTTACCTTATGAGTTTTTCTCATAAGGTATTGCCAAACTCTTTCTGTCTTTTACCTGTCGGTAAAGCTAGGTTGCGTCAAACCTGACAGAGCGGAGATGGACCATGAATGCCCCCGATACCAAACCGACCCTGCGCGCCAAGGATGCTCCGGACATGGGCCGGTTTGCTTGGGACGATCCGTTCCGGCTGACAGATCAGCTTACAGAAGATGAACGCATGATCGAGGCCAGCGCGCGGGCCTACGCGCAGGAAAAGCTGCAACCACGCGTCACTGAGGCATTTCAGAATGAAGAAACGGACCCTGAAATCTTCCGCGAAATGGGCCAGATGGGCCTGCTGGGAACGACGATCCCCGAGGAATACGGCGGGCTAGGGGGCGGGTACGTCTCATACGGCCTTGTTGCGCGCGAGGTCGAGCGTGTCGACTCGGGTTATCGTTCCATGATGTCGGTCCAAAGCTCGCTGGTTATGTACCCAATCTATGCCTATGGCAGCGAAGAGCAGCGCCGCAAATACCTTCCGAAACTGGCCAGCGGCGAATGGATCGGCTGTTTTGGCCTGACCGAGCCTGATGCGGGTTCGGATCCGGCCGGTATGAAGACACGCGCCGAGAAAATTGATGATGGCTACCGTTTGACCGGCAGCAAAATGTGGATATCGAACGCGCCCATTGCGGATGTTTTCGTAATCTGGGCCAAGTCCGACGCCCATGATGGGAAAATCCGTGGATTTGTCCTGGAAAAGGGGCTGAAGGGTCTGAGCGCGCCGAAGATACAGAACAAACTAAGTCTACGCGCCTCGATCACCGGAGAAATCGTTCTGGACGGCGTTGAGGTGGACGAGACTGCACTGTTGCCGCATGTTCAGGGCCTAAAAGGTCCGTTTGGTTGCTTGAACCGCGCACGCTATGGCATCAGCTGGGGAGTTATGGGGGCCGCTGAATGCTGCTGGCACGCTGCGCGTCAATATGGGTTGGATCGCAAGCAATTCGACAAACCTTTGGCCCAGACACAATTGTTCCAGCGCAAACTGGCCGACATGCAAACCGAAATTGCACTTGGGCTTCAAGGCAGCCTGCGGGTTGGGCGTCTTATGGACCAAGCCGAAGCTGCGCCTGAAATGATCTCGCTCGTCAAGCGCAACAACTGCGGTAAAGCTTTGGACATCGCACGGTTGGCGCGGGACATGCATGGCGGCAACGGAATATCGCTCGAATTCCAAGTGATCCGGCATATGGTGAACCTCGAAACCGTAAACACTTATGAAGGCACCCATGACGTCCACGCGTTGATCCTTGGGCGCGCACAAACGGGCTTGCAAGCCTTCTACTAAATATCGCGTAATTGGTATTATGGTAACTAAGTGCGTGGAATGAAATGCAACTTTTCATTCTTTACCAATACCATAGGATCACGAATTGAACCCGTGGCTCTGGAGTGATTCATGAAACTGAATGACAAAACCGTCGTTATAACAGGTGCAGCCGGTGGGATTGGCGAAGGTCTCGCCCGTCGATTTGCTACCGAAGGTGCGACGGTTGTTTGCTCGGATCTCAATCATGCCGGCGCTACGGACATTGCAAATGAGATTGGTGGCCACGCATTTCACTGCGACGTATCCAGTGAAGCCAGCGTCAGAGACTTAATCAATACCGTCGAAGAAGACATTGGACCCATTGATCTTTTCTGCGCGAATGCCGGTATTTTGACGTTAGGAGGTCTGGATGTCCCCGACGAGGACTGGGACAGGATCTGGAAGATCAATGTCATGTCTCACGTTTGGACCGCGCGCCATCTGGTGCCGCGCATGGTGTCGCGTGGCGGCGGCTACATCCTTACGACTGCGTCTGCAGCCGGATTGTTGAATCAGCCCGGCGCAGCACCATACGGCGTCACCAAACACGCCGCCGTTGGTTTCGCCGAATGGCTGTCTTTGACATATGGTCACAAAGGTTTGCGCGTGTCTGTCTTATGTCCTCAGGCCGTCCGATCCGATATGACCAAAGGTCATGAGACCTCGGTAGCCTCAATCGATGGCATGCTTGAGCCGGAGGACGTTGCTGATGCCTGCGTCAAAGGCATAGAGGCCGAGCAATTTCTGATCCTTCCGCATCCTCAGGTGTTGGAATACATCCGACACAAAGCCGGAGACTATGAGCGCTGGCTTGGCGGAATGCGGAAGTTAAACCAAGTGTTTATCGAGAATAACTAAACTGTCCTCTTGGCTTTGCGCATCAAACCTTCTTGCGCAACCGAAGCGACCAGTGTGCCATCTTGAGAATAGATTGATCCACGGTTGAAGTTGCGCCCTCGCCCGGTCCAAGGCGAATCCATCGCATAGAGATGCCAGTTCTCAAAATGAACAGGTGCATGGAACCAAAGCGCGTGGTCCAGGCTGGCACCATTCACTTCGCCGGTGAACCAGCTTAACCCATGGGGGCGCATCCCCGAGCTCATCAGATACATATCCGACGCATAAGTCAGAAGGAGTTGTTGTGTGATTTGATCTGCTTGTGCTGCGGCATTCATCCGAAACCATACCTGATTTCGATCGTCGGACTTTTCCGGCGCAAAAGGATTTAAATGGCTTGCCTCACGAACTTCGATCGGACGCTCTCGCAATAACTCACCCTGCAGTTTTTCAGGAACAAGATCGACATACTTGTTCCTCAGATCAGTGCGCGCTGGATAATTTTCAGGCGCCTCCATCGTAGGCATTGGGTGGTGATGATCCCAACCTTCATCAACGATATGAAACGAAGCAGACATGTTCAGAATCTGTTTGCCATGCTGTATGGCGACCACGCGACGGGTTGTGAACGAACCTCCATCTCGGGCGCGATCTACTTGATAAATCACGGGAATGCTTGG
This sequence comes from Ruegeria sp. HU-ET01832, assembly GCF_040371315.1. Lineage (NCBI taxonomy): Bacteria > Pseudomonadati > Pseudomonadota > Alphaproteobacteria > Rhodobacterales > Roseobacteraceae > Ruegeria > Ruegeria sp. HU-ET01832. The sequence continues at coordinate 156,926 of NZ_BAABWL010000001.1, forward strand.
ATCACCCGGCCTTATGAAATAAGCATGAAGCGAATGGCATAGCCGATCATCGACGGTCCTGTACGCTGCGGCAAGGGCCTGCGATACGACCTGCCCGCCAAAGATCCGTTTAGGCGTTTCACCGCCGGAACCGGTGCCGCGATACAAGTCAACCTCCAGCCTTTCGACATTCAACAGGTCCAGCAGAACGCGTTCGGCTTCGGTCATGACAGCTCTCCGATTGAGTCGTGTGAAACAGGTATCAGCGCTGTTCCGATCAATCAATCATTGCCCCTAGGACAAGCGCCTTGAGCTCAGCGCGTGACGGATAAGAGCTGGATGGCGAGAGCTGAGTAAAGAACACGGCAGTGAGGTCATTGACCCGATCCAACCAGAAGAATGTCGAGGCCATACCACCCCAACTGAAATCTCCGACCGAGCCCGGAGTGCGTGTGCGGCCGGGGTTCATAACTACTGCTCCACCCAGACCGAACCCGGTTCCCTCCATCGGTTGTTCGGCGAAACTCTGTGGGCCCATCGATGCAATGTCACCCGGTAAGTGATTGACCATCATGAAGTCTACAGTTTTTGGCCCCAGCAGACGCTGCCCATTCAGGCTGCCTCGGTTTTTGAGCATGTCCGCAAATTTTGCGTAATCGTCAATCGTTCCAACCAGACCTCCTCCGCCCGAGAATGTGGTGGTTCGTTCAAACGGCGATGCGCCCGGTTCGTCCACCAGTCTCAGAGTGTCCGTGCTTTCTTTGGTGGCGTTCAGCGCCATGGCGTCGCCGGAAAGAGGTGTGTAGAGCGACGCAAACCTGTCCCCTGCCCCTTTGGGAACCTTGAATCCCGTCTCGGTCATTCCCAACGGGTCGAATATTTGAGCCTGGAAGAACTTGTCCAGCGGTTGGCCAGATACGATTTCGACGACGCGGCCCAAAACGTCTATCCCGACTGAATATTCCCAAAGGGAGCCCGGCTGAAACGCGAGCGGTAGCGTCGCCAATTCACGTACCCGGTCCTTAAGGGGGCCTTGGTCAGCTGAAAAGATGAGATCCATCTCATTCATTGCTGCGGGAAGGACACCAGGGTTGAACGGATAGCTGAGACCGCTGGTATGGGTCAAAAGATGGTGCAGTGTCGGGGGTTGCGTATCCTCGGTTTGATCCAGACGTTCGGCACCGGGGATCAGCGCCTGAACATTCCGAAATTCGGGAATTAAGTCTGACACTTGCCCATCTAAGTGGATCAACCCTTGTTCAACCAACATCATAATAGCGACCGATGTAATGGGTTTTGTCATCGAATAAATGCGAGCGATCGTATCTCTTTCGAATGGCAGGTTTTGCTCTTTGCTGCGGTGTCCGGCAGCATGGAACAGAACCTCGTCTTGCCCTTGGCGCAAGAGAAACGAGCTGCCGGCATATTTACGGTCATCCACGTAGCGCTGCATCCAGATCCGGATACGATCCAATCGATCGGCGTCAAAGCCAGGCGGACAAATCATAGGGGCTAGGTCTCCTGAAATACACGTGCCTTACACTGCGCAAGGACGCCCAAAATGAACAGCGAAATTCAAGCAAACCCATTTAGACTGGGCTGAATACTGCGGCGAGATGGTAAGCTCGTCACACAACAGATTCGTTTTTGTGGTGAGTGCTTTTTCAACGATTACCGGTCGGGAGTGAGAAAAGTGACACAAACCATAGAATTCGTTTACGACTTTTGCAGTCCAAATGCCTATCTGGCACACAAGGTTCTTCCTGAACTGGCGAACCGCCACGATGTTTCAGTGACCAACGTCCCGGTTTTGCTAGGCACAATATTCAAGGCCACCAACAATCAGGGCCCGTTTCAAGCCTATTCCGAAAACAGACAAAAAACAGCATATCTGACGCATGACCTGCATCGTTTTGCCAGGCGCCGCGGCCTGAGCTTTCACATGAGTCCACATTTTCCAGTCAATACAAAATTCGCCATGCGCGGCGCGATCTATGCCTCTGGAAAATCATGGGAAGACAGATACATAAAATCTGTTTTTGATGCAATTTGGGTGCATGGGCAAAAAGTTGATGAGATCAATGTACTAACCGAAATCCTGCAAGAGAACGGCTTGCCTGTCCGCAAACTACGCGAAGCCATCAGCAGTCCGGATGTGAAACAGCAGCTGAAGGATCAAACCAAAGCTGCTGTCCGGCGCGGAGTGTTCGGGGTGCCGACCCTCTTCAGCGGGCCCGAGATGTTTTTCGGCAAGAACAGTTTGGGGAACCTCGAACTGGAACTTGCATAGGGCCAGCATTTGAAAATCGTTAGGATGCCTTCATCGCCATCAATCCATATTGCGCGAACATCGGAACATAAGATCCTAATTTCATAGCGCGTTTCGGATCAGAGGCATTACCGTCTAGAGCACGTTTGTAAACGCCTTGCAAAATACCGGCCATGCGGAAGAAGTTGAAAGCAAGATAAAACCCAAAATTGTCGATGGCCGGAAGCCCTCGGCGCTCACAGTACTCTGAGATAAACTGATGGTCCGAAGGGATACCAAGGCTTTCTCGATCTAATCCTGCCAATCCGCGACCTTCTTTTCCGGGCGGCATTTGCCACTGCATGATAACAGCGGCCAGGTCTGCGTAAGGATGTCCGATTGTCGATAGCTCCCAATCAAGAACACCTATACAACGCGTTCCGTCACGCTCGAACAACATGTTGTCGATCCTGTAGTCGCCATGAACCATTGTCCGTTGCCCGTCATCCGCAGGCAACGACGTTTCAAGCGAGGCAATCAGCCTGTCCATCTCATCGATCCGGTCGGTTTCCGAGGCTCGGTACTGCTTGGTCCACCGCGCTATCTGCCGTTCAAAGTAGTTTCCAGGAGGCCCGTAGTCAGACAGACCGACCGCGTCGATATCGACCATATGCAGTTCGGCCAGCACACGGTTCATTTCGGTGAAAACCCCTGTTCGGGTCTCATTGCTTTCGCCGTCCATGGTAGGCTCGAGAAAACCGCGCCCTTGAAGACGTTCCATCACGTAGAATTCTGAACCAATAACGCCATCGTCTTCGCACAGCAGGTACATCTCGGGAACCGGGACGTTGGTGTTTGCCAACGCGCGCTGAACACGAAACTCGCGATCGACAGCATGCGCGGATTTCAACAACGTACCGGGCGGTTTACGGCGCAGCACATAAGTCTTCTCAGGCGTGCGCAATTCGAAGGTGGGATTGGATTGCCCGACATCGAACTTGGTGGCTTGCAGAGGGCCTTGATACCCTTCCAAATGTGCGCTGAGATACCGATCAACGGCATCAAGGTCCAATGTCGAACTATTCGCCATTTCAGCTCCCTCCAATGCGATCTTAAAGCGCCTCGGCGAAAATGTTTCCGGCGGTCACAACATTGATTCCACCAGAGACAGGAATGACCGCGCCTGTTACATAACTCCCTCCCCGGCCGCACAGGAACAGCATGCATCCTGCGATATCGTCTTCGCTGCCGACGCGGCCAAGTGGAACCGATTTACCCACCCTGTCCCGTGTATCTGTGTCGGCCGTTGCAAAGGCGGTCATCCGCGACACAAAAGGACCAGGAGCCAGCGCGTTGACGGTCACGTGATACGGCGACAGTTCCTTTGCCATGATCTTGGTCAGATGCAATACAGCCGCTTTCGAGGCCGAATAGCTGTATGCGCCATCGCCCATTGGCACCTCACCCATCACCGAGCCCACATTAACCACGCGGGCCGGGTCCTCGGGGGTTCCGGACTTCATCAAAATTGGCAACAGTTTTTGGGTCAGATCAAAGATACCAGCAACGTTGACCGACATGACTTTGTCCCATGCCTCATAGGGAAATTGTCCCATCGGCGCACCCCAAGATACACCGGCATTATTCATAAGGATATCAAGTCGGTCCGTCCGCTTTTGAACCTCGGACGCCAACGCTTCGATGCCCTCCTTTGTCCCAACGTCCCCACCGAACCCTTCGGCGGTTCCCGGCGCGTCCAGAGCGTTTAGTTCCGCGGCGACGGCTTCACACGCGTCAGCCTTGCGCGACGCAATCAGAACCCGCGCACCGGCCCGAACCAATGCCTCAGCAGCCATGCGCCCAATTCCGGTGGCGCCCCCGGTCACAAATGCTGTCTTTCCATGCAATGAAAATAGGGTTTCGGGCGTCATAGTGTGCTCCTCGATCATTTATTTGGCGCAATCGCATGCTGCTGATCGACCGAGGGTTGCACCTCGTCGGTTTCTTGACAACACCCGCTGCTGCGCCAAACTTCCTCCTGAATCAATAACAAGGACAATAGGGCCAACATGCAAGCTTTACTCAGCGTCGCCCCGGGTGGACCGGAAACTTTGGAACTGACCACCCTGCCCGATCCGGAACCGGGAAAAGGCGAGTTGCTGATTGGCGTTAAGGCCGCTGGGGTCAATTACCCCGACACCCTGATGATCCGAGACCTGTACCAGATCAAGCCCCCCAGACCCTTTGCACCCGGTGGCGAAATTGCAGGTGAGGTTCTGGCCATTGGTGAGGATGTCGCGGGTTACGAGGTCGGGGACCGTGTTCTTGCCTTGACCGGCCATGGGGGATTCGCGACTCATATGACGATCAAGGCGCCGACAGCGGTTAAGTTTCCGCAATCGATGCCGTTCGAGGATGCCGCTTGTTTCATATTTACCTACGGCACCTCATACCATGCATTGAAAGACCGGGCGCACCTGCGGGCAGACGAAACTGTTTTGGTCCTGGGCGCAGCGGGCGGCGTTGGGACAGCTGCGATTGAATTGTCAAAGGCACAGGGTGCGCGGGTGATTGCGGCTGTATCTTCGCAAGAAAAAGCCGAATTCTGCCGTAAGATTGGCGCAGATGAGGTGATCGTCTACGACCATCAGATGGACCGCGATGCGCAGAAAGCCTTTTCGGGTGAAATCAAGGCAATGGCCGGACCTTTGGGTGTGGACGTGGTCTATGACGCGGTCGGAGGCGACTATGCCGAACCTGCACTGCGTAGTATGGCGTGGAATGGTCGATACCTTGTAGTCGGGTTTCCCGCTGGAATTCCCAAGATACCCCTCAACCTACCGCTTCTCAAAGGGTGCCAAATTGTCGGTGTTTTCTGGGGAGCATCCGTGTTCCGGGATCCAGCGGGTCACACGCAAAACATCAACGATTTGTTCAGGTTGTATGGCGAAGGCAAGATCAAACCGCAAATCAGCGCCACTTTCCCACTGAAACAAGCGCAAGACGCGCTGGTGAAGCTGGCAGATCGGTCCGTGCTGGGTAAAGTCGTCGTGTCGATGCCCTGAAACTTCCGGATCAGAGGCGGTCTACGTTGTTTAGAAACACACCTGCTCGCGTGATAAGTGCGCGGGCAGTAGACTCGGGCACCCCTTCGTGTTTAAGAAACTCATAAATGGGAACAGTGAGACGATGCACAAAGCTCTGATTTTGAACGGCCCAAACTTGAATTTGCTGGGGACGCGCCAGCCCGAGGTTTATGGTAGCACCACTCTGAAAATGGTTGAGGAATTGTGCTTTAACCATGGAAAAAAAATAGGAATTGACGTTTCGACTTTGCAGTCAAATCATGAGGGCGAATTGATCGACGCGATCCATGCGGCGAAAGGTGTCCAGAACGGGATTGTTCTGAACGCCGGAGCTTATACGCATACTTCTATTGCTCTGATGGACGCGATTTCTTCTGTCGACCTGCCGGTGGTTGAGGTTCATCTGTCAAACATTCATGCGCGAGAGCCATTCCGACACAAATCCTATATCTCAAAGGTTGCGTTGGGTCAGATTTGTGGCTTTGGAACGCGAAGCTACGTATTGGCACTGGACGCACTGGCGGGCTATCTGGACGGCGAGGTTGGCGCATGAAGCTGGATGCCTATTTGCACTTTCTCAGCTATGTCAAGTCGCTTGAGGAGCTTTGGGATGCCCATTGCCGTCAGATGGCCGGATATGGGTTTGATCGCCTGCTATACGGCTTTACGCGCTACAAAACGGAAACTTCCCTGGGTGACCCCGAGGACTTCACGATCCTGACGAACCATGGCAAGGACTACTTGGATGGGTTCCTGCGAGATGGGCTTTATTTCAACGCCCCTATGTTGAAATGGGCGCTTGAGAACGAAGGCGCTGCAAGCTGGCAAATGACGCAGGACATGCTTTTGGATGGCACCCTATCGCCGCAAGAACGGAAAGTGGTCGAGTTCAATCGGTCGTTGGGGGTCGTCGCAGGCTATACGGTCAGCTTCAACTCGGTTTCCTTTAGATCGAAAGGTGCGATCTCGCTTTCTGCCTCTGGCGGCCAGTCCCAACAAGAAGTCGATGCGATCTGGGCTGAACATGGCGATGACATTCTTCTCATGAATAACGTGGCGCATCTGAAAATTCTTACGCTGCCCTACAATGCTCCTAATCGAGCGTTGACCAATCGCCAACGTGAAGCGCTGGAATGGGTTGGGGATGGCAAAACCACGCAAGATATCGCCCTGTTGATGGGCTTAACCGCAGCGACAGTCGAAAAGCATTTGAGGCTAGCCCGAGAATCGCTGTCGGTTGAAACCACCGCTCAGGCTGTACTGAAGGCGTCATTGCAGAATCAGATGTTCAAAATAGAGGCATAACACCGGGAATTTGACGCTAATTTGCATCAACTTACCCTAGGTAAGGAAAACATGACTTTCCGAATCCCGGTCTACAGTTGCAAAGTGAGATTGTTCCGTGAGTGGTGGCTTTAGCCTGGGAACATTTGGTTGGATCTTTGTAATTTCAGGGCTCTCCAACCGCTCTGGCACAGGGGCGTCTATTCGTCCACGTACCTTTGCCGGAAACACTGGGGGGCCTCGACCATCCCCATCATGCGGGGCCCCCCAACCCTATCCTTGAATTTCAGGCGCTGCGGCGTCTTTTTTATTGTCCATACGAAAAAACCGGCCACGCTGTGCGTGACCGGTTCCGATAAGGTGCCGAACCCCCGTAAGGGTTCGGACAAAACATCTTAGCCTTGCGCGGCTTTGGCAACTTCGGCTGCGAAGTCTTCTTTCTCGACCACGATGCCTTCGCCAACTTCCAGACGGATAAAGCCGGTGATGGTTGCGCCTGCTTCTTTGGCGGCTGCTTCAACGGTCAGGTCAGGGTTCACAACGAACGACTGGTTCAGCAGAGTCGATTCAGCCACGAATTTCTTCATGCGGCCTTCGATCATCTTTTCGATCACCTGCTCCGGTTTGCCGGATTCGCGAGCGATGTCCATCTGAACCTGCTTTTCTTTCTCGACAACAGCTGGATCCATGTCCGCCTCGGACAGAGCTGCCGGGTTCACAGCTGCGATGTGCATCGCAACCTGCTTGCCGATCGCTTCGTCGCCACCGGTCAGAGCGACCAGAACGCCGATTTTGCCCATGCCGTTGGTGGCTGCATTGTGGACGTAGGACACAACAGTGTCACCCGACAGTTTCGCCATGCGGCGCACCGACATGTTCTCACCAATGGTGGCGATCTTGTCGGTCAGAGTGTCGGCAACGGATTTGCCACCCAGGTCAGCCGCCAGCAGAGCGTCAACATCTGCTACGCCTTCGGCTGCAAATGCGATCTTGCCGACCATTTCCTGGAACTCAGCGTTTTTCGCAACGAAGTCGGTTTCCGAGTTCACCTCGACAGCAACACCGTTGCCACCGTTAACGTGAACAGCAACCAGACCTTCGGCGGCAGTACGACCGGACTTCTTGGCCGCCTTGGCCAGACCTTTGGTACGCAGCCAGTCAACGGCCTCGTCCATGTTGCCGCCGGTTTCGGTCAGCGCTTTTTTCGCGTCCATCATGCCTGCGCCTGTGCTGTCGCGCAGTTCTTTAACCATTGCTGCTGTGATTGCCATCTTTCGGCTCTCCTCAAATCAAACGGAATTGGGGCAGGTCTACCCTGCCCCATATGTCATTTACGTGACGGGCAGCTTACGCTTCGGCAGGTGTTTCTGCTTCCGCGGGGGCTTCTTCGGCGACTACTTCTTCAACCGGTGCTTCTTCGAATGCACCCAGGTCCACGCCAGCAGCACCCATCTGAGCGGTCATGCCGTCCAGAGCCGCGCGTGCGGCCAGGTCGCAGTACAGACCGATGGCGCGGGCTGCGTCGTCGTTGCCGGGGATGATGTAGTCAACACCGTCGGGCGAGCAGTTGGTGTCGACAACAGCCACAACCGGGATACCCAGCTTATTGGCTTCGGCGATGGCCAGAGCTTCTTTTTTGACGTCGATGACGAACAGCAGATCAGGAACGCCGCCCATCTCGCGGATACCGCCCAGCGAAGCCTGCAGCTTCTGCTGGTCACGCTCCATGCCCAGACGCTCTTTCTTGGTCAGGCCTTCTGCGCCGGCTTCCATTGCTTCGTCGATCTGGTTCAGACGATTGATCGACTGGGAAACGGTTTTCCAGTTGGTCAGCGTACCGCCCAGCCAGCGGTGGTTCATGTAGTACTGAGCCGACTTTTCAGCCGCTTCGGCGATCGGGCCGGCGGCCTGACGCTTGGTACCAACGAACAGAACGCGGCCACCTTTTGCAACGGTGTCCCGAACAGCCTGCAGAGCCTGATCCAGCATCGGAACGGTCTGGGTCAGGTCCATGATGTGGATGCCATTGCGCGAGCCGTAGATGAACGGGCCCATGCGGGGATTCCAACGCTGTGTCTGGTGACCAAAGTGAACGCCAGCTTCCAGCAGCTGACGCATGGTGAACTCGGGAAGAGCCATGCTATTTTCCTTTTCCGGTTTACGCCTTGGCGGGGGTGAAAGAAGCGGATGCTCCAACCGGCGGGCCTGATGAGGATGTCTCCCTGCAAAAGGCCCAAACCCCGCCTGCGGGTTTGAATGGCGCGCGTATACGGCAGGTTTTGGTGCAACGCAAGAGGCTTTCGCCCCTATTTTTCAAGCCGCGCCAAGCTATGGGCATGACGCACGGCTTCTTCGCAATGAGCAGCCAACGCTTTACGGTTTTCAAAGTCGCTGACCTTGGCGGGTATGTGGTAGATCAACTCGACCCAGCCTTGCCGACGGGCGCCCAGCGTTTTCAGCAAATGCGGACCGAAATCCATATCTCCCCACCACCCATAGAACCTGTTGGGTTGCCCAGCAGGAGCGTGATAGATCACCGAGACCGGCTGCACATACATGAATTCGCGCAGTTCATCGGTAAAGAATGCAGCAAAGAGTGTTGTTTTAAAGGGTAAAACCCTGATTCCATCGGTTGAGGTGCCTTCCGGAAAAAACACCAACTTATGACCTGCGGACAAGCGTTCCTGAAACAACAAGGTTTGCTCGCGCGCCTTTTTACGGTTGCGTTCGATGAAGACCGTACCCGTGGCCCGGGCAAGCCAGCCGATACCGGGCCATTTCGCCACTTCGGCTTTTGAGACGAAATAGACCCTCTTGCGGGCGTTAAGTGCGAAAATATCCAACCACGAGGAGTGATTGGCCACCACTGCACCGCGTTGGGTCATCAACTCTCCCGAACTGCGGAACCCCATTCCTAGAATGCGAAAAGCGTTGCGACATACAAACTGTGTGATGAAGGGCGTGATGGGGCGGCGGACACCGTAAATCGGTCGTTCGATCAGGCGTAGGATCAGCAGAACAATCAGACCGCCGAAGACTAACACCGCCAGAGGAAGACCACGCAAGATGACCAGAATCCAGCCGATAAGGCCCAACTCAATGGGATCAGGCGCGTCTTCGCTGTGCCAGGATGCGTCGCTCAAGGGTTATGCTCCGGTATAGATGCGCCGTTGGCGCTCGTTCATACGCGCTGTGTCCAAGATCAGGCACACGTCCGTTGTGTTGAAGGCATGGTCGATAAAAGCGCCCTCGCCCACGAACCCGCCCAGCCGAAGATAGGCTTTGATCAGCGCTGGAACCTGCACCATGGCTGCACGGCGATCCAGCGCATCCACGTCCACCAAGTCCATCGGCTGAAACACATCGGGTTGCGCCCGCACCCTCAGGTCTGGCGGCGCGAGGTGGTTGTGATGCAACATCGACAGAGGCTGCTCCAGCGCCTGAACATCATTGCCATGAAAGCTGGCGACGCCGAACAGAACTTCAATCTGGCGCGCGTTCACATAGGCGGCCAGACCGTTCCACAGATGATACATTGCCGTGCCGCCACGATAGTCAGGGTGGAGGCAGGATCGCCCCAATTCCAACAGCTTGCGACCGCTGTCTTTAAGGACGCTCACATCATATTCGTCTTCGGAATAAAACTGACCCAGATCTGCTGCACGTTCACCCGGTAACAGTCTGTAAACGCCAACAGTTTCGCCCGTCTGGTCGTCGATGGCGAGCATATGGTCGAAATATGGATCGAACCGGTCCTGTTCCAGCCCAGCGTCGTGGTCCACCATCTCTCCGCCACCGCCTAATTCGCGGACGAAGACGTCATAACGCAGCCGCTGCGCGGCACGCAGTTCGGCCTCGGTCTCGGCGAGTCTGACGGTGAAGGATGGGCCTGTACCCGACATTAGAACGTCCCTGTGGTTTCAGGGCTGATACCGCAGGTATCGGGGGAATGGCAACATGGGCCGCAACCGACCGCGCGTTAACCTTTCCTAAACCAGTTTCACGGATCAAAGACGGGCATCAGGGCGATGCGCGATCCGTCAATCACCACTTTCCCCTGCTCGCGGAAGTTCACGGTGATTTTGCCACCGATATTGGACTGCACTTGTCCAATGCCCCAATCGGGGAAATCGGGGTGGCGGACAAACATGCCCGGTGCAAGAATGGCATTGAGGTCTGACATGACTGGGCTCCGGGTCCGGCGGCAGATACGGCAGGAGGTACGCATGAGCGCTACAGACGTCAACCTGGCCGAGCTGATCGGCTCGCGCATCTGTCACGACCTGATCAGCCCTATTGGCGCGATTACCAACGGGCTTGAACTGCTGGAAATGGTTGGCGGCACCCAAGGCCCCGAGATGGAGCTGATCTCGGGCAGTGTCGGCAGCGCTGGCGCGCGGATCAGGTTCTTTCGCGTGGCCTTTGGGTCCGCTGGGGATCAACCCTTGGGGCGGACTGAAGTCAGCGATTTGCTGAAAGATGTAGAACGAGCCGGACGTTTGCGGGTGAACTGGAACCTCACCGAAGCCGTTCCGCGCAATCAGGTCAAATTGGCGTTTCTGGCATTGATGTGCTGTGAAAGCGCAATGCCGTTCGGCGGCGAAGTCTCCATTCGCAATGATATAGACCGCTGGTCCGTCACGGGTATCGCGGACAAATTGAACATCGACAACGACTTATGGAATAACCTGCCCCGCGGGCGGTTTGCCAACAAGGTCACGCCTGCCCACGTTCAGTTCGCCCTGCTCCCCGATACCGCGACTTCTATGGGACGGCGGGTTGCGGTGGATACAACCTCAACCCGCGTCGAGATACGGTTTTAGGTGCGAATAGTCCCGTTTCCGCGGACCAGATACTGAAAACTGGTCAACTGAGCAGCGCCCACAGGTCCGCGGGCATGCATCTTGCCGGTGGCGATACCGATCTCGGCGCCCATGCCAAACTCTCCACCATCGGCAAATTGCGTCGAGGCGTTGTGCATCAGAATTGCACTGTCGAGACGTTCGAAGAACCGCGCAGCGGCCTCTGCATCTTCGGTCATGATACAATCTGTATGGTCAGAGCCGTACTGCCGGATATGCGCAATAGCAGCGTCAATATCGGCAACAGGTTTGGCGGCGATGATACTGTCGAGAAACTCTTTTCCCCAATCGTCGGCCGACGCTGCAATCGTTCCGTTCATCTCCAAACCACTCTCGGCATGGACTTCGACACCTGAACTCAACAAAGCTTGGATGACATCCCGGCCCAAAGTTTCAGCAACGTCCTGATGGATCAGCAGGCATTCGGCTGCTCCACAGATCCCCGTCCGGCGGGTTTTGGCGTTCAGCACGACCTCAAGCGTTTTGGCCGGATCGGCAGCTTTATCGATATAAATATGCACGATGCCTTCCAGATGCGCGAACACGGGCACTCGCGCCTCACGCTGGACAAGGCCCACCAACCCTTTACCACCGCGCGGGACGATCACGTCGACATAGTCGGTCATCGTCAGCAGTTCCTGAACGGCTGCTCGGTCGCGTGTGGGCACCAACTGGATCGCGTCTTCGGGCAGGTTGGCAGCCTTCAGACCTTCGACCAGACAGGCATGGATCGCGCTTGAGGAATGGAAGCTTTCCGAACCGCCACGCAGGATCACCGCATTGCCCGATTTCAAGCAAAGAGCACCCGCATCCGCCGTCACATTCGGGCGGCTTTCATATATGACGCCGATCACGCCCAGAGGCGTCCGCACCCGTTGGATATGAAGACCTGACGGCATGTCCCATTCGGTCAGAACCTCACCCACCGGATCCGCCTGATCGGCAACGGTGCGCAGACCATCGACCATTCCCTGAATGCGGGCTTCTTCCAGCATCAGGCGATCCATCATCGCCGGGCTCAGGCCCTTGTCGCGCCCAAATTCCAGGTCTTGCTTGTTGGCTTCGATAATCTCAGCGCGGCGAGCCCAGACGGCTTCGGCCGCGGCGATCAGAGCGGCGTGCTTGCGTTCTGTACTGGCAAAGCCCAGCTCGGCCGAGGCCGCTTTGGCGCGCACACCCAAATCAGTCATCAGGGCGGGAATGCTGTCGAAATCCTTCATCTTACATGCCTTTCTTTAACTACAGCGCCAGATCGTCCCGGTGGATCAACACGGCGCGGCCCGGATAGCCTAGCGTCGCCTCGATCTCGGATGATTTGCGCCCTTTGATCGCGTCTGCCTCCTGCGCAGTGTAGCGGCTGAGACCTTGGGCCAAACGCCTCGCCTGCGGATCTATGATCGCCACCGGATCGCCGCGCCCGAAATCGCCGGTCACTTCGACAATACCCGCGGGCAGAAGGCTTTTGCCATTGCCAAGTGCTTTGGCCGCGCCGGCATCCACCACGATCTCACCACGGGGTTTCATGGCTGATATCCAACGTTTGCGCGCCGCGTGCGGATCGACGGTGGCCGTGAACCACGTGCAGTTTGCGCCATTTTCGAGCATTTTCAGCGGGTTTAAGGTCGATCCTTCAGTAATCGCCATGTCGCAACCTGCAGCTGTCGCCATCTTGGCCGCCAGCAATTTGGTCTTCATCCCGCCCTTCGAGAGACCTGAACCGGCATCACCGGCCATTTCCTCAATCTCGGGCGTTATCTGTTCGATTACATCATAACGGGTCGCAGAGCTGTCCTCGGTCGGGTTCCCGGTATAGAACCCGTCCACATCAGACAACAGGATCAACTGGTCTGCGCCTACGGTGACAGCGATCTGAGCAGCCAGACGATCATTATCGCCATATCGGATCTCATCCGTGGCAACTGTATCGTTTTCGTTGACAATCGGGACGACGCCCAGGCCAAGCAGCGTCTCAAGCGTCGCGCGTGAGTTCAGGTAACGACGGCGATCGGCACTGTCTTCAAGCGTGACCAGAACCTGCGCGGTGGTGATATTATGCGGGGCAAGAACCTCTTCATAGGCGCGGGCGAGGCGGATTTGCCCAACGGCCGCAGCCGCCTGAGACTGTTCCAGCGGCAATGTCGCCATAGGTAGGCTAAGAACCCCACGCCCCAGAGCAATCGAGCCGGAGGACACCAAAATGACGTCCGTCCCCTGCCCTTTGAGCCACGCCACATCCTGCGCCAGCGAATGCAGCCAGTCGGACCGCAACAACCCTGTATCCCGATCCACCAGCAAGGCAGACCCGATCTTCACAACCAGACGTTTGGCTGAAGTCAGGGTTGCCAAGGCGCGACCTCCTCGGCGGGTTTGTGACGAAGGCGGTTGTCGTCGATTTCCGAACGCAGGGCGCGCAGAACCTCGGTCACGCCCAAATGCGCGACGCCTGACATGGTCATGACAGGGCCGCCCACGGCGTCTTCCAACTCAGACTTGGCCAGTTCGCGTTCCTCATCATCCAGAGCATCGACCTTGTTCAGCACGGTGATCCGGGGTTTCTCGGCCAACTCACCACCGTAAGCCTCAAGCTCATGAATGATGGTGCGGTAATCCTCGGCCACGGTTTCCGAGGTGCCATCGACCAGATGCAGCAGTACGGCGCAGCGTTCGACATGGCCCAGAAAACGGTCGCCAATGCCGCGGCCTTCATGGGCGCCCTCGATCAGTCCGGGAATGTCGGCAACAACGAACTCAACGTTATCTACGCCCACAACGCCCAGATTGGGGTGCAGGGTCGTAAACGGATAGTCCGCAATTTTGGGCCGTGCATTCGAAGTGGCAGCCAGAAAGGTCGATTTGCCCGCATTGGGCATGCCCAGCAGACCCACATCGGCGATTAGCTTCAGCCGCAGCCAAATGGTGCGGTCGATACCCGCCTGCCCCGGATTGGCCCGGCGCGGAGCCTGGTTGGTAGCCGATTTGAAATGCAGGTTGCCAAAGCCGCCATTGCCGCCCTTGGCCAGCAGCACGCGCTGCCCGACCTCGGTCAGATCGCAGATGACGGTCTCTTCGTCCTCGTCCAGAACCTCGGTCCCAACAGGCACGCGCAGCACGATGTCATCGCCATCCTTGCCGGTACGCTGCTGCCCACGACCGGGCTGACCGTTTTTGGCAAAGAAATGCTGCTGATAGCGGAAGTCGATCAGGGTGTTCAGGCTGTCCACAACCTCAACCCAGACAGAGCCGCCTTTGCCGCCGTCCCCGCCGTCAGGGCCGCCATATTCGATGTATTTTTCGCGCCGAAAGCTGACGCAGCCACCACCTCCGGCCCCGGACCGGATGTAGACCTTTGCAAGATCGAGAAATTTCATAGCTGTCCCCTACTGCAAAGGCCCCATCGGCCACAAGTCAGAGTTTCTTTGTATATGTCCAGGTGGGCACATTCGCATCGCGCGCCACCGAATAGTTTTCGGCATCGCCAAGATATTCAAACCCGCAATGGGTCAATACCCGGGCCGAGGCCGGATTATCTTGAAACACGCTGGCGAACATATTGGCGTTCTCCAACGGATTTGCATTGACCAACGCCTCAACCGCCAGCGATGCCACACCGGTGTTCCAGTAGATCGGCGCGACCCAATACCCAACCTCGGACTGGTTGCGATCCAGCCGAGTCAACGAAATCAGGCCAATCAGCTCTGGTCCGTCATCTTTGGTGGCATCCAAGGCCCAAACGTCTTCGTCCCGCTCCTCGGACATGGCGCGGGTAACGAACGCTTCGGTCGAGCCAGGCGGCAATGGATGTGGAATAGCCGTGGTCATCCGCGCCACACGTTCGTCGCCTGCATAGTGTTCAATGAGACCCATATCCGAACGACGCAAAGGGCGTAGATCGAACCGCTCGGTTTCGATCACCGGCTGGTTTATTATTGTCTCAAACTTCATGAGTGCGGCCCTCCTCCGAACAACACGTAAATTACGGACGCAACAGTGAAACCAGTTAACGTCCACATCAGATATTTGCGGCCCAGACGATCTTCAACCGCATGGGCAATGCGTCCCTGAAACAGGGGCGGTATTGTGCTTGCTGCGTGTCTCATCGGGCTCATAGGTCAAAACTGTGTTAAAAACGAGAAAGGGGACCGGCATTTTCTGCCGGTCCCCCATTTATTTCTAAACCTTTAGGGTTTCGGCTTACTCTGCGGCCTCCGCCACTGGCAGGACCGAAATAAAGGTGCGGTTCTTGAGTCCCTTGTGGAACTTCACGGCGCCATCAACAGTTGCAAAGATGGTGTGATCTTTACCCATGCCCACGCCTTCGCCCGGCCAGAACTTGGTGCCACGCTGACGTACGATGATGTTGCCTGCGATGGCCGCCTGGCCACCATAGAGTTTCACGCCAAGGCGGCGACCAGCTGAGTCGCGACCGTTACGGGAGGAACCGCCAGCTTTTTTATGTGCCATTCTCTCTCTCCTTAGCCTTGAGCCAGCTCTTTGGCTTGCTCAACCCATTCGGGCTTTACTTTGATGGTGTCGATAGCAGCAATCTGCTCGTCCGACAAGGCGGCCAGAGCGGCAAAGCTCTCGATACCTGCGTCGTTCAGCTTTTTGGCAGCGGCGGGGCCGACACCGTTCAGCTTGGTCAGATCGTCAGCAGCAGCTGCAGCGGCGGCGGGTGCCTCTGCTTTGGCTTCCGCTTTCTTGGCGGGCTTTGCAGCAGGTGCCGCTTCGCCAGCCGGTGCCGAACCGGTTGCCGCTTTGATGCCCGACTTGTCAGCGCCCGACGCCAGGATGTCGGTGATTTTGACCAGAGTCAGCTTCTGACGGTGGCCAACGGTACGCTTCGAGCTGTGCTTACGACGGCGTTTGACGAATTTGATGACCTTGTCACCTTTGATCTGTTCGATCACTTCGGCCTGAACGCCTGCGCCTTCAACGAAAGGTGCACCAACAACCGGAGCGTCGCCGCCCAGCATCAGAACATCGTTGAATTGAACTTTTTCACCTGCGTCGGCAGCCAGCTTTTCAACGCGGAGCACATCGCCCGCCTGAACCTTGTACTGCTTGCCGCCAGTCTTGAGGACCGCAAACATGCGTCTTTCCTTTTCAAACCCGCGTTCTGTGGTCCCCTTGCGGGTGTTGCTGGCTTTCGCCACCTCGAACAGCGCGCCCTTTTCGGGCTATGTGACGACCCGTGGGATAGTCCCGATGGGTCAATAATAACGAGACCCGGCGCGGAGGAACCGGCCGGGATGCGCGCTTATTTCCGGAATGCTCGTGAAAGTCAACAGCAAAAGCCCGCTTATAGTTCCGAAGCCGTCAACGCATGTGAAACCGCCTGACCAAGTCGGTAATAGATGTCGTCATACATTTGGTCAAAGCTGTCAAAAAAGGCTTTGTTCACGGCGCGCCCCGTCTCGGTACGCGAAAAGGCGATGTTTTCCCGCATCTGCCCATCCTCTAACGGCTGATAGGCCATCAACAAAAACGAATAAAGCCATGTTTCCGTATCTTGAGTGATGGCGTCCTTTTCGGTTAGCAGCTGGGCCAATATTTCCTGATCATCCGCGCCGACATCTTCGTTCAGCCCTCGAAAGAATTGGAAATCTGCACTGATGGCGCTGTGGACGTTTTTGGCGATCAGATCGTTAACCTCGATGTATTCGTCAATAAGGCGGTAAAGAGACACATCGTGATTGCCCGTCAAAAAGCTGTCCTTGGCCATCTCTAGGATGGTCTCGTCGCCAATCGCCTCGCGCGCCGAATTCTCAAGGGAAACAAGCGTCTGGCCAAGGTCACTTTCATAGAAAACAATTGCGCGATCCATTTGACCTTCAGTCAGCGACTCTTGGAAAACATCGCTGATCTGATCGTGCATCCATTCCGCATCGTAGATGATGTCCAGTTGCGCCGAAAAATATGACCCACCGGAATTGCCCAGAAGCGTTTCGTTTAACTCCTTGGCCTGTTCGCGCCCTTCGCTTCGAAGAATGTCGATTACCTGTTCAAGGCGTATGGCATCCATCAGACGGTCCACTTTTTCCGAGGCCGACCCAATTGTCGCCCACAGCGTGATCACCAAGAAAAGGACACCCACTCGCATCAGATATCCTGAGCCGGATGCAGATCCGCCATACGTGCTGCAAGATCTTCGAATTTCATGGCCATGATTTCATACTGAATGGCGTTCAGAAGTTCATAAACCTCCTGCATCAGAGGTTCCTCAAGCGCGTCTGAGTACGCGATGATATCCGCATCCGAGAAATCCTGGTACGTATAAGCCGCGCCCGCCAGAGCAGACAATTGCAGCGACTGACGCATCCCGGCTTCGTTCTGGCGCATCAACAGTCTTAGGTCGTCTGCTCCCATCTGCAGGTCAATAACTCCCGAAGCACTTGCTGCCAGAAGGAACCGCAGTTGGATTTCTTGAATGGCACGCAGGGCTGTTCCACTAGAATCAACGGCTGCGTTCATCCGCTTCAGCTGTTCCACCCGCATCGAGCCCTCACGGATCAGGTCTGACACGATCTGCTGACCCTCGAGCTGCTTGGCATCTTCATCTTCAATCAGATGCGACGCGTTTTCGGCCTCGACCAGTCTTTGACCCAGATCGGAGGCATAAAACTCGACTGCATGATTTAGAGCGTCATCACTAAGTGTCTGCTCTAGAATTGAAACGGCGGTTTCATGCATCTCTTGGACGTCAAAGACATCTTCGGTCAGCCGTGCCCAATCCGAACCGAATCCGTCCGGGTCAATCCCCAGCATTTCCGGTGCTGATGCCGAGGCCAGCGCGATACTTTCCAACGCGACGTCAAAGCCGGTGGTTGCCAGAAATGCCTCGATCCTGTCCCGCTCGGCAGCGAGCGATGAAACCGGAAGGGCGAATAGCGTTGCGACCAACATACAAAGGGGCAGAAAGGCGGTGCGATAGATATATGTCATGCCACAGAGCCTAGGTGTTTTACGCCGTCAGGCAATGGAAAATCCCTTCTTAGTGAATTTCGGGAATTTTCTGCTTGCACCCCTGCCAGTTCCTCACTAAATCCTCCCCTCACAGACCCCCGCGGAGAGGTGCCGGAGTGGTCGAACGGGGCGGTCTCGAAAACCGTTGTGGGTGCAAGCCCACCCAGGGTTCGAATCCCTGTCTCTCCGCCACTATCCCGACGCAAAAAACGGAAAGCAACGCATTTCCGGGCGTGATGCGATTTCCGTTGTTGCGATAGTTTGGATCAAAACCGCCATACTAATAGCCTTTTTGAACTTTTGGTAACGCCAACTATGTTCCTTTTGAAGCCTGCTACGTCGACTTTGCTCTATTCTCACACTTAGTCGGACAACCAAAAAATACCCTGCGTCCGCAGGATAACTTTTGAATTTTACTTTTTTTTCGACTTCAACAGACTCATTGTCGCCATCAGCTTGCACCCTGGCGATTTCCACAACTGTATGGCAAAGCGGGAAACAGCGTTCTATTTTAAACGAACACATCAGATTAAATCAGTTGAGAGAATTGCCAAAACGCAGCCAAGACTGCGGTATGGCCGCCTATCGGCCGTGGCACCTGAGCGCGATCAGTCGGTTCAGCCATGAACAGCGAGGGCGTTGCCCTTACCAACCTGAGTTTTTGGCTGCCGGAATGGGCGCGAGGCAACTATTGCACCTTGGTCCCGCCGCCTAATTTGCAAGGCAAGTGTATTTTTCGACGCATCAAGCCAGCAGGTCACTGTGTCTGGACGAGAACGAATAGTAAAACCTGTGCAGCCTGTTGCGTTGACAAACAAACTACTGCTTAGGCTGGCGGGTACTGGCCATCTGTGCCGTCCAGTGCAGCTTTCAAACCGCCGTCCTGCGTTCGGCAGGCCATTAGCACTGATCCACTTAAGCGCAGTATAACGGCACGTGATCCTTCCGGCTCAAAGTGATCTGATTGCAACCACTTAGTCATGAAAACCTCTGTTCAGTTCACTCCGAGTTCTTTTAACAATACTTCAACTGATGTTTTTCCTCGGTCAAACAAACCTGTTCACATAGTTTTCCAGAATTTCCTGACGCCCAGATCGCGGTTCCGGGTTGATATTGTCTTGTAAAACTCGCGCAGAGATGTCCTCAAGACTACTGTTCAGCATAGACGCCGCTTCCGGAGCGTTCCAACCGGAATACCGTTCAGACAGCGCATCCTCCAGACCGCCATCTTCAATCATAGCAGCCGCGGCTTTCAAGCCTCTTGCACATATGTCCATTCCGCCGATGTGTGCTGCAACAAGATCTTTTGCATCAAGCGACTGGCGACGTACTTTAGCGTCAAAGTTGGTGCCCCCAGTTGTAAAACCTCCGGCTTTCAGAATGTAGTAATATGCCAAAGCAACCTCTGGCGTGTTGTTAGGAAATTGATCTGTGTCCCACCCCGACTGATAATCGTTTCGGTTCATATCAATCGAACCCAGCATCCCCTCGGCAGCGGCAACCGCTATTTCATGCTCGAAACTATGCCCGGCGAGGATCGCGTGTCCCTGCTCAAGGTTCAACTTCACTTCGCTTTCCAAACCGTATTTCCTGAGGAATCCTATACAGGTCGCGGCGTCGTAGTCGTATTGGTGCTTGGACGGCTCCTGTGGTTTGGGCTCTACAAGGATGGTGCCTTTGAAGCCGATTTTGTGTTTGTAATCTACGACCATGTTCAAGAACCGGCCCATATGGTCCAGTTCAGTATTCAGGTTCGTGTTTAGCAGAGTTTCATAGCCTTCACGCCCGCCCCACAGAACATAGTTTTCGCCACCAAGCTTGTGGGTCGCATCCAAGCACGACTTTACCGTTGCTGCCGCAAAAGCAAAAACA
Source organism: Ruegeria sp. HU-ET01832 (assembly GCF_040371315.1). NCBI lineage: Bacteria > Pseudomonadati > Pseudomonadota > Alphaproteobacteria > Rhodobacterales > Roseobacteraceae > Ruegeria > Ruegeria sp. HU-ET01832. Next base: position 177,220 of record NZ_BAABWL010000001.1, read on the forward strand.
TCCGGATCGGGGTTGGTGCTTGCGCCTGACATCCACCGACGGTGACTAAACATGTTGGCGGTACCCCAAAGGAGCTTGGTGCTGGACGTTTGCATTTTTTCACCGATATAATCGGTGATTTCTTCCAGAGTTTTCAAGTTATCGGCAAAATTGCCCTGCTCGGGCCGAATGTCAGCGTCGTGCCAGCAGAAAAAGGGCTGACCCAGCAGCTCGAACAGTTCAAAAGCAATATCCGCCTTTAATCGGGCCCGGCCCATGTCGTCCTGAGGATGCCACGGGCGTTCGAATGTAGGTCCGCCAAAGGGGTCTCCGCCCTCCCACGCGAAGGAGTGCCACCAGGCGACCGCGAACCGTAGATGGTCTTCCAGGCGTTTTCCCATGACAACTTCGTCGGGATTGTAGTGGCGGAAGGCCATGGGGTTGTCGCTGTCTACGCCTTCAAACCGGATCTCTTCGATCCCTTCAAAAAATCCGCTTGGCATATCTGCCCCCTATTCTGCTTTTTGTTCTGGCTGCTTGCCGAGAATGATCATCGACAACAAATCGTCATCTGTTACGTCTGCAATATCGACAGTCCCAACCAATTTTCCGTTCTTCATGACCGAAGCGCGATCGCATAGCTCCATCACAGCATGCACGTCGTGATCAATCAGGAAGATGCCGATACCTTGCGCCTTCAACTGGTGAATCAGGTCGGCCACCATTTGTGTCTCATGCGGCCCCAGCGCCGCTGTCGGCTCGTCCATAATCAGAATACGAGCGTTGAAATATACGGCCCGGGCAATCGCGACCGACTGTCTTTGACCACCCGACAGCGCAGAGACAGGGTCATTGAACTTCTGAAAGTTCGGATTGAGCTGCGCCATGATCTTTCGGCATTCGGCCTCCATGGCGGCATCGTTGACCAACCCCAATGGCGTCGTCATCTCGCGTCCCAGGAAAAGGTTTGATGTCGCGTCCAGATTGTCCGCCAGGGCAAGCGTCTGGTAGATGGTCTCAATATTGTTCGCGCGGGCGTCACGGGGGTTGCCAATCTCGACTAGCTTGCCATCGATCAGAATCTCGCCGTGATCCATTTGATATGCGCCGGACAGAACCTTGATCAACGTCGATTTTCCAGCCCCGTTGTGCCCAAGCAGACCGACCACTTCACCCGGATAGAGATCGACCGACACGTGGTCGACAGCCTTGATCCCACCGAACGAGATCGAAATGTCTCGCATTTCGACCAATGGCGCTGCGCCGGAGCCGCGCCCAGATTTTGAGGGTGTTTTCTGCGTGCCTTGATCTTGCATCACTTGGCCCCCAATCGTTTGCGATAGACGATGTCGATATAGACGGCCAACACAAGAACGCTGCCGACTACAATATTCTGAAACGGCGCGTCCACGCCAACCATAGCCATACCAGATTGGAGCGCTTGCATGATCAATGCACCAAGGATGGCGCCGTAAATCGTCCCGATGCCACCGGACAACGCGGTCCCACCAATTACAGCGGCAGCAATAACCCGTAGTTCATCCAGCGTGCCAATGTCGTTTGAATGGTTCGCGAGGCGCGCAGAAGCAACCACCGCAGAAACGGCGCATAGGAAACCCATCAGTGCAAAAATCTTCACGGTCAGCAGCCGCGTATTGATGCCGGAAAGCTCTGCCGCATCCGGGTTGCCACCAGTGGCAAAGATGTAGCGTCCAAACCGGGTTTTCCGCGCCACAATTGTTAGGGTTACGGCTACGATGATCAATATGAGGACAGAAATCGGTATGCCGTATCCGACGACCAGCCCCTCTGGCATTGTCTCTCCGCGCGCTTCGAACATACGTTGCAACCGACGCGCCGGAATGGCGTAGCTGTTTACGATGTAAACGTAACCAAGGATGGCAATTGCGATTATCCCGGCCAGAGTGGCCTCTGCCCAGACGGGTTTGACAGGGAAACCATGTGCCGCTTTTGCGCGACGACTGCTCCACAAAGCCCAGATCGCGATTGCGGTGGCGAAAAAGCCGAACAGCCAGCTTGTCGTCGTGCCTAATGTGCCGTTCGTCCCGCCAAACATCAGGAACGTACTATCCAGAGGGCCAATCGTCTGGCCGCTGGTCAAATACCACGCCACGTTTCGCCAAACCAGAAACCCACCAAGCGTAACGATGAAGGCTGGTATCGTCAGATACCCAACCATCCAGCCATGAAACGCACCAATCAGCGTGCCGACAAACAGCCCGACGACAATGGTGATCGCCCAGGTTGCAGGGTTGTTCAAACCCATCCCTAGTACTTGCGGCAAAAGCTCGGTTTGCGTCATTGCCATCACGGCTGACGTCGTTGCAAGCAGCGCTCCAACGGACAAGTCGATGTGTCGCGTGACAATGATGAACACCATCCCGCAGGCCATTATGGCCACCGAAACCGTCTGAATGGACAGATTGAACAGGTTCCGAGGCGTAAGGAACCGTCCATCCGTAAAGATGTTGAACCCTATGCACAGGATGACAAACGCGCCGATCATTCCCAAAAGCCGCATATCCAGTTCCAACTGCTGGAACAGGCTGGGTTTTGCTTTTTCCGGTATCGGCTGAGACGAAGTTTCGGTCATTTCCGATCTTTCATATTCAGCAATGGTCCCCGGCCCAGACAGGGCCAGGGACTTTTAAGTTTAGTTACAAGGGGCAGGTCCGTTTTCGACACCCTGGCACAAGTCCTCCAATGGGATCCATCCGGCGTCCACAACAACAGACAGGTTGTCCTTCGTGATCGGTACAGGTGCAAGGAAGACCGAGTTCATCTGGGTACCGCCAGGCGACGTCCAACTGGCCGCGCCCTCCACGTCGGCGGGGCTTGTTCCCCCACTCAGCGCGACTGCGATTTCACCTGCTGCCTTACCAAGTTCGCGGGCATCCTTCCAAACCGAAACGGTCTGAGTTCCCAGCGCGACACGATTCAATGCTGCATGATCGCCGTCCTGACCGGACACCGGGATGCCTTCCATGCCCTGCGCAGTCAAAGCTGCCACAACGCCACCTGCAGTACCATCATTTGATGCCACGACAGCATCCACATTGTTTTCATTGGCGGTTAGGATCTGTTCCATATTTCGCTGTGCGTTCGCGGGCAACCAGCCGTCCGTGTAGGCTTCACCAACGATAACGATGTCGCCACTGTCAACGGCAGCCCCAATGATTTCTTGCTGACCACCCCTGAGGAAATCAGCGTTGGGATCAGTAGGAGAGCCCTTGATCATCACGTAATTGCCCTTGGGCATGGCTTCAAAAACAGCTCGGGCCTGCATTCTGCCGACTTCCACGTTGTCGAAGGTCAGATAAAATGCACGGTCGTCTTCAATCAGGCGGTCATAGGCAATGACCGGGATACCTTCGTCCGCCGCAGCTTGAACAGCCGGTCCGATTGCCTGCGCGTCCTGCGCCAAAATGATAAGCGCGTCCACGCCTTGCGCAATCAGACTTTCAATATCTGACAACTGCTTTGCGGAAGACGATTGCGCGTCTGCCGAAATATACTCGGCGCCGCCTGCTTCAAGCGCAGACTTGATGGCCGCTTCGTCCGTCTTCCAGCGTTCTTCCTGAAAGTTCGACCAACTCACACCGACCACTGGCTCTGCGAATGCGGTCGAAGCCAACAGAGTGGCCACAGCAGAGAAGCTGAGAATTCTTTTCATGTTTTCCTCCCATTTGCCGAGCCATCGTGTTTCGATTCGCGGCTCTCACGAAATTGAATACCATATTTAATTCAGTGGGTAAAATATTTACTCTATTAGGGCGGGCGGAATCCAAATAGACTGAGTTAAGAACCAGATTCGCGAGACCAAGATGCTGAAAAGCAAAGCTTCTCAAAATGCCGCGGACCAGCGGAACATCACCCGACTTCGGGTGCTGGAACATATCCGGACAGAAGGCTCGATTTCACGGATCGATATCGCCAGCGCTTTGCAAACCAGTCCGGCGACAGTTACTGCAGCGACAGCCGATCTCATTTCGGCAGGATTGATCAAAGAGATCGAAACCGAACACCAATCCAAGTCTGCCAAAAGGGGGCGACCCAGAGTTTTACTTCAGTTGGATGGCGGATCTTATCTTATTGCGGGCCTTAAAGTCGCTCGCCACATGATCTCGGTCATCCTTGCAGATTTCGAAGGAAACGAGGTTACGTCATACAAATATCCGCTGGATGACGTCCGGATGACGCCAGGCGCATTCGTAGCAACCATTCGCACGGCCATAGATCTAGCCTGTGCTCAGATCAACGCGACCGTGGGCTCCCTGTCCGGAGTGTCAATCGGGATTGCCGGTCTCGTAGACGCTGAACGGAACTTTGTACACTGGTCCTCATCCCTTACCGAGAGAAACGTCGACTTCAGCCAGTTTCTGGAAACGGAATTGCCTTGCCCTGCCTTTATAGAAAACGATGCCAACCTGGTGGCAAAGGCGGAACAACTTTTCGGGTTGGGCAAGGGTCTCAAGAATTTTTTGGTCGTGACGATCGAACACGGCGTAGGGCTTGGAATTGTGCTGGACGGCAAGCTGTATCGCGGGGAAAGAGGCTGCGGAGCAGAGTTTGGCCACACCAAAGTTCAACTGGACGGCGCGCTTTGCCAATGCGGCCAGCGAGGGTGCCTTGAAGCCTATGTCGGCGACTATGCATTGATCCGGGAAGCAACCGTTGCCGATCAAGGCACTGGAACGGAAACCGTTGCAGAGATCCACAAAAACGCGCGATCCGGAGACGAAAGGGCGAAGTCCGTTCTGGCCCGCGCGGGCCAGATGTTTGGTCTGGGGATATCCAACCTGATCAACCTGTTTGACCCTGAATGCATTATCCTGTCCGGGGCTCAAATGGATTTGGAACACCTGTATTCGGACGAGGTGATGGCCCGAATCCGCAGTGGCGTCGTGAATGTCGACACCCTCTTGCCGGAAATAAAAGCGCATCACTGGGGCGATCTTATGTGGGCTAAGGGTGCTGCGGCGTACGGGATTGAGCAGGTCTCGATCCTTAAGGTAAAAGAGCTGGCAACAAATGCGCCCTGAGCTTTTTATCCTGCTCGCTTTTGCATCTGCGGCCAGTGCAGAAAGTCGCGCTCCTCAGTTCCAAAAGATTGAATTAGGTACGCATATCTATGACGGCGGCTGGGAACATTTTGTGGGCGGCGGGGTCGCCGTTTTCGATTGTGACGGCGATGGGCTGCCCGAACTCTTTGCCGCGGGCGGCACCAACGCATCCAAACTGTTCAGAAACACATCGCGCGAAGGATTATCGTTTCGCGCCGACACCCCCGAGCCGCTTGCCATAACCGGCGTAACTGGGGCTTACCCGCTGGATGTCGACAGTGATGGAATTCTGGATCTGGCCGTTTTGCGCGTGGGCCCCGATTTGCTTTTGAAGGGTGAGCCTGATTGCAAGTTCCGCCGCTTCAGCACCCTGGGCTTCCAGTCGGAGGATCATTGGACAACCGGATTCTCTGCCACATGGGAAACCAATCAGACCCTGCCAACACTGGCCTTCGGAACTTATGTTGAGCGTCGCAATCCCGACGGCCCATTTGAAACTTGCGGACCCACGGTCCTATTCCGGCCAACTGGTGACAGCTACCAGCCACCGGATCATCTTGAACCAGGCTATTGCGCGTTGTCTATTCTGTTTTCTGACTGGTCGCGCACCGGGCAAGCGGATCTGCGCGTCAGTAACGATCGCCATTACTATGTGCGCGGCGGCCAAGAGCAGTTATGGGCGATGGAGGAAACACCAAGCCTTTATTCTAAAGAAGACGGATGGTTGCCTTACTCGATCTGGGGGATGGGCATCGCTTCGCGGGATCTGACAGGAGATGGCTTTCCCGAAGTTTACCTGACTTCGATGGGCGATCAGAAGTTGCAGATTTTCGATCCCAAAGCCGGTGGTCCGACCTGGCGAGACGCCACCTTCGGCAAAGGCACGACCGCTCACAGGCCGCACACGGGAGGCGACGGCCGCCCATCGACCGGATGGCACGCACAATTTGGGGACGTCAACAACGACGGTCTGGACGATATCTTCGTTGCCAAAGGAAATGTCGAGCAGATGCCAGATGCGGCTTTCGATGACCCCAACAACCTGCTTTTGCAAAAGGAAAATGGTCAATTTCTAGAAGCTTCAGTCGAGGCTGGCATTGCCTCTATGGCCAAGTCTCGCGGTGCGGCTTTGGCTGACCTCAATAATGACGGTTGGCTGGATCTGGTGGTGGTTAACCGAGGGTCGGAACTTGAGGTCTACCAAAACCAGCCTAACACCGAGAATTGGGTGATGCTGGACATTTCTCAAAACAAGTCAAATCGCTTCGCGGTCGGTAGCTTTATCGAGGCCAAGACCGCGTCAGGTATAGAAACCCGAGAAATCACAATCGGTGGAGGGCATGCAAGCGGCATTGCAGGGCTGCATCATTTTGGGCTGGGGGATGCCGAAGCAATAAAAGTTCGCGTAATTTGGCCAGATGGTGAAAAAGGAGCATGGAAGGAATATCAATCGAACCAGATCATTCGCATTGAGCGCTGATCATTGATCGACTGGCAGTCCACTTGGAACATGATCCGGAACTCCAAGGCGCTCTGCGGGATCTTCCAAGCTGCCCAAAAAGCTCAGAAGTGCGCTAATCTCCTGATCCGTCAAACTTATCCTCGGCAGATCGCTGCTTCTGGCAATCGCATCCAGATTCTCTGGGTTCGACAATGACCGTTGATCCTGCACACCAGGAAAATAAGGTAGTTTCGCCATTTCCAACGTGTACGACCGCAGTGAAGCCTCTGGGTTGAGATGATGGCGCACGATATCTTCAAGCCGTGCATAGGCGCCGTTGTGCCCATATGGGGCCGTCAGCGTTACATTGCGCAACGAGGGCGTGCGAAACGCAAACGCGTCCTCTGCGTCACCAGTCACGCGCAGGCGTCCATCATCTCGGGTATGGCTTTCAAATCGCGCTGCTTTTCCCGGTCCGATCTGCGGCAGCGCAATCGAGTGAAATTTATGGTCTGTTTGGAACCAGCCCGAATGACAGGTACTGCACCCTGCTTTCCCGTAAAACAACTGCATGCCGCGCTGTGCCTCTTCGGGCAATGCTGCTTCCCCCCGCATCGCAAGGTCAAACGGGCTGTTGTCGGCGCGCCATTCGAACGCAATGAAATCTGCAATTACATTCGCAATAGCCGAGAACGTTATCGCGTCCCCAGGAGCGGTTAAGGAAAAACGGTGTTCATACTCTGGGATGGCCGCGACGCGAGCTGCAATCAGATCCCACGCCCCCCCTTCCTGAGTAAGCATCCCTAGACGTACAGCCTGACTGACATCATTCTCGGAATAGTGGCCTGCCATCTCATCGGGCGAAAGCACCGGAAACATTGCCTGAGCTGCCAAAGCTGAATTGAAACCTGACCGCATATGCATGCCCAGCGGCGTCCTGATACCGTTCTCGCGCGTCGGATCAGTTTCAAGGCGCCCGTCATGAAAGAAGGTTGTGAATTCGGTTGCACCAAGGTTCCAAAGCCCCGGTGAATTGCGCGGAATACGTTGTTCCGGCGGGTTGTCCGTGTCAATTTTGCGCCCTGCCCCCAAACCCGAACCCCCTTCTCCGATCCCAAGCGAGAGCCCATCGGACGTGCCAAGTTTGGGGTGGTGACAAGTTGCGCAGCTGATGTTCCTGTTTCCGGACAAGATCGGGTCATAGAAAAGCAGCCGTCCAAGTTGGACACTAGCCAGATCAGATTCAACAAATTTTGGGTTCGGACCGAGGTTCTGAGACGTTGCTGTCGTGATGGACGCAATCACCACGCCGAAAGCAATAATCGGTGCAGCAAACCTCATGTGCCACCCTCGGAAATTTCCAAAATCAAGGTCTGCTCGTAAGGGGTTTCGGGCGTGTAAATGATCGACGGGAATTCGGGGATGTTAGGCGCATTGGGATAACCTGACGGCTCGATGCACACACCGGCGCTTTTGTGAAAGGGTTTCGTCAGGTGAGCGCCAGAGTAAACCTGCGCCCCTGCCTGGTCTGACCAGACAGACAACTTCAAACCGTTGGGTGCAGTAAGGTCAGCGACCGGAAACCCATTTTCTCGTTTGCAGTCAAAAACGAAATAGTTGTCCAAGTCCGTCAAAGCGGCACTGATCGCTTTCGGCACCCTGAATTGCATCTCACCCTCACTTGCATCCTCAAATTTGCCAGAGGGAATTCCCCGATTGTCAACTTGAAGATAGCGGCTTGAGGTGAGCCGCAGACAATGCTCGGAAATGCCCGCCGCTCCACCCAGGCAGTAGTAGTTGTGCTGCGCTATACTTATGGGTGTCGGCCGATCCGGTTGCGCCGAAATCGAATAGGTCAAACGCGGGTAGTCCAGCCTTACCCGCACTTCAAATTTGATTTCTCCCGGAAACCCGCCGGAACCCTCTGGGGAAGTGAGGCGCAATATGGCCTCGTTTACTGTTATCCTCTCAAGAGCCCAATTCTGATGCGATAGTCCTGCGCGCCCACCATGCAAAGAATTTTGACCGTCGTTCGCGTCAAGCTCATAACGAACGTTTCCCATGTCAAAATGCGCTTGTCCGATCCGATTGGCGACACGCCCGACGATTGCACCCAGATAATTTTTGTCGGCGACATAGTCCTGCGGGTTCTCGTATCCAAGGATCATTGGTAAACCCTTGTACCACCAGCTTTGAGTTATGGCTCCGTAGCTGAGCAGCGACACTCGCATATCGCCATCACTCAGAACGACCCTGTCGATCTGCGGAGATATGTCCCGTCTTGTGTTCATCGTTTGGCAAAAGGTGCTAAAGCCGAATAATATTGCCGGTAGCGTTGGTACTCGGTTTCGAAAGCATCGACCAAGTCCTGACGAGGTTCGATGACCCTGTCGATTTTGGGAGACGTCATTATAGTGCCCGGGGGTGCGCCAGTGACCGAGCACATTGCCAGACGGGCGGCGCCGATGGCGGCTCCGAACTCACTGCCCTGCGGCAAGGCTAGGGGCGTATTGAGCACAGTGGCCAGACTTTTCAACCAATAATGAGATCGCGCACCGCCGCCAACGGCCAAAAGGCTCGTTGGTTTTGTTCCGGTACTCTTGAGGGCCTCTAGACAGTCCCGCATTGCAAACGCGACGCCTTCCATGACTGCCCGCGTCAAATCGATGGCCTCCGAGGAAATATCCACACCCAGAAACGCACCACGGATTGCACTGTCATTGTGCGGCGTCCGCTCACCTGAAAGATAAGGCAGAAACGTGATCTCTGATGGGCCATCCAGATCAGCAGGCAGCGCAGCGACCAAGTCACCAACGGACTGGCCAAGGTTGCGGGAGAGCCAGTTCAAACTATTTGTCGCAGACAGGATAACACCCATCTGAATCCACCTGTCAGGGACAGAATGGCAAAAACAGTGTACAGCTGTTTCTGGCGCTGGAGCATACTTGTCCCTGGACACCAGCAGCACACCCGAGGTTCCGAGAGACAAAAAGCCAGTTCCGTCGCTGATACTGCCTATCCCACAGGCAGCAGCGGCATTGTCCCCTGCTCCGCCAGCAATCACGACTTGTCCAGACACCCCCCATTCTTGCTGCAACTCGGACCGCAACTCTCCGCCCGGATCACTGCCTTCGACCAATCGGGGCATTTGTTCGATGTTCATGTGGCTCTGTTCCAGAGCAGTTTCCGACCATCGCCGTGCACCTACGTCCAGCCATGAAGTCCCCGCACTGTCAGACATGTCGCTGACGTAATCTCCTGTCAGCCAGAGCCGCAAGTAGTCTTTCGGTAGCAGAACTTTGGCAATTTTGACGAACAGGTCAGGTTCATTTGCACGAACCCATTCCAACTTGGGCGCCGTAAAACCCGGAAAAACGATATTGCCTGAACTGGCACGCATACCGGGTGATTGATCAAGAATCTCTGCTTCTCTCGAAGCCCTTGTGTCGTTCCAAAGAATGCACGGCCGCAACACGTTGCCATTGGCATCCAGAAGGGTCGCACCATGCATGTGTCCGCTCAAACCAATGCCACGCAGCGCGGAAAACGACGTTCCGTGTGCTTCACGAAGCTGAAGGACAACTTCTTTGCAAGCCTCTATCCAGTCCGAAGGCGACTGTTCGGACCAACCAGGCTTTGGGCAAGACGTGAGAATTCTAGACTCGGCACTACCTTCAACGATACCCGCGTCGTTGACAAGAATTCCCCTAAGACCGGATGTTCCCAAGTCCAGACCGAGATACATTTTCAAACCACCCATATTTTATTTTAGTTGCTAAAATTATTTTACGGAAAGATATTGTCAATAAAAGTTTCAAGCAATTTGGTTTCCAGTGAATTAAACCTTCGCCACTACGGACTTTAGAAAATAGCGTGACGCAGTTTCCTGAGCCCAACCTGCCTATTTTACCGCCACTAAAACCGTTTTTTTTGATGCACGAACGTCTGATTTGATTTCGAAAAGGGTCTCGAAACCGTCATGTGTGCAAGTCCCAACACGGTTCCAGCCGCCATCTGGCCGCCATGCTTCGTACAATGGCTTGGACGCGAGGCAAATTTGCGGCACTTTCTTGCCACGCGCTGACAAGCAATGGGCGTAGCATGGCTCATTTTTCTAAATTGCTGCGGTGCTTAAGGTTTTCCCCTTAAATTCCTCTTAGCGTTTTCACATCTCATTCTTATTCATAAATCAGGAGACTACTATGTCACGTACTCTTGTTCTTGGCGTTCTCGTTGCCGGTATTGGCGCGAGTATTTACTATTATCTCACACAACCCGAGCCCACGCCGGCCGAACAGTTGCAATCCGCGGCTCAGGACGCAGGTGATGCGGTCAGCGACGCTGTTGAATCCGTTGCAGAACAGGCTGCAAACGCGTCCGACCAGGTCGAGCAATCCGCGACCGACTTGGCAAATCAGGCATCCGAAGATGTCGCCGCTTTGGCCAGTCAAGGTCAGGATCTTTTGAACAGCTGGATCGAGGACGGCACGTTGGCCGTTCAGAACTTTGACTATGACAAAATGGTCGCATCGGTGAAGGACAGCGCACTGACCAATGATCTGAAAAATCGCGCGATAGCCATTCTGGACGAAATCAAGGCTTCTCCCGAAGTGTTTGCCGCCAAGCTCGAGGAACTGAGGGCACTTCTTACCCAACAGTGATCACGACCGCCGAAGGCGCAGAGTTTGCCTGCAAATCAGAGTTTCAGGCAGACCTCCTGTAACGTCACCAAGCAGCAAAGTTGACGTTTCGATAACCGTTTGCTTGGCTATTCAAACTTGGTGCCGTCCCTTTTCGATGCAATCTGCCGAGTACAAGGGGCGGCCCTATACAAGTACAGGATAGATCATGACCACCCTTCCCTCGACCATGTATGCGGTTGTTCAAACCCATAATGGCTATTCCGAAACGGCTACCGGTCCGACCATTGATGACGCCGCTGACTGGCTGGCAACAGCCGAGATGCAAGTTCCTGTGCCAGGCCCCGGAGAGGTTCTTATCAAATTGCGCGCGGCTTCTGTTAATCCGTCGGATATTCACTTCATCAAGGGTGAATACGGCCAGCCCCGAGTTCAAGGCACAGCCGCCGGGTTCGAGGGCTGTGGCGACGTAGTTGCAACCGGAGCAGGAGCTGAAGCCTTGCAAGGACAGCGCGTGGCTTTTGTGGCCGCGCAGGCGGGGGCATGGGCCGAGTACATCACGACACCAGCGATGATGTGTATTCCACTGCGCCCCGACATCTCGGACGAGGACGGCTCGGCGCAGATCGTGAACCCAATGACCGCTATGGCGATGGTAGATATCGCGCGAAATGCAGGAGATGCCTTTATCGTTTCCGCCGCGACCAGCCAGTTGGGCAAACTGATGTGCAGTCTGGGCCGAGATCTGGGGTTGAAGCCCATCGCGCTTGTCCGCCGCGACAATGCGATTGCACTCTTGAAAGACCTGGGCGCACATGAGGTTCTGGTCACGTCCGACCCCGAGATGCGAACGAAACTGGTCGCGCTTAGCCACGGCCTGAAGCCACGTGTATTTCTGGATGCCGTGGCAGATCAGATATCAGAACAGGTCTTTTGCGCCATGCCCAACGGCGCGCGCTGGGTGTGTTATGGCAAGCTCAGCTCTGACCTGCCCAAGCTGACACAGATGGGTCAACTGATCTTTATGGGCAAGCGGATCGAGGGGTTCTGGCTGACGCAGTGGATGACCACCACACCACCCGCCGATCAGATGCGTGTGGTAGCCGAGGTACAGGCGCGGTTCGCCGATGGGCGCTGGAAAACCGACGTTTCCCAGAGGGTTGCGTTGAAGGATGTGATTAAAAATCTGGCTAATGCTCTGAAAAAGGGTGACGGAAAGGTAATCATCACGCCATAGTAGAATAACGCGTCGGACCAAGGAGGACGGTCAGAGGCACCAAAAAGCCGGACAAACCGGCATTGGGAGGTGAATTTGGATAACGCACAGCTGCTGATCAGCGGGCTGGCGAATGGTTGTGTCTACGGCCTAATCGCGCTCGGTTTTGTTCTGATCTACAAGGCGACGGAAGCGGTGAATTTCGCGCAAGGCGATTTCATGATGCTGGGGGCTTTTGTCACCATCGGGCTGACCAATACCGAATATATGGGGCTGCCCTTCTGGCTCGCGCTGCCGATCTCGTTGGGGATCATGGGGGCGTTGGGGTATCTGGTGGATCGGCTGATCATTCGGCGGCTGTTCGGCGAAAGCCAGACGGCAGTGGTGATCCTGACAATCGCCCTTGGCTTCGTGATCCGATTTGTCGCCGGGCTGATCTGGGGGCACGAGCCGCAGACGTTGCAGAACCCGCTGGCCGGGAAAGAGGTGCGGTTCGGCGGGCTGGTGTTGGGGATGGAGGATGTGGCCGTCATCATCGTCACCATCCTGCTGACGTGGGGACTGTATTTGTTTTTCAGCCGGACCAAGCTGGGACTGGCAATGCAGGGCGCCTCGCAGAACCAGCTGGCCGCCTACTACATGGGCGTTCCCGTCAAGCGGGTGCAGGGCTTTATCTGGGGGCTGGCGGGCGTGGTTGCTGGGATTGCGGGTATCCTGTTTGCCGCCAAGGGTTCGGTCGATCCGACCACGGGCTTGTTGGGGATCAAGGCGTTTGCCGCCGCCGTGATCGGCGGGTTCGGCAGCCTGCCCGGCGCACTGGCCGGAGGGTTGATCGTCGGCGTTATCGAGCCCTTTGCCAGCCGCTATATCGCCGCCGGATACAGCCAGATCGCACCCTATGCGCTGTTGCTGGCGGTGCTGATCTTCCGCCCCAACGGGCTGTTTAGTCAGGTTCGGGTCAAGAAGGTTTAGGCAGATGCGGATTGTATTCAAAACCGACTACATGCAGGATATCCGGCCGTGGAAAGACGGCTATCAATTGACCCTCTACTTGATCCTTCTGGTCGTAGTGGCCGCAGCCCCATGGTTGCTGGACGATTTCTATTTGGGTGAGCTGACAAATGTCCTGATCTGGGCCATCGCCGGTCTGGGGCTGATGGTTCTGACAGGCCACACAGGGCAAGTCAGCCTAGGCCACGCGGCGTTTCTGGCCTTTGGCTGCTATGCCAATGTCATCCTGCTTGAGGCGGGCGTGCCCTTCCTGATCGCCTTTCCGCTGGCCGGTATCCTGACCGGCATCGCAGGTGTGACGGTGGCCATCCCTGCTCTGCGACTGCACGGCATCTATCTGGCGATTTTCACCATGGCGCTGTCGATCCTGATGGATGATGTCATCGTCCTGGCCGAGCCGATCACCGGCGGCGTTGGTGGCAAGTTCATAGGCGGCGTCGATATATTTGGCCTGACGATCGACCGCTGGGGCACCCCCGCCCCGTTTTTCTGGCTGGTGCTGGCGGTCGCATTTCTGGTGACGCTGGGCTATATAAACCTGCTGCGCGCGCCCTTGGGGCGCAGCTTTATCGCGGTGCGCGATTCAGAAGTTTCAGCGCAGGCGATGGGCGTGGATATCGCGCGCACCAAGATGATTTCATTCGCGCTGTCCTGCGCCGTCACCGGTTGGGCGGGCGCTCTGATGGGCATGTATGCGGGTGCGTTCAACAACGAAACGTTCAGCGTCCTGATCTCGATCCAGCTGCTGATGATGATCGTGATCGGCGGGCTGGGCTCGATTCACGGCGCGTTTCTGGGCGCCATCGTAATCGGGTTCCTGCCGCAATTCCTGTCGATCTCAAAGGAATATGTGGGTGCCCTGTTCGGCGGCAGTACCGTCGCAATTCCGGGGCTGGAATTCGGCATTTTCGGCATGATCCTGATCGGGTTTATCCTGTTTGAACCTATGGGTATGTATGGGCGTTGGCTGAAAATCCGCACGTGGTTTGAACTGTTCCCCTTCTACCGCAAGGACATGTTCAAGCGTCAGAAATCCTACCTCAAGACGGAGCGCCTAAGATGAGCCTGCTGGCGTTCGAGAATGTAACCCTGAAATTCGGCGGCCTGACGGCGGTGAATGACCTGTCCTTTTCAGTCGAAGAGGGCGAGATCTTTGCCATCGTCGGCCCCAATGGTGCGGGCAAATCGACGGTGTTCAACCTGATCTCGCGGTTCTACGACCCGTTTGCCGGGTCGATCCGATTTGACGGGCATGATCTGCTGCAGGTCAAACCCTCGGGCGTGGCGACTTATGGAGTGGCACGGACGTTCCAGAATATCGAACTGTTCGAACATGCCACCGTACTGCAGAACCTGCTGGTCGGGCGGCATCGGCACCGCAAAACCAACCTGATCTCAGAGGTTCTGTTCCTGCCCTCAGCGCGGCGACAAGAGTTGGAAAACCGCGAAAAGGTTGAAGAGATCATCGATTTCCTCGACCTGCAGGCCTACCGCGACAAGATGATCTCGGGCCTGCCCTATGGCGTCCGTAAAGTGGTCGAGGTCGCCCGCGCGCTGGCCACCGATCCCAAGCTGTTGTTGCTGGACGAACCGGCATCGGGCTTGTCGGTCGAGGAGACGACGGACATGCGCTGGTGGATTGACGATATCCGGCGGCAGATGGGGATCACGGTGCTGATGGTGGAACATGACATGGGGCTGGTCTCCGGCGTGTCCGACCGGGTGTTGGCGATGGCCGATGGTGCGATGTTAGCTCTGGGGACTCCGGCTCAGGTGCAGTCCCACCCGGCGGTGGTCGAAGCCTATCTGGGGAAAGCCTCATGAGCGCGCCGATCCTGACCATCCGCAATGTCGAAAGCTTCTATGGCCCGATCATGGCCATTCGCGGCGTGTCGCTGGACGTGCATCCGGGCCAGATCGTGTCGATCCTGGGTGCGAATGGCGCGGGAAAGACGACGCTGATGAAGACAGTATCCGGCGTGATGGACCCCGAAAAGGGCAAGATCACCTTTGATGGTGATGAAATCCAAGGGTCCGAGCCGCATAAGGTCGTGCAAAAAGGCATCGTCCATGTCCCCGAAGGGCGCGAGGTGTTCCCCCTGATGACCGTGGACGAAAACCTCAGCCTCGGGGCCTATACGGCGACCGACAAGGGGCAGATCGACCATGACCGCGAGTTGGTATTCTCTTACTTCCCGATCCTGAAAGAGCGCCGCAATCAAGAGGCTGGAACCCTCTCGGGCGGGCAGCAGCAGATGCTGGCCATTGGGCGCGGGCTGATGGCGAACCCCAAGATCATGCTGTTGGACGAACCTTCGCTGGGTCTGTCGCCGCTGCTGGTGCAGGAGATTTTCGGCATCCTCAAACGCCTCAATGACGAACAGAACATGACCATGATGCTGGTCGAACAGAACGCCAATGCAGCTCTGGAACTGGCCCATCATGGCTATGTGATGGAGGTCGGGCGCATCGTTATGGACGGCGCGGCGGATGTTTTGATGCAATCCGAGGACATCCAGAACTTTTATCTGGGCGTGCAGGAAGAAGGCGCGCGGGAAAACCGCCGCTGGAAGCGCAAAAAGACGTGGAGGTGACCGGCATGAATATCAGCACCCTGCGCCCTCAGACCAAGATCAACGGCATCCAGTTCAACGCCACCCCCGGCCAGCGCCCGGTACTGGTGGATGAATGCACGACACTGTGTCACCTGTTCCAGAAACGCTGCGCCGATCTGGGCGACCGCACCGCGCATCGTGAGAAAGATTTCGGCATCTGGAAGTCTTATTCCTGGGCCGATTACTGGCAACACGCCAAGTGGATCGGACTGGCCCTGCGCAAACTAGGTCTGCAACGCGGCGAGGTTGTCTCGATCCTGTCCGAGGACCGCAAGGAATGGGCGTGGTTCGATATGGGCATTCAATGCGTTGGTGGGATTGCCTCGGGCGTCTATACCACGGATTCCGCCAAGCAGTTGAAATACCTCGTGAATGACAGCGACAGCCGGTTCCTGATCGTCGAGAACGAGGAGCAGCTGGACAAGTTTTTCGAGGTTGAGGCCGAGCTTCCCAGCCTGCTGAACGTCATCATCCTTGAGGATGAGGGCCTGCACGATCTGAACCACGACCGCTGCATGATGGTTGCCGACCTCTACGAGATCGGGCGGCAGGCCGAGGCCGAAGACCCCACCCGGTTCGACGCCGAGATCGCGCTGGCCTCGCCGCAGGATACGGCCTTGCTGGTTTACACCTCGGGCACCACCGGGACGCCCAAAGGTGCGATGCTGAGCCATGAGAACATTCTGGCCGCGATCGAGGCCGGGGCGCATTCCCTGCCCACATTCGAAACCGATGAGCAGCTGTGTTTCCTGCCGCTGTGCCACATCCTAGAGCGCGACGTGTCGGTGTATTTCCCGCTGGCCGCGAAATGCGTGGTGAATTTCGCCGAAAGCCCCGAGACCGTCTTTGCCAACCTGCAAGAGGTATCGCCCAGCACATTCACCGCCGTGCCACGCGTTTGGGAAAAGATCTATTCGCAGGTCAAAATCCTGACGCAGGAGGCCACCCCCTCAGGCCGCGCCGCGTTTGGCATGGCACTGAAAGCCGGGTTTGCACGAGCCGAATACCTGCTGGCCGGCAAACCGGTGCCCGCTGGTGTAGCCGCCCAGTTCTGGCTGTGGGATCGGCTGGTCTTGCGCAATCTGCGGCGGATGCTGGGGATGGACAAACTGCGCCGCGGCGGCAGCGGGGCCGCGCCCATCTCGGCCGATTTGCTGAAATGGTACTGGGCCATTGGTGTGCCACTGGTCGAAGGGTTTGGAATGACCGAAACCTCGGGTCTGGCGACGCTGAACACCACCGAGGATAACAAGGTCGGCACCATCGGCCGTGCGGTGCCGGGCAATGACGTGCGCATCTCGGATGACGGTGAAATCCAGATTAAGGGTCTGAACATCTTTCAGGGCTATTGGCGCAACAATGCCAAAACCGCTGAAACATTCACCGCCGATGGCTGGCTGCGCACCGGCGATATGGGCAAGATCGACGCCGACGGGTTTGTGACCATAACCGGCCGCCTCAAGGACATCATCATCACGGCGGGCGGCAAGAACATCACCCCGGCCGAAATTGAAAGCCGCCTGAAGTTCAGCCACTATATCTCGGATGCGGTGATCATCGGGGATGCGCGCAAATATCTAACGGCACTGATCATGATCGATCAAGAAAACGTCGAAAAATTCGCGCAGGATCGCAAGGTGCCGTTTTCGAACTTTGCCTCACTCTGCGCCGCGCCCGAGGTGCTGGATCAGATCAAGGCCGAGGTCGACGCCGTTAACAAGGAATTCGCGCGGGTCGAGCAGATCAAGGACTTCCGCCTGATCAACGTGCTGCTGACCGCTGATGACGAAGAACTGACCGCCACGATGAAGCTCAAACGCAGCTTTGTTGAGAAGAAACACGCACATCTGATTGAAGACATGTACAAATAGATAAGGGTCTACCCAAAGGGAGGAAAAACATGAGGAACGTGATCAAACGACTGGCGGCCGCCACCGCTTTGACGGCTGCGGCGACAATCGCAAATGCCGAGACGCAAGGTGTGAGCGACGATGAAATCGTCATCGGCTCGGTCAACGACCTGAGCGGTATTTTCGCCGCTGTGGGTGTTCCTGCAACCAAGGGCGCGAATGTGGTGTTTGACCGCGTGAATGCCGAAGGCGGCGTGCATGGTCGCAAAATCCGTTTCGTGGTCGAGGATAACGGGTACCAGATGCCGCGTGCGATGCAGGGCTATAACAAGCTGCTGAACCGCGACAAAGTTTTTGCGATGCTGCAATCGCTGGGCACACCCATGAACGTTGCTGGGTTCAAGCTATTAGACCCTAAAGGTATTCCCAATGTTGCGCCTTTGACCGCAGCGCGGCAGATGCTGCAGGAACCGATGGACAACAAATTCACGTCCTTCTCGACCTATTTCGACCAAAGCCGCGTGGGCGTGAAATACCTGGCCGAGCAATTCGGAGGGCAAAAGGTCTGCACCATGTATTTGCCAACCGATTTCGGTGAGGAAATTCTGGAAGGCAGCAAAGCCGGTGCCGAAGAGGCCGGGATCGCCTTCGCGGCGGAAACCACGCATAAGCCGGATGAAACGGATTTCGTTGGATCTTTGAGCAAACTCAAGGAAGAAGGATGCAATATCGTCACCATGGCGCTGGGCGTACGGCAGGCGATCACCGTGGTTGGAACGGCCAAGAAGATGGGCTTGGCCGATATGAAGTTCCTCGGAACGTCCGCCAGCTTTCTGACCGTTGTGGCGCAGGTACCCGGCGGTGTTACAGACGGGTTCTATGCGGCCGCGTCCTGGCAAGATCTATGGGCGCGCGCGGATGAGCCTGCCCCGGCCGCCTTCATCGAAGAATACAAAGCTGCGACCGGCGAAGACCCGGTTGGCTTTTCCATGCTGGGCTATTCGGCCGCCGAAATGATGGTCAAGGCGCTTGAGGCCGCCGGTCCCGACCTGACTCATGAAAGCTTTATCGCCGCAATGGAATCTCTGGACTATCAGGACGAGCTGGTTGGCAACCATATCACCTACGGCCCCGATGATCACCAGGGCGCAGACTCGGTCTATGTGAGCGTTGTAGAGAACGGAGCATGGAAGATCGTCTACGAGGAGTGAAACACCGGTAGATGTAAACCAACAAAGGGCCCGCTCATGCGGGCCCTTTTCAAATAGTCGCCACATGTGGCGGGTGTTTCTCGCTCAACATCGACAGTCGAACCTTAGAGTTCCGTTGATCCCCTGATAGAGACCGAACAAGAGCTTTTCCCGAAAGCCCGCAAGTTTTCCGAAAAATCAAATTCAACGGGAATTCCCAAAATGGAAACACCCAATCTTTTCAACGCGGTTTTATCGGAATTATGGCGCACCTGAGAGGATTCGAACCTCTGGCCTCTGCCTTCGGAGGGCAGCGCTCTATCCAGCTGAGCTACAGGTGCCTTGGCTGTTAGCTAACCTTGTTCCGATCCGGGTGCAACTGCAAATCTGCCCAGATCAGTCAGGTTTCACGCAAACAGATCATGCGCCAATTCCAGCGCGTCGATCAGTGTATCGACCTCTTCTTTGGTGTTATAAAGGCCAAAGCTCGCCCGGCAGGTGGCAGTGACTCCGTAGAAATCCATCAACGGACCGGCGCAATGATGACCAGCGCGCACCGCGACACCTTTCTTGTCCAGAATGGTGGAAACATCATGCGCGTGCCCCGCCCCGTCCAGCGTAAAGCTGAAAATGGCGGCCTTGTCAGCACGGGTGCCCTGAACCTGCAACCAGTTGAGCCCCGTCAGCCGCTCCATCGCGTAATCACGAATACCTGCTTCATGGGAGGCGATGTTCTCCATCCCCAAATCCATCATGTAGTCCAGCGCCACGCCCAACCCGATAGTTTGCACAATACCCGGCGTTCCGGCCTCGAACTTCATCGGTGGATCATTATAGATCACCTGATCCTTGCTGACCTCTTTGATCATGTCGCCGCCCCCGATAAAGGGACGCATCTCAGCCATACGTTCGGACTTTATGTAGATCGCACCAGACCCGGATGGGCCATAGAGCTTGTGCCCAGTGATCGCGTAAAAGTCACAACCGATGTCCTGAACATTGACCGGCATATGTACTGAACCCTGGCTGCCATCGACCAGAACCGGGACACCCTTGGCATGCGCGCCTTGGGTGATCGCCTTTACATCAACCACAGTACCCAAAACATTCGAACACTGAGTGACCGCGACCAGTTTGGTCTTGGGGCCAATGGCATCGATGACCGCCTGAGGGTCCAGCCCTCCTTCAGAATCCACATCAACCCATTTCAGGACAACGCCCTGCCGTTCCCGAAGAAAATGCCAAGGGACGATGTTGGCGTGGTGTTCCATCACGGAAAGCACGATCTCATCCCCGGCCTCCAGGCGCGGCATCGCCCAGCCATAGGCGACCAGATTGATGCCTTCGGTCGTACCCGAGTTCAGAACGATCTCATCCTCATCCGCCGCGCCCAGAAAGCGCGCAATGGTGCCGCGCACGGATTCGTATTTCTCGGTCGCCAGATTGGACAGATAGTGCAGTCCACGGTGTACGTTGGAGTACTCCTCGGCATAGGCGCGTGTGACTGCATCAATCACAACCTGCGGCTTTTGCGCCGATGCTCCGTTATCCAGATATGTCAGTGGCTTTCCGTTCACCTCTCGGGACAGGATCGGAAAGTCCGCACGGATTTTATGTACGTCATACATGGTATTTTCTTCCCTAGACAGGGCCGCTGGGCACCAACATGAGGACAAATGGGACTGCAACCAGTGCAGACAACACGATGACCCCAAAGGATTTTAAGATCGAACCGAACTTATGCGCTTCATTGATGAAATGGAGTGTGACGTAAAGGCTGATTATCAAAGTCGCCACCACAAACATCACCAGCAAGAAGGGCAACACCAACGAAACCACCAGCGTTAAGACCAGCGCTGCAACCTGAAGGAACTGCAACCAGACCATCAGGATCATGAAGTCGTTGAACGTGGCCACCCCACCAAGAAAGCGTCCGATCACAAGAAACGCAACGATACTGAACATCATTGCCCCGGCCGACCTCAGCAAACCCAGGACAATAGGCTCGGGTGGCAAGGCGATTTCACCTGGCGGCACCGGGACAAGCTGCTGGATACCAACCTGGCCCAAGCTGTTCATCACAATAGCCAGGAAAAATGCCAGCCAAAGAACCTCGCGCCCTGGCTGCAAAGCCAGTAATCGCCGCGCGGCATCAGAAGGTTTGGTCACTGTTAGAACAGCTAGGTTTAGTACGGACTGAACTGTCATTGCGACACCCTCTGCGCCTGTCTGAGGCCCGAGAGCCAGAACCACAGAAAGACCACAAACCAGATCAATCCAACACCCGTCAATGCCGGACCCGGCCCGATAAAGCCTGCCACAAGGCCATTCAGCAACACCAAAGGTGTCGACGACAAAAGCGCCCAGAACAGCGCCACCCGGGCGCCATAGGCTGATCCTTTGCCTCCGACCAGCCGTGCCGCGCCATATGACACAAAGGCCAATGCGTAGAAAAACAGCGGCAGGATGATGACAGTGCCCAAAAGCGCACCGCCCATAAGCATGTTCAACTCAAGACCTTCAAGATGCGCACGGCGGGACAAACTGGGTAGTTGTGCGATGAACGCCACCACACAAAACGCCATCACAAAGACCAAAGCCCGATCTTCGCGCTGTCCCAGTTCAAGAAGCCGACGCACAACGCGCCCCGGCCCCCGATATGTGGCCACTATATCCGACGTTACCGGCATTAGCTGTGCCGCGACATCCAGCCTTCAAGGCGATCGACAATGGCCTGCGACAGGGCATCGTCCTCGATCTCGTCCACGGCCTCCGCCAGAAACGCCAGCGTCAGCATGTTGGTCGCCTCTTTGGTCGGAACCCCGCGCGAGCGCAGATAGAACAGCGCCGTTTCATCAATCGCACCTGAGGTCGAGCCGTGCGAACACGCCACGTCATCGGCATAGATCTCAAGCTCGGGCTTGGCGAGGAACTGGCTGTCGTCATCCAACAGCAGAGACTGGCTGATCTGATAACCATCGGTCTTCTGAGCGCCCTCCTTAACGAGGATCTTGCCCTGGAACACGCCGGTCGCGCCGTTGCGCAGCACTTTCTTAAACACCTGGCGGCTTTCACAATTCACAGCGTCATGAGTGATAAAGACGGTATCGTCATGATGGAAGTCGCCGTCACCGACGCAGGCACCCGCAACGTGGGCCACCGAATCGTCTCCGGTCAGCTCGACCACCTGTTCGTTGCGCGTCAGCACGCCATTCACAGTCAGGGTGAAGGATTTGTAGACCGATTCCTGCCCCAGACGCGTGAACATGTGGGTCGCGGCACGACGCTCGTGATCGCGGCCTTGCGCCCGAACGTGATGCAACACCCCACCATCGGCAATGTCGATCTCCATGCATTTGTTGAAACGCGAAGCCGCCGGGCCGTTTTCAAGGATCGTCACCTCGGCACCGCTTTCGACACGGATGATATGGTGCAGCATCGCGTCCGAGGTTTCAGAGGCATGGCGATAGATAAAGCTGATCGGCTTGGACGGTTTGCCCGAGACATGGATCGCGATCCCATCCGCCGCGAAGGCCGTATTCAACGCCGCCAGAGGACGTTGCACAGGTGATTGACCACGCGCTTCAAGCACGCCGTACAGCTCTTTCGCCCAATGAATATCCTTGAAGCAAATGTCCTCGATCCGATCGATAGTGACACCTTCCAGCGTCAGGTCATCGGATTCCTCAGGGCTGAAAACACCATCGACGAAAACGATCTTCAAACGGTCCAGATCGGCGAACAGCATGGCCTCATCCGGATCGAACAGCGCGGCCCGAGGGGCCTCGGGCGCGACCAGCGTATCCGGGCGGGTGTATTTCCAATACTCATCCCGGCGACCGGGCAGACCCATTTCCAGCACACGGGCCAGCGCGTCTTCGCGCGCGGCTCGAGTGCAACCGGCGTCGGGCATGACCAGATTGGCCAGCCGCGCCTCGGTTGCGGTTTGTTTCACTTCGGGCAATGCCATCAGTTCACCTCGGCCAGAATGTCTGCGTAACCGTTGTTTTCAACTTCCAGCGCCAGATCGGGGCCACCGGTTTTGACGATCTTGCCGTCCGCCATAATGTGCACAACGTCCGGTTTGATGTGATCCAACAAACGCTGATAGTGCGTGATCACCAGGAACCCACGTCCTTCGTCGCGCAACGCGTTCACACCCTCGGCCACCAGCTTCATTGCGTCCACATCCAGACCCGAGTCGGTTTCGTCCAAGATGCACATCTTGGGTTCGAGCATCGCCATTTGCAGGATCTCGTTGCGCTTTTTCTCACCGCCCGAGAAGCCAACATTGACAGGGCGTTTCAGCATGTCTGCGTCGATCTTCAGCGACTTGGCCTTGGCGCGGACTTCTTTCAGGAAGTCAGCCGCCGACAGCTCATCCTCGCCGCGCGCCTTGCGCTGGGCGTTCACGGCAGTGCGCAGGAAGGTCATGTTGCCCACGCCCGGAATTTCGACCGGGTATTGGAACGCCAGAAAGACACCAGCGGCGGCGCGCTCTTCCGGTTCCATCTCCAGCAGATCTTCGCCGTCCAGAGTCGCCGACCCATCGGTCACTTCATACCCGTCGCGCCCCGAAAGCACATAGCTGAGCGTCGACTTGCCCGAGCCATTCGGCCCCATGATCGCGTGCACCTTACCGGCCTCGACCGTCAGATCGACACCTTTGAGGATTTGCTTTTCTTCTTCCTCAAGTTTCACGTGCAGGTTTTTGATTTCCAGCATTTTTTACCCTTTTGCGTAGCGCAAGGGACCGCGCGGCCCCGATATTTTGTGAATTTCGAAATGATGCGGCTTTAGCCGACCGAACCCTCAAGGCTGATCGCAACAAGCTGTTGTGCTTCCATGGCAAACTCCATCGGCAACGCCTGCAACACGTCCTTGCAGAACCCGTTTACCACCAGCGCCACGGCCTCTTCCTCGTCCATACCGCGCTGTCGGCAGTAAAACAGCTGATCGTCATCCACCTTGGACGTCGTCGCCTCATGCTCCACACGGGACGAGTTGTTCTTGACCTCGATGTAAGGCACTGTATGCGCCCCGCATTTGTCGCCGATCAGCAAGCTGTCGCACTGGGTATAGTTGCGGCTGTTCTTAGCCTTGGGATGCATCGAAACCAGACCGCGATAGGTGTTCTGCGCCTTGCCCGCGCTAATCCCCTTAGACACGATGCGCGACTTGGTGTTCTTGCCCAGATGAACCATCTTCGTACCGGTATCGGCCTGCTGATAGTTGTTGGCGATGGCGATCGAATAGAACTCGCCCTGGCTTTCCTCGCCCCGCAGGATGCAGGACGGGTATTTCCAGGTTACAGCCGAACCGGTCTCGACCTGCGTCCACATCACCTTGGACCGGTCGCCCCGGCAATCGGCGCGTTTGGTCACAAAGTTATAGATGCCACCCTTGCCATTCTCATCACCGGGGAACCAGTTCTGAACGGTCGAGTACTTCACCTCGGCGTCTTCTTCGATGATGATCTCGACCACAGCCGCGTGCAGCTGTGCGGTATCGCGCTGGGGTGCGGTGCAGCCCTCCAAATACGACACGTACGAGCCCTTATCGGCAATGATCAGCGTGCGTTCAAATTGGCCTGTGTTCTCCGCGTTGATACGGAAATAGGTGCTCAGCTCCATCGGGCAGCGCACGCCCGGCGGGATGTAAACGAACGAGCCATCCGAGAACACGGCCGAGTTCAGCGTGGCGTAAAAGTTGTCCGAGACCGGAACCACCGAACCCAGATACTTCTTGACCAATTCGGGGTGCTCTTTGATCGCCTCAGAGATCGAGCAGAAGATGACACCTGCTTTCTTCAGCTCTTCCTGGAACGTGGTTCCAACAGAAACCGAGTCGAACACCGCGTCCACGGCAACCTTGCGACCCTCAGCCGGGGCATCCTCGGCACCTTCTACACCCGCCAAAATCATCTGTTCTTTCAGAGGGATACCCAGCTTTTCGTAAGTAGCCAGCAGCTTGGGATCGACTTCATCCAAGGACTTGGGCTTTTCCTCCATCGACTTGGGACGGGCATAGTAATACTGGTCCTGAAAATCGATCTTGGGATAGCTGACCATCGCCCAGTTCGGCTCATCCATCTGAGTCCAGCGCTCGAACGCGGCCAGACGCCATTCGGTCATCCACTCTGGCTCTTCGTTCTTTTCCGAGATCAGGCGGACGATATCAGGGTTCACGCCCTTGGGCGCGTATTCCATCTCAATATCGGTTTCCCAGCCGTATTTATAGGTTCCGACCTCGCGCACCGCATCCACGGTTTCCTGATCGACACCCTCTTTTACCTGGGTCTGGTCCAAAGCGGCCATAAGACACCCTCCGTCTGATCACGCGGCCCGCGCGCGATGCTTTTTCTCTTTTTCAAGCCACGTTTCAGCGAAACGCAGCACATCTTCTTCCGTTGTCGCAGGCCCCAGCGAAACGCGAATTGCGCTGGCAGCTGTGACCTCGTCAAATCCCATCGCGGTCAGTACCGCACTTGCACGTACCTTGCCGCTGGAACAGGCCGAACCTGCGCTAATCGCAAATCCAGACAGATCCATCTGCATGACCTGCGTCTCACCCTTCCAACCGGGGGTGGCGAAGCACAGGGTGTTCGGCAGGCGTTCCTGATCTTTCCCGACAAAAATAGTAGATTTAGAACCGGCCTCAAGGGCCTTTTCTAGAATATTTCTAAATTCTTTGACCTGCTCCCAAACACCATTGGCCAGATCGCGCGCTGCCGCGTCAGCTGCGGCCCCGAACCCTGCTATTCCAATAACATTTTCTGTCCCGGAGCGACGTCCCATTTCCTGACCGCCACCCTTGATCCGGGCGGGCAAATCCGTGCCGCGCTTCATCACAACAGCCCCGATGCCTTTTGGACCACCAAGTTTGTGCGCCGAGACCAGCGCCATCTGAGTGTCCAGCCAGTTGAACGCGATCGGTAATTTTCCAAACGCCTGAGTCGCATCGGTCACCGCCAACCCTGCCGGCAATGATTGAACGATCCCTGTCTCGGAATTCGCGTATTGCAGCGTCGATTGGTCCGGCGCTGAAACCGCAACCATACCTTCTTTCGACACGCTCAAATCTTCCACTGCCCACGCGCGGACCGCATCATGTTCGATCGCAGCCCCATGCAGGCCCCGCCCCTCTAGTGTCAGCGCAGCCCCTTCGGTCGAACCCGAAGTAAACACGACATCAGCCCCTTCGGCCCCAAAGGCAGCCGCAATCTGTGCTCTTGCGCGCTCGACCAGCGCCTTGGCTGCGCGCCCTTCAGCGTGGACCGAGGACGGGTTGCCGCAAATCTCCATTGCGGAGATCATCGCCTCGCGAGCCTCTGGACGCAGAGGTGTGGTGGCATTGTGATCCAGGTAAATACGATTCACGGATTCACCTTTTTAGAACGCAGAAGTTCGTTTTCAGAAAATGCCATCCTATTCGTCCACAACTGCAAAAAGGCTGGGTACGGCCGGACAAGGTGCGAGGTCATTCTTGATCACGTCCGAAAGGCGCGTTTGATGCAAGAACACATACACATGGGCGCTCAGGCCTTCCCATAGTCGATTGGTTAGGGATTGCGCCCGGCTGCCGGACAAAGCTCCGGTTGCGCCAGCGCCCTTTTGCAAAGCATCGACTGTTTCATCTACGGCGGCCAGAATCTCAACAACGCGAATTTCGGACGCTGGACGGGCAAGGCGATAACCACCACCCGGCCCCCGAACCGAAGACACCAGCTCGGCCCTGCGTAGCTTGACGAATAACTGCTCGAGGTAAGGCAGAGAAATGTCTTGCCGTGCTGAAATCTCGCTGAGTGTCACCAGCCCGTCCGAGGGCTGAAGGGCGATATCGGCAAGAGCCACCATCGCATAACGACCCTTGGTCGACAGCTTCATTTGCATTCCCTCATGGCAGTTTACGCGCGAAATCATTGACGCCGCCGCTGCCAGTGCGTATCTCCGACAAGCAGCGCTCATGCGCCCAGTATCACAATTAGAACCGTTCTAAGGTGTCCGACGATTATCGTCAAGTATTTCCGGGCACCCAGAAGAAAAAGACAGGACCATCGCACACATGCCCGAGGTGATTTTTCCCGGACCAGAAGGCCGCTTGGAAGGCCGCTACCACCCGCAAAAGGAAAAAGACGCACCGATCGCCATCGTGCTTCACCCGCATCCTCAATTCGGCGGGACGATGAACAACAAGGTGGTCTACAACCTGCACTACGCGTTCTACAACATGGGGTTCACCGTTCTGCGGTTCAACTTCCGTGGTGTGGGTCGCAGCCAGGGTGAGTACGATCAGGGCGTGGGTGAGCTCAGCGATGCGGCATCCGCACTGGATTACCTGCAATCGATGAACAACAACTCGAAACACTGCTGGGTTGCAGGGTTTTCCTTCGGGGCGTGGATCGGGATGCAACTGCTGATGCGCCGACCCGAGATCACTGGCTTTATCAGCGTGTCTCCTCCGGCGAACATGTATGATTTCTCGTTCCTCGCACCTTGCCCGTCCTCGGGCTTGATCATCAATGGGTCTTCGGACCGCGTGGCCCCGCCCGCAGACACCACTGCCTTGGTCAACAAGCTGCACGAGCAAAAAGGCATCACGATCACTCATAATGAAGTGGAAGGCGCCGACCATTTCTTCCAGGATCGCCACATGGACACGTTAATCACAGATGTCAGTGACTACGTGAAGCGCCGCCTGACCGAGAACACACGCTGATGTCGGATACAGTCTCCACGCTTGCCGGCAGACTGGCCGAAGACACGTTGAAGGTGATGGATGAAACCGGCGAGGATCGCTTTTATGTCGAAGTTGGCGAGCTGCTTGGGGCATCCTCTCAGTCGCTGGAAGAGGCATTTCTGACCGAAATTCGAGTGCGCCTGTCTGAGCGTCAAGCCCGCCAATTCGTGATCCAGCGCCTTGCAGAACACCGCAAGAAAGTTAAGGCGATAGAAAAGAAATGATGGATCGGCTGTCCGCGCAAATAGAATTCTTGAAACGCGCGGACCAGCTGAAATCGGTCGAACGCGCGAACACGCTGCTGGATCAATCCCGGCAAGAAAACTCGGCGGAACACAGTTGGCATCTGGCGCTGTGGGCACTGGTGATGGCCCCCCTTGCCGACGCAAATGTTCGGATTGACCGGGTCATTCGGATGCTTTTGCTGCATGATCTGGTCGAAATCATCGTCGGTGACCATCCCATCCATCTGAAAACCGACTGGAAGGCGGTTGAGCGCGCAGAACAGAACGCCGCTCAGGAACTGTTCGGAATGTTACCCGATGACCAATCCGACGCTTTTCTGACGCTTTGGCAGGAGTTCGAAGCGGATTCTACGCCCGATGCGAAATTCGCAAAATGCCTTGATCGCTGCCAACCTCTGTTTCAGGTCCTAAACGCTCCGGAACCCAAACCAGAGCATCTGACGGTCGTCCGCGACAATCTGAACGGTGGACGCGCGGCCTATCTCGAGACCGCTCTTCCTGACGCTTTCAAGGCCGCTTACGCTTTGTTCGACGGCCAACCTGCTCCACGTTCAGAGTTTTCTGATAGGCTGCCGTTCCTTGCGGTATGCGATCAACTGAAATCCGTCTATCGCGCATCCAGGCTTTTGTCTGGTGATCGATTTGAAAACTCGGCCGAGCATTCGTGGCACATCATGCTGTTCGCTTGGGTCTTAGCAGACTGCGCCGAATTTGACGTCGACATTGGTCGCGTTTTAAGGATGTTGCTGCTGCACGACATCGTCGAAATCGACGCAGGTGATCATCCAATTCATGGTCATGTCGACCACGCGGCGCAAGCAGCCGAGGAACAAGCGGCGGCCGATCGGCTTTTCGGGCTATTGCCGAACCAGCAAAGAACTGAATGCCTAGCCTTGTGGCTTGAGTTTGAAGCCGCCGAGAGCCCCGATGCCAAATTTGCAAAGGCCGTCGACCGTTTTCAAACACCTGTTGGCAACCTTGCCACCGGTGGTGGATCATGGGTCGACTACGATGTGACATTCGCGCAGATCGAGTCGCGCGTTGGCACCCCGATTACCCGTGGCGCACCGCAACTATGGAATTGGTTGGAACCACAGCTCAAGAACTATTTCTCAGAAGAGTTGACCACTTGAATGGTAAAAGAGAAAGAGGCACGTCGCCTCTTTCCCCCCCAAGTACCAGCGGACGCTCAAACCTGAGAACCGTTTACCCGCTCAACATCTTTGGCTGCGCTTCTCTCAGCGGACCCCCCGCCAGCTAGCCACCCAAGCGCCACAACAATCGCCGATACGACGATGACAGATTTAGCAAAATTCGTCACAGCTTACTGATTAAAAAAACACTGATAACTGGTCGAACAGTATCTCAAAAAGCTCGTGTAAAAACAGTATGGTTATCCTGACCTCACCTAACTTGTGCACAGGAACAACCGAAACAACTTGCCAGATGTCTGAAATCTGTGTTCAACGAGCTCAACAACATTCAATCCGAGACTTATTTTGCCCAAAGCCTATCTTTTCCTGCTTTTTGCAGTGGTCGCAGAAACGATTGGCACAACTGCGTTGCAAGCCAGTCAGCAATTCACGCGGTTCTGGCCCTCTGTATTGGTCGTGGTTGGCTACGCAATCGCGTTCTATCTGCTTGGCTTGACTCTAAAGTTCATGCCAGTTGGGATCGTTTATGCCATCTGGTCGGGCTTGGGCATTGTGCTGATTGCTGTGATCGGTTTTATCGTTTTTGGGCAGAGGCTGGACTGGCCCGCAGTGATAGGTTTGGTCATGATTTTGTCTGGAATTCTGGTTATTCACCTGTTTTCCAACACTACGGGTCACTGACGGGCGGTTAGGGCTGGCATATTTTGCCGCGTCGCGTTATGCGCGCGGCAACTTCCCGTTCAAAGGCTGACCTCATGGACCTGCGCAATATCGCAATCATCGCTCACGTTGACCACGGCAAAACGACCCTGGTGGATGAGCTGCTTAAACAATCCGGCGCGTTCCGGGAAAATCAGGCTGTGGCGGAACGCGCCATGGACAGCAACGATCTGGAGCGCGAGCGCGGGATTACCATCCTTGCCAAAGCGACTTCGGTCGAGTGGAAAGGCACCCGTATCAACATCGTTGACACCCCCGGCCACGCCGATTTCGGTGGCGAGGTTGAGCGTATCCTTTCGATGGTCGACGGTGTTGTTCTGCTGGTCGATGCCGCCGAAGGCCCGATGCCCCAGACCAAGTTTGTGACCTCGAAAGCGCTGGCGCTGGGCCTGCGCCCGATCGTGGTGTTGAACAAAGTCGACAAACCCGACGCCGAACCTGACCGCGCGTTGGATGAGTGCTTTGACCTGTTCGCCAACCTCGGTGCCGATGACGATCAGCTGGACTTCCCAGCCATGTATGCCTCGGGCCGGTCTGGTTGGGCAGATATGGAACTGGACGGCCCCCGCAAGGACCTGACCGCGCTGTTTGATCTGGTCGTGGATCACGTCCCGGCCCCCAAACAAGCCGAAAAGAAAGACGAGCCGTTCCGTATGCTGGCCACCACGCTGGGAAGCGACCCGTTCATCGGCCGCATCCTGACCGGCCGTGTGGAAAGCGGTACGCTGAAGGCGGGCGACAGCCTCAAGGCGCTGTCGCGCGACGGCACGCTGATCGAAAACTTCCGCGCTTCGAAAATCCTGGCCTTCCGCGGCCTGGCGCAACAGCCCATCGACGTGGCCGAAGCTGGTGACATCGTCACCATCGCGGGCATGAGCAAAGCCACCGTAGCCGACTCGCTGGTCGCACCTCAGGTCGAAGAGGCCCTGCCCGCCCAACCGATTGACCCGCCGACTATCACTGTGACTTTCGGCATCAACGACTCGCCTCTGGCCGGTCGCGACGGCAAAAAGGTGCAGTCCCGTGTGATCCGCGACCGCCTGATGAAAGAGGCCGAATCGAACGTCGCCATCCGCATCACCGACACTCCCGGCGGCGAAGCCTTCGAGGTTGCAGGCCGCGGCGAATTGCAGATGGGTGTTCTGATCGAGAACATGCGCCGCGAGGGATTCGAGCTCAGCATCTCTCGCCCGCAGGTTCTGTTCCGCGAAGAAGACGGCCAGCGTCTGGAGCCCATTGAGGAAGTCACGATTGACGTTGACGATGAATACTCGGGTGCTGTGATCGAAAAGATCACAGGCGCGCGCAAAGGCGAGCTGGTCGAAATGCGCCCCGCCGGTGCAGGAAAGACCCGCATCATCGCGCATGTGCCTTCGCGCGGACTGATCGGCTATCACGGAGAGTTCCTGACAGACACGCGCGGAACCGGTGTTCTGAACCGCGTGTTCCACGGCTGGGCGGCACACAAAGGCCCGATTCCCGGCCGCCGCGCTGGTGTTCTGATCTCGATGGAGAACGGACAGGCCGTCGCCTACGCCCTGTGGAACCTCGAAGAGCGTGGCCGCATGTTCGTGGGTCCGCAGACGGATGTCTATCAAGGTATGGTCATCGGAGAGCATTCACGGGACAATGATCTGGAAGTGAACCCACTTAAGGGCAAAAAACTGACCAACGTACGTGCCAGCGGATCGGACGACGCCGTCCGCCTGACACCTCATGTTCAGTTCTCACTTGAGGAAGCCATCGCCTATATCGACGATGACGAACTGGTTGAGGTGACGCCTAACGCCATCCGGTTGCGTAAACGCTTTTTGGATCCGCACGAACGCAAGCGCATGGCAAAATCTACGTAGACCTTTCAGTGAAATAGTTCAC
Organism: Ruegeria sp. HU-ET01832; assembly: GCF_040371315.1. Lineage (NCBI taxonomy): Bacteria > Pseudomonadati > Pseudomonadota > Alphaproteobacteria > Rhodobacterales > Roseobacteraceae > Ruegeria > Ruegeria sp. HU-ET01832. The sequence goes on from NZ_BAABWL010000001.1 coordinate 208,979, forward strand.
TGATTGGAAACATTGCCCCATTAGTGACATTTTTGCGTACATTAATGCAAAATTAACAAAAACAAGGCCCGCCACTCCGGCGGGCTTTTCTTTTGTTTTTCAATATCGTTCCACCATAACGGGAGTTTTTTCCCGTTTTCTTGTTGTCACACATCTTGAAAATACGGCGAGGGATTGATCTATTTATGTTTAAATTGTGGCAACGGTGTGCTCAGGTAGCACAGGTTAAAGAGTACCAGGGGGCGTAATCATGCGCGTTAAAAGTCGTTTATTATCTATTGTTTTTGTGTCAGCAACTATTCCAATTGTGTCGACAACGGCAGCTACGGCTGCCGAGAAGTGCACTATTAAAACAGCTCGCCAGTCCGTTTCCACGGAAACACTTTGTGCTTGTGAGGTCGTGGAATCCAGGATGTTGCGGTACCTGCAACGCAGGCCTGATTTTGATGACATCTTGGCCAGAACATTGGAAAGTTGTCCGGCTTTCGCAGCCGTGTTGACTGATATTCCCACCGCCAGCATTTCAAACAATCAAAGATCCGGTGATGGCGACGCAAATCCTGGCGAGGGCCTAGCTTTCGGCGGTGGTACCGGTGGCAGTGGTCCAACTAATCCAGGCGGTGGCCCGACTAATCCAGGCAGTGGCCCAACTAATCCAGGCGGTGGCCCAACGAACCCAGGCGGTGGCCCAACTAATCCAGGCGGCGGCGGTGGCGGAACCGGCGGCGGCGGTGGCGGAACCGGCGGCGGCGGCGGTGGAACCGGCGGCGGCGGCGGTGGAACCGGCGGCGGCGGTGGCGGAACCGGCGGCGGCGGTGGTGGAACCGGCGGCGGCGGTGGCGGAACCGGCGGCGGCGGTGGCGGAACCGGCGGCGGCGGTGGCGGAACCGGCGGCGGCGGTGGCGGAACCGGCGGCGGCGGTGGCGGAACCGGCGGCGGCGGCGGTGGAACCGGCGGCGGCGGTGGCGGAACCGGCGGCGGCGGCGGTGGAACCGGCGGCGGCGGTGGAACCGGCGGCCCAGGAAATGGTAATGGTAACAACCCCAACCCCGGTAACGGCGGTGGCAACACCGGAGGGTCCGGCCCCGGCACCGGCAATGGTGGCGGCAACAATGGCAATGGCAATGGTGGTGGCAACGGGACCGGAAACGGGAACGGCAACGGAAACGGTGGCAGCATCTTTGGCGGACCCGGAAATGGTAACGGGAATAACCCCAATTCCGGCAACGGCGGCGGTAACACAAATGGATCAGGCCAAGGTTCCGGAAACGGCGGCAACAACAACGGCAACAGCGGCGGCACCAACGGCAACGGCAATGGTGGCAATGTCGGTGGTGTCGGCGGCGGCAACGGCGGGTCAGGTGGTGTTTTCAACTAACTGACTCTGGTTGAACGCAATGAGGATCGTAAAACACTCTTGTTGCGGACAATACAAACAAAGATCAAAAGAAACGGGGCGCCAGAATTGGCGCCCCGTTTATTTGGTAATCTCCATCGACCGAGTGGTCACAAATTAACTACGGCGGTAGACAGCCACCCAATTCTCTGGCTGTCGTGGGTCTTGCATCCGTAAGAAAAGATATCGGGTATCCGACCACGGTTTGATCGTGTTGGTCAAATTATCTAGCACCAGATCACCCGCTGCGGATCTGTAAACCAAAACGGCATGCGCATTTCTTCGCGTATCCAGCACCGTCGCAATCAGCAACTTACTTGGGTCAATTCCTGCGCGAATTAGATCTCTTTTTTTCAAAAGAGCAAAGTCTTCGCAGTCCCCACCACGTCTGGTCGGCAACGCCCATCTCTCCACGGTTCTATACTGAGATTGGTCCGTAACTTCACGCGTGGTCCGATTGATCTTACGATTCACGCGTTTAACAATCTGCAATTCCTGCTGGCTTGTCATCGCCACCGAAGCAGTGCTGGAACATGCCCATGAGTATTGGCGACACAGCTGTCTTGCTCCGGCAGGCGGAGGCGTAGATGCCACGCTTCTGATGAAGTCTCCTTCGCTGGCTTCCACAGATTTCCCAACGACACTGACCGCCGCGAGAATCGCGCAAACACCCAAAACCTTGCCTGTCGCGGTGAACGCCTGCTCTACAAACGAATTCATGCCTGTCCCTCGATCCTGGTCTCTCCGAACGATTGTCGACAGACAGGACCGTATTCCGATTTAGGAAACTATCGGTAAACGGACGCGGCAGCGCAATCTGGGCTTAAGGTGGATGGAAAAAGAGGCGGAAATTCGTCACTTTTCATGACCATTTCGCGCTGAATTTGTCGGGTTACTGCCACAATTGAGGCAACCAACGAGACCGAAAAGTGCATTTAAAAATTACAAGATGTTGTTATTATTTAAAAAACCGAAAAAAGTCTCAATATTAAATTCACTGAAACGGTCAGATAACATATAGGCCGAAATCCGCGCATTCTTTAGGCCGTCCGGCAGCATTCACCAGACGGCCTTCATGATTCTATTCGGTGATTTCGACGACGACCAATTCGCGTTCACTCGCACCACGTGCGTGGTCAAGGGCCTTTTGGTAGTCGGGCGAATTGTAACACTCGACAGCAGCTTCGACCGAAGGGAATCTGGCTACTACATTACGCGGGCGCTCTTTTCCCTCAAGCTGCACATAGCGTGCAGCACGTGCAATGAATTGCCCCCCATGGGCGGCAATCGCCGGACCCGCCAACTCGGCGTATTTTCCGTAAGCCTCATTGTCCGTCACAGTGACATGTGCGATCCAAAGTGCGGGCATGTTACCCCTCCAATACCTGTTCGGCGGCCTTGATGGCCGCATCCGCGTTCGACGCATCTCGGCCACCGCCTTGCGCCATGTCCGGGCGTCCACCGCCGCCCTTGCCCCCCAGCTCGACCACTGCGGCGCGCACCAGATCCACGGCCGAGACCTTTTCGGTCAGGTCCGCGGTCACTCCAGCCGCTACAGCTGCCTTGCCACCCGCATCCGCGATCAGCAGAACCGCGCCCGTGCCCAAACGGCTTTTGTGTTCATCGATCAGCGCGGGAAGGTCTTTTCCAGAAACGCCGGTCAGCGCCTGCGCCAAGAACGGCACACCGTTCACGTCCTTCGCCTCGGCACTGCCCTGCCCCGAGCCGCCCGCCATCGCCAGATCACGGCGCAGTTGGGCCACTTCGTTCTGCAGCGCTTTGCGTTCGTCCAGCAGGGACTTCACGCGGCCAACCACATCATCAGGCTGCGCCTTCAACTCGGACGCAATCTGGCCCAACCGTTGATCCTGCGCCGACAGGTGGCGGAACGCCTCATCCCCGGTCAGGGCTTCGATCCGGCGCACGCCGGCGCTGCTAGCGCTGTCGCCCAGCACGACGAACGTACCGATGTCCCCGGTCTGGCGCACATGGGTGCCGCCGCACAGTTCAATCGACCATGTTTCGCCATCCTGACCTTTACCCGTGGGCGCCTTGCCCATCGAGACAACCCGCACCTCGTCACCGTATTTCTCACCAAACAGCGCCTGCGCGCCCAGATCACGCGCGTCGTCGGGCGTCATGATCCGCGTCTCGACGGTCGAATTCTGGCGGATGAATGCGTTCACTTCACGCTCGACTTTTTGCAGTTCTTCGACGCTCAGCGCTTTGGAGTGGCTGAAGTCGAACCGCAGCCGGTCCGCCGCGTTCAAAGAGCCGCGCTGCGCTACATGGTCGCCCAGCGTTTCGCGCAGCGCCTCGTGCAGCAGGTGCGTGGCCGAGTGGTTTGCCCGGATCGCGCTGCGGCGGGTGTGATCAACCTCAAGCTCGACCCCGTCGCCTTTGGACAGCGTGCCCTGGCTGACGGTCACCTTATGCGCATAGACCTTACCTTCGGCAAATTTGCGCGTGTCTTCGACCGTGGCCACATCCTGCATATTCTCAAGACGCCGGATTCCACCGGTATCCCCGACCTGACCACCGGCCTCACCATAGAACGGGGTCTGGTTCACGATAACCCAACCGGCGCCACCCTGCTCGATGGTGTCGACCAGCGCGCCATCCACGACCAGAGCAGCCACCTGCCCTTCGGCTTTTTCGGTATCATAGCCAAGGAAATCCGTGGCCCCGGCGCTGTCCAGCACGTCAAACCAAACGGCCTGATCCGCCGCCTCGCCCGAGCCCGCCCATGCAGCGCGCGCCTTGGCCTTTTGTTCGGCCATGGCTGCATCGAACCCGTCGGTATCCACGGTCCGGCCCTTTTCACGCAGCGCATCCTGCGTCAAATCCAGCGGGAAGCCATAGGTGTCATAGAGCTTGAACGCCGCATCACCGGGCAGAGCCTCACCTTCGGGCAGGCCCGCGACCTCATCATCCAGCAGTTTCAGACCACGATCCAAGGTCTGCTTGAACCGAGTTTCCTCAAGCAGCAGTGTTTCTTCGATCAGCGCCTGCGCCTGTCCCAGTTCCGTATATTGCGCACCCATAAGCTGCACCAGCGAGGGCACAAGGCGATGCATTACCGGATCTTTCGCGCCCAGCAGATGCGCATGGCGCATGGCGCGCCGCATGATCCGGCGCAGCACGTAGCCACGGCCGTCATTGCTGGGCATCACGCCATCGGCAATCAGGAACGAAGTCGACCGCAGGTGATCCGCAATCACGCGGTGATGCACGTTCTGATCGCCATAAGGATCAACACCGGTGGCATCGGCAGACGCTTCGATCAGCGTTTTGAACAGGTCGGTGTCATAGTTGTCATGGCTGCCCTGTAGCAGAGCGCCAATCCGCTCCAGTCCCATGCCCGTGTCGATAGACTGCATGTCCAGTTCCACCATCGAGCCGTCCTCGAACTGCTCATTCTGCATGAACACGATGTTCCAGATTTCGATGAACCGGTCGCCATCTTCCTCGGCCGAGCCCGGAGGGCCGCCCCAGATGTGATCGCCGTGGTCATAGAAAATCTCGGTGCATGGACCACAGGGGCCAGTCGGGCCCATCTGCCAGAAATTGTCGTTGGTGGCGATGCGGATGATCCGGTCTTCGGGCACGCCGACCTTTTTCCAGATTTCGAATGCCTCATCGTCGGTGTGGTAAACCGTCGTCAGCAGACGGTTCTTGTCGATGCCGAATTCCTTGGTGATCAGCTCCCACGCAAAGGGGATCGCCTCATGCTTGAAGTAATCCCCAAACGAGAAATTCCCCAGCATCTCAAAGAATGTGTGGTGGCGCGCGGTATAGCCCACATTGTCCAGATCGTTGTGTTTACCACCTGCGCGCACACATTTCTGCGCAGTGGTCGCCCGGCTGTAGTCGCGCGTCTCAAGCCCGGTGAACAGGTTCTTGAACTGCACCATGCCCGAGTTCACGAACATCAGGGTCGGGTCATTGCGCGGCACGAGCGGGCTGGAGGCCACAACCTCATGCCCCTGTTTGGCGAAATAGTTCAGAAAGGTCGATCGGATATCGTTCAGCGTGGGCATAAGGCTCTCTCAGCGCGCAATCATCTTGTTCGAAAACGGGTTTATCGCTGTCCCTGCGGATAGTCCACAGGTGAGGCTGCGCAAACGAAACAAGGCGGCCCCAATGGACCGCCCTGCGTTCACAATTCCGGGATGCCGTCAGGCTTCTAAAATATCGTCATCCTCAGTGGCACCGGGCGGCATATCGAAATCCAACCCATGCGCCGCGCGGATTTTGTCCTCAATCTCTAGCGCCGAGCGGCTGTTATCGCGCAGATATTGTTTGGCATTTTCACGCCCCTGCCCGATCCGCTCGTCCCCGTAGCTGAACCAAGAACCCGACTTCTCAACCACACCGGCCTTAACGCCCAGATCCAGCAGCTCGCCCATCTTGCTGATGCCTTCGCCATACATGATGTCGAATTCCACCTGCTTGAACGGCGGCGCCACCTTGTTTTTGACCACCTTGACGCGGGTCTGATTGCCGACAACCTCATCGCGGTCCTTGATCGCGCCAATACGACGAATGTCCAGACGCACCGAGCTGTAGAATTTCAGCGCGTTACCACCAGTAGTCGTCTCCGGGCTGCCAAACATGACACCGATTTTCATCCGGATCTGGTTGATGAAGATCACCATACAGTTCGAGCGACTGATCGAGCCGGTCAGCTTGCGCATCGCCTGACTCATCAGACGGGCCTGCACGCCGACATTACTGTCGCCCATGTCGCCCTCAAGCTCGGATTTCGGCGTCAGCGCTGCGACCGAGTCGACCACAACCATGTTCACCGCGCCCGAGCGGACCAGCGTATCGGTGATCTCAAGCGCCTGTTCACCGGTGTCGGGCTGCGAGATTAGCAACTCATCCAGATCGACACCCAGCTTACGAGCATATTGCGGGTCCAGCGCGTGTTCCGCGTCAACGAACGCACAGACACCGCCACGCTTTTGCTGTTCTGCAATACAATGCAGCGTCAGCGTGGTCTTGCCCGAGCTTTCTGGCCCGTAAATCTCAACAATCCGGCCCATCGGCAAGCCGCCGATCCCCAGCGCGATGTCCAGACCCAGCGATCCGGTCGAGCTGGCCTCGATATCCTGTTTGGAATCCTCGCCCAGCTTCATGATCGAGCCTTTGCCGAACTGCCGTTCAATCTGGGCCAGCGCGCTGTCGAGCGCCTTTTGCTTGTCTGCGTTTTTCTTGTCGCTCATCGTCAGAAGATCCGCCATTGTCCTGTCGCCTTCCCTTGTGTCACACCCTTGAACGGGCGGCAATCACTGCTTTGTTCGCCTCTTGTTCCTTATGAGATCAAAAAGAGAACATTTCAACTAAAACTTACAATATTTACTCTTGGGCAATTGTGTTAAAGAGTCGTTTACGCCACTGTACAAAGATAACCACTCGTTCTGGCGGACACATAAATGCTTGTTTTCTATGAGGAACGCCTGGCGTTTCTGGCTGTTCCCAAAACCGGCAGCACCGCATATCACTCAGCGCTGAAAGACCGGGCGGACCTTGTCGTGACCGGTCCTCCCGCATTGAAACACGCTCCAGTTCGGCGATATGACAGGTTTTTTCAGAATATCTTCCGAAAAATGTATGACACCGACATGGAGATCATGGCCGTCGTCCGGGAACCAATCGACTGGTTAGGCAGTTGGTACAAGTTTCGTAGCCGTGACGAACGGATTGGGCATCCGCACTCGACCCGCGACATGAGCTTCGATGACTACGTTCAGGCCTATATGAAGTCACCCCGCCCCGAATACGCAGATGTCGGCAGTCAGAGTCAGTTTTTCCGCACGCGCAGCAATGGCTGCGGTGCGGATCATGTGTTCAAATACGAGAATCAAGACAAGATTCTGGATTTTCTGGAAAACCGACTGGACATGAAGATTGCTCTGCAGCGCGAAAACGTCTCTCCAACCCGTGACTTGGCGCTAAGTGCAAAGACTGAACAGAAGTTCCGCAAACGTCATGCGCTGGAATTTGAGTGCCACGAAAAAGCGCAGTAGCGTATCAGTTCATTTGCCGAAACACCGCTTCGGTCAATTGGTTCAATGAGAATGGTTTCGGCAAAAAGGCCGAGTTTGCGATCTCAGGTCCCGAATCTCCGAACGCGCCTTCGGTGTAACCGGACATGAAGATAACCTGCACATCTGCGCGCTTTTCCATCGCAGTTCGTACCCAGGTTGGACCATCGAGTCCGGGCATCACGACATCGGTTACAAACACATCTACATGCAATGTTTCATCTTCTAGCAGTCTCAACGCTTCTTCACCCGAGTCCGCCTCGAGCACCGTGTAACCTTTCAAGCGCAGAGCCCGCGTAGCAAACGCACGAACCGGTGCTTCATCCTCAACCAGTAAGACGACGCCTTCGCCCTGGCGGGCATTCAGAACTTCGGGCTGTACGTCTTGGCTGGGCTCGATCTTCTGCGGCGTGGCTGAAATCGGCAAGAACACCGTAAATTCCGTGCCCTGCCCTTGCACGCTGTCGACGAAAATAAACCCGCCCGTCTGTTTGACTATGCCATACACCGTCGAAAGACCCAGACCCGTACCTTCGCCGGTTCTTTTTGTGGTATAGAACGGCTCGAAGACTTTTTGCAGCTTGTCTGCCGGTATACCCACCCCACTGTCGACGACTTTTACAGTCACATACTCGCCCGGCGGAACTGTCGCGCGGTCGCGGCGCAAAGAATCCGTCAGCGAAACGACTTCGGTTTCGATCCGAACCTCCCCGCCTTAGGGCATCGCGTCACGGGCATTGACCACAAGGTTCATGAACACCTGTTCAAGCTGTCTTTTGTCGACGCGCACGGGCTTTAGGACTGGATCGTGGCTGAGTGTCAAACGCACTGTCTCACCGACCAGCCGGTTCAACAAGTGAATCAGATCCGAAATTGTGTCGCGCAGGTCCAGAACCTCTGGCTGAAGTGTTTGCTTGCGCGAAAAAGCCAACAGTTGACTGACCAGAGCAGCCGCCCTGTTCGCATTCTGGTTTATCTGCACCAGATCACCGTAGTTCGGGTCATTCTGATCGTGCCGCAGCAATAGCAGGTCACAATGACCAGATATTGCTGTCAGCAAGTTGTTGAAATCATGCGCGACACCACCGGCAAGCTGCCCGACAGCCTGCATCTTTTGTCCCTGCACAAACTGAGCCTCAAGTGTCTTAAGCTCGGTCGCATCGTTGAGCACGGCAATCAGGCACACCTGACCATCATTAACCACTCTGTTCAGCGTCACCTGAACGAATACGTCTTTGTCTTGCCGTGTCAGGCGCAAAAATTCGGATTTGGGGGTGGCGTCCTCGACAGCGGCGCGCGACAACCACTCCTGAATCGGGTAACCTAATCCCTGCATCACTTGTGAGACATTCGTCTCGCCTGTCTGAAAGTCGCCAACCAGTTTGATTGCCAATCTGTTTGCATCCAGAACGACCCCGTCCGGTGCAATGCACATGATTGGGACCGGCAAGTCCGCAAAACGTGTTTCTGTTGTCGGTGGCGTGGTCACTTGGACAGGCAGAACCAGCATTTCACGCGCAGACCCCGAACGAGAAAGCTCTGCCACGGTGACATTCAACGGGGCGCTTGAGGCGTTGGCCTGTGTGATCTCACCCGGTGCAGGTTGGCCGGAATTGAAGACTTGATCTGTGTTTTCCGGTTTGTAGCCCAATACATGCTCGGCCATTCCATTAGCCCTCAGCACAGTTCCATTTCGCCCAAGTGTCAAAACAGGAACCGCCACATCATCCCAACGGCCTTCAGCCCCAAGGTGAAACCGCCAGCAATACAGATCGTGCCCGACCGAGAATACTGTCACCGGGATAGTAGACCCGATAGTCACCACATCTTCGCTGGACTTTCCGTGAATCTCAGCCAGAGACTGAAGACGTAAAAGGATTGACGCTGGATTGGCGAAAACTGACATCAAGCAGTTTTCCAACCGGTTACCGGGGAAAGCGTGTAACTGGATTCTGGCCGCTGCGTTTGACGAAAGAACAAGCCCGTCCGCATTGGCAATGACGTCTGGAAACAAGTCCTGTTCAGTGAAAGTATTCATAACTTCAACGGCACGTCGGATAGACCAATCCGCAAACCAACCCTTGAGCGCGACCAGAACTCCTGCCGTGAACAATGAAATTCCGGCGACGGCGAACTCAGTCTTCCAGCACGTCGGCAAAACATTTGTGAGAGGTGCAAGTCCGATGACGATGCCAAATACCAACACGGACATCAGTCGCAGTGGAATCGGAGATTTCCTTATGGAAGGATCCGACAAAAAACTTGAAACTTCAGTCATTAAGAACTCAGCATGTTGGGCCTGTCGCCAGTGAGCCCAAATAAGGTTAAAGACCGCTTAACGAAATCGCGGCCACTCCACCTATGCTTGCTATTTTCATTAAAACTACCGCGTCAAGTGTGCGGTGAAGAAACCGTCTGTTCCGTGTGCTGCGAGCCACAATTTCTGATAGGACATGTTCCAGCCGGAATGCGAACCGAGGAAATTTTCAACGACTTCTTGGTTTTCCGGGTTCAGCATAGAACAGGTCGCATAAGCTAACGTTCCGTCAGGGGAAACATAACCAGATGTTTCCTCGAGAATGCTTAATTGCAGCGCGCTCAACTCCTTTAGACGCTCCGGGGTCAAAGCCCATTTTCCTGCCGGGGCGCGTCTCCAGGAACCGCTGCCCGAACATGGAGCATCAACAAGCACCACATCGAAAGGTGCTTGCGACCGCACCGCATCAGGCGTCAGGATTGTGACTTGCGCCCCTGCGCGCTTGGCCCGATCAGGCAAATCTCTCATTCGCGCAGGATTAACATCATGCGCAAAAACTTCGACCCCGACATGCGCCGCAATGGCGAGTGATTTTCCACCTCCGCCCGCGCAATAGTCCAAAACGCGCTGACCTGGTTGCAAATTCAGATCGGCAACGATGGCTTGACTAGCTGCGTCTTGCAGTTCGACCAGCCCAGTCAAAAACACCTGACTCTGGGCGACTTTACGCGCGCCATCCAGAACCTCCAACGCCGTGTCGCAGGCGTCATGCGTGCGGGCAGTGATACCATCTGCCGCCAACGCAGCAATCGCGCGATCCGAATCCGATTTGATCAGGTTGACACGCAAATGCACCGGAGCACGGGTTTGCAAGGCTTGCGCTACGTTGATTGCCTGGTCCTGCAAAGAGGCTTGAAACACTGGCCACAACCAGTCGGGGATGTCGTATTGCTCGGCCTCAGACAGGAATGCGCGCCCAGTTTCGTCCTCTCCAACAGGCGAAGGGGCGTGACCAACACCCGTGAACAGATCGCTCGGGTCACTCCTCGCCGCCCTCAGGGCCCCAAGCATTAAGCCACGCCCAGTTTCGGCCCCGCCCAACGCCGCGAAAGACCGCTTGCACCGCAACGCTCCGAACACGTGATCCCGAACAGCCGCCCGATCCTTGGAGCCGGCAAAACGGCTGCGCCGCGCCCATCCTGTCAGGGCCTTTTCGACCGGAACATCCCTGAGAATTTCGTCAAGGATTTCAATAGAGGCCTGAATGCGGGCTGCGGGGGTCATAAAGTCGTCCCATGCGTATGTAGAAACACAAAACGGCGCCCGAACGGGACGCCGCAATGCAATTTAAAGCAGGTTACATCACCCGATAGTTCGGGCTTTCACGAGTGATCTGCACGTCATGCACGTGGCTTTCTTTCAGCCCTGCGCCTGTGATCTTTACGAAATTGCAGTTTCTGCGCATCTCTTCCACGGTGGCACAGCCGGTATATCCCATTGCCGCGCGCAGACCGCCGACCAGTTGGTGGACCACTGCGCTGGCGGAACCTTTATAGGGCACCTGCCCCTCGATCCCTTCGGGCACCAGCTTATCGTTGGCGGCGTCCTTCTGGAAATAGCGATCCGCCGAGCCACGCGCCATTGCGCCCAGGCTGCCCATGCCGCGATAGGATTTGAACGAGCGGCCTTGATACAGAATGACCTCACCGGGGCTTTCATCGGTGCCCGCGATCATTGAACCGACCATGGCGCAGGACGCGCCCGCCGCAATCGCCTTGGCGAAATCGCCCGAGAACTTGATGCCGCCATCGGCAATCACCGGCACGTCTCCGGCAGCCGAGGCACAATCCATGATCGCCGTCAGCTGCGGCACACCCACACCGGCCACCATCCGCGTGGTACAGATCGAGCCCGGCCCGATCCCAACCTTGATCGCGTCCGCACCGGCATCAATCAGCGCCTTGGTCGCGTCACCGGTGGCGACATTGCCCGCGATGATTTGAACTTCGTTCGACAGGGTTTTCACCCGCCGCACCGCATCCAGCACGCCTTGCGAATGGCCATGCGCGGTGTCCACCACGATGATGTCGACGCCCGAATCCACGAGCTGTTCGGACCGCTCAAATCCCGCATCCCCGACCGAGGTTGCCGCTGCAACGCGCAGGCGGCCCAGGCGGTCCTTGCAGGCGGTCGGGTTCAGCACTGCTTGTTCGGTGTCTTTCAGGGTTAGCAGGCCGGTCAGCTTGCCTGCGCCATCTACGACCAGCAGCTTTTCGATCCGGCGGGCCTTCATCAGGCTTTTCGCCTCTTCCAGATCAGCCGGTTCCTGAAGCATTGCCAGATTGTCGGTGGTCATCATTGCGTGGATCGGCGTGTCGTCCGAGGTTGCAAAGCGCATGTCGCGGTTGGTCACGATACCCACGACGCGACCATCGGAATCAACGACCGGGAAGCCGGTGAAATTGTAGCGTTCGACCAGCGCCTGCGCGTCGGCCAGCGTCTGATCGGCGCGCAATGTCACGGGGTTATAAACGATACCGGATTCGAACCGCTTGACCCGGCGCACTTCGCGGGCCTGTTCCTCGGTCGTCAGGTTCTTGTGGATCACACCGATCCCACCGGCCTGCGCCATAGCAATCGCCATGCGCGCCTCGGTCACCGTGTCCATCGCCGAGCTGAGCAGCGGAATGTTCATGGTAATCTCGCGCGTCACACGCGTGGTCGTATCCGCCGTTGCGGGCAGCACAGAAGATGCGCCCGGAACCAGAAGTACGTCGTCAAAGGTGAGTGCCTCACGAATCTGCATCTGCTAACCCCATGCAAAACCCCGTTTGACGGCGACCCTATGACATGGATTGCAGCTAAGGAAAAGCCCCTGACCTAAACTAGTTGTCCAACGCGAGCCGATGCCACGCTGAAAAACGACGCAAGTTGCGCAAAACCTGCCGCTGATTGGCCTTTCCCTTTGCGCACAAACCCATATCTTCCCCGGCATACGCGCGAATACAAAAGGCAGGCCCGACATGACCACCGACCCCCTTGTTGTCTTTACCCCCTCGGGCAAACGCGGGCATTTCCCCGTTGGCACCCCGGTTCTGACCGCCGCCCGACAGTTGGGTGTCGATCTGGATTCGGTCTGCGGCGGACGCGGGATTTGTTCGAAGTGCCAGATCACGCCCAGCTATGGTGAGTTTCCCAAGCACGGTGTCACCGTATCTGAGGACGCGCTGAGCGAATGGAACGCGGTCGAACAACGCTATGACGACAAACGCGGGCTCAAGCCTGGCCGCCGTCTGGGCTGTCAGGCGACGGTTCAGGGCGATATCGTGATCGACGTGCCGCCTGAGTCTCAGGTCCATCGTCAGGTCGTCCGCAAAGCGGCTGCCGCACGCGCCATCACCATGGACCCGGCGACGCGGCTGTATTTCGTGGTGGTCGAGGAACCCGACATGCACTCGCCCACCGGCGATCTCGAGCGATTGGAACGCGCCCTGCGCCAGCAGTGGAACATTGAGGCCGTCACCGCCGATCTGTCGCTGATGGCGAAGCTGCAACCGGTGCTGCGCAAAGGCAAATGGGAGGTCACGGTAGCCGTCCACAAAGGCCACAAGGATGAGGTCGCACGGATCGTGGAAATCTGGCCCGGCCTGCATGAACAAGGGCTGTACGGTCTGGCCATCGATCTTGGATCAACCACGGTCGCCGCACACCTGACCGATCTGGAGACCGGTGAGGTCAAGGCCTCATCTGGCCTGATGAACCCACAAATCCGCTTTGGTGAAGACCTGATGAGCCGCGTGTCCTACGCCATGATGAACCCCGGTGGTGATCAGGAAATGACCCGCGCGGTGCGCGAGGCGATCAACGATCTGACCATCTCCATCGCCGAGGAGGCCGGTATCGACACCGCGCTGATCGTGGAGACGGTTTTCGTCTGCAACCCGGTCATGCACCACCTGCTGCTGGGTCTGGACCCGGTCGAACTGGGGCAGGCTCCGTTCGCGCTGGCCACATCCGAGAGCATGTCCCTGCCCGCGCGTGAGATGGACCTGACCAAGATGAACCCGCGCGCGCAGGTTTATATCCTACCCTGTATTGCGGGACATGTGGGCGCCGACTGTGCCGCCGTTGCGCTCTCCGAGGAACCCGGAAAGTCCGAAGACCTCGTGTTGATCGTCGATGTGGGCACCAATGCCGAAATCCTGCTGGGCAACACCACACGCGTGCTCGCCTGTTCCTCACCCACCGGCCCCGCGTTTGAGGGCGCGCAGATCAGTTCCGGCCAGCGCGCCGCTCCGGGAGCGATTGAGCGCATCGAAATTGATCCCGTCACCAAGGAACCCCGTTTCCGCATCATCGGGTCGGACAAGTGGTCTGATGAGGACGGGTTCGATCTTGATATCGCCACCACCGGGATCACCGGCATCTGTGGCTCGGGCATTATCGAGGCTGTTGCCGAAATGCGTATCGCCGGTCTGCTGGATGAAAGCGGCCTGATTGGCTCGGCTGAACAAACCGGCACCGCGCGCTGCATCCCCGAAGGCCGCACGCATTCCTATCTGATCCACGATGCCAGCGCCGAAGGCGGCCCGCGTATCACCGTAACCCAAGGCGATATCCGCGCCATCCAACTGGCGAAATCGGCGCTTTATGCCGGTGCGCGCCTGCTTATGGACGAGATGAAGGTCGACGCCGTGGATCGCGTGGTTCTGGCCGGGGCGTTTGGCGCGCATATCTCGACCAAACACGCGATGGTGCTGGGCATGATCCCCGACGCACCGCTGGACAAGGTCTCAAGCGCGGGCAACGCCGCTGGCACCGGCGCGCGGATCGCGCTGTGCAACATCGGATCGCGTAAGGAAATCGAGCGTGTCGTGCGCGAGATCACCAAGGTCGAAACCGCCATCGAGCCAAAATTTCAGGACCATTTCGTCGCCGCCAACGCTATCCCGCACAAGACCGACCCGTTCCCGGAACTGGCGCAGGTGGTCACGCTGCCCTCACCCTCGTTCAACACCGGCGGCGGGGATGAGGAAAAATCTGGCCGTCGCCGTCGCCGCAGGTCATAGTCTCCGGCAGGAGGCACCATGACCATAGCAAACGAAGAACAGGCCGAGTTCTGGGGCAACTCACCCTCGGGTGCGAAATGGCTGACCTATGAGGACCAGATGGATGCGCTTCTGGCTCCGGTTCTGGATCTGGTGTTAGAGCGCGCCGCCCTGCAACCGGGGCAGCGCGTGCTGGATATCGGCTGCGGCACAGGGGCCAGCACGGTTCTGGCGGCGCAGGCTGTTGGTCCGGACGGGCATGTTCTGGCCGCCGATGTCTCGCAGCCTTTTTTGGATCGCGCCGCCGAGCGCGCGCTAGCAGACGGGCACGCGAATGTCGGCTTTCAATTCGCCGACGCGCAGACCCATCCGTTCGAGGAGGGCGACCGCGATATCATGATCTCGCGCTTTGGGGTGATGTTCTTCGAAGACACCGTAGCCGCCTTTGCCAATATGGCGCGCGCGCTGAAGCCCGGCGGCCGGATGTGTTTTGCCGCCTGGGGGCCGCTATCTGGTAACCCGTGGTTCCGCCTGCCCCATATCGCGGCGACCGAACGGCTTGGCACGCCGCCCAAGGTCGACCGCAACGCCCCCGGCCCCTTGGCTTTTCACGATCAGGACCGAGTCAGCGGATTGCTGGCCGAGGCTGGCCTGACCGACATCACTGCCGATGCTGTTCCCCTCATTTTGCCTGTTCGAGGCACGCTTGAAGACAGCGCGGCGCTGTGTACGCGGATCGGACCCGCCGCACGGGTGATCGCCCATTTCGACGGAACCCCCGAAGATGTCTCTGCAATTCGGCAGGCTGTGGCCGAGAAGTTCAGACCCTATGTCGCTGGAGATGTTGTTGAAATACCGGCCCTGATAAACCTGTTTCAGGCACGCAGGCCGGGCTGATCTGGAGCGGGTAACGGGAATCGAACCCGTAACAAGAGCTTGGGAAGCTGATCAAAAAAGGCGATTTGCGTTGTTTCTTGATGTTCAGACGAACTTATTCAGGAATATGTTCAATACTCATTGAGCCGAAACGGTTCAAACGTCACTTCTAAAAAACTCAAGTTTGAAAAATTCGATGTTTTCTCGGCCTCAGCTAAACAAACAAATTAGCCTGACATTCATATCAAGTTTTGCTCGAACGGCAATCAGCGTCGTTCAGCAATGAAATAACTTCCTCCCTTGAGCCAAGTTTCTTCTTCTCAAGCGCAAGGGCAAACCCATCACGGTCTTGTTTTGAAAGATGTTGAAGCGCTTTGTAATGAACCGAGACAGTAAGGGTGTTAGGGTCAACCATAGCATTCAATAATTCTAAGAATCTTTCATTCCCGCCATCAGGCCAGTACCCCACGTGTCGACGTCTTTCTTGGCCGAAGATATTTCTTACGCCTCCGAAGTTTTCTATTGCCCACGCGTTAATTAACATAAACTCCGATGGCCTTTTTCTGGACGCGAACATTACTTCTAGAGCGCCATTCTTTGCTTCTACTTCTCGACAAACAGAGTTCAGTATTTCTTTGGTAACTGAAAAGGGCGTAACAAACTTAGTTGTTTCGAAGATATTCATTTTGCTTTTGTTAATCGAGAGCACCTTCAGGCTCTCATCCAACCAATCCTTATGAATACCCTCTACAACAGGTTGAAACGATGTAAGAGGTTTGTTTTCAGGATCAAAAAAGTCAGTTTCACATACAGGGCTTACAAACAAGTTCTTTGCATCAAGAATCACAATTTGCTCTGTTGGGGATATCCGCCCCGCCGCCAACTTGATGGCTTGCTGAATTCGGTATCCGTTGTTTCCTCTCCACCCTCTATGTCTATGAACTTGTAAACGGTTGATATATCTAGACTTCAAGCCGTGAAGTCCTGCCCAACCTTTGGCTAAAACATCATCACCGCTAAGGACACTGACGATCCCTGAAAGTGAACCATAGTTTGGGAGAATCCTTTCAAGCTCAAGTCTTAAGCGGTGTTCTTTTTGATCATTGATTACGACTAAAATTTTAGAGACGATTTTCCGGTCGACAAATTGATCCATGGATTTTGCTTGCAACATTAGCAATGGTAAATCCCTATGATGCACCACTGTTAGAAATGTAATCATGTCAGTACCTTAAAATGCCTTCGGCGCGTTATGATTTGTCCGATCGGTTGCAAACCAGAACACTCGATCACCATCACTAAAACAAATACGAATGTCGGTCCATTTGTTCAAAACTTTTTCATGAACGCAAACTGAGCGCGACGTAAGGGCTTTGGCACATATCTGACACAGGGTGTGCCAACCTGTACAGTAACTCAATAACTCAGAGCCATCTAACTCTTTGTCATTAAAACTTTTTTGGAAAATTGAAAGGGGAAATCAGACCTAAGCTGAGGGGATTGGGAAGCTCGTGTGATACCTTTTCACCATACCCGCCGCGTGGGTCGGGATAGCATCCCGCGCGACCAGACCGCAAGCGCCATTCCGCAGACTAACACGCGATTATTCCGTACGGGCACGCAGGCTGTCTATCAACGATTGTTCCACGTCCAAGGCTTCGCTGGCCGCGTCCAGCGTGCGCTGATCCAGATGCTGCGGGTTCAGGTCGATCCCGTCCGAGAACGTATCAACAATCGCGCGCATCGCTTTGATCCGCGCGTATTTCTTGTTGTTGGCCGGGATCACATGCCACGGCGCGATTTCTGTTGAGGTACGCGCCAACATCTCGTCCACCGCCACCTCGGCCTCGGCCCAGCGTTCGCGGTTGCGGAAATCCTCATAGGTCAGTTTCCAGCGTTTCATCGGATTGCGCAGGCGTTCGGTGAAACGCGCCATCTGTTCCTCGGGTGAGATGTGAAAGAACAGCTTTACGATCCGCGTCTCGTCATCCACCAGCATCCGTTCGAAATCGTTGATCTCGGCATAGGCGGCACGCCAGCGGTATTCTGGCGTGAACTTTTCCAACCGCTCGACCAACACCCGCCCGTACCAGCTGCGGTCAAAGGCCGAGATGGCGCCCTCGGGCGGCAACCTCTCCCAGAACCGTAGGAGATAGTGACGGTTCAGATAGTAATTGCGCGGCGCCCCGATGGGCCAGACCTTGAAACTGCGCGGGTCCAAAGCCTGACTGATACGGCGGATCGTGCCGCCCTTGCCCGCCGCGTCCCAGCCTTCGAACACCAACACGCCCTTGAGCCCGTGAAACAGAAATGCCTGCTGAATCAGTGCCAGCTGCGCCTGCAGATCGACCAGCTCTTCGAAATATTCTTTCTTGCCCAACCGCAGCGACAGATCGGCCTCGGCCAGTTTCGGAGGAAAGTGTTTGGTCATTTCAATGCCCTGATCTGGTAATAATCATGGGCAGTGTCGCAATAACGACCGAAAGCAGCCTTGATCGGTGTCAAAACGAAAAAGGCCGGGCACTTGGCCCGGCCTTGAAGGTCGTTCCCGACAGATCAGGCGCGGCGCCGACGGCCACCGCCGCGACGGCCACCTGCCCCACCGGCTGCAGCGGCTTCTTCAGGCGACTTATTGAATTTGATCCACGCCCCGCCATGCGGGTCATTGTTGGTCAACAGATTGGCGGCGCGGATGGCCTCCATTTCCTTACCAGCACGCGGTTGGGTCGAGCCCAGTCCGAACAACTGGCAGAAGGTCTCATCGTCCATATCCGCTGGCAGAACGATGCCCTTGGCTTCAACCTCGGCCTTCTTTTCAGCCAGTTTCTTGGGGCCAACCGGCAAGGCCACCGGGTTCATGATCGCCGAAGTCATGCCAGCGCCCATCGCCATCGGCAGGAACGCGTTATTGATGCCATGACGGTTGGGCAGACCGAACGAGATGTTGGACGCACCGCAGGTGGTGTTCACGCCCAGTTCTTCGCGCAGACGACGGACCAGCGCAAACACCTGCTGGCCAGCGGTTGCCATCGCACCGATCGGCATGACCAGCGGGTCAACCACAATGTCATGGGCGGGGATCCCGTAATCGGCAGCCCGTTCAACAATGGTTTTTGCCACGGCAAACCGCACATCCGGGTCTTCGGAAATCCCAGTGTCGTCGTTCGAGATCGCCACAACCGGCACGTTGTATTTCTTGACCAGCGGCAGCACTAGCTCCAGGCGCTCTTCCTCTCCCGTCACCGAGTTCAGCAGCGGACGGCCTTCAGCCGCCTCAAGGCCCGCCTTAAGCGCGCCAGGAACCGAGCTGTCGATGCATAGCGGCACATCGACCAGACCCTGCACCAGCTCGACGATCTTGGTCATCAGCGGCGGCTCGGTCTCGTTCGGGTTGGGGTTCGAGTTATAGACGACGCCCGCATTGATATCCAGAACGGTTGCCCCTGCTGCAACCTGCGCGATGGCGTCTTTCTCGACAGTGGAGAAATCGCCCGCTTCCAGTTCCGCAGCCAGTTTCTTGCGGCCGGTGGGGTTGATCCGTTCACCGATCACGCAGAAGGGTTCATCAAAGCCCAGAACGGCGGTTTTTGTTTTTGATTCTACGACTGTACGGGTCATATCCGTTCCTTAGGAGTTTGCAGGCTTTGCCGAAGCGCCACCGTTATTGATCGCCCAGGTGGCGTTGGTCTTGATGCCACCCAGCGGGAAGAAGTGTACGTTGGTGATATTGAAATCGGGGTTGGCCGCCTTGTGGTTGGCCAGCTCGGTCAGAACATCGGTAGGCTCATAGGGCAGCAGCAGCTTGGACACGTCCATGGCACGTTTCTGCAGAACTTTAAGCGAGGGGCCAACGCCGCACGCGATGGCGAACTTGATCAGGGTCTGCAGCTTGGCCGGGCCCGCGATACCAATATGGATTGGCAGGTCGATGCCCGCCTCTTTCAAGCCATCCGCCCATGCGATTATCGGCTTGGCATCAAAGGCGAACTGCGTGGCCAGCGCCATTTCGGCATCCGTCGTTTCGCTGAATTTCTGTTTCCAGCGCAGCGCGTCATCGACATTTTTGGTCGAGCCGTCAGGGTCGATGTCCTTGTTGCCTTCGGGGTGGCCAGCCACGTGCAGGCGTTTGAAACCAGCTTTGTCGAACAGGCCAGATTCCAGCAACTGCATTGAGCTTTCGAAATCGCCATGTGGTTTTTCGACACCGCCAGCCAGCAGCAAAGCCTGCTCAACACCTGCTTCGCCTTTATACATCGAAATCCAGTTTTCCAGCGTGGCTGCGTCCTTGATGATCCGCGCAGGAAAATGCGGCATGACCGGATAGCCGTCATCGGCCAGACGTTTGGCCGTCTTGACCATGTCCTCGATAGGCGCGCCCTCGATATGAGCGATGTAGACGCGGGTGCCTTGGGGCAGCAGCGCTTTGAAGTCTTCGACCTTTTCGGCAGTGCGGGGCATCACTTCAATCGAGTAGCCCTTCAAAAAGGCTTCGACGGTCGGGTTCACAGGGCCGTTTTCGACGGCAGCACGTTTCTTGAAGTTCAACAGAGCCATCGTGGCCTCCCATAAAGATCTCGGGCTCATGCCCAACCATCATTCGCGATCAGAGCTTTGATGCGATCCTGATCATATTCAGCTTCCAAGCGCGCTGCCTCGGCCTCGGCGATGTCGGACGGATCGCCCTCAACCGCAAAAGGCTCGGCTTTGCGCCATTCGGCCAGGTAGGCATCGCTATCCTTGGCGTTCACCTTCATGGCCGCCCGGTCGATCGCTTGCTCGAACCGCTCCTCCAATTGCCGCTTTGCGCCCCGCCGGCCTTTGCCGACGATGACTTGGGCGGGAATATCGCGCCAGTATACGATGGTGACGTCAGGCATCGCTGTTGATTCCTCCTAACCAGATGGACCGGTTCTAGACTTCTATATGGGCACACGTCGGTCGGTTTTCGACACAAGGCGTATTTCAAACGACCTTTTGGCTCACGATGGGATAGCGGGTTTGTAACGAATAGTTCAACGTTCACGCATATCAAAATTCTCATCACTATAATGAGTGTCTTGCGCGATCAGAACACGCGACCTATGGTCGGGGTAACTCGAAAATCGGAGGGCGTTACGAATGGCGCCCAAGCGTCCCAAAGGTGCGGGCGCGTTCCCGAAAGCGGTCGAAAGCCCCGCGCCGGCAAGGCCCGATCCCGATGCGCTATACGCAGCGCTGGATCTGGGTACAAATAGTTGTCGCATGTTGATCGCCCAGCCCAAGGGCAGCGGCTTTCATGTGGTCGACAGTTTCTCGAAATCCGTGCAGCTTGGCGCGGGGCTCGAACGGACCGGACGGCTGTCTCGGTCTTCGATGGCGCGCACCATTCAGGCATTGCGCATCTGCCAGCAAAAGCTGAAACGTAACAAAGTCAAACGGATGCGACTGGTCGCCACCGAAGCATGCCGCCGCGCAAAGAATTCGCGCGATTTCATCCGACAGGTCAAACGGGAAACCGGCCTGACCCTTGAGATCATCAAGCCCGAAGAAGAGGCCCGTCTGGCCGTTATCTCATGCGCGCCGCTTGTGTCGACCAAGACCGAGCAGTTGCTGGTCGTTGATATCGGCGGCGGTTCGACAGAACTTGTGTGGATCGACCTTTCTTCGGTGTTGCGCCGCGATAGGCCCGCAGCGATCATGCGACTGCATCACGGGTTTCAAACCGCCGAAAACCCCTTTCCGTCTGCCAAAGTTGTGGACTGGATCAGTGTTCCCTTGGGTGTCGCAACCCTGCGCGATCAGTTCAACGATGTCGAAGACGACTCGGCCCGCTTTGCGCTTATGAGCTGGTTTTTCGAGGAAAACCTTGCAGATTTTGCCCCTTACAAGGACGAGCAAACACGGGAGGGCTTCCAGATCGTTGGCACCAGCGGAACGGTTACAACTGTTGCCGCGTCACATCTGGGATTAAAGCGCTATGACCGAACCAAAGTGGACGGTCTGCGTATGACCAGCGATCAGATTGACAAGGTGATACGCGGGTATCTGGAGCTTGGTCCTCAGGGGCGGCGCCGTGACCCAAGGATCGGCGATGACCGACAGGCTTTGATCATGTCGGGCTCGGCCATTTTGCAGGCGTTGCTGCGCTGCTGGCCCACCGACCGTCTTTCGGTAGCCGATCGCGGACTGCGCGAAGGTCTGCTGTACGCGCAAATGAGCGCGGACGGTGTGTTGGAAGACGGACCTTTTTAGGACCATATCTTCGATGCCGCTGACCGTCGTTGCCCTAGCCTATCGCACATCGACCGCAGCAACCACTATTTGTTGTCTGGAAGCAGCCGGATTTGACGTGTTCTGCCCCGGTTTTCAGATTGCAAACACCCTACCGCATTATGCTCTGGCCATAGGGGGAATTGCGCTGTCAGTGCCCTACAACCAAGGTCTGGATGCGCTGGCGTTTTTGAACGAGGTTTCGCACCCTGAAGTTCCGAAGTCCTCCGTTTTGACCACGGGGGCAAACTGTCTGGGCTGGCTGGGCTTTGGTGTTTCTTCTCCTTGGCCCGATCTGCTATTGATGGACGCACCGACAGGATCAACTTGATAACCCTAGACCAAGCCGGTAAACGCCCCCAGTCTTCAGGAGACCACACATGGCCAAAACACCGACTGGAAAAAGCAACTCGGGACGCGGACAACGCGATCTGAAGGTTAAGGTAAAGACCGCCCGAGGACGCAAACTCAGCTCGACCCGCTGGCTCGAGCGGCAGTTGAACGATCCGTATGTCAAGCGTGCGCAGGCCGAGGGGTACCGGGGGCGCGCGGCGTTCAAAATATTGGAACTGGACGACAAATTCCGTTTTTTGGTCCCCGGCGCTCGTGTCGTTGACTTGGGCTGTGCTCCCGGCGGCTGGCTGCAGGTCGCCGTCAAACGAGTGAATGCGCTAGGTGAGAAAAGCGGTAAGCGCATCGGAACAGTTCTGGGTGTGGACCTGCAAGAGGTCGAACCGGTCGCAGGTGCGATCGCCCACGTTTTGGACTTCATGGAAGACGACGCGGACGACAAGGTCAAAGAGTGGTTGGACGGCAAGGCCGATGTGGTCATGTCGGACATGGCCGCAGCCTCATCTGGGCACAAGCAGACAGACCATTTGCGTATCATGGCGTTGTGCGAGGCCGCCGCCTATTTCGCCTTTGATGTCCTTGAGGAAGGTGGAACCTTTGTGGCCAAGGTGCTTGCCGGGGGCGCAGAAGGCGACTTGCAAAAATTGCTAAAACAGAAGTTCAACAAGGTCGCCAACGTAAAACCGCCCGCTTCACGGTCGGACAGTTCCGAAAAATTTGTTGTAGCAACAGGCTTTCGTGGCTGACCTTAATCTTCGAGCGAAATAAAATCACCCGCCAGTACCTGTTGACGCAGTGACGCCGTAGCAATCCCCTGCATCAACAGCGCCTCACCATGGTTCAAGTATTCCGGCTTGCGCGTTCGCAGATCCTCGATCCGTTGGGATAGGGAAAGTGGCCGTTGCAGTTGCGACGTATGGACCGGTTTGTCGGACATGGAGCACCTTTTAACACGACGGGTTTTCTACCCGCCCCGTCCTGTTACAGGTGAAATTTGCCGCTAAAATGGCCGAAACCGGGCGAAGCGGTGCCGTTTTAGCGGATCAACTGCCTTTGCAGTTGCAGCAGATCCGGGTGATCGGGTACCCGGTCCAACCCTTGGCTTAGGACGTCCAGAGCCGCTTCAGTTCCGCTGTTGAGTTGGACCAGTTGCACCAGAATGGGCCATGCCTCAGCTCTCTGTGGATCCAGTTGTATCACCTCGCGAAAGGCGCGTTCGGCCGCTGGCGCGTTCCGAAAGGTCAAAGCCATCCCGCCCAGCACCATATGGGTTTCTGGAAAGTCCAGCCGATTGGCAATGGCATCCTGCCATTCTGCCATCGCCTGACCAGCCTTTGACTGTTGCCCGGCGGTCAGGGCTTGTTGCGGAATGGTCAGAAGCTCTTTGGCGACAGCAATACGCACGTTCAACAACGGATCGGACAACAAAGGTTCCAGCCGCTCAATCTGATCGCGGAGCTCGGCGGAACGTTGCAGCACCACAGCGTTCGCACGGACCAAAGGATCTTGGTCAGACAGCAACCCTGCAGTCTGTGCAGCAACTTCGGCCGAGCCGTAGTTCTGCAATAGATATGCAGCTGTCGCCCTGACAATACCCGGTTGCGTCTGATCACCCGCAATACCCAACAGCGCCGATGGTCCTTCGGCCTGCCCCGTCACTGCAGCGTTGAATACAGTTCCATAATGGGGACCACGGTGAGACGATTCCGGAAACCAATCGGCTATTTGTGCGGCAGCCCAGGATTGGTTTTGATCCGTATGGCAATCGGTGCAGGCATCCTGACCCAGTGCCAGATCGGGACGCGGGACGCGAAAACTGTGATCGCGACGGCCATCCACACCCATGTAAACCCGTTCAATCATGTGGCACGATTTGCACTGTGCCCCTGCGCTGCCATCGGGATGGTTATGATGCGCAGACGTGTCGTATTCTCCGCGGGCGAGGGTCGGAAAGCGGTCATTCCCCGCACCCGAATGGCATTGCGTACACAGCCCGTTTCCTTCGGCCTTAAGCATCGCGCTATGTGGCTCGTGGCAATCCATGCAGCCGACCCCTTGCGCGTACATTCGCGACTGCAGGAATGAGCCATAGACGTAGACCTCGTCCAGAATTTGGCCATCCGGGTGGTAGAGCCCCGGCCGTAAAACCGCCAGGTTGTAGGCATCGTGATACGCCGTGCCCGGCAACGGGTTGCCATCCCCATGCGCCTCGCGGCGGGAATGGCAACCGGCACATTGCTGTATCTCAGCCTCAGTCTGCCCCGCGCCCCATTCCATCGTGAAGCCATATTCCGTCAGGTCGGGGCTGCCCCCCTGCCCGTTCGTCCAGTCAATATGCGCCGAGCCTGGCCCATGGCATGCTTCACATCCAACCCCGATTTCCGCCTGGGTAGACGCATATGAGCGCGTTCCCGCGTCATAGTTCTTGTCAAAGCCAGTGGCGTGACACTCGGCACAGCGCGCATTCCAGTTTTTATAGGGGCCGGTCCAGTGCAACCCATCATCGGGCGGCAGGTCCTGATCGGGGTATAAGTGGAACCAACGGTTTTCTTCAGTGTCCCAAACGACATCAAAGCTTTGCAATTGCCCCGGTTGGGTTTCGAACAGGTATTGCTGCAGGGGTTCGATACCGACTACCGAGTGTACCGTGTGATCGTTTGATACCCCGTCTTTCTCCGTGACCCTGGCGCGCAGTTCGCCGTCATCGGAGAAACGGACAGACATCCCATCATGGTCGAACTGCGTACCATTGAAATCCGCAACAACATGACCGTCCTCCACATCTGTCCAAGCCAAGGCGTGATGAGATTGCGACCACTCCGCGGCCTCAGCCTCGTGACACTCTTTGCATTGATCGGAACCGACATAGACGGGCACCTGGGCTGCGGCGAAGGTCGGCAGCATCAGCCCAAGGATAATCCAAAGAGCTTTCACGGTTGGTCCCCATCATCGCCAACTTGCAAATCCATGAGCGCGCCATTGTATTCCGCGCCCAATATCAGGATCGCTGCGCAGAGATACAAAAAGATCAGGGCAGCCATCGCTCCGGCCAAACCAGCATAGGTGGCGCTGTAGGATGCGAATTGGCTGATATATATTGAAAAGCCCCATCCGCCCGCGGCCCAAAGCGCCAAAGTCAACAAGACCCCAGGCAGAATTTGTGACAAGGAATGACGCCGTGTCGGCAGGATCAAATGCGCCAAAAAGACAGTTCCCGCTGGAACGGCGACGGTAAACGTCCAGCGCAGGCGATCCACGGACAACCAATGCGATACGTTTACATCTGTCTTTTCCGAAACCAGTTTGGTGTAAACCGGTAAGATGACCTCGACTGCAGCGATAGCCAGAATTGTAGCCCCACCGATGATCACCAGACCAAGGCACAGCAGCCGCGTTTTCCAGAATGGCCAACTGTCTTGATCATGATAAGCCTGATTCATAGCCGCCCTGACAGCAACCACCCCGTTCGAGGCAAAGAAGATCGCCAAAAGGCCGCCCAAAGTAATCACGCCCGACCCCGATTGCTCTAGCACTGCGCGAAGTTCGGATACGATGGGATCGGCTACATCCTTGGGCCATGCGCCAAAGATCAATTCGATCAGTTCTTCGGTGACATAACCTTGTGACAAGGACCCGGCCAATGCCACTGTGAACAGAACAAATGGGAACAGTGCCAACATCAACGACATGGCGACATGGCTGCTCATGACAAGGCCGTTTTTGCCACCGAACCGTCCAATAGCCAGCCACAAAGCCTGGATTGGGCGACTCAGCGAAGGAATCACTTGAGAAATCATGATCAAAGCCTAACCCGCCCAACGCGATCACAGAACCGTCAAAACCCCAAAATGGGCAAATTAACTTACCCAAACATCTGGATGCATTGCATAATTTTCCGGTCTGTGCAGGATCAAGGTAATCCAACCTGCAACGTCACAGGCAGCTGAATGACCCTGGATCCAGAAAACTCCACGTCCTCGCCACGTTTAAAATTGGCGGTCGTGCGCGACGCGGCCATTGTGGCGACACTGACAGTGCTTGCGCTTTATGCGGGGGCGGCGTTTTTAATCCCGTTGACCATGGCCCTCTTGATCAACGTTCTGATCATAGCGCTTAGCGACCGTGTGATCGCCCTGACCCGCGCGCCTGTCTGGTTAGCCAATATTGCAGGCGTTACCGTGGTTTTGGCAGGGTTGTTCATGATCATGTATATTCTGGGCAGTCAGGCGACGCAGTTCGCACGCTCGATCAGCGACTACGAAAGCCAATTCGACGGAGCCGTCAATCGGATCACCGGACTTGTGGGCAACAATGTAACAACCTTCATACGCGACAATCTGATCAATATCGACATGACCTATGTCGCGCGCGTACTACTGGGCAGCGCCACATCACTGCTGAACCAATTCTTCCTGATCAGCCTTTACGTCGCATTTTTGATGGCCGAAAGACTGGCCTTTCGCAAGAAAATCCGGCTAGCCGCCGGGAACCCAAAAACCGGTGCCGAGTTCGCTGCGGTGTTGGATGCGATCTCGTTCAGCCTGCAACGCTATGTGGGCGTGAAAACCTTCATCAGTCTAATTACGGCGGGGATCAGTTACTCGGTGTTCCGAGTTCTTGGTCTAGAATATTCCGAAACATGGGCCGTGTTGACATTTGCACTGAACTTCATCCCCTCAATCGGGTCGATTATTGCCGTGGTGTTTCCGGCCATGATTGCATTGGTTCAATTCGAAACCATCGGCCCTTTCCTGATCATCGTATTCGGTTGCGGGACGATTCAGTTCGCTATCGGCAACTTCCTTGACCCGGCGATGCTGGGCCGGTCACTTAATATGTCGACCTTCCTCGTGATCCTGGCTCTGACTTTCTGGACAACAGTTTGGGGCATGATAGGGGCGTTCCTGAGTGTGCCTTTAACGGTCTGCATCCTGATCGTATTCAGCCATATCCCCGCCTTGCGCCCAATCGCGGTTTTGATGTCGCTGGACGGTCGGATTTGGGATGATCAGGGCAACACAGAAACCTGAAGCGATGCAGCACCCTCTGTTCATTGGTGCCGAAATCTTTCGGAAGTCCACCTACGGTGCGAAACATCCGCTAGCGATTCCCCGCGTTTCAACAGTCATTGATCTGTGTCGCGCGTTGGGCTGGCTAAAGGCTGAAAATTATCGCGTGAGCCCCTGCGCCAAACCAAAGGCGCTGCACGCGTTTCATACGCCTGAATACATCGATGCGCTGCAAAAGGCAGAGGCGTCGCAATTCGTATCAGACGAAACCCGACAAAAACACGGGCTGGGCACCCTGTCCAACCCGGTTTTCCCCGAGATGTATCGTCGACCAGCCACCGCTGCCTGTGGTTCGATGCTGGGTGCGGAACTAATCCGCGATGGCGGTATTGTCTTTAACCCTGCCGGCGGCACTCATCACGGTCTATCCGACCGAGCCAACGGGTTTTGCTACCTCAATGATCCTGTCTTGGCGATTCAGTCCCTCATCCGTTACGGACTGAGCCGGATAGTCTACGTCGATATCGACGCCCATCATTGCGACGGAGTCGAGGCTGCGTTCCACGGTTCTACTAAGGTCAGAATGATATCAATTCATGAAGAGCGCCGCTGGCCATTCAGTGGAACACTGGATGACACTGCGGGAGGAGCGGCTTTCAACCTGCCCGTCCCTCGGGGCCTGAATGACGACGAATTCTTTGCCATCCTGGAAGAGCTGATACTACCAGCCGCCGCTGCGTTTCGCCCTCAAGCCATCCTTCTTCAATGCGGTGCCGATGCTGTGGCCGAAGATCCCCTCTCGCGTTTGACCTTGTCCAATAATGCGCATTGGAGGGCAGTGTCGAGTTTGCAGAAATTGGCGCCGCGGTTCCTTGTTTTAGGTGGCGGCGGCTACAACCCGTGGTCAGTTGCCCGCCTATGGAGCGGCGTTTGGGCAACGCTAAATGGGTATGAAATACCGGACGCTCTGGATGCAAATGCGCAGATTATCCTCAAATCCCTGACATGGAGCCGCGGAGGGGGAAAACAGCCGCCCGAACACTGGGTAAAAACGCTTCGGGACAAGCCACACCTTGGACCAGTTCGTTCTGAATTGTCCGCTAGTCTGACTCGCATCAGGGCAAGAATTCCATAGTGGAACGAAACGCAGCGGGCTGCTAACCTGATGCTAGCACAGCGCAATTCCGAGCAACCGTTACTATCCCCATTGCATCCCTGCAGCATGAAGATTCAACTGGAATAAGCAATGAATGCACACAATCAAATAAATGATCTGAAATCTCGGATGGGGCAGTCTATTATCGGCCAGTCCGACGTGATCGACCGCCTGTTGATCGGACTTTTGGCGAACGGAAACTTGCTAATCGAAGGTTTGCCAGGCTTGGCGAAAACCCGGGCCGTCAAAGCAATGGCCCGTAATTTGGATGCCCAGTTCAGCCGAATTCAGTTTACTCCAGACCTTTTGCCGTCTGACGTCACCGGAACTGAAGTGTTTCAACAAACACCTGACGGCGGAACATTCCGCTTCGAGCCGGGCCCCATCTTTGCCAATATTGTTCTGGCGGACGAAATTAACCGAGCGCCGGCAAAGGTTCAGGCCGCGTTGCTTGAAGCCATGGAAGAGCGTCAGGTCACGGTATCGGGTACGACCCACACGATGGACCCGTTATTCATAGTGATGGCAACCCAGAACCCCATCGAGCAAGAAGGGACCTACCCCCTGCCCGAAGCGCAGATGGACCGCTTCCTGATGCACGTACAGATCACTTATCCACTCGTCGAAGACGAAGTCGAGGTCATTCGGCTTGTGCGCGGTGAAGACAACGCCACCGCTTCTTCATCCCGAACCGAAGCTCCTGCGCCGATCCCTCAAGACGCTGTGTTCACCGCAAGGGCGGAAATTGGACAAATACATGTGTCAGACGCAATGGACAGGTATATGGCCGATCTGGTGCAAGCGACACGAACACCAGACAAGTTCAGCGAGGACTTGGCCAACTGGATTGAGATAGGTGCAAGCCCGCGCGCTTCGCTGGCACTCGACAAATGCGGGCGTGCGCACGCCTGGATGAACGGGCGCGACTATGTGGACCCTGCTGATATCCGGGCCATCGCGCATGACGTTTTCAGACACCGCATTACACTTAGTTTCGAAGCCGAAGGCGAGGCGAAAACGGCTGACGATGTTGTCGCAGAAATTCTTCGCCTTGTGGCCCTGCCCTAAGCTGGCGCCGTGGCCCGAAATGCCACATATCCCTCTGATCCCCGCATCCATGTGACTGCGCAGCACTTGCTGCAACTTGGTGACAGGTCTACCGGGCTTAGCTTGCTGCCAAAACAACCAGCCCGTTCGATCCTGAACGGGCGGCATTCCTCGCGATTGCGCGGACGCGGTCTTAATTTTGAAGAACTGCGCAACTACCTGCCCGGCGACGATATTCGAACTATTGACTGGAAAGTTACCGCCAGAACAGGTGCCCCCCACGTCCGCGTTTACACCGAAGAGCGTGACCGCCCTGTCCTGTTGTTGGTTGATCAAAGGGTTTCGATGTTTTTCGGAACCAAGGAATTCATGAAATCTGTTGTGGCCGCAGAGGCAGCAGCAATCGCAGCGCATCGTGTTTTGGCGCAGGGCGACCGCGTAGGAGGTATTGTGTTCGGTGACACTGGTCTAGCAGAACACCGCCCTCAAAGACGTGCGGCGGCGCTTATGCGATTTCTAACTTCCGTCGGAGCCATGAACTGCAATCTGAATGCAGATTTGCGGTTCGAAACGTCCGTTACGTTGAACGAAGTTTTGAAGCAGGCAGCGCGTATCGCTCACACCAATGCGCTAGTCTGCGTATTTTCTGATTTCGACGGTGTGGACCAGAACTCGGAAAGCCTGTTTCGCAGACTGTCACACGCAAACGACCTGATCCTGTTTAACATTTCTGATCCCAGCGCACATACAGTTCCGACCGAGGCAAGGCTGACCGTCTCGGATGGAGAACAGCAGATCGAAATCGATGGCTCGACCCCCGATCTGGCAAAGCGAATCCGAGAGGCTATGGAAGATCGGCTGGCCCAGTTGTCCAAATGGTCCCTAAGATATGGGTTCCCCATCGTTCCGTTGACAACTGCTGAACCAGCGCTGGGACAACTTCTGAAACTGTTCGGTCATGGCGGAGGTCCGAGATGAGTGCCGACGTCGAAGGCAAGTCCCTTGTCGAGCTGCTGGACATGCTGAAACCCGCGCCAGAGCCACAGGTGATCGCGATGACACCGCAAACCGTGGGGTGGTTAATTTTGGCGGTTTTACTAATCTTTGCAGTTCTTTGCGCGGCGCTACTGATACGTCGGCGCCGCAAGTTGAATGCATACCGCCGATTGGCTCTAGCAAATATTGACGACGCTCAAGGCGATGTAGCCCAAATTGCCGACGTTTTGCGCCGAACGGCACTGGCGGTATATCCGCGCTCGCTGGTCGCAGGTCTCTATGGTCGAGAGTGGATTGATTTCCTGAACCGATCTTCGGCTGCGGTCTTTCCTGATGCCCTAGGACATGTTC
The DNA here is from genome assembly GCF_040371315.1 of Ruegeria sp. HU-ET01832. Classification (NCBI taxonomy): domain Bacteria; kingdom Pseudomonadati; phylum Pseudomonadota; class Alphaproteobacteria; order Rhodobacterales; family Roseobacteraceae; genus Ruegeria; species Ruegeria sp. HU-ET01832. The sequence goes on from NZ_BAABWL010000001.1 coordinate 239,765, forward strand.
TTACCGAAGCGCCCTACAAAGCGACGAGGAATGATCCAGAAGTCGCTGAAATTGCGAAAAAATGGATAAAAACACATCGTGTTGAAGGAGTGTCATGGTAATCTCCTTCGCTGCGCCTTGGGCCTTCCTTCTTTTACCGGTACCTGCGGTCGTTTATTGGTTCGCTCCGCCATATCGCGAAAAAGCGGCTTCGATCCGAATACCTTTTTTCCGCCGGGTGGCTAAAGCGAGTGGCATAGAGCCGCGGTCCGGTTCGTCGATACGCAATCGCGCCAGACTACCCAAGCTAACAATCATACTAATCTGGTTTCTTCTGGTACTGGCACTTGCGCGACCTGAAAGACTGGCTGACCCGATAATACTCGAAAAATCCGCGCGCGACGTTGTTCTGGCGCTCGATATTTCAGGATCAATGGATCAGCGAGACTTCACGTCAACCGACGGCACACCGAAACAACGGTTAGAGGCTGTGAAAGATGTCATGCGCACTTTCATATCCGAACGTGAAAGTGATCGAATGGCTTTGATAGTCTTCGGCACCAGAGCCTTCATACAAGCCCCATTTACGCAGGATACCAAAAGCTTAAACGGCTTTCTTGATCAGACCGCGGTTGGAATGGCAGGCCCCAACACCGCACTTGGTGACGCTATTGGCTTGGGCATTCGTACGTTCGAATCCAGCGACGTTGATCAGCGTATGATGATCGTCCTAAGCGACGGAGCCGACACATCCAGCAGGATGGCCCCGATCAATGCAGCCGCCATTGCGGCCGAGAAAGGGGTTGCCGTGTACACGATTGGCGTCGGCGATCCGAGCGCGACCGGAGAAGACCGTGTCGATCTTCAGGCATTGCAGGATATCGCGGAACGCACGGGTGGCCAGTACTTTTTTGCAGATGATGAAGAAGCCCTGACCGATGTCTACCGGCAGATCGATGCGCAAAACCCAAGGATCGTAGAAACGCAAAGTTTCCGCCAAAGGGAAAACCTCGGTCAATACCCGATGTTGGCCGCGGTGATTGTGATTCTTGCGATCTCAACCTATCTCAGCGTTTTTCAGCACCGCAGGTGGCCCCAATGATTGAGGCACTGGCGGAATTTCATTTTATTCGAGCGTATTGGCTGTTTTTTCTTATCCCAGTCCTCTTTCTTTGGGGGATAACCCGCCCCAAGAAATCACAGAAACAGGATTTCTCGGAAAGTATCGCCCCGCACCTTGCAGAAGCGTTGCGGGTTGGCGCTGCAGAAACCCGCGGAGTTTACCCAGCTGACGTCGCGATGATAGCGAGCGCGTTTATTGTATTGGCTGCGGCAGGCCCGACCTGGTCTCGAATGGAAAACCCATTGATTGCTGATACCGCTCCTTTAGTAATTACGCTGAAGGTAGCGGAAAGTATGGAGAATTCTGACTTAACGCCCTCCAGATTAGAGCGCGCAAAGTTCAAAATCACCGATCTCATCAACGCTCGCGCCGGTGCTCAGACCGCGCTCGTGGCTTATGCCGGGTCACCGCACCGCGTAGCCCCTTTGACTGAGGACGCCAATATCCTACGCCCCTTGCTTGAAGGTTTGGAACCGGCAGTCATGCCCAAAGACGGGGACTCAGCCGCTGACGCTTTGGCAATTGGCGAAGACATACTGCAAGGCAACACAACGCCAGGAGCCATCCTTTTTGTCTTGGATGATATAGCACCATCCCAGCTGCAAATCATGAAAACAACCGAAACTCAGCTTTTGTTTCTGACCATGCTTCCTGAGGGTGACACAGTCGTTCAATTGGACAATCGTGAAAGTGCACAAGTTGTTCAATTCTCAAACGATGATCAAGACATCAGGCAATTACAAAGGTTTATCAGGTCTGCCTATTCCAGCGCGCTGGACGACAACGACCTTGTGAAATGGCGCGATCAGGGGTGGATTTTTGCTTGGCCCGCGGCCTTGTTGTGCCTGCTGTGGTTTAGGCGCGGTTGGGTAATACAGTGGGTATTGCTGTCTTGCTTCTTAGCTTCTCCGTCAGGTCCAGCCCGGGCCGAAGGTTGGCGAGATTGGTTCCTGACACCGGATCAACAGGGGCAAATCGCGCTGAATAACAAAGAGTTTGCAAAGGCTGCTGACCTATTCGAAGACCCGTACCACCAAGGTTATGCACTGTTGAAAGCGGGAAAATACCCCGAGGCGATCACCGTTTTGACCCAGTTAAACACCCCAGAGGCCGCATTTGCAGAAGGCTTGGCAAGAATTCGAAACCGAGAATACCGGCCTGCAATTTCCGCGTTCGAAACTGCTCTGGTGAGGCGACCAGGCTGGCCTGAGGCACAACACAACCTTGAAGTTTCACAGGCTATTCTTGCTTATGTTGAAACCACCAGAGAGCAGTCCGACACCGGAGAAGAAGCAGGTATCGGAGCGGACGACACCGTTTTCGATAATGAGGATGGACGCGGCCAAGATACGACCGCCCAAGCGCTGGTAGACGGGTCTGCTCCGTTGCCAGCGGATCAATGGATCAGTGCGATTGACACTGATATGCAGGATTTCTTGCGCAACCGTTTCCTTCTGGACAATCAGGCTCAAAAACAATGAGATACTTGGTTTTTCTCATATGTTTGGTCGCTCCATCAGTCGCGCTACCACAATCGGAAAGCTCCGGTGAACCACGCGTGTCTGTCGAAGTTCCAGAAGAAAGTGTTATCGTCGGCCAACCCGCCCTGGTTCGTGTGAAAGTTCTTGTTCCAACCTTCATGCCGTCCCCGCCGGTGTTTCCGTCCCTTGAACAAGAAAATCTACTGGTTCGTTTGCCTGAGCGCGCCTCGGGCCCAGTAAGTGACACAGTAGATGGTAAAACTTGGTCCGGGGTCCAGCGCAGTTATCGACTTTACCCTTTGACACCCGGCCAATTGGATTTTGGCGAGCAAGATGTCGAAGTCACTTTTGCGGATCCTGACACGAACAAGCCCGTGCAAAGCACCGTAACGCTTCCGAAAATCTCTTTGTCAGTCGAAGTGCCGGAAGGCGCACAAGGGTTGGACCCTCTGATCATCGCCAACGGCTTTGAACTAAACCAAGACATCGAAGGGCCTTCCGAACTACATGCTGGAGACGCCATTACGCGCAAGTTAACGGCAAATATTTATGGAACCAGCTCAATACTAATACCCCCGCTTTTGGCGGATTTGGACGATCCGCTGCTGAAGGCTTACCCGAAAGACCCGCGGTTTTCGGAATCCGAGGACCGTGGGATCCTTTCGGGCCAGCGCGTTGACGAGGTGGTTTATCTTGCCCAAGCAGCAGGAAATACGACGCTGCCGCCTGTAACCTTGCGTTGGTATAACCTTGAATCCGACAGTGTTGAAACAGCCGAGGTACCAGCAATAGACCTGCAATTGACGGGGCCAGCCAAGCAACAATTTGACATACGGAACCTTCTGCAGGTCACTCCCTACGTTATATTTTTTACGTTAGTCTTGGCTGCCGTATTTCGTTTGATGGTTCCGTGGTATCGACGCAGGCGCAAGGTGCAAGCACAAATCTACAATGCGTCGCCGGAGTTCGCGTTAGCGCAACTAAGAACTGCGCTAAATGAACAGGACCTGTCAAAAGCCTATTCAGCATTGGATTTATGGAAGTCGCGCACGGTGGAAACGGTCGACACCAGTGTTTTAGAACGCCACTTGGCTGCGATATCCGCAACAAGATACGCTGCAACGAAATCGGGTGCTGAGCCGGATTGGCCAGGTGCCATCGCGGCTATCGGCTCGTTGTCAAAGAGCACAAAGCGTAAACCGACGGTACTTCCGCCGCTAAATCCTTGAGTTCAGGTTTGGCAATTTGAAAACAGGGCCGCCCTGTCTTTTATCAGGATGCGGCCGTAACCGATTTCAATTAAATCCAAATCCTCTAATCGGTGAAGGCTTCTGTGTAGCGTAGGACGGGAAACAGCCACCATCTCTGCCAATTCTTCCTGAGATACTATGATCCAGCCATCGTATTTGGACGTTCCCTCGTCCAGATGAAGCAACCGAAGAGCCACCCTTTTCTCGGCCCCGGTTACAAGAAGGTTGGCAATAACCCTCAAAGCAGTCCGCATATTGTAGTGGGTCAATGCATAGAAATCTCGGATGTAGTCCGGATGTTTCTGTACAAGGCTATTGATCCGCGCACTTGGAAAAAACAGTACTGTGGTCTCGCAAGTTGTCACGACACTCATCAATCTGAATGAGTTCGCGAACATTGCCAGATCACCAAACCAGAAACCAACTCCTTGGCGGTGAAAGACTAAGTCCTGTCCATCATCTGCAGGAACGGCCAACAAAACCCCACCATCCAACACAGCGTACAGCCCATTGACCGGATCACCGTGATGGTAAAGCGTTTCACCAGTTTCAAACGCCCGCACCATCCCGCAGTTCAATAAATCTTCCTGGAAACATTGCGAGCGCTCGGCAAACCAAGTGGCTTCCCGCAAGAGGTTCATATTATTAACTTTATCAAACATTAGTAATTTCCAATGTGATCATATGATAAATTTAAAGTCCACCTTTTACCATACAGTAAAAGAGTTCGATTCCTTCACGAGCTACTCTGCCAAAAGGTCGAGCAAATTTTCTAAAATGGTTCAATTTCATTATGTTGAACCTTTTTTTTCAACAAGACTCTTTGGGTCCTTCGACCCATATAGATCGGGAGAAAACCATGTCACCACCACGTTTGACGACCATGAATTGGCGAATTGGGCTTCGCCGGATTGCTGTGGCGACTTTCGCCGTGGCCTTGGCGCTGCCAGCTTGGGCGCAAGACCAAAAGCCCAATATTCTGGTGATCTGGGGCGATGACATTGGCCAGTCCAACATCTCAGCCTACACCATGGGACTGATGGGGTATCAAACTCCGAATATTGACCGTGTAGCCAAGGAAGGCATGATCTTCACCGACTATTACGGCGAACAATCCTGTACGGCCGGCCGCTCGTCCTACATTATGGGTCAGTCGGTATTCCGGACTGGATTGTCAAAAGTTGGCTTGCCGGGTGCCGATTTGGGTATGCAGGTCGAAGACCCCACCATAGCTGGGCTTTTGAAAGACCACGGCTATGTAACCGGGCAGTTCGGAAAAAACCACCTTGGCGATAAGGACGAACATCTTCCCACAAACCACGGTTTTGATGAGTTTTTCGGAAATTTGTATCATTTGAACGCCGAAGAAGAACCGGAAAATGAAGACTACCCCGGTGATGCTGTTCTTGCTGACGGTCGCACGTTCCGCGAAGCCTACGGTCCCCGAGGCGTCATTAAGTCCAAAGCCGATGGAACAATCGAAGACACCGGCCCGCTAACTAAAAAGCGTATGGAGACGGTTGACGAAGAAACGGTCGCTGCGGCAATTGATTTCATCAAGCGCGCGAACGAACAGGGTCAACCCTTCTATGTCTGGTGGAATGGTACTCGCATGCACTTCCGAACCCATGTCAAAGACGAAATGCGCGCCCAGGCGAACGAGATCTTTGGCGGTGTGGCAGACGAGTACACTGCTGGTATGATCGAGCATGACATACATGTTGGCCAATTGCTGGATTTACTGGATGAGCTTGGCATCGCCGACGACACGATCGTGCATTACTCGACCGACAACGGCCCGCACATGAACACGTGGCCAGACGCGGCCGCAACGCCATTCTGGGGTGAAAAGAACACCAACTGGGAAGGTGGCTGGCGCGTGCCGTCGATGGTGCGGTGGCCTGGCAAAATCGAAGCCGGTTCCGTCACAAACGAGATCGTGCATCACATGGATTGGTTGCCAACCTATCTGGCGGTCGCCGGTGACGCAGATATCAAAGAAAAGCTGAAAGCCGGATATAGCTCGGCTGCTATGGGCCGTGACTACAAAGTGCATCTGGATGGATACAACATCTTACCGTTGTTGACTGGTGAGGCGGCTGAAAGCCCACGTCGTGAAATCTTCTATTTCTCGGATGATGGCGACCTTACGGCACTGCGTTTTGATGATTGGAAGCTGATCTTCCTTGAGCAGAAAGCATGGGCAACCCTGCGCGCATGGATCGAACCGTGGACAGAGCTTCGTATCCCTCTGATTATCAACCTGCGTCGCGACCCATATGAACGCGCCTATCGGACGTCCAACACCTATTACGACTGGCTGCTGGATCGAGCGTACTTCTTGGTACCTGCCCAGCAATATGTCGGTAACTTCTTGGCAACATTCCAAGAGTTCCCTCCACGCCAGAAAGCTGCCAGCTTCAATCTGGATCAGGTGATGGAAAAATTGGCCACTCCGACAAACAACTAATGTCGACAGCAAGACTTCAGGGGGCCGTTTCAACAACAACGGCCCCTTGCGATTTTCAAACATAAGGAATTGATCATGAAAGCCGTTCTTCTCTCTGGGCTTCTCTCGATTTCCGCGGTTTTTGCTTATGCTGATCCGCTGCCCAGTTGGCAGGATGCCGAATCCAAGGCCCGCATTATCGATTTTGTACGCTCTGTCACTGACCCCCAGGGGATGGACTATGTAACACCGGCCGACCGAATTGCCGTTTTTGACAATGACGGCACCCTTTGGGCGGAACAGCCTGTCTATTTTCAGCTCATTTTTGCAATGGACCGTCTGTCAGAAATGGCTGAAGCAGATCCGACCATTCTGAGCAGCCCTGTTCTAGAAGCCGCCGCCAAACGCGATGTGCAAGCCATCGCTGAAGGTGGGCATGACGCGCTGATCAAAGTGATCAACGCGTCGCATTCTGGTACGAGCGTCGACGCATTCCAGGTGGCGGTCGAGGAATGGCTAAACACCGCACAACATCCTGAAACCGGCCTAAACTATGATGCGATGACCTATCAACCGATGGTGGAGCTTCTTCGCTACCTCAGAGATGAAGGATTTCGAACTTATATCGTGTCCGGAGGTGGGTTGCATTTCATGCGTGTCTTCGCCGAAGAAGCTTATGGCATTCCGCCGGAACAGGTGTTGGGTACCTATTCTGCTTCGACCTACGAAACGTTGGATGGCAAACCGGCTATCGTCAAATCGCCGGGCATCGCCTTCATCGACGACAAAGAAGGCAAGCCCATCAACATCGAACGCACTATCGGGCGGCGGCCGATCTTTGCCGCGGGCAACTCCGACGGAGATTTCGCAATGCTTGAATGGACAACTGCCGGAGACGGACCAAGGCTAGGAGTGTTGATCCATCATACAGACGCGGCGCGTGAATGGGCCTATGACCGTGAAAGTCCAATCGGGAAACTGGTGGACGGGTTGGACAAGGGGCCGGATATGGGTTGGGTGATCGTAGATATGGCCGAGGATTGGAAACGCGTCTACACTGGCTCCGACTAGATTGAAGAAGGGCCGCTAACACGATGTGGACACTGCTTGTTTCTGTTGCCGTCTTTTGCCTTTACGTGACGGCGGCCATCTTTGCTTTACGCGCGGCTCAAACAGCAAGAACACCACAAGGGGCCGTCGGTTGGGTGGTTTTTCTGATTTCGGCCCCTGTTTTTGGTGTCCCGCTGTATTTATTTTTGGGCCATCACCGGTTTCGGGGCTACCGCATCGCGCGCAAGCAAAGCGAAAGCGTGGTCGAGGGGATCAAGACCTTCGCTGATTTTTCTAAACCCGACCCCAAAACGATGAACATAAACCCAAAGCCGTTCGAGGCTTTGGCCCATCTGCCTGTGTCGCGCGGCAACGGTGCACAGTTGCTGGTCGACGGACAGGCCACATTCGATGCGATCTTCGAGGCCATTGACGCAGCGCGCAGCTACGTTCTTATTCAGTTCTATATCGTTCGCGACGACGCTTTGGGGCAGCGTTTGCAAGCCAAGTTGATCGCTGCAGCGGAAAGAGGCGTCAGTGTTCGCTTTATGACGGACTCGGTTGGCAGCTACAGTTTGCCGACAGCCTATTTGGACAAGTTGCGCGATGCAGGTGTCGAAATCGCCAACCCGCGTGATCGCCGCGGCCCCCAGCATCGGTTTCAGCTGAACTATCGCAATCACCGAAAGACAGTGATTATTGATGGTGAGATCGGGTTCATCGGCGGTCACAACGTCGGTGTCGAGTATTTGGGCCAGGACAAGCATTTTGGTCATTGGCGGGACACGCATATCCGGATGACCGGCCACATTGTCCGCCAGCTGCAACTGATTTTCACGGAAGACTGGCACTGGGCGCATGAAGAAGACTTGATTGACGAACTGGTCTGGGCAGGGCCGGAGTCTGATCAAGACATGAACGCCCTTCTTGTGGCAACCGGCCCAGGCGACGAAACCGAGACCGGAGCCATGATGTTTTTTGCCGCCATCGCCGAGGCCAAAACACGCCTGTGGATCGCCTCGCCATACTTCGTTCCAGATATCGATGTGATGACGGCCCTTCAACATGCTGCCCTGCGCGGCGTCGATGTGCGCATTCTGGTCCCCGAAGTCATTGACCACCGCCTTCCATGGCTGGCTGCCTTTGCTTATTTCGACGAAATCCGGGACTGCGGTGCTCGTGTTTTTCGCTACACGGACGGGTTTATGCATCAAAAGGTGTTCGTGGTGGACGACACTCTTGCTGCCGTGGGTACGACAAATCTGGACAACCGTTCATTCCGGCTGAATTTCGAAGCGATGGCCCTGTTTTTTGACAGCCGGGCCTCCGAGGCCGTCGCCGAAATGCTTAAGAACGATTTTGACAACAGTTATGAGCTTGAACGGAACCTGCCCGACCAGCGCGCTTATATCCGGTTCGGATCGCCCCTGGCGCGCCTGTTTGCGCCGATCCTTTAACCCATAAGCTCTTCTTTGAAGACCTGCGTCATCACGGCCACCATAAAGGCTGTGGACAGACCAAAGGCCAACAAACCTGTCACCGACGCGAAAGCACCGAAGATACGCAGAGGTTCGCCCAAGACGATGTCGCCATACCCAAGCGTCGTGAACGTCACCAACGAGAAATACAGCGCTGTGTTCCAGTCGGGCAGAATATCCCCCAGGATCCAGACCACCGCCCATAGCCAAACCTGAAACGTATGGATCGCGACGATAAACACCAGTGCCACACATAACGGAGCTGCAATGGTGAAAAACCTTTTGCTGTTCTCCAGTCGCAACGCAAAGATGCGGATTACCTGCGTGCACCATGTCAGCAGAATGATTTCCAAAACGAAGCAAATCCCAAGATAGATGCTGCCCCATACGATCTGTTCAAGTAAGGTCATGTGTCCGTATCTCGTTTTGCCTTCTGAAAAAGCTCTGCAACAATGACTGGTTAGGCCCATCGGGACAACCCTGCGTGATCCGCTGCGACGAATGGAAACGAATCCGTGTCAGCGCTGGACTCCGGCTGCGTTGGGTCCACATTGTGGCGCACGGTAAGAGAGCGATCAGAATGCTGCTGAAAATCGAGAATGTTCGAAAATCCTATCCCGGAGGACGTCCGGTGCTTCAGGGTGTTTCGCTTGACTTGGACACGGCCCAGACTTTGGCGCTGACCGGTGAAAGCGGCAGCGGCAAAAGCACCCTTCTGAACCTCGCGGCGGCGATGGACAGTTTCGAAGACGGAGAGATCACGTTGGATGGCACAGGTTTGTCGTCGCTCGACGACCCCGGCCGGGCCGATCTACGCCGGCATAGCCTGTCGATTGTTTTCCAGCAGTTCAATCTGATTCCGTCTTTGACGGTCAGGCAAAACCTATCCTTCCACGCCCGGCTTGCGGGGCAAGAGGATAAAGACTGGAACGCCCATCTGGCCGACCGGTTGGGCCTGTCTGATCTTCTGGATCGCTACCCCGAGACCCTGTCGGGCGGACAACAACAACGCGTCGCTATCGGGCGCGCGCTGGCGTCTCGACCCAAGCTGCTGCTTGCCGACGAACCGACGGGCAATCTCGACGAAACCGCCAGCGCGAATGTTCTGGACCTGATGTTGTCGCTGGTCTCCGAGACAGGGACCGCTCTGCTTTTGGTGACACATTCAAGCAAGATTGCAGACCGGCTGGACAAGCGCGCGCATCTCAGAGGTGGTCGCATAGCATGACGCAAGCCGTTATTCAGGCCCTGCTGTCCCATTGGCGCGCACATCGAATACAACTCGCCACCCTTCTGATCGGGATCGCGCTGGCAACAGCGCTGTGGTCGGCTGTACAAGCCATCAATGCCGAAGCCAGGGCCAGTTATCAAAGGGCGAACAACCAGTTGGCTCTGGGGCAATTCGATACCCTTCAAGAGCCCTCGGGCCTGTTTCCCTTAGCGCGCTACACCGAGCTGAGGCGTGCAGGATGGCAAGTGGCCGCCGCGCTGGAGGGCTCGATGCGCATAAACGGCCGCACGGTTCGGGTGCTGGGTGTCGATATGCTTAGCTACCCTGCCCTGCCCGCAGTCACCCAGATGGAGGAAGGCGAAACTCCTCCTGATCCGGCCCAGATACTGACCGCTCCGGGCCGATTGCTGGTACACCCTGAGCTGGCAACGTTGCTAACTGGAACCCAAGACCTGCCACCAATAGTGGTGACCGATAACCTTCCATCAGACCTGATCCTGACAGATATAGGTGTGGCCGAGGTTTTGCTGAACCGCCCCGGTCTTTTGTCCCGTGTCATCATCCTACCGAACCAACCGCGCAACTTGCCAGATCTTGCCGTCGTCGCTCCGTCTCTGGAACGGATAGACGCAGCCTCGCAACTGGACACGGCCCAACTGACCGACAGTTTCCATCTGAACCTGACAGCTTTTGGATTGCTGTCCTTTGCAGTTGGGCTGTTCATCGTCCACGGTACGGTCGGACTTGCCTTTGCTCAGCGGCGCGCAATGATCCGCACCTTACGGGCACTTGGAGTCTCGATGCGGCGACTGGTGTGGATGATCATGGCGGAACTGACCCTTTTTGCCATCGTCGGAGGCATCCTTGGCCTGATGCTTGGGTTCTTCATTGCAGGCGCCTTGCTGCCCGATGTAGCAGCCACTTTGCGCGGTTTGTACGGGGCACCTGTGAGTGGCCAGATCGCCTTGCAACCTGAATGGGTTCTGGCGGGCCTTGCGATGGCCGTCGGTGGCACCTTGCTTGCCAGCGGGCAAGCCCTGTTCCGCTTGTCCCGAATGCCATTGCTGTCGGGCGCTGGGCTTCAGACGTGGCGTGTAGCTTCGTCAGACAGGTGGCTTTCCCCTATTGCGGGCGCTTTGGCGATCCTCGGCGGTGTCGCAGCGCACCTTCTGGTCGGAGGCCTGGTAAGCGGTTTTGCCATGGTCGCCGGCTGTCTGGTCGGTGCCGCGCTCATTTTGCCAACGTTGTTATCCCTCGCGCTGCAAGTGCTGCAACGCCGTGCAACAGGCCCGATCGCCCAATGGGTATGGTCCGACATGCGCGCTCAGCTTCCCGGTCTGTCCTTGGCCTTGATGGCCCTGTTGCTGGCCCTGGCTGCCAATGTCGGTGTGGGCACGATGGTGTCCAGCTTTCGACTGACCTTTACCGGATGGCTGGATCAACGCCTGACGTCCGAACTGTACCTGACACCTTCCGATCAACAACAGGCGCAAGAGATTGCCGAATGGCTTGCCCCACAAGTGCACGCATTACTACCTATTCGCAACGTGGAGCTGTCCCATAGCTCGGGACCTTTGTTTTTGTACGGCGTTGTCGACGATCAGACCTATCGCGAAAAATGGCCCCTGATCGCGTCTTCATCAGAAACGTGGGACCGTGTGATGGGTGGAACTGCAATCTTGATCAATGAACAATTGGCCCGGCGCGAAGACCTTTGGCCGGGTGACGTTCTAAGCCTTGGCGCGAACCTCAGTTTGCCCATAGCAGGGGTGTATTCTGATTATGGCAACCCCACCGGACAAGCCATCGTTTCGATGGATCGCCTTGATAAAATCTCCCCCGGGGCGAAAATCCGTGGCTTTGGCATCCGAGTCCCTGAAGATCGGGCAACGGAACTGGCCCAGACCTTGCGTGACCGATTTGATCTGCCATCGCGGTCGGTCGTTCAACAGGCGGCGATGAAGGCGCAATCCGTGGCGGTTTTTGAAAAAACATTCGTCGTCACTTCGGCGCTGAACATCCTGACACTTGGTGTCGCGGGATTTGCGCTTCTGACAAGCCTGCTGACACTGTGGACGCAGCGCTTGCCGCAAATTGCGCCGATCTGGGCGCTGGGGTTAACACGAGCGCGTCTAGCCCGGCTAGAGCTGTTGCGCAGCGTGTTGCTTGCGGCGCTGACGGCGGTTTTCGCGCTGCCGCTTGGGTTGGCGTTGGCATGGACCCTACTGGCGGTCATAAATGTCGAGGCCTTCGGCTGGCGATTGCCGATGTATCTGTTTCCATCGGATTGGGTCTATCTTCTGGTGCTCACCCTTGTGGCCGCTCTCATCGCGGCTGCTCTGCCTGCACTTCGCCTGTTACGACTGCCGCCCGCCGACCTTTTAAGGGTGTTCGCCAATGAGCGTTAAATATGTCCTCTTGATACTGACTTTGCTGTTGCCAAGCATGGCACAGAGCCAAGGCTACGCCGGTTTGGGCGGCTCGGCAGAAGGGTTCGACGTACCTCAAAAAGGTTATGATTTCAGCTTTCCGCAAGATCACGGTCCGCACCCGTCATACCGGATCGAATGGTGGTATCTAACGGCAAACCTGACCGGAGAGGATGGGCGCAGCTATGGTTTGCAATGGACCCTGTTCAGATCGGCCCTCAGACCAAACGAAGTCGAAGGGTGGCAAAGCCCTCAAATCTGGATGGGCCACGCAGCTGTCACCACACCCGAAGCGCATTACTTTGCAGAGCGCCTGTCGCGTGGCGGTATTGGTCAGGCGGGCGTCACAGCCGACCCGTTCGTGGCGTGGATCGATGAATGGTACATGCAGGGAGACGATCTGGATCGCCTGAACCTCCGCGCTCAGGGGGTGGATTTTGGGTATGATGTGTCCCTCGACGCGCAGGGTCCGTTGGTTTTCCACGGAAACGGCGGGTATTCCGTCAAATCAGCAGACGGGCAAGCCAGTTACTACTACTCGCAACCTTTCTACACCGTTGAAGGGACGCTGCGGCTGCCTGACGGCGATATCGCTGTCACGGGGCAAGCCTGGCTGGACCGCGAATGGTCATCGCAGCCGCTGGCCGCCGACCAGACCGGGTGGGATTGGTTTTCCCTCAGCTTCGATGACGGTGACAAGCTGATGGCCTTCCGCCTAAGGGGGGGCCGTGGGGACTTTACCGCCGCCACGTGGATTGCCCCGGACGGTACAACCACCTCTTTGCCCGATGGTGCTGTACGGGTCCGTCCGTTGGACACGGCGCGGGTGGCTGATCGTGATGTGCCCATTCAGTGGCAGGTCACGCTGCCGGATCGCGATCTTGATGTCGAGGTATCGGCTATGACACCGGATTCCTGGATGGCGACGATGTTTGAATATTGGGAGGGTCCGGTTACCGTCACTGGCAGCCACAGCGGTCGTGGCTACCTTGAAATGACCGGATACTGACTAGCGAACGACAAAAACCGAGACGTTAGAGTGTCGCACTACCCGTGCCGCATTCGGACCCAGAAGGTAGTCCTTGAAATCCGGTTTGTGCGCTCCGATCACGATCAGATCTGACCCGGCACTATCGGCCGTTTTCAGGATTTCCTGATAGGCTGTACCGGTTGCAACCACATGGCGAACAGTCTCGTTCCGTTCCGCACCCAGCGCCGCGACACACATATCGGTCAGTTTCGTCTGCGCTTCTTCCAACGCTTTTTCATGGAAATCGGCTTGAAAGAAACCGGACACCCAGCTTTCGCCGAAATCCGGCAGAACAGTTACAACATCAAGCTGCGCGTCTTCCATCTGGGCTAAGGCAGCCGCTTTTTTGAGGACATGGACATCCAGATCACCATTGCTGATGTCAACGGCACAGAGGACAGAGTTTGTCATGCGGGCACCTCTTGTCTGGTGGCACGGCCACGTTGCAGGAAGGCGATCAGACCCAGGAATATCATCGCCGGGATATAGATCAGTTGTTTCGGAGGCTGGCTGGACGGAACACTGACCGAGGTCAGACGGACCGCCTCATCCCCGTAATAGTCAAAGATGTCCAGATCATCGGCAACCGGCGCACCGAACAAGGGTTCTTCTAGTTTGACCAACCCATCCTCTGGGATCAGCAACAGCCCCAAAGCTTCAACCCGCGCTTCGCCGCCCTCTTCGTCGCCGACGGTCACGACGACCGTGGTATCAGTCATCTCAAGCGTGTCAAAATCGGGGCCGGCAACGACCAGTCGCATCTCGGTTCCCGGTGGGGTTTGGCCGATCGTTTCGACCAAAGCAGCCGGTTCGACCGATGTGTACGGAGGCGCGATCCGGTCCATGAAGTAGTCCGGTCGGAACAGTGCAAAAGCCACAGCGATCAGCGCGATGCTTTCATAGATACGGCTGTGGGTCAGGAAATAGCCCATTGTCCCCGCAGTGAAGACGAGGATGGCAATGGTCGCGAATATAGCGACGATTATGCCCTCGACCCAAGTGACGTCGATCAACAGCAAATCCGTGTTGAAGATGAACACAAATGGCAGCGCTACGGTGCGCAGGCTGTAGAAAAACGCGGTGAAGCCTGTCTTGATCGCATCCCCCCCAGAAACGGCGGCTGCAGCGAAGCTGGCCAAACCCACAGGCGGCGTCACATCAGCCATGATACCGAAATAGAACACGAACAGATGCACGGCGATTAGCGGCACGATCAGCCCGCTTTGTGCGCCCAGCTCAACCACCACTCCGGCCATCAAAGAACTGACGACGATATAGTTCGCAGTGGTCGGCAGGCCCATGCCCAGAATCAGGCTGAGCAGGCCGACCATCACCAGCATCAGGATCAGGTTGCCGCCCGACAGGAACTCGACCAGATCGGCCATCACCTGCCCCACGCCGGTCAGCGTCACGGTGCCCACGATCACGCCCGCCGTGGCGGTGGCCAGCGCGATGCCGATCATGTTCCGCGCGCCGTCGATCAGACCCTGCCACAGATCGGCCACGCCGTCGATGAAAGTGTCGTAAAGGTTGCTCTGACCCCGGAAGATTGCCTTGAGCGGCTTCTGCGTCACAAGAATTACAAACAGCAGCGCGGTGGCCCAGAACGCCGACAACCCGGGCGATTTCTGTTCGATCATCAGGAAATAGACCAGCACGATGATCGGTAGCAGATAGTGCAGACCCGCTTTGTAAATTTCGGCGATAACGGGCAGCTCTACCTCTTTGGCATTTGGATCGTCCGGCTCCAGATCCGGGACCTGAGAAGCCAGATAAAGAAGGACCACATAGACCGCACACACAATCAGGCTAAGGATCAGCCCCGCCGCAGACGGAGCCCACGCCGTGACCGCCTCGACCGGGAATTGTGAGCTATAGCACAGCCCTGCAAACACTAGGAAAAAGGACAGCATCCCGACAACGGTCCGCGCCAGATGCACCTCGCGATTGCCCAGCGTGGGCATGTTGCGCTTCACGGCTTCGAGGTGAACGATATAGACCAGCGCGATGTAGGAAATCGCGGCGGGCAGGAAGGCGTGGGTGATCACCTCGACATAGGAGATGCCCACATATTCCACCATCAGGAAGGCCGCAGCCCCCATCACCGGCGGCATGATCTGTCCGTTCACCGAACTCGCCACCTCGACCGAACCCGCCTGTTCACTGGAAAAGCCCACCCGCTTCATCAGTGGTATGGTAAAGGTGCCGGTGGTCACCACGTTCGCAATCGACGAGCCCGAAATCAGGCCGGTTGCGGCCGACCCAACAACTGCCGCTTTGGCCGGACCACCCCGCAGGTGGCCAAGAGCGCCAAAGGCCATCTTGATAAAGTAATTCCCTGCCCCGGCCTTATCCAGCAATGCGCCGAACAGCACGAAGAGGAAAACGAATTTCGTAGACACACCAAGCGCGATTCCGAACACGCCCTCGGACGTGATCCACATGTGGCTCATGGCTTTTTTCAGGCTTGCGCCCTTCCAGCGGATCACCTCGGGCACCCATTCCGAGGAACCAAAGAACACATAGAGCAGGAAGATCGTCGCGATGATTGCCATAGCCGGGCCAAGCGCGCGGCGTGCGGCCTCGAACAGCAGCAAAAGACCACCCAGCGCGATCCACTTGTCGGTATCATCCGCCAGACCACCGGCGTTTACGATTTTGTCGTAGAAGAAATACCCGTAAAGCGCCACAAACGCCCCAAGAGCGCCCATGATCCAGTCTTGAATGGGAATGTAGTTTCGCGGACTGGATTTCAGTGCCGGATAGGCCGCAAAGGCCAGGAACATCGCAAAAGCCAGATGGATCTGGCGCGAGTTGTTCACCACACTGCCCGGCAGAGCCACGTTGGAAATCGGCGAGGCCAGAACGACCTGAAACACCGACCAAAGCGCTGCAACGACAGCCAGAAAAATCCCGACACTGCCAACCGGATTACGCCCCCCTGCATCGGACGAGGCTACAAGCTCCTGTAGCTCTTCTTCGGATAGAGGGCGATTGGATTGGGTGTCGGAACTCATCAGGATGTCTCCCCGTCATGCGACCTTTTTGGCCTTATTCGCTACCCGGTTACGCCGGGCTTGGGTAGCGGAGCGCCCGAAGGCACTCCGCATCAGGTCTGGATTATTGAATCCAGCCTTTTTCTTTGTAGTACTTCTCGGCGCCCGGATGCAGCGGAGCCGACAGACCGTCGGAAATCATTTCTTCAGGCTTGAGGTTGGCGAAAGCCGGGTGCAGCTTTTTGAAATCGTCGAAGTTTTCAAAAACCGAGCTGACAACCGCATAGACCGCGTCTTCCGACACATCCGCCGAGGTCACGAAAGTCGCGCCAACACCAAAGGTCGTGGTGTCACCGTCCGACCCGCGATACATGCCGCCCGGAATGGTCGCGGTGCGGTAATACGAGTTGCCGTCGATCAGGCCTTCAATCGCGTCGCCGGTTACGTTGACCAGAACAGAGTCACAGGCGGTGGTGGCTTCCTGGATCGAGCCCGACGGGTGGCCCACGGTGTAGATCATCGCGTCGATCTGGTTGTCGCACAGGGCTGCCGACTGTTCGGCTGCTTTCAGTTCGGATGCCAGGGCGAAATCATCGATCGTCCAGCCCATGGCGTCCAGAACCACATCCATGGTGCCGCGCTGACCGGAACCGGGGTTGCCGATGTTCACGCGCTTGCCCTTAAGGTCTTCAAAGCTGCTGATGCCGGAATCGGCACGCGCCACAACAGTGAACGGCTCGGGGTGGACTGAGAACACAGCGCGCAGGTTTTCAAACGCACCAGCATCTTCGAATTTCGAAGTGCCGTTATAGGCATGGTACTGCCAGTCGGACTGGGCCACACCGAACTCCAGCTCGCCTTCGCGGATGGTGTTGATGTTGTAAACCGATCCGCCGGTTGACTCGACCGAGCACCGAACGCCATGCTCTTTGCGTCCTTTGTTCACCAGACGGCAGATCGCGCCACCGGTCGGGTAGTACACGCCAGTCACACCGCCGGTACCGATGGTGATGAATTCTTCCGCATAAGCCGCCGGAGCCATCATGGCTGCCGTGACAAACGCGCCAAGGCTTAGCTTGCTGCTGTTTTTCATTTTTGAGAACTCCCAAACTCTTATTGTGGATGAGAGACATGTCAGCGGCCCCCCATCTGGGACCATGCCGGTACGGCAAGCCACCCTATCATGCAACAGGGTCAAACATCTGAAATTCCAAAATCTCCCAACTTAGACGACGTTTCATTCAGACACTAATCTTGTCAACCCCTGCACGTGACGTAACGTCCTCAATCCGCATATATGACGGAATTTGCCAAAGTTTCCCCATCGGTCGAATTTGAGTGTATACCGCTTCAAACTCAGCCATTGGCCGGTCCTAACGGAATGGTTTGGTTGGTTCGTTCAAACACGGAGTAGAAAGGGCGAAAAGCCGTGAACAAAACATCGTTCAGCCCGCTGCTGGCCATTGCGCTTGCCCTAAGTGCCGCCATCGCAGTTTGGGGGCTAGCCGACCCGCAAGGGCTGGGCAAATTGGCCGCTGCCGCAGTGGCGACTCAATTCAACAGCCGCGGCTGGTTTATCATGCTCGAGGTCAGCGGGTTGCTGTTCGTCGCGCTCTTTCTAGCCTTTTCCCGGTTCGGGAACACTCGGTTGGGCAAAGACACGGATACGCCCGAATTTTCCACCCCGGCTTGGATCGCTATGCTTTTTGCCGCCGGGATGGGCGTCGGCCTGTTATTTTACGGAGCTGCCGAGCCGTTGACCCACTTCGAAGTACTGCGGCAATACCGCGACGAGCCGGAAGCGGCCAGCTACGCCATGTTCGTCACCTACCTTAACTGGGGGTTTCACGCATGGGCCATTTACGGAATCGTGGCGTTGGTCATCGCCTATTTCGCCTATCGCAAAGGCAGGGCCTTGCTGTTGAGCGCACCAGTACTGGATACTTTTGGCGATATGCGCTGGACCCGGTCCCTGGGCTGGCTGTTCGATCTTTTATCAATCGTTGCGATCGCTGTGGGGTTGGCCGGGTCAATGGCCATGGGGGTTTTCCAGATACAGACAGGGTTGGCGGGCCTGATCGGAGTTGAAAACCCCGACACCCTGACGATACCGGTCTTTGTCGCGCTTTGTGTTGCGTTCATTATACCGCTGCGCAAGGACCTTGGCGACGGGATGGCGCTGCTGTCAAACGCCGCGATGCTGATTGCTGTCAGTATGATGATCTATCTGCTGCTGCTTGGCCCAACATCGTTCCTTATGAACGACATCGTCGCCGGGTTTGGCCGGTACCTGTTCGAAGTTCTACCCGCCGGGTTTTCGACCGCCGAGTTTTTCGATGATATCATCGTCGACTGGTTTCAGGGCTGGACGCTGAACTACATGATCTGGTGGTTAGCTTGGTCTCCCTTTGTAGGCATCTTTATCGCTCGTATTTCGCGCGGGCGAACCATTCGTGAGTTTCTGGTAGGCGTTATCGTCGCACCCACCCTGTTTTCGATCTTGTGGTTCGGAATCTTCGGAGGCTTAGGCTTTTACGACGCCCTGCGCCAAGACGCAGAACTGTCTGCGATAAACGCGCAAAATCTGGACGCCACGACCTTTGCTCTGCTGGAACGGTTTCCATTGGACGGCGTGACGAGGGCCGCAACGGTTTTGGCGGCATTTCTGTTCGTCATTACCAGTGTGGTCAGCGCCGGATTCACCTTGGCGATGATCGGAACCGGTGGGGACGAGAACCCCTCGCCCCGCATACGCACAATCTGGGGGGCGATTCTCGGAGCTTTAGGGCTGGCGATGATATTTGTCGGTGACATTGGGCTTGTCCGGTCGATCATAGCCTTGTCGGCCATAGCCTTTGTTTTCATCGTTCCGGTACTGGTTATCTGCCTGATCAAATCACTGGCCCGCGAGGACCGCCCATGAGCACTTCCCTGATTGACACGCTTCTAAACATCAATGTGTTCCTGTTCATCGGCTTTCTGGTCTGGCTCAGCCTCCGACCGGACCCTTAAGGATCGCCAATACACTTTGCTTACCGGAAGATGTGGTGCCCAAGGAGAGACTCGAACTCTCACGCCCGTGAAGGCGGGGGATTTTGAATCCCCTGCGTCTACCATTCCGCCACTTGGGCCACGAACACTGGATTAGCGCCCAAGTTCAGGAAGGTCCAGAGGCAAAAAACAACCCATCGTCATTTGTTTTTCCGGCGGCAGTTGACCCTAGGATGACCGCGTGATTTGGCTAACCCATCTGTTGACCGGGATTTTGGCGCCGAATGATACGATCACTCTATGACTGGACTATTCGTCTGGCCGAACACCCGCACGCTTTGTGGGCATTGGCCGTAGTGGCCTTTATTGAAAGCTCGTTCTTTCCGATTCCGCCCGATGTGCTGATGATTCCGATGATCCTGGCGCGACCGTCACGCGCGTGGTTGATCGCGACAGTTGCGTTGGTCGCATCGGTGCTCGGTGGGTTGCTTGGATACGCGATTGGGGCGTTTTTCTATGAAAGCCTCGGTCAGCCCATCCTCGAATCCATGGGCAAGGCTCACGCGATGGAGGAATTCAACACCCGTTTCAACGATTTCGGGTTCTGGGCTGTGCTGGCGGCGGGCGTGACCCCATTTCCTTACAAGGTCATCACCATTATGTCGGGCTGGACCGGCATGCCTCTGGGCACATTCATTGCGACGTCGATTCTGGCACGTGCATTGCGCTTTTTCATTGTAGCGGGTCTTTTGTGGGGCTTTGGAGAGCCGATCCGCGCCTTCATCGAAAAGCGACTGGGCCTGATGTTCACGTTGTTCATAATCCTGCTGTTCGGCGGCTTTCTTGTGGTGAAATACATATGACACGAAGAGCTCAACTGATTTTGGTCGCTGCCGGCGGCTCTGGCGCGTTGCTGCTGGGGGCGTGGGCATTTCAATACCTTGGCGGTATGGCACCTTGCAAAATGTGCATTTGGCAGCGCTATCCTCATGCCGTAGCTTTTGTTGTAGGCGCGTTGGCTCTGGCGCTGCCGCGTTTGAACTTTTTACCCCTCGTCGGAGCACTAGCTGCGCTGTCCACTGCGGCTATCGGCTTTTTCCACGCCGGGGTCGAGCAAGGGTGGTGGGAAGGCCCCTCAAGCTGCACTTCCGGTGATATCGGAGGACTATCGACTCAGGACCTGTTCGACCAGATCATGACCGCGCCCCTTGTACGCTGCGATGACATCCCGTGGGAGATGTTCGGATTGTCCATGGCCGCCTGGAACGGCGTAATCTCGACTGTGCTGATTGTATTCTGGATGCTGGCCTGGCGTCAGAACTCGTCCAGCTCGGCATCCCAGTAAAGAAAGTCGATCCAGCTGTCATGCAGGTGGTTGGGCGGGAACTTCCGCCCGACATTGCGCAAGGCTTCAGCATCGGGCTGTCGCGGCGGCTTGCGCAGGGTCATTCCTGCCTGCCGCAGCGATTTCGACCCTTTGCGCAGGTTGCACGGGCTGCACGCCGCCACCACATTCTGCCAGCTGGTCACACCGCCAGCGGCACGCGGCACCACGTGGTCAAACGTCAGATCCCCCCGGCTGCCGCAATACTGGCAGCGGAATTCATCCCTTAGAAATAAATTAAAGCGCGTGAAGGCCACGCGCTTTCTGGGTTTTACATAGTCTTTCAACACAACAACCGACGGTATTCGGATCTCAGTGCTGGGGCTTCGGACGACCTCGTCATACTCTGCCACAATGTCCACCCGATCCAGCCAGGCGGCTTTCACAGCCTCCTGCCATGGCCAAAGGGACAGCGGATAGTAAGACAAGGGGCGATAATCGGCGTTCAAAACCAGTGCCGGATGATGCTTTAGCGCACCGGGTTCCCTGACAAATTCGGTCCTGAAGTCTGCGTCCATATCAGAATCGCTCCTCGCTCTGCTCTGCCCGTTTGACATCAGAGCGGGGAACACCCGCCCCGGCCTTAAGTTAACTATATATCGTGTTAAAACTCTGACAAGCCCTGAGTATCCACAATATCTCGGGGAATGGGTAAGCTGCCTGCGTAACAGGCACATGACAGTTATCCACAGGTTGCACGACAGTTTCCGCCGCGCTATGGCGAAGACCATGAGCTGGTTTATTCGATTCAACAAACCCTTCGACGTGCTGCCGCAATTTACCGACCGGGCGAATGCGGACACACCGCGCAGCACCCTGTCGGATTTCATCGACCTACCGGGCGTCTATCCTGCCGGGCGGTTGGACCGTGACAGCGAAGGGCTGATGCTGCTGACCGACAATGGGCGGCTGCAGGCGCATATCGCCGACCCTAAGCACAAGATGGCCAAAACCTACTGGGTACAGGTCGAAGGCCTGCCCGACGCCGCCGCGCTAAAGGCGCTGCGCGACGGGGTCGAGTTGAAAGATGGCGTGACCCGCCCCGCCAAGGCCCGGATGATGGACGAACCCGATGGGCTTTGGCCGCGCACCCCTCCGATCCGCGAACGTCAGACAGTGCCCGATTGCTGGATCGAGCTAACCCTGCGCGAAGGCAAGAACCGGCAGGTTCGGCGCATGACGGCGGCTGTGGGCCACCCGACCCTGCGCCTGATCCGCGCCCGCATTGGCGACTGGACGCTGGATGGGCTGGATCCCGGCCAATGGGACAGCCTGCCCGAACCCGCGATCAACGCGGCCCCTCAGCGTAAACGTGACCGCCGACCACGTCGGTGACAAAAACCTCCGTTTGTGATAGACTTAGGCCATGAAAATCACGTCGGATATCCCCACCCCGCAGGGCATTCTTGAGGCCGCTTTGTACGTCGATGACCTTGACGTGGCCGAACAATTCTATGGTGAGGTTCTGGCGCTGGAAAAAATCCAGCGGGTTACCGACCGGCATGTGTTCTATCGCGTGGGCGCGACGGTTCTGCTGATCTTCAACGCTGACGAGACCGAGAAACCGCCGCTGAACCCCGACCTGCCCGTGCCCCCTCATGGAGCGCGCGGACCTGGCCATGTCTGCCTGTCCATGCCCCGCGACCAGATCGCGGTGATGCGCAAACACCTGCTGGACTGGAACGTACCCCTGGATGCCGAGTTCGACTGGCCGAACGGCGCGCACTCGCTTTACGTGCGCGATCCGGCGGGCAACTCGGTGGAGTTCACAGAACCCCACCTTTGGAATTGATTACCGAAGCGGCTGTTTTTCGCCGCCTACGATGCGGTAAATATCTGCGGATGTGACCCCAACCTCACCCAAAGCATCCTGAAACACGGCCATATGCGGCGTGGCCATATGCGCCTCAAGCGCAGCTTGGCTTTCCCACTCTTCGTACACTCGGAAGCGGTTGGAATGCCCAAGAACCTGGCTGAATTCGTAGACGTTACAGCCCTGTTCTTTTACCGTTTCCGCCACCATTTCCTGCGCGGCTTTTGCCGCCTGTTCAATGCCTTCCGGCGCGACCTCAACCGTTCCAGTAACGACCAGCATTCCTAACCCTTTCTCAATTCAAACCGTTTGGAAATCCGATCAACCGGTGTGCCGTCACGAAGGGGAACGCCATAAGCGACCGAGTAGTCCAGAAAACCCATCGTGTCGTAGTAGCTCAACCCTTGCCGATTATCGGCCCGGATCGTGGCATTGATCGCGCTGAACCCCAAAGCCGCCGCATGTTTCGAGGTTTCGGCAAACAGAGCGCGCCCAACACCTTTCAGGACCGGATCGCGGCGCGCAAAAGTGGCGATATCGGAGCAGTCGTCAGGCAATTTTGCATGCGATCCCAGCCACTGGAAACCGGCCACCTCGCCATCACGGTCCAGCGCAACATGACAACAAATCTTGTCCGGCCCATCCAGGTAGCTTTGCGCAAAAAGTGCCTCAGAGAACGGGGTCTCGAACGCAGTCGTCCCCCCGATCTCGATAATCTGGTTGAGGATCCGGCACGCGGCTGCCACATCCTCGGGCATCATTGGCCGGACTGCGATCATTGGATCAAAGGCTCAGCTTGTCACGCATGAAGGCCAACGCCACGCTCAGGCCATCAGGCGCGATACCGTGGCCGGTGCCCTTCATTATATGGGCGTAAACCTCTTTGAAATCGGCAGCCTGCAGCGCCTCGGCCGCCTCAGGCAGCGATTGCGGCGGGACCACGTCATCAGCGTCTCCATGCACCAGAAGGATCGGCATCCGGCTGACCGCCTCATCGGGCAGCAGATCAGGCTCCAGCAACCGGCCCGAAAAGGCGACGATCCCAGCCACCGGGTCTTCGCGGCGCGGGGCAACGTGCAGGCTCATCATTGTGCCCTGACTGAAGCCGAACAGCACCACCTGTTCGGGCAGCACGTCCTCATCCACCATCAGCGCGTCAAGGAAGGCGTTGAAATCCTCGACCGCCATCTCCATACCGCGACGCGCCTCTTCTTCGGACGAGCCGTCGATCCACGGGATCGGGAACCATTGAAATCCGTTGGGCATACCAGGGATTTGCTCGGGCGCGTCGGGCGCCACGAACAGCGTGTCAGGTAGATGCTCACCCAGTGGATCGGCCAGCCCCAGCAGGTCGGCCCCGTTGGCGCCATAGCCATGCACAAACACCACGACCGAGCGCGTGTCGCCCGAAACCGGCTCTTTTCGGAGCGCATTCAATACTCGAGTCATCTGATCCCTTCTCGTTCCTTTGCCACTCGGTAATAGGCCCACAACACCCGTGCCGCAACCGACCGCCAGGGCGACCAAGCGTCGGCCATCTGCCGCAATTCTTTGTCGGTCGGGCGCTTGGGCAGATCGTAGAGGATACGCGCGGCCTCTTGCAGCGCCAGATCGCCCGGTGCGATCACATCGGCGCGGCCCAGCGAGAACATGGCGTAGATCTCGGCGGTCCAGACCCCGATGCCAGGAACTTCGGTCAGAACGGCGACCACATCCGCGTCAGGAAAATCGCGTAACGCCCTGTAATCAATACGCGCTTCGGCCAGCGCGCGGGCATAGCGAATTTTCTGACGGCTCAGCCCAACGGCGCGCAGGTCATCATCGGTGGCCCACATGATCTTGCGCGGGCCGGTCAGTTTCGCGTCCTGCAACCGTTTCCAGATCGCATTGGCCGAGGCCACGCTGACCTGCTGGCTGACAATCGCGCTGAGCAGTTGCGCGAACCCGTCAGGCTTGCGACGCAGGGGCAACGGTCCCACCTGATCCAGCGCATAGGCCATGCGCGGGCAGGCATTGCCCAGCCACTCGGCCCCCTCACGCACACAGTCGTTGGTTTCGATGATACGTCCGACGGACATGCTGGCCTCAGGCTGTTTGATTGCGCACACGTTAGGCTGCTTTGACGCATATGCAACCCGCTTGTGCGACATGCTTTTCGCGGATACCCATGGGCGCATGACGATGACCGCCACTACCCCCGATGACAGCCAAGCCAAACGCAACGTCGCCGTTCTGGTGGCCGCGCAAGCGATGCTGGGCGCACAGATGCCGATGATCTTTATCGTCGGCGGGTTGGCGGGCGAGTCGCTGGCGACCAATGCCTGTCTGGCGACCCTTCCGATCTCACTGATCGTGCTAGGGTCGATGCTGGCGGCCACGCCGATCTCGGCCATCATGCAGCGCTGGGGACGGCGCGTTGGCTTTCTGGTGGGCGCAACTGCAGGTGCGCTTGGCGGTCTGGTCGGGGCTTACGGCCTGTATCTGGGGTCATTCCCCATCTTTCTGCTAGGCAGCCTGTTGACCGGTATCTATATGAGCGCACACGGCTTTTACCGCTTTGCCGCCGCCGATACGGCATCGGACGCTTTCCGCCCCAAAGCGATTTCCTATGTCATGGCTGGAGGGCTTGCGGCGGCGATCATCGGGCCACAGATCGTCAAGCTTACCTCAACTGCCTATGTGATCCCGTTCCTCGGCACCTATATGGCGGTGATTGCGGTGAATGTGATCGGCTCTGTCCTGTTCTTCTTTCTCGACATCCCGACCCCGGCAAAAATGGCAGAGGGCGCACCCAAAGGTCGCACCCGGCTTGAGATGTTGAAAACCCCGCGCATCGCCGTCGCGATCATCTGCGCGATGGTGTCATATGCGCTGATGAACCTTGTCATGACGTCAACCCCGCTGGCGGTTGTCGGCTGCGGCTATTCGGCCAATGACGCGGCCGATGTGGTGACTGGGCATGTTCTGGCCATGTATATCCCCAGCTTTTTCACCGGTCAGTTGATCGCCCGCTTTGGAGTCGAGAGAATCGTTGCCCTTGGCCTTGCCATTCTGGGCGCAGCCGGAGTGGTCGCCCTGCAAGGGGTCGAGCTTGGCAATTTCTTCATCGCGCTGATCCTGCTGGGTATCGGTTGGAACTTTGGCTTTATCGGGGCCACTACGATGCTGGCCTCTGCCCATGACGTGAATGAACGCGGGCGGATGCAGGGCCTGAATGACCTGCTGGTGTTCGGCGGCGTAACCTTTGCCTCGCTTGCTTCGGGCGGGTTGATGAACTGCTCGGGCGGTTCGGCGGTCGAGGGGTGGACGGCGGTGAACCTTGCCATGATCCCTCTGTTGACCTTGGCCGGTGGCGCGCTGTTGTGGCTGGTGTTGAAGCCCACGGAACCCGAGGCCGCCTGATCGCCTACCAGTGCCCCCGCGCGGCCGTCCACATCAGGGACAACCTGCGCCGCATTTCCCCCTGCGCCATATCCCCGGCAGCCACACGATCCGGTTTGGCAATGGCGCGACGCAGCACCCATTCGGCTTGCCACCCGGAATATAGCGCCGGACGTGCCTGTGCCGACACCATCGCCGCATTCACCCGCGCCCGCCGCAACCGGTCCAACCCTGCTTGCGCCAGCGCCCGCACCCCGTCAGGTGTGCCGTCCAACAATGGGATGCGCCCGCGCGCTTCAAGCTCGGGGATCGCGCGCAACCAATTCGCCACGCCAACCGCATAGCCGAAGTCGCGCAAAACTCCCTCATCCGCTGGCCCCAGAACCTGCGCAGAAGCAACCATTAGGCTACCTGCGCTCTGGTCCAGATAGGTGTCGAAATGGGCCTGATCTTCGAACGGATCACGATATATATCCCAACGCCTTACGGCCACATACTCATCAAGTTGCGCGGCCAGATGAGGCGACAGCACACGGGACAAGGGCGTTACAACCTCGTGGCGGCGCACAGTTCCACTTTCGGCAATTTCCTGCAACGCATCGCGCCACCATTGCAGACGCATTTCGGCGATCATCGTCTCTTGCGTGACCCATGGCGCGCGCGCCACCTCGGCATTTAGTGCGTAAATCGGAAAGAGCTTGGGCCGCACCGCAACCGGAGCCGCCATCACCGCCATGAACCGATCCGGATCAGCGCGATGCACAAGTGCGGCGCAGGCCTTCACGTCATCGTCGAAGGCAACGCTCACTCGGCCACCACCGCCTGCGGCTCGCAATCACGCACCAGTTTCCACTGGATCGCATCCAGCAGAGCCTCGAACGAGGCATCGACTATGTTCGCACTGACGCCCACGGTTGACCAGCGCCGCCCCTGCCCGTCTTCGCTGTCGATGATGACGCGGGTCACAGCCTCGGTCCCGCCTTGGGTGATGCGCACCTTGAAATCCACCAGCCGCATATCCGCCAGAACCTGCGAATATTGCCCCAGATCTTTCGCCAGCGCCTTGGCAAGCGCGTTCACCGGTCCGCGATCGCTGCCATCCTCATCCAGAGACTCACTGACCGACAGCTTCTTTTCGCCGTCGACTTTCACCACGACCACGGCTTCGGACAGGCTGACCATCTTGTTGTACTTGTTCTTGCGCCGTTCAACCGTCACTTTGTACCGCTTGACCTCAAAGAACTCGGGCAGTTGCCCCAGCTCATCCCGCGCCAGCAACTCGAAACTGGCTTGCGCGGTGTCATAAGAATAGCCCTCGGCCTCGCGCTGCTTGATCCGGTCAAGGATGCGCCCCAGTGCCGGATCGGCTTTTTCCACCGACAGCCCCGCCTCGGTCAGGCGCTTGCGCAGGTTCGATTGCCCAGCCTGATTTGACATCGGGATGATCCGCGCATTGCCGACTGCCCCCGGATCTACATGCTCATAGGTCGAGGGATCCTTGAGGATCGCGCTGGCGTGCAGCCCCGCCTTATGCGCAAAGGCCGAGGCCCCCACATAGGCCGATTGTTTGCTGGGCACCCGGTTCAGGATGTCATCCAGCATCCGGCTGATCCGCGTCAGACCGGCCAGCGCCTGTGTGGTGACGCCTATATCAAAGTTCGAGGCATAGGGTTCTTTCAGCAACAAGGTCGGGATCAAAGCGGTCAGGTTCGCATTGCCACACCGCTCACCCAGCCCGTTCAGCGTGCCCTGTATCTGCCGCGCGCCTGCGTCGACGGCAGCCAGCGAACAGGCGACTGCGTTTTCGGTGTCATTGTGCGTATGAATACCCAGACGATCGCCCGGCAGACCTGCGGCGATCACTTCGGTCACAATGCGCGACACCTCGGCTGGCAGCGCACCGCCATTGGTATCGCACAGCACAATCCAGCGCGCGCCTGCGTCCAGAGCCGCCCGGCAGACCTGAACCGCATAGGCGGGATTGTCCTTGTAGCCGTCAAAGAAATGCTCGGCATCGAACAGTGCCTCGCGCCCCTGCGCCACGATATGCGCGACTGAGGCGCGGACATTCTCGACATTCTCCTCCAGCGTGGTCCCCAATGCGTGGGTCACGTGGTAATCATGAGACTTGCCCACCAGACAGACAGCCTGCGTGCCAGCATTCATCACGGCGGCCAGCACATCATCATTCTCGGCCGACCGGCCCGACCGTTTGGTCATACCAAAGGCCGTCAACCGGGCCGAGGTCTTTGGCGCAACCTCGAAAAACGCGCTGTCGGTGGGGTTCGCACCGGGCCAGCCGCCCTCGATATAGTCCACGCCCAACTCGTCCAGAGCCTTGGCAATCTGCACCTTTTCAGCGGTCGAGAACTGCACACCCTGGGTCTGCTGCCCGTCGCGCAGGGTGGTGTCGTATAGATAAAGCCGTTCCTTCGACATCACACACCCTCCAGCTTGGCAGCGTCAAACCCGGCCCCCGGCACCAGCTCCACACCGTCCTTGCTCATCCGCACTTCCAGCCCTGCTGCGACATAGGCCGCCTTCAACCGGTCCACTTCCGAGAAGTCCTTGCTTTGCATCGCCTGGGCCCGCGCCTCGGCCAGACGCGCCGCATGACCAGAAAGATCTGCCGAGCCCGTATCGGCCCAAGCGCCCATTTCAGGCTCCAACAACCCCAGAACTTGCGCACTGGCCAACAGGCCCGCTGCGTCACCCTCTGCCGCCAGACGGTGGAGTTCCGCGACAGCCCCCGCCGTGTTGAGGTCATCACCCAGCGCGGCGATCACCGAGGGGGCCGCGCTGGCGGCGGGCTCGATGCCCGCTGTCAGTGCCCGCCACTTGCGCAACGTCGCCTCGGCGTCGCGGGCTTTCTTCTCGGTCCAGTCCATCGGCTTGCGGTAATGCGTCTGTAAGAACACAAACCGGATCACCTCACCCGGAACGCCCTGATCCAGCAGATCATGTACGGTGAAGAAATTGCCCAAAGACTTGGACATCTTCTTGCCCTCAACCTGCAGCATCTCATTATGCAGCCAAACCCGCGCAAATTCGCCCTCGGGATGGGCGCAGCAGCTTTGGGCGATCTCATTCTCATGATGCGGGAACATCAGATCGTTGCCGCCGCCGTGAATGTCGAAGCTTTCGCCCAACAGTTCATAGCTCATGGCCGAGCATTCGATATGCCATCCCGGACGCCCCCGTCCCCACGGGCTATCCCAACCCGGCAACTCGTCACTCGACGGTTTCCACAGCACGAAATCCATCGGGTTCTTCTTGTAGGGCGCAACCTCGACCCGCGCCCCTGCAATCATGTCGTCGACCGACCGCCCCGAAAGCACGCCATAACGCTCTTTCCAGCTGTCTACGGCGAACAGCACATGCCCCTCGGCAGCATAGGCATGGCCCTTGGCGATGAGCCCTTCAATCATCGCAATCATCTGCGGAATGTAATGCGTCGCACGCGGCATCTGGTTCGGCTCCAGCGCACCTAACGCACCCATATCGTGCAGATACCACCCGATCGTCTCGTCCGAGCGCTCCTGCACCAGTTGCTCCAATGTGCCCGGCGCGCCGGCATTCTGACGCGCCAAGGCGGTCGCGTTGATCTTGTCATCCACGTCGGTGAAATTGCGCACATAGGTCACGTGATCCGCGCCATAGGTGTGGCGCAGCAACCGATAGAGCACGTCAAACACCACCACGGGCCGCGCATTGCCCAGATGGGCGCGGTCATAAACCGTCGGACCACAGACATACATCCGCACATTGTCAGCACTGATCGGTACGAAATCCTCTTTCGTCCGGGTCCTTGTGTTGTGCAGTTTGATCGTGGTCATCGGTCGGCTCCTAAGAACGGCATGGCGTCTCGCGTTGGCGCGGGCTTAGCAACTTGTCTCAGGGATGAAAACGAAAGAAACCGGCCCGCTTGATAAATCAGCAGGAAATGCAGCAGGTAATGATGCAGAACGTCAGTTTCATAGAGTTTGGTTATCATGCGGGCATTGTTCCGCCAAGCCCCTGTTTTCACGCTGCCTCGAATTGACATTCACAAAACGCTCTGGCCCTTTCGGCTACAAAACAGGCAGAGGCGCATCATGAAACTGTCACGGCGTATTAAGCAATTGACCAGAGGCGACGGCGACGGGTGGGACGTATTCTACCGCGCCCGACGGATGATTACCGAAGGCCTTGCGGTCACCGAACTGACCATTGGGGAACATGATATCCGCACAGACCCGTCAATTCTGCGTGCGATGAATCAATCCGCCCGACAAGGCCACACGTGATACGCATTGGTGCCCGGTACGGATCTGCTGCGCGATACAGTAGCTGCGCGCGTTCAAACGCGAACCGGTGTTCCCACCACACGTAAGAACGTATTGATTACACCCGGCGGTCAATCGGCTCTGTTCGCGGCCCATGTGGCGGTTTGCGATCCGGGTGATGTCGGCCTGTACCTGGACCCGTACTATGCCACCTACCCTGGTACGATCCGCGGCGCCGGCGCCATCGACCGGGCGGTTCAAACCACAGCCAAGGCAGCCTTTCAGCCAGACCCCCAGCAGATCGAAGCCGCCTCTGACGGTGCGGTTTCGTTGCTCATCAATACGCCCAACAACCCTACCGGGGTCGTGTATTCCCGCCAGACCCTCGAGGGCCTGGCCGATGTCTGCCGTAAACGCGACCTGTGGCTGATTTCCGACGAAGTTTACGACACGCAGGTTTGGGATGGAGCGCACATCTCGCCCCGCAGCCTGCCTGATATGGCGGACCGCACTTTGGTCGTTGGCTCAATGTCCAAATCGCATGCCATGACGGGCTCTCGATGCGGGTGGGTCGTAGGGCCTGAAAAAGTGATCTCTTATCTGATCACATTGGCCACACACACGACCTACGGCGTACCCGGCTTCGTTCAGGACGCGGCCCATTTTGCGCTGACCGCCGGAGATAAACTTGAAAACAGCATCGCGGCTCCGTTTCGCCGCAGACGGACGCTGGCAATCGAAATTCTGAGCGCGCAGACCACGGTCGGTTTAGTGCCCGCGCAAGGCGCGATGTACCTGATGCTGGACGTGCGTGCAACCGGCCTCAGCGGTTTAGAGTTCGCAAATGCACTGCTGGATAAACGTCGAATCGCGGTGATGCCTGGCGAGAGTTTTGGCACTGCTGCTAAAGGACATATTCGCGTGGCCATGACAATCGAGGACGTGCGCTTTGCGTCTGCTTTAAAAACCATATGTGATTTCGCGACAGAGTTGGCTGACCAGAATGCAGCAGAGTAGCCGTGGTCAGAACCGAAAGGTCGTTCTCAAATTGAACACGTTGGAATCGAGGCCGCCTTCGGAACGGGTCACGTCGTCAAAATTCTGTCTTAAAGCCTCACCACTGATGACAAATCTATCGGTGACCGGATAGGCAACACCGATTCCGTAGACCGCAGCTGTGTCATTTTCGACCGACGAATCCACTCGTGCGGCTCCCACAACTACATACCCAAGCGCAGATCCGAAATCGTACCCGCCACGCAGTTTCACGCGGGTCATGCTGTCCAGGCTACCTTCGTTCTGGCCCAGATTCAAAGACAGCCGATTATACTCAAGCTCGCCTCCCAGAACGAAATTCCCGAAATCGTGGTCATACCCGACATGAGGACCGAAGCTAGAATCACTACCGCTTGCGCCGTTCGGGCCATCTGCATCCGCATAACCAAAGCTGAATCCTGCATAAGCCCCGCTCCAATCCTCGGCAAAAGCCGAGATGGCGCCGGTCAGTGTCATCGCGACAATGATGGGCAGCAGATGGTTCATTAGACTACAAAAGCCTTTCATCAAAACATTCGAGTATTCTTTTCAGAGTGCCATACAACTGGAAGCCAATCGTTAAAAATCAATTGAGATCACGAACTGCTGCTAAATAAGTGACCGAAGTATAACAGATTTCCGGATCAAACGGGTAATTTCTTTACCCAAGGTAATCTATGTGCCGAAAAACTCAGGTTTGTTTCGCTTTTGGTCATCGAAGTCGCAAACAGAACAGAATGAGGCGACCCGACTTGGAACACTGCATGCCACAAGGTGAGGAGCCTCATGCACAGTGACGTTTGGAAGATCCGGCTGATCAGCCGCACCATCGGTGCGGATCGTGGTCGCGCGGCCCGAGGGCGACCAGTCCGGGATTGAACCGCCCTTAGACCACTCGCAACTCACCAATCGGACTTTGATATGAACGACCAATCCCGTACCTCTTCTCGCAGCGGCGGCCGCGCCGCACGTCGCGCGGCCCGTGCCTCGGCCCTTCCCGACCACTTGCGCCCCGTTCGCCCTGGCCTTGAAGGCGGAACACTGAAAGCGCTCACCCCTCGGCAGGTTGAACAGATACACGAGGCCGCGCTGACCGCGCTTGAAACGATCGGGCTTGCGGACGCGCCGCAAAGCGGGATTGACTATCTGGTCGGCGCTGGATGCACCTTGGGCGACGACGGGCGCATTCGCTTTCCGCGGGCGCTGGTCGAAGACACGATTGCCAATGCCAATCGTTCCGTGACCCTGCACAGCCGTGATGGGCAGATGGATCTCGATCTGTCGGGCACGCGCGTCCACTATGGCACCGCGGGCGCTGCTGTCAGCATGGTCGACGTCCATGGTCGGGAGTATCGGGACTCGACCGTTCAAGACCTGCACGATGCAGCACGGATTTGTCAGCAACTGGATAATATCCATTTCGTTCAACGCCCTATGGTGTGTCGTGACATCACGGACAACTTGGAGATGGACCTGAACACCGTCTACGCCGCCTGTTCTGGAACGTTCAAACACATCGGCACGTCGTTCACAGAGCCCAGCCATGTCGCCCCAGCGGTTGAGATGTTGCACATGATCGCGGGCGGAGAGGACAAGTGGCGCGAGCGACCATTTGTATCGAACTCGAACTGTTTCGTTGTTCCTCCGATGAAATTCGCCACCGAAAGTTGCGAAGTGATGGAGGAGTGTATCAAGGCTGGAATGCCGGTACTGTTGTTGTCCGCAGGTATGGCCGGTGCGACGGCCCCCTCGACCATCGCGGGCGCAATCACACAGGCCACCGCCGAATGCCTGGCCGGACTGGTTTATGTAAATGCCGTAAGCCCTGGCGCACCTGCAGTTTTTGGCACCTGGCCGTTTGGGTTGGACCTGCGAACCGGCGCTATGTCCATAGGCTCGGGCGAGCAAGCCCTGCTGACTGCCGGGTGCGGACAAATGCACCAGTTCTATGATCTTCCCGGCGGCGCGGCGGCCGGCGCATCCGACTCGAAAATGCCAGATATGCAGGCCGGCTGGGAGCAGATGTGCTCGAATGTCATGGCGGGATTGTCTGGCGTGAATATGGTGTACGAG
Source organism: Ruegeria sp. HU-ET01832 (assembly GCF_040371315.1). NCBI lineage: Bacteria > Pseudomonadati > Pseudomonadota > Alphaproteobacteria > Rhodobacterales > Roseobacteraceae > Ruegeria > Ruegeria sp. HU-ET01832. The sequence goes on from NZ_BAABWL010000001.1 coordinate 273,203, forward strand.
GCCGCTGGAATGCACGCCTCATTGCTGGGTTTCTGCTTTGAAAGCCTGATCCTAGGGGATGACATTATTGGACAGGCGCAGCGCTGTGTTCGTGGGATCGAAGTCACGGATGAAACACTGGCGCTCGACCAGATCGCCGAAGTCTGCATGGGCGGCCCGGGCCATTACCTCGGCACCGATGCAACGCTGAGCCGAATGCAGGCAGACTACGTGTATCCGACTTATGGCGACCGCACGTCTCCCAAAGAATGGGCCGAATTGGACAAGCCTGATCTGATCGCCAAGGCCACGGCCCGGAAAGAGGAAATCTTGTCCACGCCGTCACCCGCACGGTTCGATCCCATGTTGGACGCGGCCCTTCGCGAGAAATTTAACATTCACTTGCCAACGTAAGTGTATGAAAAAAAGGGGGCCGAGGCCCCCTTTTAGTTTCGCCATCCAGGCTCATATCGTTGACCGCCCGGTGTTTTTTTGCCTGCGGCCTGGACTGCGCATGGGACGAGCGCACCCGTCCCGTGAGAGAGTGGGAAAGAGCAATATTCCGCCCCACCCTGTTCCCGGCCGACACGGGCATGTCGGCCGAGTGGAAAAAGGCATCGTCGGTAAGTCTCGGCGCCTTCTTCCGTATTCGTCGGGACCGGGCATTCGGGGGAAAGCCCAGGTCCCTACACCCCGCCTGACGGGGCGTTTGCCTTAGCTACACCCGCTGGTCGCACCGCAGGTGTTGCATTTCATACAGGTGCCATTGCGCACCAATGTGTAGTTTCCGCATTCACCACAGGGATCGCCCTCGTACCCTTGCATCTTGGCTTTGGTGCGGGCGTCCATGCCGGTCGCCACTGCAGTTTCAGCAGGGGCTTCGAACACGGCGGCAGGTTCCGCCATCCCGGTCGCATCTGCTTGCGGTGTGAACACGGCCAGATCCTGCGGCAACCGCTTGCGCAGATACCCGGTCGAGCTGATTTGCTTCAATACTTCCAATGACTTGGAGGCCGCCGTTTCACTGATCTCGGATACGTTCGAGACGCCCTCTTCCTCGCCTCGGCCGATATCGTCAAAGGTCGCGCCTTCGGGCTTCACATGGGCCAGATCAGTGCGGTCCAGATAGCTGACGGCCAGCTCGCGGAAGATGTAGTCCAAGATCGACGTCGCGTTCTTGATCGAGTCGTTGCCCTGCACCATCCCCGCCGGTTCGAACTTGGTGAAGGTAAAGGCGTCTACGAACTCTTCCAGCGGCACGCCGTATTGCAGGCCGACCGAGACCGCGATGGCAAAGTTGTTCATCATCGCGCGGAAGCCAGCGCCTTCCTTGTGCATGTCGATGAAAATCTCGCCCAGCGAGCCGTCCGAGTATTCACCCGTCCGCAGATAGACCTTGTGGCCGCCCACGATGGCTTTCTGAGTGTAGCCTTTCCGGCGCTCCGGCATCTTCTCGCGGTGCGAGCGGACGATTTCCTTGACGACGACCTTCTCGATGACCTTCTCGGCCAGCACGGCAGCTTTTTCGGCGGGTGTGCCGCTTTCCAGAACTTCCGCCGCTTCGTCGTCATCCTCGACCAGCGCAGCGGCCAGAGGCTGAGACAGTTTCGAGCCGTCACGGTAGAGCGCGTTGGCTTTCACACCCAGCGACCACGACAGTTCATAGGCTTTCTGGCAGTCTTCGATGGTCGCGTCGTTCGGCATGTTGATCGTTTTTGAGATCGCGCCCGAGATGAAGCTCTGCGCCGCCGCCATCATGGTGATGTGGCTGTCAACCCCAAGGAAACGCTTACCTTTCTTGCCGCACGGGTTGGCGCAATCGAAGATGGAATAGTGTTCCTCTTTCAGGTGCGGCGCGCCTTCCAGCGTCATGGTTCCGCAGACGTGATCATTCGCCGCTTCGATATCCGCGCGGGTGAAACCCAGGTGACGCAGAAGGTCGAAAGTCGGGTCATTCAGCTTGGTGGCCGGGATGCCCAGAACGCCGGTGCAGAAATCCTCGCCCAATGTCCACTGGTTGAAGACGAACCGGATGTCGAACGCGCTTTCCAGTGCCGCATCCACCTTGGCCAGTTCATTCGGGCCGAACCCATGACCGGTAAGCGACGTGTGGTTGATCCCCGGCGCGTTGCCGATGGTGCCATGACCAACCGCGTAGCCCACGATCTCTTCGATCTGAGACGAGGAATAGCCCAGCTTCTCCAGCGCCGACGGCACCGAGCGGTTGATGATCTTGAAGTAACCGCCGCCCGCAAGCTTCTTGAACTTGACCAGAGCAAAGTCCGGCTCGATCCCGGTGGTGTCGCAATCCATCACCAGACCGATGGTGCCGGTCGGCGCGATCACGGTCGCCTGCGCATTGCGGTACCCGTTCTTTTCGCCAAGGCTCAGCGCCTCATCCCAGGCCGACATGGCCAGATCAATCAGGCGCTTGTCTGGGCAGTTGCCGTGGTCCAGAGGCACCGGCTTAACGGCCAGTTTCTCATAACCCTCGGTCACACCCTGCGACGCACGGCGGTGGTTACGGATGACGCGCAGCATGTGATCGGCGTTGCGCTCATAGCCCTTGAATGGGCCCAGCTCCCCAGAAATCTCAGCCGAAGTTGCATAAGCCACACCGGTCATGATCGCGGTCAGCGCACCACAGATCGCCCGACCTTCGTCCGAGTCATAGCTGTAGCCCATGTTCATCAGAAGGCCGCCGATATTCGCATAGCCCAGACCCAGCGTACGGAAGTCATAGGATAGTTGCGCGATTTCCTTCGACGGGAACTGCGCCATCGTCACCGAAATTTCCAGCGTCAGAGTCCACAGACGCGAGGCGTGCATGTAATCCGCCGCCTGGAACTCACCATCCTTGAGGAAGGTCAGCAGGTTCATCGACGCCAGGTTACAAGCCGTGTCATCAAGGAACATGTATTCCGAGCAGGGGTTCGAGCCGCGGATCTCACCATCTTCAGGGCATGTGTGCCATTCATTTACCGTGTCGTGGAACTGAATGCCCGGATCAGCGCAAGCCCACGCGGCGTGGCCAACCTTTTCCCACAGATCGCGCGCCTTGACGGTCTTGGCGACCTTACCATCGGTCCGGTTGATCAGCTCCCAATCGGCATCTTTTTCAACGGCCGTCAGGAACGCGTTGGTCACGCGGATCGAGTTGTTGGAGTTTTGGCCCGAGACCGAGCTGTAAGCTTCCGAATCCCAGTCCGTATCATAGGTCGGGAATTCGATGCTGTCGTGGCCTTGCCGCGCGTAATCCAGCACGCGCTTGATGTAAGTCTCGGGAATTGCGACCTTTTTGGCCTCGCGCACAGCCATTTTCAGGCTGTCATTCTTGTTCGGATCATAGGCGTCATCGGCGGCGCCGTCCCAAGAGCGGATGGCCTCGAAAATGCCGTTCAGCATCTTCTCGTGCATCTTCGATCCGGCAACGATCGAGGCCACCTTCTGCTCTTCGATCACCTTCCATTCGATGAATTGCTCGATATCGGGGTGATCTGCATCGACGATTACCATCTTTGCTGCTCGACGGGTTGTACCGCCTGATTTGATCGCGCCAGCGGCGCGGTCGCCGATCTTGAGAAAGCCCATAAGACCCGAGGACTTGCCGCCGCCTGACAGCGCCTCGCCTTCCGCGCGCAGATGGCTGAAGTTGGTCCCGGTGCCCGAGCCATATTTAAACAGGCGCGCCTCGCGCACCCACAGATCCATGATGCCGCCTTCGTTCACCAGATCATCATCGACGGACTGGATGAAGCACGCGTGCGGCTGCGGATGTTCGTAAGCGGATTTCGACTTGGTCAGTTTGCCGGTTTTATAGTCGACATAGTGGTGACCCTGCGCAGGACCGTCTATACCGTAAGCCCAGTGAAGGCCCGTATTGAACCACTGTGGCGAGTTCGGCGCGGCGCGTTGGGTCGCCAGCATATAGCGCATCTCGTCAAAGTAGGAGCGTGCGTCTTCCTCGGTCGAGAAATAGCCACCCTTCCAGCCCCAATAAGCCCAGGCGCCAGCCAGTCGGTCAAACACCTGTTTCGAGGACGTTTCTCCGTCGAATTCTGCACCCTCGGCCGGGACCGAGCGCCACAGGAATTCGGGCACGTCTTTTTCCTTAACTTTCTTCAGCTTGGTGGGCACACCGGCTTTGCGGAAGTATTTCTGAGCGATGACGTCACTGGCCACCTGACTCCAGCTTGACGGCACTTCGATACCATCCAGCCGGAAGACTATAGTGCCATCAGGATTCCGAATCTCAGACGTTGCGGACACAAAGTCCAAATCCGCGTAGGCATCTTGTCCCGATTTAGTGAATTTCCTGTCAATCTGCATGTCCGCCGCCCTAGATTCAATCAACTTGTCCCTTAGTGATTGACCCCCAAATCAAGGATCGCCCACCTGCCAAAAAAATTCGGGCGCAACGAACCCTGCGCTACCTGCGGCAGCGCAAACCCGTCCAAACGGCTGCACGTTACTATTATGTGCTTTCCGACCCTCGCCCTGTGCCCAACACCGGTTTTTCTACCAGATTTAGTGGCACCACATTCGGCCTATACAATCTGGCGTATTCAGCCATAGATCGTCAACGTCATTTTTCCGTCATTTTTGAAATCTTTTTTGTTGACCGGATTGTAACGCCTTCGTGAAACGAGGTGTTTCCCGATTCCTCCACAAGTTCATCCACCGGTATTGGTCAGCCGCCGACTAAATCTAACGCGCAATTAACTGTGATTTCCGGCACAGTTATCGGCATTTGATAAACCTACGTTAAGGTATTTAAACTGAAACAGAATCAGCACGGCCCATATCGGACAAGCACATCCGGGCATACCGCGCCAAACGACAGATCGAGGGTACAGGAATTGATACCGAGGCTTGGAATCCTATCCCTAATGGGCCTGATCGTGGCGTGCACAGCACAAGATGTGCCCACTCCAACCCGCAGCGCACAGTTTCAAGACTATCCAAAGCGTCTGTTCGATACGTTTGAAGTCAGCTGTAGCGGTCCAGGAGAGCAGTTCGAACGGGTCGGGAATCAAGTGTTTGAATGCACCGAGCTTTTGCCTCCGGACACGACTGCTTATCTGATTCTCAACTACGAGGGATATCCGCAGGACTTGCCTCAAAGTGTCATGCGCCTGACATCGACCAAAAACACTGCTGGTTATCGGATCGATGCCGAGGTGTTTTTTAATGTCCCCCAAAGGACAGGCCCGCCTGTGCAGGTGCCAGTCGAAAGCAAGACTCTGGATAAAGCGCTAAGTGCGCTCTACCAGGCAATGGGGGGATCACCAACATTGTAAGAAGAAGTGGTCGGGGCGGCAGGATTCGAACCTACGACCCCCTGTACCCAAAACAGGTGCGCTACCAGACTGCGCCACGCCCCGGACCGTGCGCCTTCCTAAACGCGCTGTTCTGATTTGAAAAGCCCTAACAGGGCCAAATTGCAGGACCTTGTGAAAAAACTTCGTGCCGCATCTGAGTTCCGGGCATGATCAGGTAACGTTCGGCCAGCCCTGCATTGATTTCCAAGACCGCATAGACCGAATCTCCCCCCTCAATCGGAGTCAGGTCGCCAGGAATGGCGTTGCTGTGGACATGTACGACCGACCCACTGCGATCCAAAAAAATCATATCCAATGGAATCAGCGTGTTTTTCATCCAGAACGCGACGGGCTGAGGCGGATCGAAAATAAACATCATCCCTGCCCGTTGGGGCAAAGACTCGCGGAACATAAGACCCCGCGCTCTTTCCTGAGGGCTTACAGCCAGCTCGATATCGAAACTGACCTGGGATTTGTCATTTTTTAGTGTAACCCGGTCGGGGCTGCATGCGGCAAACGCTGAACTCGTCCAAAGAACTGCAATAGTCGTCAGAACCGCCAGCCGCCCTTTCATGGTGATTCAGTCGTCCAGCGCCGCTTCCCAGGCCATGACCTGAGCCGCCATACGTCCGCGTTTTCCATCAATGACACGCATCGCAAGCGCTTCTCCGGGTTGAAGGTCGGCCAAACCTGACCGACGCAATACCTCGATATGCAGAAACACATCCTCACCGCGACCAAAGACGTTGGCAAACCCGAATCCCTTGCCTTTGTCGAACCATTTTACCCGTGCCGCCTCAAGTGGGGCTTGGGCGATCTCAACCGGGTCAAGTTCCGCGAAGTCCGCCAACAACATCGAGTCGGCTCGCGCAGGCGGATCAACGCTAATCACTTCAACTGCCTGGACACCCCGATCCGTGCGATGCGTCATGATCTCGATCCCGGCGCCATCAGCCACCGAACTTTGACCGAAATTGCGCAACACGTTCACATGCAACAGAATATCAGGACCGCCTTCGTCAGACACAACGAACCCGTAACCTTTGGCGGGGTCGAACCATTTTACGTGCCCGCGAACGCGGTACATGTTGTTCAGATCTTCTGGCACGGTGTTTCCATCGCGAGTTTTTTCAATTTGTTAAGGGTCCGATGTGTATGGGATTGGCACACAAATTCAAGCCGAAAAAACCCTTTGATCTCTGAGTGTTGCATTTCACGATACGCGAAAGTCATGGATTCAACCTTTGCACTTGCCACCCAGAGCCCGCTTGATCGCGCCGCCATTGGAACCTGTCATGCAGCCGAAACGCACCGTCGGCCCAGAATTCTATTTCGTTTGGTTCCAGCCTATATCCGCCCCAAAACGGCGGACGCGGAGGGTTCGGACCCAGTTTTGCCGTAACTTTTGCAACTTCGGCCATCAAGGCCGATCGGCTGCTCAGGGGGCGTGACTGTTTCGAAGCCCAGGCCCCAAGACGACTTTTGAGTGAGCGGGACGCATAGTACTCGTCAGCCTGCGGCCCGGTTTCACGCGTAATTGTACCACGAACTCGGATTTGACGCCGCAAAGATTTCCAATGCATCACGAAAGCTGCCTTGCCAGCGCTGTCCAGCTCTGCTGCCTTTGCACTTTCATAGTTTGTATAAAACACAAACGCATCCCGCTCGATCTCTTTGAGAAGGACCATCCGCACATTGGGCAACCCTTCAGAGTCTACGGTCGCCAAGGCAATCGCATTAGGATCATTTGGTTCACTGCCCTTGGCGTCCTCCAGCCACCGAGTCGCGATTTCAAACGGATCGGTGCCAGCAAAAATGCCGTCTCTTTCACTCATTTCCATCCCCTGGAAACTCTTGCTAACCACACTACGGCCAGAACCCGCCACGAGCAAGAGCACACGGCCTTGATGCAGGCCATCCAATGGCATAAACCATCCAGACATAATGCGAAGGACAGGCGGAGAACCGAACATGTCAAATCAGTTGATGGCCGGCAAGCGCGGCCTCATCATGGGACTGGCCAATGACAAATCAATCGCATGGGGGATTGCCCGCGCATTGTCCGACGCGGGGGCCGATCTTGCATTCTCATATCAGGGCGACGCGCTGAAGAAACGAGTTGACCCTCTGGCCGCTCAGCTTGGTAGTGAGATTGTGCTGCCTTGCGACGTCAGTGACGAAGAGTCGATTGACGCGCTGTTTGCGGCGCTTGAAGAAAAGTGGGGCAAACTGGACTTTGTAGTTCACGCGATCGGATTCTCGGATAAGAACGAGCTTCGCGGTCGGTACGTGGATACGTCTCGTGCCAACTTCAAACTCACCATGGACGTTTCGGTCTATTCTTTCACAGCGGTGATGCAACGCGCCGAGAAGATGATGACCGACGGCGGCAGCGCGATCACACTGACGTATTACGGGGCCGAGCAGGTCATGCCGCATTATAACGTCATGGGTGTGGCCAAGGCGGCACTGGAAGCGTCGGTCAAGTACCTTGCCGAAGATCTGGGCAAAGACGGTATCCGCGTCAACGCAATCTCGGCCGGCCCGATCAAGACGCTGGCCGCCAGCGGCATCGGCGATTTCCGCTACATCATGAAGTGGAACGAGTATAACTCGCCCCTGCGTCGCAATGTCTCCATCGACGATGTTGGCAATTCGGCCTTGTACCTGTTGTCCGACCTCAGCAGTGGCGTGACCGGTGAAAACCTGCACGTGGATTCGGGCTATCATATTGTCGGTATGAAGGCCGTCGATGCACCAGACGTTGAGAAGGGTTAACACCGATGAGCGCCAAAGACCGCCTACCCCACGAAAAAGGCTTTCATATCAGTTGGGATCAGATTCACCGTGATTCCCGCGCTTTAGCCTGGCGTCTGGACGGGCAAGGCCCCGATGACGGCGCGTGGCGCGCTGTGGTCGCAATCACCCGCGGCGGCATGGCGCCTGCTATGATCGTCAGCCGCGAGCTTGATATACGCACCGTCGATACAATCAGTGTTCGCTCCTACCACCACCAGGAACAAGGCGAGGCGGAGGTTTTGAAAGCCCCCGATGCTCAGTTGATGGGCGATGGTACCGGTGTGCTGATCGTTGACGATCTGGTCGACAGTGGAAAAACGCTGGAATTGGTGCGTGCAATGTACCCCAACGCACATTTTGCCACCGTTTACGCTAAGCCCAAGGGCCGCCCGATGGTGGATACATTCATCACCGAGGTTAGCCAGGATACCTGGATCTTCTTCCCTTGGGATATGGCCCTACAATATGTCGAGCCATATCGAGGCACGGACTGATCCGTAGCCTTTTCCGCCGAAAACACTTGGGAATGCGAGGCAATGCCTCGCAAACAACAGCCACGCCATGACACGAACCCGCACCAGCGCCACTTTTCCTCCTCCGGTGATGGAGGCGCGTCGCTGGCTTGAAGGCGTGGACTTCCCCGAAAACCGCTCCCTGATCAATGTCAGCCAAGCGGCCCCTGTTGACCCGCCGCCACTGGCCTTGCGTCAGGCAATGGCGGATTTCGCGGTCAATACAGATGCAGCGCATTTATATGGCCCCGTTCTGGGTAATCCTGACCTGCGCGAGGCGCTGGCTACACAAATCAGCCAGCACTATGACGCCGAAGTACAACCATCCCAGGTGGCGATCACCTCGGGGTGCAATCAGGCTTTCGCCGCGGCAATCTCGGCGCTGACTGATGAAGGGGATGAGGTTATCCTGCCAACCCCATGGTATTTCAATCATAAAATGTGGCTTGATATGGCCGGGGTGACGGCGGTCGACTTGCAAACCAATGACGACCTTTTGCCTGACCCCGACGCCGCCCGAGCGCTGATCACGGATCGAACACGCGCAATATCATTGGTTACTCCGAACAACCCCGGCGGTGTGGAATATCCATCCGATCTGGTCCAAGCCTTTTACGATCTCGCCCGCGAAACCGGCATCCGGCTGCTGGTCGACGAAACATACCGCGACTTCGACAGCCGCAGCGGTCCGCCGCATCGCCTGTTCAGCCAACCCGACTGGGATAAAACGCTGGTTCACCTGTATTCCTTTTCCAAAGCCTATCGGCTGACCGGCCACCGCGTCGGTGCCATCGCGACCAGCCCCGACCTTTTGGCCGAAATCGAAAAGTTTCTGGATACAGTCGCCATCTGCCCTGGCCAGATGGGACAGTTTGCGGCGCTCTGGGGGATGCAAAACCTGTCCCAGTGGGTTGCGGGCGAGCGGGATGAGATCCTTGACCGCCGTGTCGCCATCCAAGAGATGCTGCCGCGCCTGACCTCAAAAGGCTGGCGCCTGCTGGGGCTGGGCGCGTATTTTGCCTATCTCGAACATCCGTTCGACATGCCTTCGGACGTATTGGCGCAAAAACTGGTTTCCGAGGCAGGCATTCTGTTGCTGCCGGGAACGATGTTCATGCCCGACACAGACCCGGCTGGAAAGCAGCAAGTCCGAGTGGCTTTTGCCAACCTGGACCGCGCCGGACTGGCGCAATTGTTCGACCGGCTCGAAGCGTTGACCTTCTGAGCTTGCCCCTCGGCGACGCGCATCGTATTCAGGGCCGCAACCGACAGGGCAGACCTTTGCCACAAAACAAGAGGGCACCATGGCCGCAGGCGTAAAAAAGCTATCGAAGACCTTTGTCTGGATCCTCATGGGCCTTTTGATGTTGGGGCTCGCAGGGTTTGGCGCAACCAGCTTGTCCGGCACAGTGCGCACAGTCGCACAGGTTGGGAACGAAAGCGTCTCGGTCGATGAATATGTTCGCGAGCTGCAACGCGAAATCCGCGCCGTGGAACAACAGACCGGTCAGCCACTGCAGATCGCGCAGGCACATGAATTCGGGTTGGATCAGTTGGCACTGTCTCGTCTGACGGCGCTGGCGTCGCTGGACAATGAAGTTGGGCTGCTGGGCATCTCGATCGGGGACGCAAACCTGCAACAGGAAATTGTCGCAATCTCGGCCTTTCAGGGGATCGACGGGAACTTTGACCGCGACGCCTATGAATTCCAACTGGATCAGGTCGGAATGTCCGATGCCGAATTCGAATCCGACCTGCGCAAAGAGTCGGCTCGAACCATCGTTCAGGGCGCGGTCATGGGTGGTATCGAAATGCCTGCAACCCTGACGGATGCGATGATGAACTTTGTTGGCGCGCGGCGCAGCTTCATAGTGGCAACGCTGGGTCCGGACGCACTGGCAGCGCCGATTGCCGCACCGACAGACGCGCAAATTCAATCTTATTACGATGAAAACGGGGATCTGTTCACCCTGCCCCGAACCAAGAAGTTGACATATGCGATCCTTTCTCCGGAGATGTTGCTGGACAGTGTAGACGTTGACGAAGACTCGGTCCGCCGTCTGTATGACCAGCGTGCTGACGAATATCTGCAGCCAGAACGCCGTCTTGTCGAACGCCTGCCCTTTGCGGATGAAGCCGCCGCCGAAGCGGCCAAAGCGCAGCTTGAGGTTGGCGGAACAACCTTCGAGCAATTGGTGCGTGAGCGCGAGCTTGAACTGAGCGATGTTGATTTAGGCGACGTCACCCGCGACGATCTGGGGGACGCAGCTGACGGCGTCTTTGCTGCCGATCTGGACGCCGTGGTCGGCCCGCTTCCGTCCTCTCTGGGGCCAGCTCTGTTCCGCATCAATGGATCGCTTGCTGAAAACAACACCTCATTCGAAGACGCGGCCCCAGCCCTGCGCGAAGAGCTGGCCGCAGATCGCGCGCGTCGCCAGATTGAGGCGCAAGCCGAAGACATCAACGACCTGCTGGCAGGTGGTGCCACGCTGGAAGAGCTGGTCGGCGAAACAGAGATGGAATTGGGTCAGATCGACTGGACCACGCAAAGCGAGGACGGGGTTGCGGCCTATGATGGGTTCCGCACTGCTGCACTAGCCGTGAACGAGGGCGATTTCCCCGAGGTCGCGTTCCTGGAAGACGGCTCGATCTTTGCGATGCGCCTGAACGAAGTGTTACCTCGCCGCCCCGAACCGCTGGACAGCGCGCGCGACCGCGTGATCGCCGCATGGACTCAGGCCGAGACGAACAAGGCGCTGGAGGAACAGGCCGCAACTGTCCTTGAGCAGCTTGAGGGCGGTGGCGATTTCACCGCAACGGGCTTGCCATTCCGGGTCGAGAACGCCCTGACGCGTACAGCATTCCTTGAAGATGTTCCTGCCGATTTCATGGTTCAGGTGTTTGAAATGGAGCCCGGCGAACTGCGCGTTGTTTCCGGTGAGGGCACTGCCCTGATCGTCCGTCTGGAAGAGCTGCTGCCCCCAGATGAAACAGACGAACTGCGGCAAGCCCGAGAGGCCCTTGCTGCGCAGTTGGACCAGGCGTTGGCACAGAATATTTTCGACGCTTTTGTCCGCGATGCGCAGTTTCGTGCCCGACCAACCGTGGACCAGCGTGCCCTGAATGCCGTTCAGGCGAGCTATTAAAAGAGACCGATATGGCCCTTACCCCTGAGTTTGACAGTTTCGCCCGCGCCTACGAGGCTGGCGAAAATCAGGTAGTCTATACGCGCCTTGCGGCTGATCTGGATACGCCCGTTTCCCTGATGCTCAAGCTGACGGGCGCGCAAAAAGACGCGTTCATGCTGGAATCGGTTACCGGCGGAGAGGTACGCGGGCGCTATTCGATCATTGGTATGAAACCGGATCTGATCTGGCGCTGCCAGGGCGACGTGTCCGAGCTGAACCGGTCGGCGCGTTTCGACCCCGAGGCGTTCCAGCCTCAGGATGGAAACCCGATGGATAATTTGCGGGCACTGCTGGCTGAAAGTCGGATCGCTCTGCCCGATGATCTGCCTCAGGCGGCCGCCGGGCTGTTTGGTTATCTGGGTTATGACATGGTGCGCCTGGTCGAGTATCTGCCAGACGTGAACCCTGACCCTCTGGGGCTGCCAGATGCGGTGATGTTGCGTCCCTCGGTCGTGGCCGTTCTGGACGGCGTCAAAGGTGAGGTGACCGTTGTTTCCCCCGCATGGGTCAGTGAAGGTCAGTCCGCCAAAGCGGCTTATGCCCAAGCAGCCGAGCGCGTGATGGATTCCGTTCGCGATCTGGAACGCGCCATGCCCGCCGAAACCCGCGATCTGGGCGACGCGTCCGAAGTGGCCGCGCCTGTCTCGAACTTCACCAAGTCGGGCTATATGGAAGCGGTCGAGAAAGCCAAAGACTATATCCGCGCAGGCGATATCTTTCAGGTGGTTCCGGCCCAGCGTTGGACGCAGGATTTTCCGCTGCCGCCTTTTGCACTGTATCGGTCGTTGCGCCGCACGAACCCGTCGCCCTTCATGTTCTACTTCAACTTTGGCGGTTTTCAGGTCGTGGGCGCCAGCCCCGAGATTCTGGTGCGTGTCTTTGGCAACGAGGTCACGATCCGCCCAATTGCAGGCACCCGTCCCCGTGGCGCGACCCCCGAGGAAGACAAGGCGAACGAGGCCGATCTGCTGGCCGACAAGAAAGAACTGGCCGAGCATCTCATGTTGCTGGATCTGGGCCGCAATGACACGGGCCGCGTGGCCAAGATTGGCACCGTGCGACCCACCGAAGAATTCATCATCGAACGCTACAGCCACGTGATGCACATTGTGTCGAACGTGGTCGGCGAACTGGCCGAAGATAAAGACGCGCTGGATGCGTTCTTTGCCGGGATGCCTGCAGGCACGGTTTCAGGCGCGCCCAAGGTCCGCGCGATGGAGATCATTGACGAATTGGAGCCGGAAAAGCGCGGTGTCTATGGCGGCGGGGTCGGATATTTCAGCGCGGGTGGAGACATGGATATGTGTATCGCCCTGCGCACAGCGATTGTGAAAGATCACAAGCTGTATATTCAGGCCGGTGGCGGTGTCGTCTATGACAGCGACCCCGAGGCGGAATTCATGGAGACCGTGCACAAATCCAATGCCATCCGACGCGCGGCTGCTGATGCTGCGCGCTTTACGGGACCGGGTAACAGCTGATCAAACGGCTGGCCAAACCGGCCAGCCATACGGACTTATTGAACGGCTTGTTTCATGACGGCGGAAATCGGTGCCATGGCCACACGCCCTCCCCGGTCTTCCAGGGCCCAGACAAGCAGGGCCGAGATGGTATCAGGGCGCAACCGTCCCAGCATGACAACCGTCCCCTCCTGCCCGGCCCGGAATGCGGCCTGATCCAGAAAGCGGCGCATGATCTTTGGGTCCTGACGTGCGCCGTCTATGTCTCGGAAAATCACGCTGGACGGTGTCCCATTGCGGGCAGCCAGCTTCTGAACCGTGTTGAGGCCGTTGTCCTGGGTGATCAAGCCACGGCCTGTCCCGGCAGCAATAGCGGCAACCTGATCAGCCAGCTTGCGATTGCCCTGAATGCCTGTCTCGACCCCTTCGAGAATACCGACCGTTTCTGGCAAGGTCTGCAACCATACGGCCATTGACACTTCGGCATCCTGCGCACTGGCGGTTTTAGGAAGATCCGCCATCGCAAGAACCTCGAAACCTGCAGAGCGATGTCTTGCCATCTTTTCGGCAGCATCGGGGTCGGAGGGGCTAACGGCAAAGCTGATCGGATAAGGGAAATCCTGCAACGCTTCGGCACCATAAGCGCCTTCGTCGTCAATCAGGATAATTGACATCAGCGGTTTCGCGTCGGGGTTATCGAATTTGGCCGCATAGGCTTCGATCGGTTTTCCCAGCACCGCAGTCTGACCTGATCCGTCCTGATCAGCCAGAGCGTTGTCCCGTTCGGTCAGCGGGACAACGCGCCGACCAACCGTTAAACCCCCTGCGCCGTTTTGGTCACCACCGATCTGTGGAACGGCAGCGATGCGCGGCAGAGAGCGGTTGAGATCCGTTTCATCACCCTCGACCGCGATGGGATTTTCTTCAGGCAAATCTTCCTTCGGCTCGAGCGCGGCAATTTCCGGCAAAGGCTCTGCTTCTGTACTTTCCGGTTCAAAGTCGGGGGCCGGTTCCAACTCGGCAGCCTGGGATTGGTCTGGTTCAGGCTCGACAGACTCAGGCTGGGGCTGTTCGACAGGTACTTCTAGTGCATCGACTTCCGGGGCTGGAGGGGCTGGGGGCTCCTCGATCAACTCGGGCTGCCCTTCGGCAATCGGCGTATCTGGCAAAACTGCAGGCGCTTGCGGCTGAACAGGTGCCTCACTCGTCACTGCCACCTCATCAGGCTCGACGACGGCTGCCTCTTCGACAACGGGCGCGGATTCGTTGACCTGCGGCTGATCATCCGGAGCCTCTTCAATTTCCGAAAGCCCTGCCAGCGTATCTGGTTGTTGATCGGTTGATTCAGGCTCTGCCGCGGGCAAAGTGACCAAATCGGCATCTGCAATGGCTTCGGGCTTGTCTGCCTCGACCTCGGGTACTTCGCTTGGTGCAGGTTCGGGTGCAACATCCGCAACAACGGGTTTGCGCGACAGAGGCGTGGTTAGAGACAACGCCGCTCCCAACAGCATTATCACGACCGCACCTGCGATCATCCCTCCTAGAAATCCGCCCATTCTAATTGCCTTTCGACTAATTCCTGCTTCGATTGCCTGCGTCGTCTTCTGCGACACTCACCCGCAAGCGCGTATGGAACCGGATGTCCTCTTGACGCTGCCTCGCAAGCCTGAGCATGTATGTCCCGACATTATATCGCGGCTCGGGGCTGTATCGCCAGTCCCAAATGCCCAATCAGAGACAAGTGCCCAAATGCTGCTGCTGATCGACAACTACGACTCGTTTACCTACAATCTGGTACACTATTTAGGCGAACTTGGTGCCGAAATGGTCATTCGGCGAAATGACGCGCTGGATGTGCAAGAGGCCATGGCCATGAACCCGGCCGGAATCCTTCTTAGCCCCGGACCATGCGACCCGGATCAGGCCGGGATTTGCCTGGCGCTGACACAGGCAGCTGCTGAAACCCAGACCCCCTTGATGGGCGTTTGCCTTGGGCATCAGACCATCGGGCAAGCATTCGGCGGTGACGTTATTCGGTGCCATGAGATTGTGCACGGCAAGATGGGCACCATGCATCACACTGGGAAAGGTCTGTTCGCTGGGCTGCCTTCCCCCTTCGAGGCAACCCGGTACCATTCTCTGGTGGTCGACCGAACCACCCTGCCCGATTGCCTGGAAATCACAGCTGAGCTGGAAGATGGGACGATCATGGGCCTGCAACATAAGCAGCTCCCTATTCACGGCGTTCAGTTCCACCCAGAATCGATTGCATCCGAGCACGGCCATGCCTTGCTCAAGAACTTCCTGTCCGAGATGAAAGTCCCCGCATGAGCGACGTATTGAAACCGCTGATCGGCACTGCTGCTGATCGGCCTTTGACGCGCGCCGAAGCCGAACAGGCTTTTGGCATCCTCTTCGATGGCGCCGCCACACCCAGCCAGATCGGCGGTTTGCTGATGGCGATGCGAACCCGAGGCGAGACGGTCGACGAATATGCGGCGGCGGCAGCAGTGATGCGGGCCAAATGTAACGCGGTCAATGCGCCGGACGGCGCGATGGATATCGTCGGCACAGGTGGCGATGGCAAGGGAACGCTGAATATCTCTACCGCAACAGCCTTTGTCGTCGCGGGCGCTGGCGTCACAGTTGCAAAACACGGGAATCGGAACCTCAGTTCGAAATCCGGTGCGGCCGATGCGTTGGGTCAGATGGGTATCAACGTGATGGTCGGACCAGAAGTCGTTGAAAAAGCGCTGAAAGAGGCTGGTATAGGCTTTATGATGGCCCCCATGCACCATCCGGCCATTGCCCACGTGATGCCAACACGGCAGGAACTTGGGACACGTACGATCTTTAACATTCTAGGGCCACTTACAAACCCGGCCGGAGTAAAACGGCAATTAACGGGCGCGTTCAGCCGCGAATTGATCCGCCCGATGGCCGAGACGCTTGGCCTGCTTGGTACCGAACACGCATGGCTGGTTCACGGATCCGATGGCACCGACGAATTAACCATCACTGGTGTCAGCTGGGTAGCTTCATGGGAAAACGGCGGTGTGCGTGAGGTTGAATTGCATCCAGAAGATGCTGGCCTGCCAGTGCACCCGTTCGAGGACATTCTGGGCGGAACACCTGAAGAAAACGCTGTTGCCTTCCGCGCCTTGCTGGATGGCTCTCCGTCCGCGTACCGGGATGCAGTCCTTTTGAACTCTGCCGCTGCACTGGTGGTGGCCGACGCTGCAAGCGACCTCAAGGACGGGGTCGAGAAGGCCGCGCACAGCATCGACAGCGGCGCTGCCAAAGAAAAAATCGCGGTGCTGGCCCGCATCACTCAGGAGGCCACATGACCGAGACGGTTCTGGACAAGATCAAAGCATACAAGCTTGAGGAAGTCGCATTAGATAAGACCAATAAGTCTTTGGAAGATTTGGAGGACGAAGCCAAGTCTGCGTCTGGGGTGCGCGGTTTTGCGACAGCACTGACCGCCGCCGCGCGATCCGGCTATGGTCTGATCGCCGAGGTGAAGAAAGCAAGCCCCTCAAAAGGTTTGATCCGCCCGGATTTTGACCCTCCGGTACTGGCAAAAGCCTACGAAGAAGGCGGCGCAACCTGTCTGTCGGTTTTGACGGACACGCCCAGCTTTCAAGGGGCCAAAGAATACCTGACGGCGGCCCGCGCAGCAACGTCATTGCCTGCGCTGCGTAAGGATTTCATGTATGACCCGTATCAGGTCGTCGAAGCTCGCGCTTTGGGCGCCGACTGTATACTGATCATCATGGCCTCGGTCGAAGATGAACAAGCTGCCGAGTTGGAGCAAACGGCCTTTGACTGGGGCATGGATGTCCTGATCGAAGTGCATGACGAGGCCGAACTGGAACGCGCAACCAAGCTCAAAAGCAGTCTGATTGGGATAAATAATCGTAATCTCAAGACGTTTGAGACAACTCTTGATACAACGCGCAGGTTGTCAAAACTGGTGCCCGGCGATCGGACTATTGTTTGCGAAAGCGGTCTGAGCACGCCAGCCGACCTGGCCGACATCGCCCGCTATGGCGCACGGTCCTTCCTGATCGGCGAAAGCCTGATGCGGCAGGACAATGTCACTGCGGCGACGCGAAACTTGCTGGCTAACCCTTTGATCCCCGGAGTAATGTAATGTCGCTCACTCACTTTGACGCGCAGGGCCAAGCCCACATGGTGGATGTGTCCGATAAGGCAGTAACGGACCGGGTTGCCGTGGCGGCTGGGCACATCAAGATGGCGCAGGAAACCTTTGATTTAATATCAGAAGGGCGTGCAAAAAAGGGTGATGTGCTGGGCGTTGCACGTCTTGCTGGTATCATGGGCGCGAAAAAAACCCCTGACCTGATCCCGCTGTGTCATCCTTTGCCCGTGACTAAGGTTGCTGTCGAATTGACGTTGGACCCGGATCTGCCGGGCGTTCAGATTGAAGCGACCGTCAAGACCTCGGGTCAAACAGGTGTAGAGATGGAGGCGCTGACCGCGGCCTCGACCGCAGCCCTGACGGTTTACGACATGACCAAGGCTGTCGACAAAGCAATGGAGATCGGCGGCATAAAAGTCTTGCTAAAAGATGGCGGTAAATCAGGCCGTTACGAAGCGAAATGATAACTGTCGAAGACGCGCGGGCCCTTCTGTTTGGCCTGGTTGACCGGCTGCCTGCAGAAACCGTTTCACTCTCGCAAGCGGCCGGTCGGATTTTGGCGCAGGACGTTGCGGCTAAACGCGATCAACCTCCGTTTGCGGCATCTTCGATGGACGGATACGCAGTCAAGTCATCCGAAGTCGAACTGCACGCAATGTTCAAAGTCGTCGGAGAGGCCGCCGCTGGGCGCAGGTATTCTGGTCAAGTTGGCGCTGGTCAGGCAGTTCGCATTTTCACCGGAGCCCCCGTGCCAGACGGCGCGGATTTTGTCGTGATCCAAGAAGATACAGAACGCAGAGACGATCTGATTACAATCACGGACATGCCCGGCGACAAGACCAACATTCGACCCAAAGGTGTTGATTTCAAATCCGGCACAACGATCTCTGCCCCTCGTCGCATCCGCCCCGAAGATGTGGCCCTTATGGCCGCAATGAACATCCCCGAGGTTCCCGTCGCCCGCAAGCCGATCGTTGCACTGATCTCGACCGGAGACGAATTGGTTATGCCGGGCGATACGCCCGGCCCTGATCAGATCATCGCGTCAAACACCTTTGGCCTCAAAGCGTTGCTAGAAGATGTTGGAGCGGAAGTTCGCATTCTGCCCATCGCGCGCGACACAGTCGCTTCGCTTGAAACAGCCTTTGATCTGGCAACAGGCGCTGATCTGGTCGTCACGATCGGAGGAGCCTCGGTCGGGGACTATGATCTGGTGGCGGACGTATCCGCCAATCTCGGGATGGAGCGGTCATTTTATAAGATACGCATGCGTCCCGGAAAGCCGCTGATGGCCGGGCGGCTTGGTAAGGCTGCAATGGTTGGGTTGCCGGGAAATCCTGTCAGCGCAATGGTTTGCGGCTATCTCTTTTTGGTACCAATGGTGCGACGCATGGTGGGGCTGGCCGAGGCTTTGACACCGTTCCAAACGGCTAAACTGGTTGCCCCGCTCGGCCAGAATGGTCCGCGCGAACACTATATGCGCGCCATTCTTGATAACGATGGCATAAGGGCTTGCGACGATCAGGACAGCTCGCTTTTGAGCGTCCTGGCGCAGGCCAATGCCTTGTTGGTGCGGCAGCCGAATGATCCGGCGCGGCCTGCTGGCGATGAGGTCCTGTACCTACAGATTTAGCAAACGCTCAAATTCGTTGACACAAAACGTGAACATGCGTAGAACAAAAGAAAACGCATGACCGACGAGGTGTGAGCAATGCTGACCAAGAAGCAGTTGGATTTGTTGGAATTCATCCACAAACGTGTTCAAGCGGATGGTGTTCCCCCTAGTTTCGACGAAATGAAGGCCGCGCTGGATCTCAGATCCAAGTCTGGAATTCACCGGCTGATCACTGCGCTGGAAGAACGCGGATTTATCCGCCGACTTGCACACCGGGCGCGGGCGATCGAAATCGTCAAACTGCCCGAAAGTCTTGGCGGCGAGCCGACAGCCGCCTTTAAGCCGCGTGTGATCGAAGGCGACAAGCCCGAAGGGCCGCGACCGGCGAATTTCGAACCCGTTGCCGTGGATGCCATGGAATTGCCTGTCATGGGCCGTATCGCGGCGGGTGTTCCGATTGAAGCGATCAGCCATGTCTCGCACCGCGTCGCTGTGCCGGGATCAATGGTTTCCGGCAAGGGCGAGCACTACGCGCTTGAGGTTCGGGGCGACTCGATGATCGATGCAGGCATAAATGACGGCGACGTAGTGGTGATCCGCGAGACATCGATCGCAGACAACGGCGATATCGTAGTGGCACTTGTTGAAGATCAAGAAGCAACACTGAAGCGATATTTCCGCCGCGGTCATGCCATTGCGCTTGAGGCCGCGAACCCGGCTTATGAAACCCGCGTCTTGTCCGAAGACAAGGTCAAGGTGCAAGGCCGATTGGTCGGCCTGATCCGCAGCTACTGACCTTTTTGTGTCTGGTGGTCTTCGGCTTGCTTCGGGGACCACAATCTGCGACCGATAACCTCGGCGCTGGTCGTTATTTTACCGTTCTGAAAAGCCAGACTCCCGGTCTCCATCAATTTATCCGGGTCAAACAATACGCAATTTCCGCTTAGTACAACTGGCACAGCTGAGATAACAATCTGGCCTTGGTGGCACTCGGTAAAGCTACCTGCAGATCGCTTTCCGGTCAGGTGGATCACCTCCTGCCCCTTCCACACATATCTTTGGACAAGGTCGTCAGCTGGGGGCCATCGGTCGGCGGCTGTCTTCTGGTTCACACCATCGCCATCATTTTCCAACCATACTGTGGCGATGAACCCGCTGCCTTTCTCTTTGCTCAAGGCGCGCCCCTTGTCCGTCAAGACCCCGACCAATCCACCTGAATCCGCGACCAAGACATCGGGACGTTCACCCTGACCCCACATGAACATGGCCGCGATACATGGTCCCAAACCAACCCATTTCGCGAACCCACGCCACAAAACCGTCCACAACGCCCCTAAAGCGAACAGTGGCAATACATAGTAAGGCGGGCTAACGATATAGCCTTGCGCTCCATCCAGGTTTGATACGGCCTCAGCAACCAGCAATATCCACTCTAACCCCAGGCCCATAACGGCGAGCGCGCCCCAGTCCAGACCAAACGGTGCCAACAGGGCTGCAACGACGGCTGCTGGAACAACGACGGTCCCCATCACAGGGACTGACAACATGTTAGCCAGCAAGCCATAATGGGACATCGTATTGAAATGTGCAGCTCCGATCGGTGCCGTCGCAAGCCCTGCGATGGCAGACGACATCAACAATCCAATCACTGGCTTTAACCATTTCGGCCCCGGAACCGGGCCAACATTTCGCACCGCCCCAAACACCGCCACAAGCGCCGTGGTTGCCGCGAAGGACATCTGAAAACCGGGGCTCAAGAGAGATTCCGGCCTCAGGATCAAAACGATCAACGCGGCCACGGCAACCGCGCGCAATGAGATGGCCCGCCGGTCGACTAGAATCGCACCCAGCATCACGGTGGCCATGACAAAGGCGCGTTCGGTTGCCACGTTTCCGCCAGACAGCAGCAGATACAGCGTTGCGGCAATAAGTGCACCAACCGCAGCGATCTTTCGGACCGAGACCCTAAGCGCGATGCCAGGTATCGCCGATAAAGCAATTCGGCACAGTAGATAAACAAAACCGGTCAGTAGCCCCATATGCAGACCAGAGATCGCCAATAAATGCGCCAAATTCGACGCCCGCAAAGACGCGAGCGTTTGTTGCCCCATTCCGCTTCGATCCCCTGTCGTTACTGCGGCGGCGAACCCTCCAATCTCTCCGGGCAACACGGCACGCACATGTTCGGACAATGCCAGCCTTAACGCGGTGATGCGGACGCCGGCCGGATCCGGACCCGAAACCGTCAGAACAGGAATGCGGGTGTAACCGACCGCACCCAAACCCTGAAACCAAGCATGACGCCGGAAATCAAACCCGCCGGGTTCAACCGGGCCTTGTGGCGGAGACAGGTGACCGGTGGTCATGATCCGCTGTCCTGGCACAAGCGAAGCATCACCGCCATGCAAAGATAGCCGGACGCGCTGCGGTCTGCGATCTAGTGGTACGTCCCCTACTCGCACCCGATCCAGTGTCACCCGCAGCGCATCCGACGCAGAGCGGTCAATGGCAACGACCCGCCCCTCGACCGGGCCGTAGTAACGCCATGACAAGACCGGCTCTGCCACCGTATGGGCGCGGGCTCCTGCAAGGATAAACCCCGCACAAACAAGCGCCCCCCCCGATTGCCAACGACGCCCAGCCTGGCCGCATCCAGCGCGCAGCAGCCAAAGCTGCCATACCCGCCACGAACAAGCCGGCATAGACCTGCCATTCCGGCTCAGACCGCAAACCGAAGTACAGGCCGATTCCGATCGCCAGACAGACCGGAGACCATTGAAACAGGTAACCTGTCTGGTTCAGCAAAGCGGCCTCGACCCGGGCCAGAACACGCATGGTTGCTCCCGTCTCTCAGCCTCGTTAGACAGGCGTCAAACTATGCCCGACACGGTTACCAAAAGGTTAATCCAAACAATGTCCGATCAGGTCGTCACCCGTTTCGCCCCCTCGCCCACCGGTTTTCTGCATATCGGCGGCGCCCGCACCGCGCTGTTCAACTGGCTCTATGCCCGTGGTCGCGGTGGCAAGTTCCTGCTGCGGATCGAGGATACGGACCGCGAACGCTCTACCCCCGAGGCGACGGCAGCCATTCTGCAGGGTATGGCGTGGCTGGGTCTTGACCATGATGGCGATGTCGTCAGCCAGTTCGAAGGCGCCGCCCGTCACGCTGAGGTCGCCCATCAACTGCTGGCCGAGGGCAAAGCGTACAAGTGCTTTGCGACGCAAGAAGAAATCGCCGCCTTCCGTGAACAAGCGAAGGCCGAGGGCAAATCAACCCAGTTCCGTAGCCCTTGGCGCGACGCTGACGCAGCGACCCACCCCGACGCGCCTTTCGTGATCCGCATCAAGGCCCCGCAAGACGGAGAGACGGTGATCCGCGATCAGGTTCAGGGGGACGTGACCATCCGCAACGAGCAGTTGGACGACATGGTCCTGCTGCGTTCGGACGGGACGCCGGTCTATATGCTGGCCGTTGTGGTAGACGATCACGATATGGGCGTTACCCATGTGATCCGGGGCGACGACCACCTGAACAATGCAGCGCGCCAGATGATGATTTATCAGGCGATGGGCTGGGATGTTCCCGTCTGGGCTCATATCCCGCTCATTCACGGGCCCGATGGCAAGAAACTGTCGAAACGCCACGGCGCGTTGGGCGCGCAGGAATATCAAGCCATGGGGTATCCGGCGGCCGGTATGCGCAACTATCTGGCGCGTCTGGGCTGGAGTCACGGCGACGACGAATTCTTTACCGACGCGCAGGCGAAAGAATGGTTCGATCTGGACGGAATCGGCAAAAGCCCGGCCCGTTTCGATCTGAAGAAACTGGAAAACTTGTGCGGTCAACATATTGCCGTCGCCGATGATGCCGCATTGCGGCAGGAAATCGAGTCGTATCTGGCCGCGGCTGACCTGCCTGCGCTGACAGAAACACAATCCGGTGATCTGGAACGTGCGATGTATTGCCTCAAGGATCGGGCGCGCACATTCCCCGAACTGATTGAAAAGGCACATTTTGCACTGACTTCCCGCCCTATTCAACCGGATGAGAAAGCGGCCAAGGCGCTTGCCTCAGTATCCGACGGTATACTGAATGAATTGACGCCGCAGTTGCAAAGTGTTAGCTGGACGCGAAGCGAACTGGAGGACGCCCTGAATTCCTTTGCGGAAGCACAAGGCATTAAGTTCGGCAAGCTGGCGGGGCCGTTGCGCGCCGTACTGGCAGGCCGCGCGGTGACACCTTCGGTTTTTGACATGATGCTGGTGCTTGGGCGGGATGAAACCCTGGCACGGCTTTCTGACGCAGCGACCTGAGCAAAAGGTTCACATTTGGGTAACGCTGCTCCGCTAACACCCGGTTTGCGCGATTGCGCGCATCCGTTGCCCGCAGGATCGGACAGCGATCCATACTGCGCATGATTGAGGAAGGGACACTATGACCGACAGCAACAAATCAGCCACTCTGTCACTTAATGGCGAAACTTATGAGCTGCCGATTCATTCACCGACCGCTGGGCCTGACGTGATCGACATCCGTAAGCTTTACGGAACGGCAGGTGTATTCACGTATGACCCCGGCTTTACGTCGACCGCCAGCTGCGACAGCACCATCACATACATCGACGGCGAAAAGGGCGAGCTGCTGCACCGGGGTTATCCGATCGACCAGCTTGCCGGAAAATCTCACTTCCTCGAGGTTTGCTACCTGCTGCTGTACGGAGAGTTGCCGAGCGCGCCCGTTTTGGAAAAGTTCGAAACCACCATCACGCGCCACACCATGCTGCACGAGCAGATGCAGTATTTCTACCGAGGCTTCCGCCGCGACGCGCATCCGATGGCAATCATGGTCGGTGTTGTGGGCGCGATGTCGGCCTTCTATCACGACTCAACTGATATCGCCGACCCGCGTCAGCGTGAGGTCGCATCGCACCGCCTGATTGCGAAAATGCCAACCATCGCGGCATGGGCCTATAAGTACCACACTGGCCAGCCCTTCGTTTATCCGCGCAACGATCTGGACTATGCATCGAACTTCCTGCGCATGTGCTTCAGCGTTCCGGCCGAAGAATATGAAGTCAATCCGATCCTTAGCCGTGCGATGGACCGCATCTTTACCCTGCACGCAGATCACGAGCAAAACGCCTCGACCTCGACCGTGCGTCTGGCGTCAAGCTCGGGTGCCAACCCGTTTGCCTGTATCGCGGCTGGCATCGCCTGCCTGTGGGGTCCGGCGCACGGTGGCGCAAACCAAGCATGTCTGGAGATGCTGGAAGAAATCGGCAGCGTTGATCGCATCCCCGAATTCATCGCCCGTGCCAAGGACAAGGACGATCCGTTCCGCCTGATGGGCTTTGGCCACCGCGTCTACAAGAACTTTGACCCGCGCGCCAAAGTGATGAAACAGTCCGCCGACGAAGTGCTGGATCTGTTGGGCATCGAAGACAACCCGAAACTGCAGGTTGCCAAGGCGCTGGAAAAGCAGGCTTTGGAAGATCCGTATTTCGCCGAGAAAAAGCTGTTCCCGAACGTCGACTTCTATTCGGGTATCATCCTCGAGGCGATGGGCTTCCCGACTTCGATGTTCACTCCGATCTTTGCCCTGTCGCGCACCGTGGGCTGGGTCAGCCAGTGGAAAGAGATGATCGCCGACCCCCAGAACAAGATCGGCCGTCCGCGCCAGCTGTATCTGGGCGAGACGACTCGCGACTATGTGGATATCGAAAACCGCTGATTGCGGTTACAGATTGCAGAACGCCCCGGACCGGTTCCGGGGCGTTTTTCGTTAGAACAAAGCCAGTTGGTCGCCCGCCTGCGGTGGCCTTGTGAACAGGTCCAGACGCAACGCCGGGGTGCGCGTGGCCAGCCCCAACCGTTTGACCGCCACGGTAAATCGTTTCGCAACCAGCGCGGCGTATTCGCCCTCACCCCGCATCCGATGCCCCCAGCGCGGGTCATAGTCGCGGCCCCCATGCATCTCGCGCAGTTTCGACATGACTTTCTCCGCGCGGGCCGGTTCATGATCTGCCAACCAACGCTGCCACAGCTCAGACACTTCTCGTGGCAGGCGCAGCATGATCCAGCTGGCCGCATCGGCGCCTGCGTCGCGCCCGGCCTCAAGCAGCTGCTCAAGCTCATGATCCGTCAAACCGGGGATCAAAGGCGAGGTCATGACCCGCACCGGTACCCCTGCCTCGGTCAGCCGCCGTATGATCGCCAGACGCCGCCGGGGCGAAGGGGCGCGCGGCTCCATCCGGCGCGACAGGCCGGCGTCCAAAGTTGTTAGGGAAATCCCCACCCGTACCAGCCCCTTGGCTGCCATGGGGGACAAAATGTCCAGATCACGCTCGATCAAAGCACCTTTGGTGACAATTCCGACCGGGTGCTGAAAATCGCTTAAGACTTGCAGGCAATCCCTTGTAACAGAGCGTGTTTTTTCGACCGGTTGGTAAGGGTCAGTATTGGTGCCCAACGCCACTGTGACCACCTTGTAGGATTTCGAGGACAGTTCCCGCCGCAGCACCTCGGCCGCGTTGGGCCGGGCAATCAGGCGTGTTTCAAAATCCAGCCCCGGCGAAAGACCGAGATAGGCATGGGACGGCCGCGCAAAGCAATAAACACACCCGTGTTCGCATCCTCGATACGGGTTGATCGAGCGGTCAAAAGGCAAATCGGGCGACCGGTTGTAGGTTATGATGCTGCGCGCGACCTCGTCGCGCAACTCGGTGCGCAATGGCGGTAGATCATCGTCCTCGGGCCATCCATCCGCGCAGCGTTCAGTGGTAAACGCTTCGAACCGACCAGCAGCATTTGTAGCGACACCACGGCCCCGGATTTGCGCGTCAGTCATATTTGTTCTCTTTATGTTCTCTTTGCAGGTATACGCGCCATACGCGGTTCAGGCAAGCACCCCTCGTCTTACGTGTTGATTTCAAATCGCTTGGCCAAACATGCCGGAATTGAACCGAATGCAGGATCATCTTGCAGATTATGACGTCGAGTTGATCAATATTTTGACGTATAGGTCGGTCTCGGAACCGCCAAGGTCGCAATCGTCACAGTCTAAATGCGACGTTTTGGCCAAAACGAAAAAAATGCCACCAATGGGCGCCAAGCCCGAACAGCTCTAGGGAAACACCCAATGTCCGATGAAGAAGACATCGTCCTGTCCGAACTGAATGACGAGGAATTGGTCGAACAGATGTTCGACGATCTTTACGACGGTTTGAAGGAAGAAATCGAAGAAGGTGTGAACATCCTGCTGGAACGCGGATGGACCCCCTATGACATTCTGACCAAGGCGCTGGTTGGCGGTATGACCATCGTAGGCCACGACTTCCGCGACGGCATCCTGTTTGTTCCCGAAGTTCTGCTAGCCGCAAACGCGATGAAGGGCGGCATGTCCATCCTGAAGCCGCTGCTGGCCGAAACCGGCGCACCGCGCGTTGGCAAGATGGTGATCGGCACCGTCAAGGGCGACATCCACGACATCGGCAAAAACCTTGTGTCGATGATGATGGAAGGCGCTGGTTTTGAGGTCGTCGATATCGGCATCAACAACCCGGTCGAGAACTACCTGGAAGCACTGGAAACCGAAAAGCCCGACATTCTGGGCATGTCGGCCCTGCTGACAACCACCATGCCGTACATGAAAGTCGTGATCGATACTCTGGTCGAGCAAGGTTTGCGCGAAGAATACATCGTACTGGTCGGTGGCGCTCCGCTGAACGAAGAGTTCGGAAAAGCCATTGGTGCCGACGCATATTGCCGCGACGCTGCCGTCGCCGTTGAGACCGCGAAAGACTTCGTGTCGCGCAAGCACAACCAACTGGCGGGCTGATCAGACGGACATCTGAATTCAGGGCCGTCCGGCAACGGGCGGCCCTTTTCGTTTACATCTTAGGCGCAGGAGCCAAGCCATGCCGCAGGACAATCTGCCAGACGATGCAAGCTTGACGACAGACGGATACGAGTCCGCTGCGCAAGGGCGAATTCTGTTGTTGGCTTGCGGCGCGCTGGCACGCGAGATTCTGGACCTGAAGAACCGCAATGGTTGGGACCATATGGATCTGACTTGCTTGCCCGCCATCTTACATGTCCATCCCGAGCGGATTACTCAGGCCGTGCAGGATGCAATCACCAAACATCGCACGCAGTACGACACGATCTATGTGGTCTATGCCGATTGCGGTACTGGCGGCCTGCTGCAAAACGCTTGTGCAGAATTGGGCGTCGAGATGGTCAAAGGCCCGCATTGCTATTCGTTTTTTGAAGGCAATGATGTTTTCGACGCACGCGGCGAGGATGAAACAACTGCCTTCTACCTGACCGATTTTCTGGCACGCCAGTTTGACGCCTTTGTTTGGAAGCCGCTGGGCCTGGACCGGCATCCTGAATTGCGCGACATGTATTTCGGCAACTACACGAAACTGGTCTATCAGGCTCAGACTGACGACCCGTTGCTGACGAAACGCGCTCAAGAATGCGCCGACCGCCTTGGCCTGGCATTCGAAAGGCGTTTCACCGGATATGGCGATCTCGAGTCGACGTTAACAGATTGGGCCAATCGCGGCTGAGTTACGTCACGCGTTCTCTTGCGCAACTTCGCGAATACGCTCGATCATCGCCCGCAGACCATTGGACCGCTGCACTGAGAGGTGGTCGTTCAGGCCCAATCGCGCCAATTCTGCGCCGGCGTCAACCTTGGCAACCTCGGCAACTGGCACGCCATTGTACAAAGCCCGCAAAACCGCGATCAGGCCGCGCACGATCAGCGCGTCGCTGTCTCCGTCAAACCTAAATACTCCAGCTTCGATAACCGGATGCAGCCAGACCTGACTGGCGCAGCCATGAACCTTGGTTGCGGGAACTTTCAGCGCGTCCGCAAGGGGTTCCATAGCCTTGCCCTGCTCAATGACATGGCGATAGCGGTCTTCCCAGTCTTCCAGAAACTCGAAATCCTCGACGATGTCTTCAAAGGCAGGCGTTGCCATATCCCGGCGGTCCTTTCATTGCGGTCACAATCGTGACCTATGCCTCTGCCCCCTGCCTGTCCAGCCCCAGCGTGGGTTTTCAAAGCAGGGAATTTGCGTTAGGCCAGTGCGGGAAATACCGGTCAGAGCTTTAAATCCATGCAAAAAACACTGTCTGTTCTTTTGGTCGCCACGCTAACACTGTCGGCTTGTAGCGGATGGCGCGAGTCGCGTGTAAATCCGACCAACTGGTTTGGGTCCAGCACGCCCGCACCTGCACCGACACAGACATTGGCCAATGACCCAAACGCACTGGTGCCCAAACAACGTGAAGGCGCCGGCCTATTCAGTCGGCCAGACCCCGTGGACAACAGCGTTGCTATTGCGCGCGTTGATGAGCTGAGGATCGACCCAACACCCGGGGGTGCGATCATTCTGGTCACTGGTGTCGCTGCACGTCAGGGCGCCTATGATGCCCGACTCGTTCGCGTTGAAAGTGAGGAAAACCAGAAGAACGGCGTACTGGAATATACCTTCCGCGTTTCGTATCCGGCCACAGCAACCAATCAAGGGACTGAACGGTCACGTCAGGTGTTGGATGCAATCAACGTGTCACAAGACGATCTGCAAGGCATCCGTCTGGTTCGCGTGGTCGGTCAGGAAAATGCTCTGGAATCGCGGCGGCGCTAAGTCGGCTACAACGACACGACTTTGACCGACTGGCCCTTGGCTGCCAAGGCGATCTTACCTTCGCACAGTTTAAGGGCGTCTTCGCCAAACACTTCGAACCGCCAACCTGACATCGCAGGCAGGTCACGCTCGCCCGCCGCGATCTGATCCAACTCCGAGCTGGTGGCGATCAGTTTTGCTGCCACGCCCGAACTTTCGGTCTTGGACTTTAGCAATACCCGCAGCAGATCGGCCAACGCCGGATTGACCTTTAGCTTGTCGCGGCTGTTATCAACAAGCGGCATCTGGTCAGGCGGGCAATTCACACCCTTTTTAACGGCTGCCAGAATACCTTCGGCAATCGCGCCTTTGCGCGCCTCGCGAAGCAACAAACGCGAGCCACCAAGATCAGACGGGGATTTCGGCTTGGTCGAGGCCAACTCGATCAGCGCGTCGTCCTTGAACACACGGCTGCGGGGTACGTTGTTTTCTTGCGCATAGGCCTCACGAAACTGGGCCAACTCACGTACCACAGCCAAAAACTTGGCCGAGTTCGTTCGTGTCTTAACCCGTTTCCACGCATCTGCCGGGCGGATATCATAGGTTTCGGGGTGGGTCAGTGTGCGCAGTTCTTCAGCAACCCAATGGCTGCGTTCCGTTTTATTCAACTCTTTCGCCAGATGTTCGTAGATCTGTCGCAGGTGGGTCACATCAGCCAAGGCATAGGTCTTTTGCGCGTCCGACAACGGACGGCGAGACCAGTCGGTGAAGCGCGAGGTCTTGTCCAAACCCTGCTTGCAAATCTTGCGCACCAACGTTTCATAACCGACCTGCTCTCCGAAGCCGCAAACCATCGCGGCAACTTGGGTATCGAACAGGGGCGTCGGGAACACATTTGCTTCAACCCAGAAGATCTCAAGATCCTGGCGGGCCGCGTGAAAAACCTTTACCACACCCTCGTTTCTGAACAGTTCGTACAGAGGCTCAAGCGACAATCCCTCGGACAGTGGATCGACAAGCACTGCGCTGTTCTCGTCCGAAGATGGCACCGCCAATTGCACCAGACAGAGTTTCGAATAATACGTCCGCTCGCGCAGGAACTCGGTATCGATTGTCACATAGTCATGGCTTGCAGCGGCCTTACAGTATTCGGCCAGCTCTTGCGTCGTTGTCAGGGTCTTCATGCGCGGTGGTGTTCTTGCTCTTGTTTTTCGTCGTAGCCCGTCGCTTTTGTGCCGTTCAGGGCGATAGCCCAGACCATAGGCCGAATAACACTGGCGTGTAAATCACTCTGCGGCGATCAGGGCAGCAACACGGGTGTGTGGTCGCCAGAGCTAAAGCGGCGCAACACGGCTGGATAGAGCTTATGTTCCCACACCAGAACCCGTGCCGCCAAAGTCATAGGTGTGTCGTTTGGCTCAATCTGCAAACGGGCTTGGCCAAGGATCGGACCGTCATCCAATGCCACCGTTACCTCGTGAACCGAACATCCATGTTCCTCATCGCCTGCCTCGATCGCGCGGGCATGCGTGTTCAGGCCCTTGTATTTCGGCAACAGTGAAGGGTGGATGTTCAGCATCCGCCCCTGAAAGCGCGATACAAAATCACCGGTCAGAACGCGCATGAACCCAGCCAAACAGACGATATCAGGCTGCACTGCCTCAAGCGGTTTCAGCAGCTCTGCCTCGAACGCGGCGCGGTCGCCTTTGAACGGACGGTGATCGACCGAAGCCGTCGGGATGCCCCGCTCAGCCGCCTTGACCAGCCCCCCGGCTTGCGCGTCGTTGGACAGCACCAGACAGGGTCGCGCGGGGTGGTCGCCGGTCATGGAATCGACCAGCGACACCATGTTGGACCCCCCGCCCGAGATCAGGATGGCAACGCGCTTGTGGCTCACAGCAGTTTGCCAGTGTAGGCCACACCGGCCGCGTCGGTGACTGTGCCGATGCGCGATACGGTTTCCCCAGCTTCGACCAGCAGAGCGGCCAAATCGTCGGCGCGGTCTTCGGCGCAGACTAAGATCATGCCGATACCGCAGTTGAAGGTTTTCAACATCTCAGTCTCAGCAATTCCACCGGTTTCAGCCATCCAACGGAAGACGGGCGGCAAATCCCAGGCGTTCAGGTCGATCCCGGCACCCAGCCCTTCGGGCAAGACACGCGGCAGGTTTTCTGTCAAACCGCCACCGGTGATATGGGCCAGCGCGTGAACGCCCCCTGCCCGGATCGCTTGCAGCGCCTGCTTGACATAAAGACGCGTCGGCGTCAGCAGTGCCTCACCCAGCGTACCGTCGCTGAACGGCGACTCGGCGTCCCATCCTAGCCCCGAAATCTCGACCAGTTTGCGAACCAGCGAATAGCCGTTGGAATGCACCCCGTTCGACGCCAGCCCCAGCAGCACGTCGCCCTGCTGCACGCCTGCGGGCAGATGCGCGCCACGCTCCATCGCGCCGACCGAGAACCCGGCCAGATCAAAATCGCCATCGGGGTACATGCCGGGCATTTCCGCCGTCTCACCACCGATAAGGGCACAGCCGGACTGCACACAGCCCTCGGCGATGCCTTCGATGATCCGCGCGGCAGTATCCGTGTCCAGCTTGCCGGTGGCGAAGTAGTCGAGGAAAAACAGAGGCTCGGCGCCCTGACAGATCAGATCGTTGACGCACATGGCCACCAGATCAATGCCAACGCCATCAACCACGCCGGTATCAATAGCGATACGCAGCTTGGTGCCCACACCATCGGTCGCGCCCACCAGTATAGGATCGGTGTAGCCCGCATCCTTGAGGTCGAACAGAGCGCCAAACCCGCCCAGCCCGCTCATCACGCCCGAGCGGTTGGTCCGCTTGGCCGCAGGTTTGATCCGGTCGACCAGCGCGTTGCCTGCATCAATATCAACACCCGCGTCCGCATAGGTGATTCCGTTCTTGCCCGCTGTCATGGCCAACCCCTTATGAATGGTTCCCGCGCGGGTTAGTCGATTGTGGCCGTCGTTGCAACGGTCAGGCTTGACGCGGGCGTTCACCGTGATACTCAAAGCGCTCAGACGGGCCTGTAGCTCAATTGGTTAGAGCAGAGCGCTCATAACGCTTTGGTTGCGGGTTCAAGTCCTGCCGGGCCTACCAAATTTACCGTCCTATGATGATATCCGCGCTGAGCCCGCCCAGGCGTTCACTTTTCCCAAGCCGCAAAACACCCCCGTGTGCGCGGGCAATATCCGCAACAATTGCAAGCCCCAGGCCAACACCGCTGCCTTGATTCTGGTTGCGCGCCGGGTCCAGGCGCGAGAACGGTTTCACGGCCTCGGTGCGCTGTTCTGGCGGAATGCCCGGCCCGTCATCTTCGACCCGGATACGCAGCGTTTTGGGGGTAAGCGATAGGCTGACCTCAGCTCGGTTTCCGTATCGAACAGCATTTCCGATCAGATTCTCGACAGCCCGGCGGATCGACGTTGGACGCAACATGGCGGTACCCGAGCCTTCGGTTGCGACAAGTTCAGCGGTATGCCCGGCCCGTTGGGCGTCGTTGACGATCTGTTTCAACAACTCAGACGGATCCACCTGTTCGGGCGCGCCTTCCGCCGCACCGCGTGAAAAGTCGAGAAACGCGTCCAGCAGCAGCTGCATTTCGTCCACGTCTTTTTGCAACGGCGTGGCTTCATCTTCGGGCAACATCGACAGCCCCAGTTTCAGACGGGTCAAGGGAGTGCGCAGATCGTGGCTGACACCTGACAACATCATGGTGCGCTGTTCCATTTGCCGCTCGATTCGGGCGCGCATATCGAGAAAAGCGTTTCCCGCGGCTCTGACCTCAATTGCGCCTCCGGGCGCGTACGGTACTACCCTGCCACGGCCAAACGCCTGCGCTGCATCAGCCAACCGGGTAATCGGACGCAGTTGGTTGCGCATATACAAGAACGATATCGACGTCATGATGACCGCAAAAAACACCATCGTCACAATCAGCTGGTGCGGAGCAGCCGGAGACAAGCGTCGCCGATCCATTGTAAGCTGCAACAATCCCAAATCTGTATTCAAATATAGGCGCGCTTCATCCCCACTGGGCAGCGCAATTGCCACCAGATTGGGTAGAAAGGCATGCAAATCGGAATCGACCTGCGGCGCAATGAAATCGTACCATCGGCGATAACCAACTTCGGGGCGTTCATTGATGCCAAGGAAACGCACCTTCATCTCAAGCGCGCTCAGATCAGGCCGAATCTCGGCCATGGCTTGCTGCTGGGTCTCGGCATCCTGCATCGTCGCAAGCACAAGCATCACCTCTCGGGAAGCCGTGCGTGTCATCTGCTCTGTCACGTCTTCAAGGTGTTTCTGCAAAAAGGCGATGCCAACAACAAGCAACAGTACGATCACTGGCAGAACCAGTATCAGGGCCGCTCGCGCATAAAGACTTCGCGGCATATAGGGTTTGAGCCATGCACTCGACATGCGCTAAACCTAACGGGCTGATCGGACAAGAGAAAGAGCGCAGAATGCAGGCCCCCGATGATTTCAACCCACCGCCCGGCCAAGCGGTCGAATTGCAAGCCGGGCTTAGGCGCATTCTGGCGCCGAACCCGTCGCCGATGACGTATCGCGGGACGAATACCTATTTGCTGGGCACAAAGGATTGCGCAGTCATCGACCCCGGACCGATGAGCGAGACACATCTGGACGCGATTTTATCCGCCCTTCAAGCGGGTCAACGCATAAGCCATATCATCGTCACGCATACCCATCTGGATCACTCTCCGCTCGCCGCTCTATTGGCGCGGCGCACCGGCGCGCCGATTCTGGCTTTTGGAGGCCCCGAAGCCGGACGCAGTACGGTGATGGCGGACCTGGCGCAACAGGGACTGGCCGGCGGCGGCGAAGGAATCGATACCGCCTTTCGTCCGGATATCGAACTCGCCGATGGCGAAACCATCGAAGGTGACGAGTGGCAGCTTGAAGTCATTCATACCCCGGGGCACTTGGGCAACCACATCGCTTTGGGCTGGGGCAATACATGTTTCACCGCCGATCATGTTATGGGATGGGCCAGCTCATTGGTATCACCCCCGGACGGAGATCTGACGGACTTTATGCAAGCCTGTCACCGTCTGCGCGACCGCACTTGGTCAACCTTTCACGCAGGACACGGTGCTCCTATCACTGATCCTGCTGCCCGGCTGGATTGGCTGATACAGCATCGCCTGACACGCGAGGCACAGATTCTGAGTGCGCTTGCCGATCAACCCGGCACGGCGCGACAATTGGCTGAGCGTATCTACATCGAAACTCCCAAAGCGTTGCTTCCTGCCGCCGAACGTAACGTGTTCGCTCATTTGGTCGATTTAACTATAAAATCAATGGCTTCACCGAAAGGAAACCTAGCTATAGACGCCGAATTCCATCGAATTGCATGATCAGAAAAATTTTTCGCTATTTCGGGTCGTTCCCCTCTGGACGGCAATTTTCGGGGTTGTTATACGGCCCTCAGTTCCGGCGTAGCTCAGCGGTAGAGCAGTTGACTGTTAATCAA
This sequence comes from Ruegeria sp. HU-ET01832, assembly GCF_040371315.1. Classification (NCBI taxonomy): domain Bacteria; kingdom Pseudomonadati; phylum Pseudomonadota; class Alphaproteobacteria; order Rhodobacterales; family Roseobacteraceae; genus Ruegeria; species Ruegeria sp. HU-ET01832. Next base: position 307,402 of record NZ_BAABWL010000001.1, read on the forward strand.
TTGGTCGTAGGTTCGATCCCTACCGCCGGAGCCAAATCCCCTTCGAAGGCACACTGATTTGGCATGAAACGATCGTCGTCCTGCGGTCGAATTTTTTTCGTCAAAAAACTTCCCTCTCCCCTCTGGACGGCAGAGATTGTGATTGTTATACGGCGCGAACCGTTCCGGCGTAGCTCAGCGGTAGAGCAGTTGACTGTTAATCAATTGGTCGTAGGTTCGATCCCTACCGCCGGAGCCATTCTCTCTAGTTCTACAGACCTAAGCTGTCAGTGCGTTTTCGAAATCTGCGCGCAGATTGCGTTTAAGCACCTTTCCCGTCGCGTTCAGCGGCAGTGCATCCACAAAGACCACCTTGTCCGGCACCTGCCATTTGGCAATCTTACCGTCAAAAAACGCCAACAGCTCATCTTCACTCGGGTCTTGGCCTTCAGCCTTGACCGCAACAAGTAAAGGACGTTCATCCCATTTCGGGTGGGGAACGCCGATGACGGCAGCCGTAGCCAGTTTGGGATGAGCCACGGCGATGTTTTCCAGCTCAACCGAACTGATCCACTCGCCACCTGACTTGATGATGTCTTTGGATCGGTCCCGAATGGTCATGTAACCGTCTGGGTCCAGCGTGGCGACATCGCCAGTGGCAAACCAACCATCCTGCAGCAGATCATCATCCTGCATCTGGAAATAGTTATCCAAAACCCAATGGCCGCGCACCATCAGGTCACCTTGCGTTTCTCCATCATTTGGAAGTTCGTTCCCGTCATCGTCCACGATCTTCAGTTCGACCCCATAGCACGGGCGTCCCTGGCTTTCGCGCAGTTTGTGTTGTTCTTCGATTGGCAGGTTACCATGCTTTGCCAAGGGATAATTCGCGGTTCCGAGCGGGCTCATTTCGCTCATGCCCCAAGCATGAACCGTATCCACACCATAGGTTTCGCGGAATGTCTCAATCATCGACGGTGGGCACGCGGCGCCGCCGATCACAGTACGTTCAAGGCTGTCCAACTTGCTGCCCGATTTCTGTGCATAGGCCAACAAGCCCTGCCAGATCGTCGGAACCCCCATAGCAAGCGTCACACCATAAGCGTCGATCAGCTTGACCAATGCTTCACCGTGCAGATCCGGCCCGGGCAGAACCATGCGAGACCCCGACATGGCGCAAGCATAGGGTGAGCCCCACGCGTTCACATGGAACATCGGCACTACAGGCATGACCACATCCATCGCCGAATACCCGATCACGTCGCGCGTGTTTGAACCAAAGCTATGCAGCACAGTCGAGCGATGGGAATACAGCACCCCTTTGGGGTTTCCGGTCGTGCCAGAGGTGTAACACAGGCTGGATGCGGTGTTTTCGTCAAAACTCGGCCATTCGAAGCCCGCGTCGCCTGTCTCGATCAGCTCGTCATAAAACTGAACACCGGGGACTTGGGCAATCACATCCTCGTTTCGCGGTCCCATCAGAACAAAGTGTTCGACCTCGGTCAAATGGTCCTTCAACGCCGCGACCAGAGGAATAAAGGTCGCGTCGAAGAACAGCACACGGTCCTGCGCGTGGTTGATGATGTAAGTCAGCTGTTCAGGGAAAAGGCGGGGGTTGATCGTATGACAGACAAACCCGGCACCAGAGGTTCCATAATAGATTTCTAGATGCCGACGATTGTTCCACGCCAAGGTTCCGATCCGCGCTTGAGGGTCTAGCCCCAATGCCGTCAGCGCCGACGCCAGCTTGCGCGCGTTCGTGGACACTTGTGACCAGTTGCTTTCGGTCACCGACCCGTCTGTCTCGACCGAGATGATCTCGGTTTGGCCGTGGTACCGATCCGCGTGCACAATGAGCGACGAGATCAGCAGCGGCTGCGTCATCATTTGTCCTAGCATGGACATCCTCCCTTTATTGATACCGCTTCTTGTCGGCGGCATCACATATTAGCTCGGCCAGTTGAAAGACCAAGTGATTGGGAAAACCCTGCCAAGCAATCCATTGCCTTACAACATGTTTATGCGCCCGCACGGCGGCAAGTAGAGGGTTACTCAGCCCGGTGTCGCAACGCGTATTCGACCAATGCGGCAGTCGAACCATCTTTTCCAGCGGTGTCTTCCTCTCCGTCCACGATCGGACCCAGCGAGGTCGCAAGCTCTTTACCCAGTTCGACACCCCATTGATCGAACGAGTTGATACCCAGCAGAACACCTTCAACAAAGACGCGGTGTTCATAAAGCGCAATGATCTGACCCAGAACAAAGGGTGTAAGCTGCGGATAGATCAATGTGGTCGACGGACGATTACCGGGAAAGACACGGTGGCGCGCCTGACGTTCTAGCTCGGCCCCGTCCAGCCCCTTGGCGGCCATCCGGCTTCGTGCCTCTTCCAGTGACCGGCCCCGCATTAACGCCTCGGATTGCGCCAGACAGTTGGACAGCAACAAGCGATGATGATGGGCCAATTCAGGCTCGTGTCCTTGGGCTGCGACCATGAACTCGCACGGGATCACGTCGGTGCCTTGGTGGATCAGTTGGTAAAAGGCATGCTGACCGTTGGTTCCGGGTTCCCCCCAGACCACAGGCCCCGAGGGTACATCCAAGGTTGAACCATCCATCGCGACGGATTTGCCGTTCGACTCCATCTCAAGCTGTTGGAAATAGGCGGGCAGACGCAGAAGACGTTGATCATAGGGCAAAACCGCTCGGCTGGCTTGCCCCTGCACTTGCCGATGCCATATACCCACAAGGGCTAGCATCACCGGCATATTCTCGATCCATTCGGCGGCTCGGAAATGAACGTCCATCGACTGAGCGCCGCGCAGGAATGCGTCAAACGCGTTCGATCCCACAGCGATCATCACCGGCAAGCCCACCGGTCCCCAAACCGAGTACCGCCCGCCAACCCAGTCGGCAAACCCAAACACGCGCTCTTCGGGAATGCCAAAGGCCCGGGTTTTGTCCATGGCGCTTGAGACGGCAGCGAATTGGCGTGCCGGATCGCCGCCCCCCTCGGACATCCAAGCCCGTGCCGTACGGGCATTGGTCATGGTTTCGATCGTTGTGAAGGTTTTCGAGGCAACAATCACCAGAGTACGCGTCGGGTCCAGCTGGCGCAGAATATCTGCGATGTGCGCCCCATCCACATTGGATACATAGTGTACCCGAGGGCCGTCGTGATACGGCGACAGCGCATGCGTCGCCATCACCGGCCCCAAATCGGACCCGCCAATGCCGATATTCACCACATCGGTAAAACTGCCCCCTGCCCCAGCATAGGTTCCCCCACGCACTTCTTCAGCAAAGACCCGCATCCGTTGCAGAGTGTCCAGAACGTCGGGCATGACATCCAGCCCGTCGACCTCGACCGGGCCACCGTCGAGGTTACGCAGCGCTGTATGCAAAACCGCGCGGCCTTCGGTTTCGTTGATCTTAGCGCCCGAGAACATGGCATCACGACGATCAGCCAGATTCGATTGGTCGCAAAGACCGATCAGAGCTGTGCGAATGTCGGCGTCAATCTGGGTCTTGGAATAGTCGAACAACAAATCACCAGTCGAGGCTGAAAACGCCTGCGCCCGGTCGGGGTGCTGATCGAACAGCTGCAGAATGGTCTTTGTTTCGCCCGACAGACTCTTGAGATCATCCAGTTTCATCGCCTCACTCCGCCCAATGAACTGTCATACCGCTGAGAACAGCGCCAATCGGTGCCTCTTCCGGCGGCAAGGCCATCGCCTTGTTCAAAGCGTCGCGCTTGGCCGCGCCGAAAATAACCAGATGCTTGGACAGCGCTCCGTCCAGTACGGGTGCCGTCAGCGAAATGCGTGCTTCGGGCTGGGTCTGTGTACGCGCAACGGCCAGCGGTGGTGCGTGACCGTCCAAGGCAGCGGCAAGCCCCTCCATCCCCGGAAACAGCGAGGCAGTGTGCATGTCCTCGCCCATGCCCAGAACCAGGACAGACAAGGGCAGAACCGGGGAGATAAGGCTTTCGATCTCGGGCAGAACTGCGTCCGGGTCTTTACCTTCGACATACAGGGGAACATATTGCGCGACCGAAGCGCGATTTGTCAGCAAGCGTTGACGGATCAGTCGTTCATTCGAACGCTCGCTGTCACCGGGGACGCAGCGTTCATCGGTGGGCAGGATGCGAACGCGGTCCCACTCCAGATCAGCGGCGCACAATCCGTCAAAGATCGGCCCCGGCGTGGTGCCGCCGGGCACCGCGAACGAGACCATGTCATGGTGCAGCAAGGCGGCCTCAAGCTCTCCGGCCAACGCGTTGGCAACGTCGATAGCCAGCATGTCCCGGTCGGGGTATTCCTGAATTTTCATGGGTTTATTCCTTGCCAGCGGCGACCGTCTCGTTTCATCAGCAGCTCGGCGTCGCCCGGACCTGTGCTGCCACTATCATATGGTTTCGGCACATCGCCGCGCGCCTGCCAACCCGCAATAACCGGATCGGTCCAGGCCCATGCGGCCTCGACCTCATCGCCGCGCATGAACAGGGTCTGGTTGCCGCGTATGACGTCCATCACCAACCGCTCGTACGCGTCGGGTGGGTCCTGATTTTCCGGCCCCAATGCCTCGGCAAAACTCATGTCCAGCGGCACGTCGACCAAACGCATACCGCCCGGCCCCGGCTCTTTGATCGTCACCTTCAAGGTAATGCCTTCGTTTGGTTGCAACCGGATTGACAAGACATTCGCGTGCCGGCCGGCGTCAGCGCCAAAGATCGAGTGCGGCGCGTCCTTGAACATTACGTTGATCACCGAAGACCGCGCGACCAACCGCTTGCCGGTGCGCAAATAGAATGGAGTGCCCGCCCATCGCCAATTGCTGACATGCGCCTTCAGCGCCACGTAGCTTTCCGTGGTCGAGCGCGGATTGCCTACGATTTGGCGATACCCGGTATCTTCATCCTCGAACTGGCCGCGAACGATATGGTGCGGCTCGACCGGGTCCAGAGCGCGGATCACCTTGAGTTTTTCGTCCCGCACGGCGTCGGGGTCAAACTTCGCCGGAGGCTCCATCGCGATCAGGCACAACAGCTGCATCAGGTGGTTCTGCATCATGTCACGCATCGCACCCGCGCGATCGTAATACTCTTCGCGCCCGTCAATCCCGACGGACTCGGCCACCGTTATCTGGATGTGATCGACATATTGACTGTTCCAGAGCGGTTCGAACAGCATGTTCCCAAAGCGCACGGCCATCAGGTTCTGGACCGTCTCTTTTCCAAGATAGTGATCGATCCGGTAAATCTGTTTTTCCGAGAAATAAGCGGCCAAAGTCGCGTTCAGCGCCTGAGCACTGGCCAGATCATGGCCAAAAGGCTTTTCCACCACGATCCGCGTCAATGGTGAAATCAGGTCATGAGCCTCGATCCTCTCGGCCAAGGGTCCGAACAGGTTTGGCCCTACTGAAAAGTAGAACGCCCGGACCCGCTCGGGTTTGAGCTTGTCCGCCAATTGCACCCACCCATCATTTGACGAACCGTCAAGCGAGACATAATCGATACGCTGCAAAAATGCCTCCAACGCAGCACCGTTTTTGCACTGCTTTGCAGCGAATTTCAAAAGCGATTCGCGGACGGCTTTACGAAACGAAACGCTGTCATAATTGGTCCGCGCAGCCCCGATGAGTTGCGCGCCCTCGGCCCATTGCCCGGCGCAAAACCGGCGAAACAGCGCCGGCAGGATCTTGCGCTGCGCAAGATCACCGGTTCCGCCAAATATGACCAGGTCGAACGGATCAACAGGGATAACACGAGAAACCATGTGTTTTCCTTACCTTGCCCTCTGGGTTATGTCCAATGTTAGCGCAACCATCGGGGCCATTGTCCTCATCTTCAAAACTTTGTCAGGTCGTTGATGTCGCACTTAACGAACCCATATCAAACAGCTAATTCAGTGACATGACTTCAAAGAACCGGATACCGGAATGAAAGACAACGCCCCAAGCAGCGCCAATATCGGCAAATTTCAGGACAAGTTGGTAACGGCGGACGGGCAAGCCCGTGCGACGGTGGCGTTGAAGAACCCCGAAACGTTGTGGTTCAACACTGGTACCTTGTGCAACATCGAATGCCAGAACTGCTATATCCTCAGCAGCCCGACCAATGACGCACTGGTCTATATCACTGCTGACGAAGTGCGCGACTATCTGGACCAGATCGAACAGCGAAACTGGCCCATACGCGAGATCGGCTTTACCGGCGGCGAGCCGTTCATGAACCCCGAGATGATCGACATGACCCGCGCCGCTCTTGAACGCGGTTATGAGGTTTTGATTCTGACCAATGCGATGCTGCCAATGATGCGCCGGAAGATGCGCGACGGACTGCTGGCGTTGCAGCAGGATTATGGGGATAAGCTGACCCTTCGGATTTCCGTCGACCACTACAACCCTGCCCTGCATGATGAAGAGCGCGGCAAAGGCAGCTTTGCCAAGACGGTAACCGGAATGGAGTGGTTGCGCGACAACGGGTTTCAGATGGCAGTTGCCGGTCGTACCGTGTGGGGCGACAGTGATGCTGACAGCCGGGCCGGATATGCGTCATTCTTCCAGCAACACGGTTTTGACATTGACGCGCAGAACCCGGCTCAAACCGTTCTGTTCCCCGAAATGGATGAAACCATCGAAGTACCCGAGATCACAACAGCTTGTTGGGGCATTCTGGACAAATCCCCCGAAGCCGTCATGTGTTCAAATGCGCGGATGGTCGTGAAACGCAAAGGCGCGGAAAAGCCCGCGGTTCTGGCCTGCACCTTGTTGGCGTATGAGCCCGAGTTCGAAATAGGGTCCACTCTGGCCGAAGCCGAAGCGGACGTGCATCTGAACCATCCTCATTGCGCCAAGTTTTGCGTGTTGGGTGGTGCGAGCTGTTCAGGCTAGTTCAGTTCAGGAGACTTCCAGTATTTAGTTCCCGAAGCCCCTGCGGACACGCGCCAGCCTTTTTTACTGAGCACAAAGAATGACCGCCCATCGGTAAAACGCAGGGTATCGCCCTCTTTTTCGTAGCCGTGCATGGCTTCGGCTTCTGCAGTTGCATCGTATCCTTGGTCGATAAACTTGTCCAAATCTGCCTGAGTTTCGAACAGGATCACATATTTCGTTTCAAATCCGCCAATGCCAAGCGCAGCCCCTACACCGCCCGTGCCCATGTTCATGTAGGTGTGCTCGCCCGTTTCTTTCGAAACGGCCACCCCACGCCCGTAACCTGCGGCAACCGGGAATACAGTGATTTTACGGGAATCAAACACAGCATACCCTGCGCTTACGTCATATAGCGCCTGAGCCTGTGGGTTTTCGACCATGAGCTGGTTCAAGATCTGGCTGGCCATAGCGTCCAACTTGGCACGCGTTTCTTCCGGTGTGGCCTCGTTTGACAAAAGTTCAGTGGTCGAATCTACGGTATCACCGACCGCATCGACACCTTTGCCGACAGTTTGCCCGACCTTCTCGGCCCCTTTTTTCAGGTTTCCCATTATGCCGTCCGCCAAAACCGGACTGCCCAACATGGTCGCGACTGCGATCACGAAACTTAACCTGTTCATCTGCTCCTCCTCGAACGGTCACTCTTTAAAACAGATCATAAGCAAACACGCTTCAAAATCTACGATCCATGCCTGACAAGGCAATGTAATCGAAGTCACTGACCTTTTCACTGCTACACGCTATGTTTTCCGCAGGTCGACTTATGAAAGGTAGCCCGGATGAAATGGTTTTGGATCGTTTGGTTTGCGGTCATTGGCATGCCCTTGTTCGCGCAAGAGCGTCTGGCCCTCGTCATCGGAAATGACAGCTACGATACAGTGGTCGATTTGCAAAAGGCCGTAGCCGATGCCGAGGCAGTGTCGGAAAAACTGCAAGGTTTGGGCTTTCAGACGATCACCGGCCTCAACCTTGATCGTCGCGGCATGAATCAGCGCATTTCAGAATTCACATCTCGACTGGATGCGGGCGATACCGCGTTTGTTTTCTTCGCAGGACATGGCGTCGAAATCGACGGAGAGAATTATCTGCTGCCGACCGACATTGTAACCCCCACGTCCGGCGAGACCGGCTTTGTAAAAGCCGAGTCCATAGCCCTGTCGAGCCTGTTGGATCGTGTGCGTGCCACTGGTGCGCGGACCTCTATTGCGATCATCGATGCATGCCGCGACAACCCTTTTGAAACGACGAATGGGCGCAGCATCGGCGGAACACGTGGTCTTGGTCGGATCAACACACCGCAAGGGATGTTCGTGATTTTCTCGGCTGGCGCTGGCCAGATGGCCCTGGACCGGCTGAGCGATGAGGACGCGGCCCAAAACTCGGTGTTCACCCGCGCCCTGCTGCCGCGACTGTCAGAACCCGGGCTGGAATTGCGCAGTATGGTCGCCGACCTGCGCACCGAAGTGCGCGACCTTTCCCAAACCGTTCAGCATAACCAAGTCCCTGCGTATTATGACGAATTGCTGGGTGATTTCTATTTCACACCCGCCGCTCTGGAAACCACGGAAGTCGCAGCGGCACCCGCAACGGATATTCGCGCCGATCTGAGCATTGCGCGGTCCGTCGGCACGATTGCCGCTTTCGACACGTTTCTTGAAAACTACTCGGATCAATCTGATGACTATTCCTATCAAGTTGCACTGCAACTCCGAGAGGTTTTGGTCAGCTCAGATACCTTAACGCAGACCGATGACACTGTTCCCTTCGACAATGAGCTGCCAGTTGTTTCCGATGACATTAAGGTCATGCGCGAAACACAAGCTGCATTGAACAGGCTTGGATGTAGCGCCGGTGGAGCGGACGGAATCGCAGGCCCCAGAACCCGACGCGCTTTTGCCAACTATCTGTCCGCCAGTGGCTCGGAACTGGGCGCTGATGATCTGGGCACGAAACACGCGCTAGAGGAGCTTGACGCAAAAAGCGGAACGGTTTGCAAAGCCGTGGCCTCTGCCCGAACACCGACAGCACCGGCTGTGACCCTGACCGGAAGCTGGCAATACAAAGCGACCTGCGCCTTGGTCATCAAGGTTACGGGATCAATCAATTATGCCAACGCGGGCGGGAATAAGTTTACCGGAAGCCTCACTGATTCATTGGGACAGAACGCCAACACTGTGGTCTTTCTGAACGATCAGCAACTCAGCGGGACAGATTACTTCCCGGGCATAACGGTGACTTGGCGTGGACGCCTGTCCGAAGATGGCAACAGCTTTACAGGCAGCGGTTCAACCGGCTGCTCAGTCTATGCATGGCGGGTCGGCTGATCCGCTAGTTTACTCGAAACTCACCCACCATGTTGCGCCATTCGCCCGGCGCGATCATCTTGCGATGCGTATAGCGCACGGAATGCAGCGGGCCGTCTATCTCGCGCTGCCAGAATTCGATGAAATCGAACAGATTCGGATGGTCCGGGGCAAGATCGTAATCCTGCCAGATGAACGTGTTAAGGACGTGGATATAGTCGGGCATGTGGTAGAAGAATTCCGCCGTTGTCAGCCCGTACCCTTTCAGCATCAATTCGGTTTCGCTTTGCGTCATTCAGACCTCCAAGTTTATTGCAAGGTCTCTTTAGGGTAGCACGGAAACCACCTAATACTTGGATAACAATATGTTACCCAACTGTTACCCTGGCTTTTTCGGCGGAAATGATCAGCTTGCTTGCACCTTATGTGCCGGGTCTGATAGAGTGCATCCACAAGATATAGACCCAAGCTAAAGATCGGGCAGTTTACGTGAGCGATACGCCAGAAACCCCAGAAAACATGGATGAAACCCCGCCCGAGCGCTCCGTTTATGACGGTCCGACGGTGTCTATCGAATCCGAGATGCGCACGTCCTATCTGGATTATGCCATGTCGGTCATCGTCAGCCGCGCGATCCCTGATCTGCGCGACGGGCTGAAACCGGTGCACCGGCGGATTCTGTATGCGATGCACGAAACCGGCAACACGCATGACAAGGCCTATCGCAAATCGGCCCGTCCGGTCGGCGATGTGATGGGTAAATACCACCCGCACGGTGACAGCGCGATTTATGACGCGCTGGTGCGGATGGCGCAGGATTTCTCGATGTCGCTGCCACTGCTTGACGGTCAGGGCAACTTTGGCTCGATGGACGGCGATAACCCGGCGGCCATGCGATATACCGAAGTGCGGATGGACAAGCCCGCCGCCTCTCTGCTGGCCGATATCGAAAAAGAGACGGTCGATTTTCAGGACAACTACGACGGTAAGGATAAGGAGCCGACCGTCCTGCCTGCCCGGTTTCCGAACATGCTGGTAAATGGTGCTGGCGGTATCGCTGTTGGTATGGCGACGAATATCCCTCCACACAATCTGGGCGAAGTGGTCGATGCCACGCTGGCGCTGATCGACGATCCGGACCTGACGTCGGAGCAACTGATCGAATACGTCCCCGGCCCGGATTTTCCGACCGGCGGCGTCATGTTGGGCCGCTCGGGTGCACGCAAAGCCTATCTGGAAGGCCGTGGCAGCGTCATCATCCGCGCGAAAACGCGCGTGGAAGAGTTGCGCAAGGACCGCTACGCCATCGTCGTGGACGAGATTCCCTATCAGGTGAACAAAGCCTCGATGATAGAAAAGATCGCCGAAGCGGTGCGCGAAAAACGCATCGAAGGCGTGGCCCATGTGCAGGACGAATCCGACCGCAACGGCGTGCGCGTGGTCGTTGAACTGAAGCGCGATGCGACGCCTGAGGTGGTGCTGAACCAGCTTTATCGCTTCTCACCGATGCAAACCTCGTTCGGCTGCAACATGCTGGCCCTGAACGGTGGCCGGCCCGAGCAACTGACCCTGCGCCGTTTCCTGACCTCGTTCATCGACTTCCGCGAAGACGTCGTCGCCCGCCGCACCGCCTATGACCTGCGCAAAGCGCGCGAACGTAGCCATATCCTGTGTGGTCTGGCCGTGGCCGTCTCGAACGTGGACGAAGTGGTTGCCACCATCCGTTCGTCGGCAGACGCAGCTGAGGCGCGCGAGAAACTGATGACCCGCCGCTGGCCTGCGGCCGAGATCGAAGGCTATCTGCGCCTGATCGACGATCCTCTGTCCAAGATGAACGACGATGGCACCTACAACCTGACCGAGGTTCAGGCCCGCGCCATTCTGGAACTGCGCCTGCAACGCCTGACCCAACTGGGCGTTAAAGAGGTCACGGACGAGCTGGAACAACTGGCCGCCAAAATCAAGGAATACCTTGACATTCTGTCCTCGCGCGAACGGATCATGTCGATCATCGGCGATGAGCTGCGTGAAGTGCGCGATCAGTTCGCCGTTCCCCGCCGCACCGAGATCGTCGACTGGTCCGGCGACATGGAAGACGAAGACCTGATCGAACGTGAAGACATGGTCGTGACCGTCACCTCGGGCGGTTATATCAAGCGTACCCCGCTTGCCGATTTCCGGGCGCAAAAGCGTGGCGGCAAGGGCTTGTCGGGAATGCAGACCAAGGAAGAGGACGTGGTCACCACCCTCTTCGTGGCCAACACCCATACGCAGCTGCTGTTCTTTACCACCGACGGCATGGTCTACAAGCTGAAGACTTGGCGTCTGCCGCAATCGGGCCGCACTGGCAAGGGCAAGGCGATCGTCAATATCCTGCCAATCCCGACCGGAGTCTCCATTGCGGCGATCATGCCGGTGGATGTGCCGGATGAGGAATGGGAAAACCTGCAGATCATGTTCGCCACCAGCGCGGGCACTGTGCGGCGCAACCGTCTGTCGGATTTCACCAACGTAAAGCGCAATGGCAAGATCGCCATGAAGTTCGAGGACGAGCACGCCGACACTAAGCTGATCAACGCGCGCATCTGTTCCGAAGATGACGACGTGATGCTGGTTACCAAATCCGGCCGCGCAATCCGCTTCCCGTCCACGGATGTGCGGGTGTTCAACAGCCGATCGTCGGTTGGTGTACGCGGTGTGCGCCTGAATGGCGAGGATGAGGTCGTGTCGATGTCGATCATCCGTCACTTCGACGCCAGTTCGGACGAGCGCGCGGCTTACCTTAAGATGCGCCGCCTGATGGCCGGTGTCACCGATGAGGCCGAGAGCGATGAGGATGAAGGCAACGCCGACAGCGTGCTGCCGCAGGAACGTTACGCCGAAATGTCGGCCGCCGAAAACTTGATCCTGACGATCACGAAGGGCGGTGCAGGCAAGCTGAGTTCCAGCCACGATTACCCCGTGCGCGGGCGTGGCGGCATGGGCGTTGCGGCGATGGACAAAGCCATGCGCGGCGGAGAGCTTGTGGCCTCGTTCCCGGTCGAGATCGACGATCAGATCATGCTGGCCACCTCCAAGGGGCAGTCGATCAGGGTTCCGGTCGACGGCATTTCCTTCCGGTCGCGCAGCGCGGGCGGCGTGCGGGTGTTCAACACCGGGAAAGGCGAAGAGGTCGTTAGCGTCGCATGGATCGCAGATCAGGGTGACGAAGAAGCCGAGGAATAGGCAAAGCTGCTAACAACAAATCCGGCCCCGCACCTTTTGCTGCGGGGCTTTTTTTCTGAATGAGAAACTTGGTGTTGTGGCTGAATGTACTGAGGAATTACCTCAACCTGGAAACGCTTGGGGGCGGCCTGCGCGATCATGTTCTGGGCAATTTATAGCGCCTTTCCAATCCCTTCGGCCGTGAAACTAAGCCTTGCCACGCAACAGGTCTGCCAGAACCCATAGCCGATCCTGGCCCCATACGCTTTGACCCGCGAGGTGAAAACTAGGAACCCCCCAAAGACCTATTTGCTGCAGTCTGGCCTGGTTGGCTTCAACCCTGTCGCGCCAGTGCGAGGATTCAATCTGCTCCCTCGCCGCGTTCCAATCCAGGCCGGCAGCCGTGACAATATAGGCCAGCCCAGCATCGGTGCTGGCATCCATCCCCTTGGACCAGACCGCCGTCATGAAGGCCGAGCAATACTCGGCCAGCCGCCCTTGGGCCTCGGCATGGTCCAACAAAGCGTATCCACGTTCGACCCCCGCACCCAACGGGTCGCTGATGCGGCCAAACGGGATGCCCAGCCGTCGCGCCTCGCGGGCGCAATCCTTGAGAATGTATGAGGATTTGGCACTCGGAACCGGAAGCCCCCGCATCAGCATCGGCAACACGGGTCGAAGGATCAGTTTCGCATTCGATCGGGACGTCAGATCCCGGACGCGATCAAATGCGAGGTAGGAATAAGGGCTGCGGAAAGAAAAGAAGAACTCCAGTTCCTGTCCCGCAGCATCGAGCGTGGGTTCGCTGACCGCGGGCACGATAAACGGGTTTGCTTGCCCCAGCCCAAGCGTCTCAAGCCGAGTTTCCAAATAGGCGAGCCGGTCTGGCCCCCAATAGCATTCACCACCATAGGAAACCGTACCACCCAGATAATGCCCCGCGGCCTGCAACGCCCGATCGCCATCTGCACGCGCCTGTATCGGATCAGCCTGCGGCCCATCGGGTATGTCCTTGGCTGACCAAAGCATTTGGCTAATCTGCGAAGCCGCTTTGACAAAATCTGCCCCGTTCAGCTCGGCTGCAAGCAGCCGCTCGGCCAGATCAAATGCCGGACCTTCAGGCGAAATATTTCCCGGCGCATTCAAACCTAGTCGTTTTGCCCATCTCACAGAATCCAGCAAGGCGTTGTGCCTATATTGTTCTGGCGCAGGCAGGATATCTGATGCCGGGCGGGACATGAGATGCGGTTCGATCCGCACGTCATATTTGTCGCGAAGTTGGCCAAGAAGTTGCACACTCAGGTGACAATAAGGATCGCTCACGTCGTGGAAGTATTGAACGACATGAGGTGTGCGGCTTAGCCGTCGACGTGTTTCCCGCACCGTTCGGCGTGCGCTTTGAAATCCCTCGCTTGTCAGGACGACGGCAGCGTGCGATTTGACTTTATTTCTGAACGACATGCGCTCCTCCCAGAACATATCCGGGATAGTTTATCGGTTGAGTCGGGAATTCCCATGCCTCAACACAAGAACGTAAGGGTTACAGCGCGTAAAGCTGGCCGAATTTGGCTTCGAGATAGTCCAGAAAAGGACCGGCCTGGGGCTCGATCCCGCTGGCGCGTTGTATGGTTTCGCGTGGGGCATACAGCCCTCCGTGGCGTTGCAGGTTCTCGCGCAGCCAACCGGTCGCGGCGGACGTGTCGCCCTGCGCCAATTGCGCGTCCAGATCGGGCAGCGCCGCGCGCAGGGCTTGATACAGACACCCGGCATAGACATTGCCCAGCGAATAGGTTGGGAAATAGCCAAACAGCCCCACTGACCAGTGCACGTCCTGCAAACACCCGTTCGACGGCTTGTCGACCGCATAACCGAAATCGGCCTTGAAACGGTCATTCCACGCGGCTTCCAGATCGCTGACCTGCAGGTCTCCGGCCATCAAGGCGCGTTCCAGATCAAAGCGCAGCATGATATGCAGGTTATATTGCACCTCATCGGCTTCGGTCCGGATATAGCCGTTATGGACACCATTGACGGTTGCATAAAATGCGTCGGCGTCGCTGATCCCGAAATCGCCAAACGCCGCTGTCATCTGATCGAATAGCCAGCCGGTAAAGGCGCGGGAGCGGCCCAACTGGTTTTCATAAATCCGACTTTGGCTTTCATGCACACCCATCGATACCCCACTGCCCAGCAGGGTCAGCGCATAAGCTTGGTCGATGCTTTGCTCATAAGCGGCATGGCCGACCTCATGAATAGTCGAGTAGAAGCAGTTGAACGGGTCGGTTTCGCTGGTGCGGGTGGTGATCCGCACATCCAACCCACTGCCCGAGCTGAACGGATGCACCGCCTTGTCCACGCGGCCCGTGTTCAGATCATAGCCAAAAGTGGTCGCCAGTTTCTGCGACAGGCGCATCTGGGTCAGTTCGTCAAAAGCGCCGGTCAGGGCTTGCGGCGCGGGGCGATCCAGAACAGCAGCTCGCAGGGCCACTAGACGCGGGCGCATCTGGTCGAATATCTCGGCAATCTGGCTGCCGGTTGTGTAGGGCTCATAATCCTCCACCATGGCGTCATAGACGTCACCGCCTTGCGCCAGCGCCGCACCCTCTTCGCGTTTCAGGGCGACGACCTCCTGCAGCACGGGCAGGAACGCGGCCACGTCTTCGTCCGCACGGGCCTGCGCCCATGTGCCCTGCGCAGCGGATGTGACACGCGCAATCGCCTTGGCCAAATCAGCGGGAACTTTGACCGTGCGCTCATAGGATCGGCGGATTTCTCGGATCTGCGCCTTGCCAGCTTCATCTTGCGGGTCGGCCTGATCCAGCCATTCAGCCACGCGCGGGTCGGATCGGCGCGCGTGCAGGACCGCTTCGATGGCGGCCATTTCCTCGGCCCGTTGCGGGGCGGCCCCGCGCGGCATCACGGTTTCCTGATCCCAGCCCAGCCGCCCGGCAATCTGCCCCAAAGCCGAGGTTTCCCGTTGAAAGGCCATCAGGTCGTCAAAGGCGGTCATGTCACGCTCCGCGGATCGAGGTTGCGATTGGGTAAGCGGTCAGGAAACGCGCGCGCAGGATCAGGGTCCAGACGACCACGGCCATGAACTGATGGAAGATAGCGATCTGCCACGGCGCGGCATAAACCACGGTCACAATCCCAATCACCACTTGCAGGGCCAGCGCTGCAAAGGCCGCGTTGAAGGCAAACCGTGTTTGCGGATGCGCGCTGGTGCCGCCGTGCCGCCAGACGATGACGCCGAAGATCAGCAGCAAATAGCCCGCGCAACGGTGAATGAACTGCACCAGACCAGGACTTTCGAAGAAGTTGCGCCACATCGGCTCCAGCATCGTGGCATCGGGCGGCAAAAGCTGCCCGCCGATAAAAGGCCAGTCGGTGTAGGACCGCCCCGCATCGATCCCGGCCACCAGTGCACCGATCAGAATTTGCAGGAAGGCGAAATGCATCAGGCCGGTCGAGAGAGAGAACAGTTTCGCCTCTTTCGCGCGGCGGGCCTGCATCAGGTCACGCTCCTCGCGTCCCAGTTCAAAGATGTACCATGCAAGGAACCCGAGGATGACAAAAGCCAGCCCCAGATGAGTGGCCAGGCGATAGCTGGCGACGGCAGTCATCCCCTCGCCCTGCGTCACGCCTGAGGCAACCATCCACCATCCGACAGCGCCCTGTGCCCCGCCCAAGACACCGGGGATCAACAGCTTACCAGTCCAACCCGTCGGGATTTTCCGCGCGGCCAAGAAACCAAAGAACCCGATGGCCCAGACCAGACCAATCACGCGACCCAACTGGCGGTGGCCCCATTCCCACCAATAGATGAATTTGAAATCATCCAGCTCCATCCACTGGTTCTGGATGCGCCACTGGTCGATTTCCTTGTACTTGTCGAACTCGGATTGCCAGTCGGCTTCGGACATCGGCGGGATGGCCCCGGTGATCGGACGCCACTCGGTGATCGACAACCCGCTATCGGTCAGGCGCGTCAGCCCACCCACAGCGATCATGATCACGACCAGCGCAAACAGCATCATCAGCCACGCCCGGATCGCCTTACGCGCGCCACCTCGGCCACGGTCGATCATACCGGTCTGAACCGCCTCTTGTTTTTGGTCGCCCGAGACCTCTTCGAAGATGCTGCGCTTGCCGCTCATGCTGTCCTCATGTCCTTGTTTTGTCGCACGCTAGGGTGAAGCGGAAGATAGGTCCAGCCTTAGCCCTTGTCCTTCCAGCGGACCATCTGCCGCATGATCCCGTGCAGCATCTGCACATCGGCCCGCGTCATCCGCATACGCGACCACAGGTTGCGCAGGTTGGTCTTCATCCCTTCGGCCTTTTCGGGCGGGTAGAAAAACCCCGCCTCTTCCAGCCGGTCTTCGTAGTGTTCGACCAGCTTTTCGACCTCGATCCCCGTGGCCCAGTCACCCTTGCCCAGATCGGTGGCCTCATGCACCACATCGGCGCTTTGGCGCATCCACTCATAGGCAGTCAGCAGCACACATTGCCCGAGGTTAAGCGAGGCATATTCGGGGTTCACCGGGACCGAGATGATGGCATTGGCTTTGGCGATATCTTCATTCTCAAGCCCCGCGCGCTCGGGGCCGAACAGCACGGCAACCTTTTCGCCCGCCGCGACCTTTTCGGCGGCCATCTGCATGGCGCGTTCCGGGCTGTAGACTGGCTTGGTCAACCCGCGCTGACGTGCCGTGGTGGCGAAGACGAAGGTGCTGTCAGCCAGTGCCCCAGCCAGATCATCAAACAGCTGCGCCTCATCCAACAACCGCCCCGCCCCGCTGGACATCGCCACCGCCTTGGGGTTCGGCCACCCGTCACGCGGAGCCACGATCCGCATCCGGTCCAACCCGAAATTCCACATCGCCCGCGCGGCAGCACCGATGTTTTCGCCCATCTGAGGGCGCACGAGCACAAAGGAAGGCTGGGATTTGTCGCTGGGCATGGCTGTCTCCGAAAGTTCCGCCTGCTGTAATCGGCACATTGGCGCAGGGCAAGCCGTCCGGGCGGCCAATTGCGCCAATATCCGGCATAAAAGTTTGCTTCCCCGGCGCAATCCGCTAAACCGCGCCAAAGACTGAAAGCGAAGGACGCGCCAATGGACACCCCCGAGCAGCCGCAGATTTACCTGATCACCCCGCCCACGATCACCCTAAGCACCTTCCCCGAGCAGCTGGGCCGCGTGCTGGACAGTTCTGACATCGCCTGTATCCGCCTCGCCTTGGCGGGTAGCGACGAAGACACTATCGCCCGCGCCGCCGATGCCTGCCGCGAGGTCGCCCATGCGCGGGATGTGGCGATCGTGATCTCGAACCACGTGCTGCTGGCGCAGCGGCTAGGGCTGGACGGGGTGCATCTGGATGACGGTGCGCGATCCGTCCGGGCAGCACGTAAAGAACTGGGCGCGGATGCCATCGTCGGCAGCTTTTGCGCAGCCTCCAGCCATGATGGTATGACCGCGGGCGAGAACGGCGCGGATTACGTCGCATTTGGCCCGGTTGGCGCATCGGCCTTGGGCGATGGCACAATCGCAGAAAAAGACCTGTTCCAGTGGTGGTCCGAGATGATCGAAGTGCCGGTTGTGGCCGAAGGCGGCCTAACCCCAGACCTGATCCGCGCGCTGTCGCCGCATACCGATTTCTTCGGCATCGGCGATGAGATCTGGTCGCAGGACGATCCGGTCGCCGCATTGAAGGCGCTGACCGACGCGATGTGAGCGTTAACCCTTGCACCCGCCGTGACGCTGCGGCATGACACGGGCATGACTCAGACTAGCGAAATACTGTGTATCGGCTCGGTCCTTTGGGACGTGATCGGGCGGTCTGCCAGCGCCATGCGGCAGGGGTCAGACGTGCCGGGGCGGATCACCCGCCTGCCCGGCGGCGTGGCCATGAACATCGCCATGACACTGGTGCGGTTCGGTATGACGCCTACACTGCTGACCGCAATTGGCCGCGACCCTGAAGGCGACGAACTGGTCAATGCCTGCGCGCGGCTGGGCATGGTCACGGATCACGTCTACCGCTCGCAGGATTTGCCGACCGACCGCTATATGGCGGTCGAAGGGGCCAACGGGCTGATCGCCGCCATTGCGGATGCCCATTCGTTAGAGGCCGCAGGGGCCAAAATCCTGCGCCCACTAATGCACGGACCGTTGGGCTACGAGAACACACCGTTCGAAGGCCCCATCGCATTGGATGGCAACCTGACGCTAACTTTGCTGGAAGAAATCGCCCAAAGCCCGGCCTTCGCAAAAGCCGATCTGCGCGTTGCCCCTGCCTCACCCGGTAAGGCCGAGCGCCTGTTGCCCTTCCTCAAACACGCCCGCGCGACGCTCTACGTGAACCTCGAAGAGGCAGGGCTCCTGTGTCAGCGTGAGTTCACCGATTCCGAATCCGCCGCCAAAGGTCTCCTGGATCGCGGCGCGCTGCGGGTGCTGGTCACGGATGGCGGCAACTCGGCCACCGTGGGCACCGCAGACGAGATTCTGACCCAAACACCCCCGTCCGTTCTGGTGACACGCGTGACCGGCGCGGGTGACACTTTCATGGCGGCGCATATCGCGTCCGAGGCCGCAGGGGCCGCCCCCGACGCTGCCCTGACCCGTGCCTTGCACGCCGCCGCCACTTACGTTTCCGGAGAAACCCCACTGTGATCGACATCCACTACTCGGCCGAGGTCCGCGCCGCCAAAGACGCAGGCCAGCCCATCGTTGCGCTGGAAAGCACCATCATAACCCACGGGATGCCCTACCCTCAGAACATCGAGGTCGCGGCACAGGTGGAACAGGATATCCGCGACGCAGGTGCGGTTCCGGCAACGATTGCAGTCATCGACGGCGTGCTGAACGTCGGGCTGGAAGCGGATCAGCTCAAAGCGCTTGGTCAGGCGCAAGGTGTCGCCAAAATCTCGCGCGCGGACATGGCGGCCTGCATCTCGACCGGCGGGACCGGAGCCACCACCGTCGCCGCGACAATGATCGCTGCGCATTACGCTGGAATTCAGGTCTTTGCCACCGGCGGGATCGGCGGCGTGCATCAAGGGGCCGAAACCTCATTCGATATTTCAGCGGACCTGCATGAGTTGGCTCAAACCCCTGTGACTGTTGTGGCCGCCGGTGCAAAAGCCATACTCGATCTGGCCAAAACGCTTGAGGTTCTTGAAACGCTGGGCGTTCCGGTCATCTCGCATGGACAGGACGAATTCCCTGCCTTCTGGTCCGCCAAATCCCCGTATGCGGCACCATTGCGCATGGACACAGCCGAAGCTATCGCCAAGGCCCACGCCACTCGCCGCGCCCTCGGGCTTCCCGGCGGGCAACTTGTGGCCAACCCGATCCCCGGCGCAGATCAAATCCCGGCCGAGGAATTGGCCCCAATCATCGCCTCGGCCCAAGCAGACGCCGACGCGCATCGGATCACAGGCAAAGGCGTCACCCCTTACTTGTTGCAGCGCATCTACGAACAGACCGAGGGGCGTTCGCTGACCGCAAACATCGCATTGGTCAGAAATAACGCAAAATTGGCCGCCGGAATCGCACGCGCCCTGTCCGAGTGAGCAAAGCTATTGTACCAAGGCCCCGGACTGCTTAACTAAATCGGCAAATCACTCAGGACCGCAATGAACACGCCCTTTGACGAAGAACCTCACCGCCGACCGGGCCTGTTTTCCCGGCTGCGCGCGTCATTCTTGACGGGCATCGTTGTCATTGCGCCGGTTTGGCTGACCATCTGGCTGATCTGGTCCGTCGTGGGCTGGATCGACAGCGCGGTCCTGCCGCTGATCCCGCAAAAATTCCAGCCATCCGAATATGTTGGGGTCAACCTTCGCGGCGTGGGTGTGGTGATCTTCCTGATCTTCACGGTTCTGGTCGGCTGGATCGCCAAAGGCATTCTGGGCCGCTCGCTGATCCATTTCGCCGAAAGCCTTGTGAACCGGATGCCTGTGGTGCGGTCGGTCTATTCAGGGATCAAGCAGATTTCAGAGACGGTCTTTGCCCAGACTGAACGCTCGTTCGAGAAAGCCTGCCTGATCCAATATCCCCGCCGGGGCATCTGGGCGATTGGCTTCGTCTCGACCACGGCCCGGGGCGAGGTCAACGATCGCGCCGAGACCGGCGGCAACTTGCTGAGCATTTTTGTCCCAACCACGCCTAACCCGACCTCGGGCTTTTTGCTGTTCTTCCCCGAAGAGGATGTGATCCTGTTGGACATGTCAATCGAGGACGCCGCCAAACTGGTGATCTCAGCCGGGCTGGTTTATCCGAATGATAAAGACCCGACCCAGCCGCCAGAGTGATCAGCTAAACATTTCGGGCAGGTTTACAGTACTTTTCTGACCCAGATCACCCTTGTGATCGGTCAGAAAACGATCAGCTGCCCTGCGCCCGGCCTCTTTCAATTTGTGCAGGATCACCGGGTTCGGCACCGTCTTGGTCGCCACCGACAGATCGTTCATCAAATCGTCATCGGCAATCATATGCACCAACACGCGGCTCATCTCACCCGCCTGCAGCTTGCCCTCGGCCAGCAGGCGCTGCACGAAACTGATCGCGCGCAGCTCTCGGAAAAGGGATGAGTTGAAGCTGATCTCATTGACCCGGTTCTGGATTTGCTGTGGGGTCTTGGGCACCTCGTCGCGCTCCAGCGGGTTGATATTCACGATCACTACGTCATCTGGCAGGTCTTTATTGAACAAAGGATACAGCGCCGGGTTGCCGGTGTATCCCCCATCCCAATAGGCTTCGGTCCGGCCTGATTTGGGATCAAAGATTTCAACCGCCTGAAACAGCGTCGGCAAACAGGCCGAGGCCAAAATCGCGTCGGTTGAAATCTCATCCCCCGTAAAAACACGAATCTTGCCGCTGCGCACGCAGGTCGCGCAAACGTGCAGGCGCGGGCCTTCATCCGCACAGACCTGATCGAAATTGAATCGGTCGACCACCGGCTCCAGCGGATTGCGGTAGAACGGGCCGTAGGCATAGGGCGAAACCAGCCGCGACCACGCATCGCCCACGGAAAAGGGCAGCGAATATTCCATCGCCTGCGCGACCTGAGCGGGTTCAATCGCTTGCATCCAGTTGGCCAACCGCATGTCGCCCACAGCGCCCATCCGCTCCCATAGTCCGTTCAGGTTGGCACGCGCCCCGTCGCGCCCATCACGCACCATGCCAGACTTGAACGCCGCCCCGTTCAGCGCCCCGGCCGAGGTTCCGGTGATCGCCGCAACCTCGATATCCTCTTCATCCAGAATCCGATCCAACACGCCCCAGGTAAACGCCCCGTGCGCGCCACCGCCTTGCAAAGCCAGATTGATGCGTTTCACCGAAAAACTCCTGACTCAGAGCGCGGTCCAGCCGCCATCCACAGAAATCGTCGTCCCCGTGATCTGCGCCGCCGCGTCCGAGCATAGGAATTGCACCGTTCCGCCAAGCTGTTCGACCGTCGCAAACTCTTTGGATGGCTGGCGCTGCAACATGACGTTTTTGATGACGTCCTCTCGGCTCATGTTGTATTCCTTCATCGTATCAGGGATTTGCGCCTCGACCAGAGGCGTCAGCACATAGCCCGGACAGACAGCGTTGCAGGTGATCGGCTCCTGCGCCGTCTCCAAGGCAACCGTCTTGGTCATACCCACAACCCCATGCTTGGCCGCCACATAGGCCGCTTTGAAAGGCGAGGCCGTCAGGCCATGAGCCGAGGCGATATTGACCACACGCCCCCACCCGGCCTGCCGCATCATCGGCAGCGCCGCAGCAGTTGTATGAAAGGCCGAGTTCATATTGATCGCGATGATTGCGTCCCACTTGTCGACCGGGAACTGATCAATCGGCGCGACGTGCTGAATACCGGCATTGTTGACCAGAATATCGCAGGCCCCGGCATGCTCGATCAGGGCGCGGCACTCATCACCTTTGGACATATCAGCTTGAATGTAGCGCGCCTTTGTACCGGTCTCTTTTGAAATCTCTTCGGCTAGGGCATGGTCTTCATCCCTGTCGGTGAACGAGTTCAAGACCACATTCGCCCCGGCCTTGGCCAGCTCGCGCGCGACGCCAAGTCCGATACCAGAATTCGACCCCGTGATAATCGCCGTTTTTCCCGTCAGGCTCATGCCGCCTCTCCCTTGCAAATCACTTTGGGCGCACAGTGCCATGCTGCACCTGCAAAGGGAACGGGAAACATCGAAGCTTAGTTTCAGACATGCATACCGCCCAAAAAAAACGCCCGCACGAAGCGGGCGTTAAGTTATTGAGGCAGGTTTCATACAGGCAAGAAACCTATCGAGCAGTGCACCCTTTATAAGCAATTCCACGCCTTCGTCCAAGCTAAAAGTTTGATAATAAGAAAAATCATCGGTACGATGAATCCCAACAAAATAAGGCCAGAGCAGGATTGTTTCCAAAATGAGCCCCGATTTTCTTCGTCCCGTTCGCCTTGTGATCACGGGAATCACCATTGTTTTTGCCGCTGCGTCAGGCAATGCAGAATCGGCCCATGGCATAGCTATGTACGGCGACCCGGCACTACCACCGGATTTTGTGTCTTTGCCCTATGCAAATCCAGACGCGCCCAAAGGCGGCAAAGTCGTTTTCGGGAATACCGGCGGCTATAACAGTTTGAACCCGTTTGTGCAAAAAGGGACCTCCCCTTGGCAATTGCGATTTTGGACCCATGAAAGCCTGATGGGACGTTCTTGGGACGAACCTTTCACTCTTTACGGGTTGTTAGCCGAATCAGTCGACACTGCGCCGGACCGCTCTTGGGTCGAATTTACGCTGCGCGAAGACGCTCGCTTCTCGGATGGAACATCGGTCACGATAGACGATGTCATCTGGTCGTATGAGATATTGGGAACTGAAGGTCATCTGCGCTATCGCGGCTTGTGGGGCAAAATAGACAGTATCGAACAGACCGGCCCCCGCTCTGTCAGGATCACCTTCAATGAACCCGATCGCGAATTGGCCCTGATCGCCGGTCTGAGACCTATCCTTCAAAAAGCGCAGTGGGAGGGAAAGGATTTCGCGAATGCCCCGTTGCAAGACATTCCCCTAGGTACCGGACCGTATTTGGTCGACAGCTATGAGGCTGGCCGCTACGTGAACCTGCGTCGCAATCCAGATTACTGGGGGGCAGATATTCCCTTCCGCCGCGGCACGATGAACTTGGATGAAATACGGATTGAGTTCTATGGCGACGGGACCGTCCTGTTCGAAGCCTTCAAGGCCGGAGAACTGACGGCCGTTCGCGAGTTCAACGCGGACAAGTGGGACACGCAATATACATTCCCAGCAATTCAGCGTGGAGATGTCATCAAGACCGAGATCCCCCACGGCAAGCCCTCAGGAATGACAGGGTTTGTGATAAATACACGCAAGGCGCTGTTTGACGATTGGCGTGTACGCGAGGCATTGATGCTGGCGTTCAACTTCGAGTTCATCAACGACACAATCACTGGCAGCGCCCAACCAAGGATCACTTCATATTTCTCAGGCTCGGAATTGGCCATGCAACCCGGCGCGGCGACGGGGCGGGTTGAGGAGCTTTTGCTGCAATTCGAGGAGGATTTGCTGCCAGGCACCCTTGAAGGGTATTCCCTTCCCGAAGGCGACGGATCCGCGCGCAACAGGGCCAATATCCGCAAAGCATCCCAATTGCTTGCCGAAGCTGGGTGGACCATTCAAAATGGAATGCTGCGCAACGCGGAAGGTAAGCCATTCACACTTAACGTCCTCTTGCAACAAGGCGACAGCGAGGGTGAGACCGCAATCGAAATCTATTCCCGCGCACTGGAACGCCTTGGGATTCAGGTCAACATCGAACAAGTCGACAGCGCTCAGTTCACTGGACGAACTGGCGATCTGGATTTCGACATGACCTTCTTCCGCCGAGCGCTGTCGTTGTCGCCCGGCAATGAACAACGCTTGTACTGGGGTAGTGACAATGCCGACTCGCAAGGAACACGCAACCTGATGGGGGTGGCGTCACCTGCTGTCGACGGGTTGATCGACGCTATGCTGGCATCAGAAAGTCGCGAGGACTTCGTAGCCGCCACACGGGCGTTGGATCGGGTTCTGACCGCTGGCCGTTATGTCATTCCAATTTGGAACTTCGATGTCGGGCGTATTGCGCATGCCAAAGAGTTGAAGCAGCCAGAGGTCCTGCCAATCTACGGCGACGGGCCGGAGTACATGCCTCAGGTTTGGTGGTACGAGCCCTAGCGGCTTTCAACTCTGGCACCTGAAGGTCAGAAAAGGCCCTCGGCGGAAATCAGCACAAACTGCAACATTCCCTACATGGTGTGTGTTGCAGACTGCCAGCCACCAAAAGCAGCGTATGCCTTTGGTTTTCATCATATTTACGACAATCGCAGAAATACCTTTACGAAATACATCTTTGCGTTGTAGCCTTTTGACAGAGATACGCTTTGCGCGGCCATAATATTCATTTGTTTTTAATACCATAACGTTCCACCTGCCGCGCGGCGCACAACAATCACGGACCAGCCTCCACTCACTCCAAACACCGGTCCGTCGGCCCGTTGCGGTTTGCCTGCAACGGGCTTTTTTGTATTGCGCCCAAAGCACCCTAAGGGTGCGACATTTTGTCATGCGACCCGCACAGCCCCCCCTTCGTAACCTATTGGAAGGCCGGGCAGCGATGGAACCTGAAAAACGGGATGCGAACAGATGTTGAACTGGACTGACCTGACGCAAGACTGGGATGCGATGTACGCGCGGGCAAAACGGCGTTTTCCGAACCTGCGCGAACAGGACAAGACGCAACTCAGCAAAGATCGCAAGGGATTTGAAGCCTATCTGGCCAAGCGCCACCACCTGACCGTAAATGAAGCTCGGGAAGAGCTGGAAGACTTCCTGTTCACCGAAGGACTGAACCGCGAGTTCAGCCGCGGGCTAGGCAAGTGACGTCACCCAAAGGATCATCGCGTCCTCATCACTGACAGATACGACGTTGTGCCCCATGCTGCCGTCGTAATAAGCGCTGTCGCCACGGCGCATTTCGACCGGTTCATAGAATTCCGTATACAGCCGCACTACCCCAGTCAGCACATACAGAAATTCTTCACCGTCATGACGCACCCAGCCGTCGAATTCATCCATTGACCGGGCACGAACGCGGGCGCGGTAAGGGAGCATCTGCTTCTTTGTCAGCGTTTCGGCCAGCAACTCATGCTCATAGGTCGTGGTCGGGTGTGCCGCGCCCTCGCCCATCCGCGTGACTGACATCCGCCCGATCACCTGTTCGCGCTGCGGAGGCGTGAACAGCTGAGGCACTGAAATCTCCAACCCGACAGCCAGTTTTTTCAGAGCGTCATAGGTAGGGGACATTTGCCCGTTCTCGATCTTGCTAAGCGTCGATCGCGCCAGCCCCGCTTGCGTGGCCGCCTGTTCCAGCGTCCAACTGCGCGCCTTGCGTAATTCGCGCACACGGGCACCCAGGTCCAGCGGCTCTAGTTCCGTGTGTTCTCCGGTTTCGCGCGCGATGCGGATCAGCGATGTCTGGTCTTCTTTGCTCATGCGTCATTCTATAGGGGCAGGCTGTCCCGCTTGCAACGCGGCAGTCGTCACGTTAGCCAAGGCCCATGCTGTCTGTGTTTGATCAAGGCCCTCCCCCACCCTGTCCCGCGCCCTTCAATCTGGCGGCCCATGTGTTGCGTCATGCAGATCGTCTGGCGGAAAAGACGGCCTTGTCCGTCATCGGCGAAGATGATCCTCAGGACTGGACCTATGCCGAGCTCAAACAGGCTATTCTGGGAACAGGGGCCGGGCTGCTTCAGGCCGGGTTGCATCCCGGCGATATCGCGTTGATGCGCCTTGGGAATACTGTTGATTTCCCCATCGCCTATCTTGGAGCAATCGCAGTTGGGATTGTACCCGTTCCTACTTCGTCGCAGCTGACTGCGCCCGAGACGGCGAAGATCATTCAAGATCTGAACCCCACCGCTGTGCTCCGAGACCCCTCGGTCGCATGCACGGATCACCCAATGCAGATCACCCTGCCAGACCTTGCCGCGATGCGGAACCTACCGCCCGCTGCGTTCCAGATGGGGGACCCCGAGCGTATGGCCTATGTGGTCTATACGTCTGGTACTTCCGGCAAACCGCGTGCCGTGGCGCATGCGCATCGTGCGATCTGGGCGCGACAAATGATGGTCGACGGCTGGTATGGGCTGCGCGAGGATGACCGACTTTGTCATGCGGGTGCATTTAACTGGACCTACACCTTGGGCACGGGGCTAATGGACCCCTGGACTATCGGAGCGACCGCGTTGATCCCCGACCCCGGCACCGAGCTTACCTCACTGCCAAATGTGATACGCGACCACAGGGTCTCGATCTTCGCAGCCGCGCCGGGCGTATTCCGCAAGATTGTCGCGTCGACTGGTACTTTGCATTTGCCCGAATTGCGCCACGGCTTATGCGCAGGCGAAAAGCTGTCGCAAACTTTGCACCAGCATTGGCTGCGCGCCACAGGGACTGAGCTGTTCGAAGCCTACGGAATGTCTGAATGCTCGACCTTCATCTCGTCCAGCCCCAACCATCCGGCACGGGGTGAGGCGCTGGGACAACCGCAACCCGGTCGCCGCGTGGCGATCCTGGGCCCGGATGGTCCGGTCCCGCAGGGTCAGGAAGGCACCATCGCCATTCACCGGGATGATCCGGGTTTGATGCTGACCTATCTGAACGCCCCGGACGAGGCACAGGCCCGGATGCAGGGTGACTGGTTTCTGACCGGCGATCAGGGCGCCATGGCCATAGACGGCCAGATCACCTATCTCGGGCGCGATGACGACATGATGAACGCGGGCGGCTATCGCGTGTCGCCTGTCGAGGTTGAGGCCGTGTTGTCCCAGCTTCCCGGCATCACACAGGTCGGCGCTGCCGCAGTCGAGGTCAAACAGGACACGTTCCTGATAGCAGCCTTCTACACCGGGCCGGAAAAACTGGACGAGACGGTCCTGCGCACCTATGTGGAGGCCAACCTGGCGCGGTACAAACAACCTCGCGCCTTCATCCACCTGCCCGAGCTTCCGACTGGCGGCAACGGAAAACTCCTGCGCCGGGCGCTTCCGGCCTATTTCAAGGCGAGCCAACCATGACCCAGACCGTCAAGCTTGATATCATGTCCGATCCGATCTGCCCGTGGTGTTACATCGGCAAGACCCACCTGGACAAGGCATTGGCCGCGATCCCTGATCATCCGTTCGTTATCGAATGGCACCCTTTCCAACTGAACCCCGACATGCCCGATGCCGGTATGGACCGCCGCGAGTACCTCGAACGCAAGTTCGGTGGCAAAGAGGGCGCGGTGCGCGCTTATGCGCCGGTGGTGGAACACGCCGAAAACGCGGGTCTGAAAATCGACTTTGAAGGGATGAAGCGCACCCCCAACACGCTGGACGCACATCGCCTAATTCACTGGGCCGGAATCGAAGGCAAACAGACCCAGGCCGTGGACGCCCTGTTTGATGCCTATTTCGTGCAGACCCGTGACATTGGCGACCACGAGGTTCTGGCCGATATCGCAGATACAATCGGCATGGACGCAGCTGTCGTTCTTAAACTGCTGAATTCAGACGCGGACCGGGAAGATATCAGCAACCGCGACAGCCACTCGCGTCAGATGGGAGTGAACTCGGTCCCCACCTTTATCGTGGCCAACCAGCATGCTGTTCCCGGTGCGCAACCGCCCGAGATGTGGGAACGTGTAATCGCTGACATCATGTCTCAACTTGAGGCTTCCTCTGCAAATTAGCACAGCCCCCTGTGCATCGACATGGCTGGCGCCCCCTGACCGTGCGTGATAGCGCGAACAGGTCAGGAGGGCCCAATGGCGCATCGTATGTCACGCGGAGAGTTTGTCGCGCTTGTCGCAATGATGTTTGCGACGATCGCCTTTTCCATCGACTCGATCCTGCCTGCGCTGCCTGATATCGGTGCGCAGTTCAGCCCTGATGACATCAACAAGGCGCAACTGATCCTGACCTCGTTTGTGTTGGGAATGGGGATCGGCACGTTCTTCACTGGCCCGTTGTCAGACGCGTTTGGCCGCAAACCCGTAATCTATGTGGGCTCGGCGCTTTACATTGTGTCTGCGGCAGTGGCTTGGGCCAGCTCGTCGCTTGAGATATTACTCATCGCCCGCATTTTTCAGGGAATGGGCTGTTCTGCCCCGCGCGTGGTTGCGATGGCCATCATCCGCGACCTCTATTCCGGGCGTGAAATGGCGCGCATCGTCTCTATCGCTATGATGATCTTTACTCTGGTCCCTGCGATTGCTCCGATGATGGGCGCTGGTGTCATCGCTTTGACGGGATGGCGCGGCATTTTCGTATGCTTCATGCTGTTTTCGCTGATCACCATCGTCTGGATGGGCCAACGCCTTCCCGAGTCTCTGACACCCGAGAACCGCCGCCCCCTGCGCTTTCCGCTGATGCTGGATGCGGCGCGTCAGATGTTCGCCCATCCCTCGGTCCGCGTGTCGATTTTGGTTCAGACCCTGTGCCTTGGAATGCTGTTCACGATGCTGACAATGGTTCAGCAGGTCTATGGCGAGATCCACGACAGCGCCCATAGCTTCCCATTTTGGTTTGGCTTCGTCGCGCTGATGTCCGGCTCGGCCAGCCTGTTAAATGCGGCGCTGGTGGTACGGTTGGGAATGCGGCGCATTGTGACCTGGGTATTGGGCGGTCAGTTCCTTTTTACTTCATCTGTACTGCTGCTGAATTCATTCGACCTGTCGGCCAACCTCTCCTTCGCGCTGTTCGTCAGTTGGCAAACGGCGGTGTTTTTCATGGCCGGAATGACTATGGGTAACCTCAACGCCATCGCGATGGAGCCGATGGGCCACATCGCTGGCATGGCGGCCTCGGTCATCGGCGCGGTCTCAACTGTTCTGGCAGCCGTCATTGCCGGTTCGATCGGGTTGCTGTTCGATGGGTCAATTCTGCCGCTGGGCGCTGGCATTCTGACCATGAGCACACTGGGTTTCGTCCTGATGTTGCATATGGGGCGGATCGAAAACCGACTGCCTGCCTGATCTGTGCAAGACTTTGAAATCGCGCTAGGCTTCTCCCAACCCGAGGGGAGACTCCGATGAGCGAATATTACGATTTGGGCACGTATTCCTGCCCGGTCACCACCACCTCACCCGAGGCACAGCTGTGGTTCGACCGAGGACTAAACTGGACCTACGGCTATAACCATGACGAAGCGGTCGTTTGCTTTCAAAAGGCCGCCGATGCCGACCCCGACTGTGCGATGGCTTATTGGGGGATCGCTTATGCGGCAGGGCCAAATTACAACCTGCCCTGGGATTTGCGCGATGATCGAGGGCAGAAAAAGGCGCTGGCGCTGGCCTATGACGCGACCCAGCAAGCGGTTGCTTTAGCAGACAGTGGGTCACCAGTCGAGCAAGCCCTGATCCACGCCCTGCCCGCGCGATATCCTCGGCGCGATCCGATCCCCGACATGCATGTCTGGGACCACAACTTCGCCGACGCTATGCGCCACGCTTTTGCCGCACAGCCCGATCATCTGGACCTGCGAACGATCTATGTCGAGGCGCTTCTGAACCTGACCCCCTGGCAAATGTGGGACTTGAAAACCGGCCATCCCGCCAAAGGTGCCGCCACGATCGAAGCGCAAAAGGCGTTAGAAGACGCCATGGCCAATGATCCCGCCGCCATGTCCCATCCCGGGCTTCTGCATCTCTATGTGCATCTGATGGAGATGTCTCCGACCCCTGAAAAAGCCCTGAAAGCGGGCGATGTCCTGCGCACTCTGGTCCCTGATGCGGGTCATCTGGTGCATATGCCCACCCATATAGACGTACTATGCGGCCACTATCACAATGTGGTTCATTGGAACGAAAAGGCCATCGAGGCCGACTTAAAGTATTATGAACGCGAAGGCGCGTTCAATATCTACACAGGCTACCGTCAGCACGACTACCACTTCGTCATCTACGGCGCGCTGTTTCTGGGGCAGATGGAACCTGCCCTGCGCGCCAATCAGGGCCTTTGGGACACCACACCCGAAGACATGCTGCGCATCGAAAGCCCGCCCATGGCCGATTACTTCGAAAGCTATATGTCCATGGGCCCCCATATCCTGATCCGCTTTGGTCGATGGGATGAGGCCAAAGCGCTGGAGCTGCCCTCGGACCCCGACTTATATCGCACACTGACTGCGACCACGCATTACGCCCGCGCGATTGCCTATGCCGCGACCGGAGACGTGGCCGAGGCCGAAACCGAAGAACAACTCTTTCTATCAGCCAAAGCCCGCGTCCCCGAAACTCGTCTGATGCACAACAACCGTGTTGTAGACCTGCTGGAGATCGCCCGAGAAATGCTGCGGGGTGAGATCGAATACCGAAAGGAAAACTACGACACGGCCTATGCCCACCTGCGCCGCTCGGTCGAATTGGACGACAACTTGCCCTATGACGAGCCGTGGGGCTGGATGCAGCCCACCCGCCATGCGCTCGGCGCTCTTTTGTTCGAACAGGGCCACGTGACTGAAGCCGAGGCAGTCTATCGCGAAGACCTTGGCCTTGGCGGCACACTCAGCCGCGCGTCGATCCACCCGGACAACGTCTGGAGCCTCAAGGGCCTACACGATTGCCTCAAGGCGCGGAATGAAACGGTCGAAATCCAACAGATCAGACAACGGTTGGACCTTGCCTTGGCTCAGGCTGAACGGGCAGTCGCAGCCTCGTGTTTCTGCGCCCAAGCCGCGATGCGCAGTTGATTCGCGCTGACGCGCGATGCCTCCGGCGGAGGTATTTTTAGCCAGATGAAGCTGGGATCCCTTGTTCATCTGGCCCGAAATACCTCGGGGGAGTCGCGCGGCACGCGCGGCGGGGGCAGCGCCCCCTGCATCGGCATCAGCCTGCTTTGGCCTTCTTTTTCTGGGCGATGACTTTCTCGGCCAGATCACGAGCGATGGCAAAAGCCCCTTTGATCTTGTCACCATCATTCTTCCAGTCGCGCCGCACAACGATCTTGTTGTCCTTTACTTTGGCCATGCCGCGCTGGTTTTGAATGAACTCAACCAGCCCTTGCGGAGACGCAAACTTGTCGTTGTGGAACTGAATGGTCGCGCCCTTCGGCCCCCCGTCCAGCTTGGCGATACCTGCGCGTTTGCACATGGCTTTGATGCGGACGACCAGCATCAGAGTGTTCACTTCTTTGGGCAGCTTGCCGAACCGGTCGATCAACTCGGCCGCAAAGCCCTCTAGCTCAACTTTGGTCGACAGCGAGGACAAGCGACGGTAAAGACCCAAACGCACATCCAGATCGGGTACGTAGTCTTCCGGGATCAGGACGGGAACGCCCAGATTGATCTGCGGCGCCCATTGGTCATCGCTGTCGGACAGCCCTTCCATCTCTCCGGATTTGATCTTGGCAATCGCCTCTTCCAGCATGGACTGGTAGAGTTCATAGCCCACGTCGCGCATCTGACCCGATTGCTCCTCGCCCAGCAGGTTGCCAGCGCCACGAATGTCCAGATCCTGTGAGGCCAGCGTGAACCCGGCCCCCAGCGTATCCAGCGAGCCCAGAACGCGCAGGCGTTTCTCGGCCGTGGCGGTCAGTTTCTTACGCGGTTTGGTCGTCAGGTAGGCATAGGCGCGGGTTTTTGAACGCCCCACCCGGCCGCGAATTTGATAGAGTTGTGACAGGCCGAACATATCCGCCCGATGCACGACCATCGTGTTTGCGGTCGGAATATCCAGCCCGCTTTCCACAATCGTAGTCGCCAGCAGCACATCGTATTTACCGTCGTAGAAAGCGTTCATCCGGTCATCAAGTTCCCCCGCCGCCATCTGACCGTGGGCGACAACATAGGTCAGTTCAGGCAGTTGCTCTTTCAGGAACTCTTCGATCTCGGGCAGGTCCGAGATACGCGGGACAACGTAGAAACTCTGCCCGCCACGGTAATGTTCGCGCAGCAGGGCCTCGCGGATGGTGACCGCGTCGAACTCGCTGACATAGGTGCGGATGGCCAGACGGTCGATGGGCGGCGTACCTATGATCGACAGGTCGCGCACACCAGTCAGAGACAGTTGTAGCGTGCGCGGGATCGGCGTCGCGGTCAGGGTCAGGACGTGGATGTCGCTGCGCAACTGTTTCAGGCGCTCTTTGTGGCCGACGCCGAAATGCTGCTCTTCGTCGATGATCAGCAGGCCCAGATTGTTGAACCGGATGCCCTTGGCAAGCAGTGCGTGGGTGCCGATCACGATATCCACTGTGCCACGCGCCAGGCCATCGCGGGTTAGTTGCGCCTCTTTGGTCGAGACAAAGCGCGACAGTTGCCGAACTTCCAACGGGAAGCCTCGGAAGCGTTCTTTGAACGAAGCCGCGTGCTGGCGCGCCAGCAGCGTGGTCGGTGCGATCA
The DNA here is from genome assembly GCF_040371315.1 of Ruegeria sp. HU-ET01832. Lineage (NCBI taxonomy): Bacteria > Pseudomonadati > Pseudomonadota > Alphaproteobacteria > Rhodobacterales > Roseobacteraceae > Ruegeria > Ruegeria sp. HU-ET01832. Next base: position 340,261 of record NZ_BAABWL010000001.1, read on the forward strand.
CCGCCACCTGCACGCCGGACATGGCGGCGACAAAGGCGGCGCGCATGGCGACCTCGGTCTTGCCAAAGCCCACGTCGCCGCAGATCAGGCGATCCATCGGCGCGCCAGAGTGCATGTCCTCCATCACCTCGGAAATCGCCCGCAACTGGTCGTCGGTTTCCTGATAGGGGAAGCGCGCGCTGAACTCCTCCCACGCGTGGGGCGGTGGGTCCATGACCGGGGCTTTCCGCAACGCGCGCTCGGCGGCGATGCGGATCAGCTTGTCCGCCATCTCGCGGATGCGCTCTTTCAGCTTGGCCTTTTTCGCCTGCCACGCGCCGCCGCCGAGACGGTCCAGCAGACCTTCGTCATGGCCGTATTTCGACAGCAGTTCGATGTTTTCGACCGGCAGGTACAGTTTCGATTGCTCTGCATATTCCAACAGCAGGCATTCATGGGCGGCGCCGGCGGCGGTGACGACCTCCATCCCCTGATAGCGGCCGATGCCGTGATCCACATGTACCACCAGATCACCGGGGGTCAGGGATTGGGTCTCGGTCAGGAAGTTCTCAGCCTTGCGGCGTTTCTTGGGCTGGCGGATCAGGCGATCGCCCAGCACGTCCTGTTCGGCGATGACTGTCAAATCGGGGGTCTCAAACCCATGCTCCAGCGCCCAGACGGCCAGATGTAAGCCCCGTTTGCCGACGCGGGTGCCATCGGTGACTGGGATCGCCTCGGCCAGACCTTCGTCTTCGATCAAACCGGTCAGACGTTCTCGGGCGCCTTCGGAATAAGACGCAATCAGCACCGGGCCTTTGGCCATCTTGTCGGTGATATGCGCGGCCAAAGCGCCAAACAGGCTGATGCTTTCCTGCTGCCGTTCGGGTGCAAAGTTGCGTCCGATCCGCCCGCCTGCGTCGATCACGCCCGGCCCGCTGGCCTTAGGTAAAGGGCTGAATTGCATCACCCGACGATCGCCGACCGCAGCCTCCCACGCGGCATCGTCCAGATAGAGCAGACCCGGCGGGGTCGGCTTGTAGACCGTGTCCATGCGGGATCGGTTGGCTAGTGCCAGTTTTCGGGTTTCATACTGATCGGCAATCGTATCCCACCGCGCCAGACGCGCGGGTGTGACCTGATCATCGACGGTGATCGATGCTTCGGGAAGGTAGTCGAACAGCGTCTCCAGTTTTTCGTGGAAGAAGGGCAGCCAGTGTTCGATGCCTTGATGTTTGCGCCCTGCGCTGACTGCCTCGTACAGGGGATCATCGGTGCCCGCCGCGCCGAACTCGATACGATAGTTCTGGCGGAAGCGCGTGATGGCGGCATCGTCCAGAATGACCTCGGACACCGGGGCCAGCTCCACCACCTCCAGCTTTTCGGTGGTGCGTTGCGAGGCGGGATCGAACCGGCGCGCGCCGTCCAGAACGTCTCCGAACAGGTCCAGCCGCACCGGGCCGGACTCGCCCGGAGGGAAGATGTCGATGATGCCGCCGCGAATGGCATAGTCGCCGGGTTCCATCACCGTGGGGCTTTGGGTGAAACCCATGCGGACAAGGAAGTTGCGCAGCGCGGCCTCATCCACGCGGTGATCGACGCGGGCGGTAAACGCGGCCTCGCGCAGAACCTCGCGCGCGGGCACGCGTTGGGTCGCTGCATTCAGCGTGGTCAGCAGCACAAACCGATCGGGCATCTGATGCACCAAGGCGGCCAGCGTTGCCACGCGGGCGGCGGCGATATCGGCATTGGGCGAGACGCGGTCATAGGGCAGACAATCCCAGCCCGGAAATACAAAGACCGGCATATCGGGCGCAAAGAACGCCAACGCGGCGCGCATCGCTTCAAGCCGTTTGTCATCACGCGCCACATGGCATACCGGTCCGCCCGAGCGGGTGATCTCATTCAGGACAAGCTGTGCGTCAAACCCTTCGGGGGCGCCGCCAACCGTGACATGGTTCGGAGCCTTCATCGCCTAACCTTTCCGAATTCTCTATCCCAGAACGCCGATGGAAAAGTTCTGATACATACCCCAGAGCGAGGTGATCAAGATCGAAATCATTCCGACAATCTGCGTATAAATCCTGCATCTGGTCAGTATTTTGGCAACCGGTTCAAGGCCAACCTCGGTTCGTTGCAACTTACGAGCCGCCGAGATGTTGATCAGCATGACCAAACCGACCGGAAACAACAACAAGAATACCGCCTGTGCAAGTTCAATCCCGTAATAAAAGCCAAGCGTAGCCAGACCTGTGAAAAAGAAACAGCCAAACGCCAGAATAACCAGTCCCGAAACCTCGACGATGTAAATCAGCCGATTAACGTTAATCCGAACGATATCCAACAGATCCTGCTCGGCCTGACCTCCGTTGCGACGGGCGCGCGAAACGAGATCAAACGGAACCCCCATCGCCCAGTGGCTAGCCGAAGACCAAAGCACCGCCAGCACGATCCAATACCACAGATTGGAAAAGCTGCGCATGTCAATGACTTCAAAGATCGAAGAGTATAAGTTCACGCATCGGCCCCTTGTTCACTGTCACCAGGGACCCTCTTCGCACCGGCGCGTCCATCGTTACCCTTGAGACTACGCGGAATTCATGCCACCCAATGCGGGAATATTCAAGGAGAGTGCGACATGAAACCCACCATCGCCCCCTATCCCCAGACCCGCTTTCGCAGGGCCCGTCAATCGCCAGCTATACGCGGGTTGGTGCGCGAGAATACTCTGACCACGGATGATCTGATCTGGCCGGTCTTTGTCCGCGATGGAGAGGGTGTGGAAGAGCACGTGCCATCGATGCCCGGCGTCGTCCGCCGCTCGGTCGATTTGATCGCAAAGGCCGCTGTTGAGGCGCAGGCGCTTGGAATCCCGGCAATCTGCATCTTTCCTTACACCGATCCCGGCCTGAAAACCGAGGACTGTGCCGAAGCCTGGAACCCTGACAATCTGTCCAACCGGGCAATACGGGCCATCAAGGCAGCGGCGCCTGATATCGCAGTGATGACCGACGTGGCGCTGGACCCCTACAACATCAATGGCCATGACGGCTATGTCGTAGATGGCGAGATTGTGAATGACCAGACCGTCGAGGCATTGGTCAAAATGACACTCGCGCAGGCCGAATCCGGAGCAGACATCATCGGCCCTTCGGACATGATGGATGGTCGGATCGGGGCTATGCGTCAGGCCTTGGAAGCGGCAGGGCACCATAACGTGATGATCCTGAGCTATGCTGCCAAATACGCCAGCGCCTTTTATGGTCCGTTCCGCGATGCGGTGGGTGCCTCAGGCGCGCTGACTGGGGACAAAAAGACCTATCAGATGGACCCGGCAAACTCAGACGAGGCCCTGCGGTTGATTGAGCGCGACCTGACCGAAGGCGCGGATATGGTGATGATCAAACCCGGGATGCCCTATCTGGACATCTGCCGCCGAGTAAAAGACACCTTCGGGGCACCGACCTATGCCTATCAGGTCTCGGGTGAATACGCGATGGTTCAGGCCGCGGCGCAGAACGGTTGGATCGACGGGGAAAAAGTGATGCTGGAAAGCCTGCTTGCATTCAAACGCGCGGGCTGCGACGGCATACTGACTTATTTCGCACCCGCGGTCGCTAAGCTGTTGCAAGGTTAAAAGACATATTGTCGCGAATTTTCGCCGATTGTGATCGGTACGGGGCCAGCTTTCCCGTGACACGCAGAATCAATCGGCGTATCCTTGCAGATAAGATCGGGAACACCCGACAATTCAGGCAGTTATACAGAGAAAAAACATGAGCAGTTCCAACTCCCCCCGACTAAGCCGTCGTGGCTTTGCCATTGGCATGGCTGGCCTGACCCTGACTGCCGCTTGCGGCAACGGTGTCGGCAATTCGAACGCAGCCACGATTGATGCGCGTGTCGATGCGACCTTGACCGAAATGTACGCGCGCTACCCCAACACGGTTGAGATCGCCGAAAAAGCCAACGGCATGCTGGTCATGCCGCTGATAACCGAAGCCGGATTTGTATTTGGTGGCGGATATGGCCGCGGCGCACTACGTATCAACGGCGCCACTGTCGATTACTACTCGGCAGTCAAAGGCACCGCCGGGTTGCAGATCGGGGCGCAGCAATATGCACATGTCCTGTTCTTCATGACGCAAGACGCGCTAAATGATTTCCGCCGTTCCAGCGGTTGGACCGCTGGGGCCGATATCGGCTATGTGGTCAGCGATCAGGGCGATAGCCTTTCGACCGACACAACAACACTGCGTTCACCCGTGTTGGCTGCTGTATTTGGCCAAGCCGGCCTGCAGATTGGCGCCACCGTAGAAGGCACGAAATACACACGGATCATTCCGTAAGACCCGAACCGGAGACCCCCGGTTTCGCCCCGCCCTGACCCCGGTCAGCGGCGGGGTTAGCGTTTCGTAACGGCGCAGTGGAACAAACTGCCCGCGCTGCTCTTTCGGTTCGCGATGGGTTCCTTTACTCTTGCGCCATTCGACGGATGAACAGGAAATTGGACCGCAGATGGCTATAGTATTTCGCTGGCTGGTGCGTATCGCATCGGGCCTCGTTTTGTTAACTTTGGCCGCTGTCCTGCTGTTGTATTTTCTGGCCAGTCAATCCTTGCCGGAATATGATCAGACGGTCGAAGTTCAGGGCCTGACAGCCCCGGTCGAGATCGTCCGCGACACCGCAAATGTTCCTCATATATTGGGTGCGACTGACCCGGATGTGTTCTTTGGGCTGGGCTATGCGCATGCTCAGGACCGGCTTTGGCAGATGACCGTTCTGCGCAGAACCGCACAGGGGCGTTTATCCGAGGTTTTTGGCGCACGCACCGTTCACATCGACAAACTGTTGCGCAGACTGGACCTGTACGGGCTGGCCCATCGCTCGGTCACGGTTCAGGACGACTATACCAAAGCAGCCCTGCGGGGTTATGCCTCGGGGGTAAACGCACGTCTAGCCGAGATCAACGAAAGCGCGTTGGGTCGCGGCGCACCCGAGATGTTCCTGTTCAACGCGCCGGTCTCTCCTTGGCAACCCGGCGACAGCCTAGCGGTCATCAAGCTGATGGCATTGCAACTGTCCGGACATCTTGAGGATGAGGTGCTGCGGGCGCGCACATCGCTAATGCTGAACGATGCCGAAAGACTGGCTGATATTTTACCCGATGTTCCGGGGTCGGGGATCGCAGCCCTACCCGAATACGCAGCTTTGTTTCCCGGCGTTCCCCGCTACGCGGCGGGAACCCCAAGGCCCGATACCCCGTTATCCCCATTTCCCAAGCGCGGACTGGCCGGAGCCTCCAACGCCTGGAGCGCCGCACCTTCACGTTCGGCCATCGGGGGCACCTTGCTGGCCAATGACCCGCATCTGGGCTTTACAGCGCCAGGCATTTGGTATCTGGCCCGTCTGCAACTGGCCAAGGGTGGCGTGATCGGTGCAAGTATCCCCGGCGTTCCGGCAATCATGACCGGGCGCAGCGATCGTCTGGGATGGGGGCTGACATCGTCCTATCTGGACGACCAAGACATACATATCGAACAGCTCAACCCCGACAACCCTGAAGAATACCTGACGCCTGACGGTTTCAAACAGTTCCGCAGCCGTCCATCGATCATAGAGATAAAGGACGAAGCGCCCATTACACTGACCTTGCGCTGGACAGAGAACGGACCTGTCCTGCCCGGTAGTGACTTTGACTTGGGAACCATCACGCCTCCGGGGCATGTAACGTCGTTGTCGTGGACTGCGCTCAGCGCGCAGGACACCTCGATGTCTGCTTCAATGGCGCTGATGAATGCGGACACAGTGCGACAGGCGATTGACACGGCCGAGCTTTTCATTGCTCCGTCCCAGAACCTTTCGCTGGTCGATACGGATACCATTGGTATGAAACTGATCGGTGCGATGCCCCGCCGCGACCTGCGAAACCAAAGCCGGGGACGCATTCCGACACCAGGTTGGCTGAACGAGAACCGCTGGCAGGGACGTCTGCCCTATGGCGATAACCCCGAATTCGTGGCCCCTGCAGGCGGTATCCTGGGTAATACCAACAACAAGGTCATCAACCGCCCATTTCCGAGACATGTGTCGTATGAATGGGGCGATACCCAACGCATTCACAGATGGGAAAGGCTGATGCAATCGCGCGAGGTCCATACGCGCGACAGCTTTATCGAGGCACAGCTGGACACCGTAAGCTTCACTGCCCGGTCCCTGTTGCCGCTGATCGGGGCCGATTTGTGGTTCACTGGAGCTTCGGCCCCCGAAGGTACACCAGAACGGCAACGTCAGATTGCACTTAATTTGCTGGCCGAGTGGAATGGCGAGATGAACGAACATCTGCCTGAACCTTTGATCTATGCGGCGTGGCTGCGGGCGCTTCAGATCCGTTTGATCTCGGACGAATTGGGGCCGATTGCGGCAGAGTTTAAACATGTCGAGCCGCTGTTCATCGAACGGGTCTATCGGGACATTGATGGCGCGGCGGTCTGGTGCGACGTTCGGCAAAGCGCACCAACGGAAACATGTAGTGATATGGCCCGCCTTGCACTGGATGATGCGCTGATCTGGATCACCGAGAAATACGGCGGCGCGCTGCAATCCTTACGCTGGGGCGATGCGCATCAGGCGACCCATGATCACCCGGTTCTGGGCTCGGTCCCGGTTCTGCGGTTCTTCGTCAATATCCGCCAATCCACCAGCGGCGGCGACAATACTTTGCTACGCGGGCGCACCTCGGGCGAAGGGCCGGACCCGTTCCAGAACGTTCATGGTGCAGGATATCGGGGCGTCTATGATTTTGCCGACCCCGACAGTTCGGTCTTTATAACGGCAACCGGTCAGTCGGGTCATTTTCTATCCCGCTATTATGATGACCAAGCCCAACTGTGGCGCCGCGGAGAGTATATTCCGATGTCGCTGGACCTTGATCTCGCCCGCGCGGCTGCGGTCGGCGTTACCAACCTGATCCCGCGCTAATTTCCCCTGTTCGGCAAGACCTTGCCCCTTTTTTTCAGCTTACGTGGACGAAAGCGGTGGTTTTGCCGTACCCTCCCCTAAGGCAAAGACATTTGGTTTGGGGGTATTTATGGCCAGCATTCGGGATAGGTTGAACAATCTCGCGCGCGATTATGCGATTGCCTGGAGTTCCGGCAACCCTGACGAAGTGGCGCGGTTTTACGCTCCTGACGGGCAAATCACGATAAACCGAGGAGAGCCGATTGTCGGACGGGCCGCAGTTGCTGAAATGGCGCGCGGGTTCTACGCAGACTTTCCTGACCTCGAGGTGCGCTGCGACATGATGCGATGGGCAGGTAGTCACGCCATCTTTGTTTGGACATTGGAGGGTCATCACGCGCAAACCGGCAACCATGTCATCACCCGCGGCTGGGAAGAGTGGGAATTGACCGAGGACCACAAGGTGAAAACTTCGCTGGGATGGTTCGACACCGACGATTATCAACGCCAGATCGACGGGAAATAACGCCTAAAGCGCTGCGAATTGCGCGGCTTGCTTGTCCGTCCATAGAACGGTCAGTTCGAAACCATCCTCGGTCTGTTTTTCGGCCCGAACCACGTCCTGACGGAACAACCATGCCCGCTTGTCACCCTCTGCATAGCCCAGCAACAGCGTCGTTTCGTGTCGAACGCCTTGAAGCTTGGTTGCGATGTCGGCCAGAAGCGGGTCAACCCCTTCTCCTGTGACCGCCGAAATCGCGTAAACCTCAGGGTCACGATCCGCACGGGCAACAGCCGCTTCGCGTTCTTCGGGGTTCAACAGATCGATCTTGTTCCAAACTTCCAGACGCGGGCGGTTATCCTCGACCCCAAGAGAGGTCAGGATGGTTTCGACATCCTGCGCCTGTGCTTCAGTCTCTTCATGGCTGATGTCGCGGACATGGACGACGATATCGGCACCCAGAACTTCCTCTAACGTGGCGCGAAAGGCAGCCACCAACTCGGTCGGCAGGTTCGAGATAAAGCCCACCGTATCCGACAGGATCACCTCGGGACCATCAGGCAGTTCGACCCGGCGCATAGTTGGATCAAGCGTGGCAAACAGCATGTCCTTGGCCATCACTTCGGCACCGGTCAGACGGTTGAACAAAGTGGACTTGCCCGCGTTTGTATAACCCACCAGCGCCACAATCGGATATGGCACCTTGGCACGAGCCGCACGATGCAGTGTGCGGGTTTTGACAACTTTCTGCAATTGCCGCCGCAAGCGAACAAGTTGTTCGTCAATGGCGCGCCGGTCGGCTTCGATCTGCGTCTCGCCGGGGCCGCCGACAAAACCCAATCCGCCGCGCTGTCGTTCAAGGTGGGTCCAGGCGCGTACCAATCGTGTCCGTTGATAGCTGAGTGCGGCCATCTCGACCTGTAGAACACCTTCACGTGTCCGGGCGCGGTCGCTAAAAATCTCGAGGATCAGCCCCGTCCGGTCGAGGATTTTGACTTTCCACGCCTTTTCAAGGTTGCGCTGCTGGACAGGCGTCACCGGACCGTCGATCAGCACCAATTCGATCTTGTTGTCATGCAGCCGCTCGGCCAGTTCTTCGATCTTGCCACTGCCGAACAACAAACCGGCCTGCGCCCGCGGCAAGCGCACAATTTCTGACCCGACCACGTCAAGGTCGGGCAAAGCAGCGGCCAAAGCAACCGCTTCTGCCAGCGCCGGTTCGGGGACACGGCGCTGTTCATCTGACTTGATTTCCGGATGCAGCACCCAAGCGCGGGTGCGCGTCCTGTCATGTTCCATCAAGAGGCGTCTTCGCCCTCATACAGGTTGATCGGCTGTGATGGCATGATGGTCGAGATCGCATGCTTATAAACCAGCTGCGACTGTCCGTCGCGGCGCAACAACACGCAAAAGTTATCAAACCACGTGATCACACCTTGTAATTTCACACCATTGATCAGGAAAATTGTGACCGGGACCTTTGCCTTACGTACGTTGTTCAGGAACGCGTCCTGCAGATTCTGTCTGTCCGAAGCCATATTTTTATAAACTCGCCATTGTTCTTGCTACGCGCTGCGGACCAACGCGCTCCCTCTGGCAGAGTATGGAGTGTCGTTAACCGAGTTTCCAGATGAAAAATCAATCATTAACACGAGTGTTGATTCTCAGTCCCGCCACAAGGACGGTGTGATCAAGGCGATAATTGCCAGCGTCTCAAGCCGTCCAATCACCATGGCGGCGCACATTGTCAGCTTTGCGCCCCCCGATAGATCAACCAGTCTGATGGGCACGTCAGTCGCCAATTCGATCAGAGGGCCCGTAGTGCTGAGGGCGGCAACTGTCAAAACCATCGCCTGTTCGAACCCCGCGCCCATTGCTGCCAACAACATATTGAACAAGGCAGCCGTCAACGCGAACATCATCAGAAAGATCCACGCAATAAAGGCGCCGTCGCTTTGGATGCGCTTATTTCCGCCCCCGACCCCGCTAACAGAAGACGGGTAGATCAGCCTGTCGATCTCGCGCGCACCGTTCAGGTAAAGAGCAAACACACGCAGCAGTTTGACCCCTCCGGCTGTGGTCGCGACACCACCGCCAATCAGCGCGATTCCCAACAGAACAAGGCCCGGAGTCCCCAACCCCGACAGCTGTTGCGCATCGTTCCAGTTTGCACTTTCGAACCCAGCGGTGGTCAAAAAGGACAATACTGTGAAAACCATACCCCAGATTACACTGAGCGCTTGAACCGGCGTAAGTTGGTTGCCGATTTCATTCACTCCGGCCCAAACGCGGGTGAACAACAGTGCGGCGACAGCGACAACGATCATAAGGCCGATCCGGAACTCGGGGTCTTTGTCCAACCGCGAATACCCGGTTGTTGCCGTATCGGTGGAAAACGTCAGACGCGACAACGCGAAGAAAAGGAACAGAAAGATGATCGCCTCACCAGTGATCCCAGCCTGCGCTCCTTCCAATCCCCCGACCGGAGAGATACCCGACGTCGCCATCGTGGACATCGCATGACAGATCGCGGTCAGGCCGGTTTCGCCGGTTATCAGCAGCAACAAACAGATCACCAGCGTTAACCCAGCATAAACCGGGGTCAGCGTCCGGGTTACGCGGATGAGACGGCCACGCGGATCAACACGTTCACTTTGCGCCACGCCTGTCACAGGACGTCCCGGCTGACCACGCGCCGTAACCTCGAACCCGCCCAGCGACAACGGCGCAAGAATGGCCGCCGCCGAAATCCACATCAGCAACCCGCCCATCCAGCCTACTTGGGCCCGCCACAGATGCAGAGGGGCGCTCAACCGTTCAGGGTCAGGGAAGATATCCGCGCCCGTGGTAGTCAAGGCGCTGACCATGTCGAAATAAGCGTTCAGAAAAGTGGTGTTTCCAAGCGCATCATGCAAAGGAATCGCCAAAAACAACGGTAGAACGGTAAAACAGCCAAGAAGCACGGCCAATTGCCCAAGAGTTCCCCGGCGAGGAATACGATTGGATGAGGCCAACGCAATCGTGGCCACCACGAACAAACCCAGTAATCCAGAGTAGAAGAACGACCGCGAGGTATCGTGATCATTCAAAGCCAGCGCATAAGCCGCAGGTATCCACATCGACACCGCAGCAATGCCCCAGATCAGCAAGAACAACGGCAAGCGCCGCACCAGTCCGATCTGATGTGCAACAACCCGCGCCATCAGAAGAAATCAATCGAAACCTGCATCAAGCGCTCGACCTCTGGCACATCCTTGGCCATCGCAAAGATCGCGACCACGTCTTTTTCCTCGATACGCAGACTGCCCGAGGGACGCACCAACTCATCGCCCTTGCGGACCGCACCCACCAGAACACCTTCGGGGAAGTCAATGTCGCGCAGCCTTTGCCCGGCCATTGGAGAGGTCGAGAGGACTTCGGCCTCGATCACCTCGGCCTCGGCGTCCCCGATCGAATAGACCTGCCGCACCCGCCCGTGCCGGATATGGCGCAGGATCGAACTGACCGTTGTCGCGCGCGGGTTGATATATGCATCAATGCCAAGCGGACCCATCAGCGCGACCATGCTGGGGTCGTTGATCAAAGCAATCGCCAATGCGCATCCTTCAGCTTTGGCTCGCACGGCGGCCAGCATGTTGGCGCGGTCGTCATCCGTAACGGCCAGCATGGCATCCGCCCTTTCGATCCCGGCCTCACGCAGTAGCGCAGCGTCCAGACCATCGCCGTTAAGAACAATTGTCCGTTCCAATGCTTCGGCGGCTTGTTCTGCACAACTGCGGTCCCGCTCGATAATCTTGGCGCGGACACGACTTTCGCGTTCTTCCAATGTGCGCGCGACTTCCAGCCCGACATTGCCGCCTCCAACGATCACCACGCGATCCTGTTTCCTTTGCGCTTTGCCGAAAACCTCCATCGTGCGGTCCACGTCTTTGACATTGGCAAAGACATAGCATTCGTCACCAACGAACAGCTGATCTTCGGATTCCGGCGCAAACAACGTACCCTCGCGCCGCACCCCGACAACGATGGAACTGAGCGTCGAAAACAGATCCGTCAGCTGCCTCAGGGGCGTGTTCACGATCGGGCAATCCTCATCGATACGGATGCCCAAAAGCTGTGCCTTCTCATCCATGAACATCTCGGTATCGAATGCCGAAGGCGCCGAAAGGCGGCGCATGGCGGCAGCGGCCACCTCGCGCTCGGGACTGATTACGACGTCTATAGGCAGGTGATCCCGACGGTAGAGATCTGAGTGAATAGCTTGCAGGTAGGATTTTGACCGCAAACGCGCGATCTTGCGCTGAATTGAAAAAACGGAATGCGCCATCTGACAGGTGACCATGTTCACCTCGTCCGAATGCGTTGCCGCAATGATCATCTCGGCATCGCGCGCACCTGCCCGCTCCAAGACATCCGGGTAGCTGGCAAAGCCGGCAATGCCCTGAACGTCCAGCGTTTCAGTAGCCCTGCGGACAAGATCAGGGTTATTGTCCACTACCGTCACGTCGTTCAATTCGCCCGACAGATGCCGTGCAATCTGCCAGCCTACTTGGCCAGCGCCGCAAATGATGACCTTCATATCGTGGGCCCTTCTGCCTGAACGTTTTGAATGACAGATGGTCCCGAAGTGGTCAATTGAATTGTAAAATCCCTGAGGTCAGGGCATTCTAAGCCCATGAAAACAGTAACTCGTTTACTCCTTCCTTTCACAGTCCTGACCGCATGCGGACCATTGTCGATGTACTATCGCGAGGGCGAAAGTGTATCGCGCGTGCAGACCGAGACGACGCAATGTCAGGTGCAGGCCCTGAATGATGCGCCAGTCGCCAATCAGGTTCGTCAGGGACCGCCGACTTATTGGCCCGGACGAACATATTGCGACAGCCGTGGTCGATGCCACCGCACAGGCGGCTGGTGGCAACCTGGTCAGATCTACACAGTCGATGTCAACCAAGGCCTGCGCAACACGGTCGAAGCACAGTGCATGGCTGCCAAAGGTTATCGCCCGATCAGCCTGCCGCCTTGTAAGCAAAGCGTTAAAAGCCGCGTGCCCGCCGTTCGTACAATCGAACTACCACCCCTGAGCACCGAGTCCTGTTTCGTCAAATTTGACGATGGCTCTTTCCAGATCATCACACCTGGCCAGACGGGTTAAAGACCCGGCGGATTATTCCGCCGGCTCAGGTTCGTCAATCTGCGCAACCCGCGCACCCGACTTGTTCGATGTCACAACGCCCAACGACTTCAACTTGCGATGCAGCGCGCTGCGTTCCATCCCGACAAAGCTGGCGGTGCGACTAATATTGCCGCCAAACCGGTTGATCTGCGTCAGCAGATATTCACGCTCGAACGCCTCGCGCGCCTCGCGCAGCGGCAGAGTCGCCAGTGCACCCGACAAAACCACACGACCGGAGTCGTCGGATTTTTCATCCTCGGTCGGCAGTTCTCTGGCCTCAATCGGGCCGGTCCCATCCCCAAGGATTAGCACACGTTCGATCAAGTTCTTCAGCTGACGCACGTTGCCCGGCCAGGTCATGGTTTGCAGCAAAGCCACGGCTTCATCCGAAATCTCGCGCACCGGCAGACCCTGAGACTCATTGCACATTTCTATGAAGTGTTGCGCCAGAACCGGAATGTCCTCGCGCCGATCCTCCAACGAGGGCACGTCAATCGGAACAACATTCAGGCGGTGATACAGCTCTTCGCGGAACCGTTCTGCCGCGATTTCTTCGTCGAGGTTCTTGTTGGTCGATGAAATGACACGCAGATCCACGCGCACCTTGTCTGACCCGCCAACACGCTGGAATTGCTGGTCGACCAGCACCCGCAGGATCTTGGACTGAGTCCCCAACGGCATATCGGCAACCTCGTCAAAGTAGACAACACCCCCATGAGCCTCTTCCAGCAATCCGGATTCGACGCCGCGCTCTGATGATTCTCGACCAAACAGAACCTCTTCCACACGCTCTGGTTCGATACCGGCGCAATTGACCGTCACAAATGGTGCGTTTGCCCGGTTCGAATGGGCGTGAATGTACCGCGCTGCGATCTCTTTGCCGGATCCGGCAGGACCGCTGAGCATGACGCGACCGTTCGACTTGGTCACCTTGTCCAACTGTCCCTGCATCGCGCGGAACGAGGCGGACTTGCCGATCATGTCGGAATTCGTGACCTCCTTGCGCTTGAGCGAGGCGTTCTCGCGGCGCAAGCGCGAGGTTTCCATCGCGCGACGGATAACAACCATCAACTGATCAATGTTAAAGGGCTTTTCGATAAAATCATAAGCCCCCTGCTTGATCGCCGCGACGGCGATCTCGATGTTCCCGTGACCCGAAATGATAACCACGGGTACATCCGGATTATCGCGCTTGACCGCCTTAAGAATGTCGATCCCGTCCATACGGCTGTCCTTCAGCCAAATATCCAGAATCAGCAGACCCGGCGGCTCGGAATTGATCGAGGCCATGCACTCGTCCGAGTTGCCAGCCAGCCGGGTTGAATAGCCTTCGTCCTCCAGAATGTCGGACACCAGCTCGCGAATATCGCGTTCGTCATCTACGATTAGAATGTCACTCATCTTTGGCCTGCTTTCAGTTTGTTTGTTTTAATTGCCTGCTTTTGTGGCGCCGAGGATTGGGGGAAATTGCCCCCGGGCAACCGGATCACGGCCATCGCGCCAAAATGGTCCTGTCCGTCAAATACCGGTGCGTCTTCCAAAGTCAGTGCACCGCCATGTTCTTCGATTATTTTCTTAACGATGGGCAGGCCAAGGCCCGTCCCCTCATCTCGTGTGGTCACATAGGGCTCGAACAATCGCGCCCTGTCTTCCGGTAAACCTATTCCGTTATCTGCTATCGTTATCACCGTACCTGCGTCATCGGGCGTCACGTCCACTTTTATCTGTGGCTTCAGATTGTCGGGGGCGCCCTTTCTTTTCAGCGTTTCGATAGCTTCACCCGCGTTTTTGATCAGGTTCGTCAAAGCCTGATTCAACATCGTCGCGTCCACATCCAGTTGGATGGGCTGGTCTGGCAAAGAGGCCAGAATCTCGACATCCGGTTGTCCCGATTGCTGCAACAAGACCGCTTCTTGCACCAGCTCGACAATGTTTTCCTCGCGCCGCTCGGGTTCGGGCATCCGGGCGAATTTTGAGAATTCGTCGACGATCCGGCGCAAATCATTAGTCTGACGCACGATGACATCCGTCATCGAAACCAACTTGTCGCAATCCTCTTCATCCAGCTTGGTCGAGAATTTGCGTTTGATCCGTTCCGCGCTCAGTTGGATCGGGGTCAAAGGGTTCTTGATCTCATGCGCGATGCGGCGCGCCACGTCCCCCCAGGCTGCCAACCTCTGCGCACTGACCAGATCGGTTACGTCGTCAAATGCAACCACGTATCCTTCAAGTCCACCGTCCTCGCCGCGGCGGGTGGCCATACGCACCAACAGGTTTTCCAAGCGCCCTTTACGGGTCACCTTGACCTCACCCTGAACCGCTTCCTGACCGCTGTCCTTCAGCGTTTCGAACAGGGGAAGGAATTCAGGAACGGCAATGCCGATGGCCAAGTGTTCTTCGCCACGCGACCAGTCCAGCAAACGTTCAGCCGAGCGGTTCACGAACGTTACGCAACCGTCCGGATCTACGCCGACAACCCCGGACGTGACCGAGCTGAGAACCGAGTCAAACAATCGCCGGCGGCGTTCGATTTGCCGCGTATTCTCAAGAAGGGTATCGCGCTGGCCTTTCAGCTGCCGTGTCATCTGGTTGAAGTAACGGCCCAGCATTGCGATCTCATCATCGCTGGCCTCTTCAATCACCTGAACGCTCAGATCACCCGCACCAACCCTTTGGGCCGCCGTTGTCAACCGCCCCACCGGGCGCGAGAGGCGCTCGGCAAACCACATTCCCAAAGACATCGCAGCAAGGATCAAAATGACCGCAAAGCCAAGATATAAAAGACCGAACTCGAACAGAACCCGGCCCCGGTCGCTTTCAAGCTGTTGATAGAACTGTGCCGTTTCCTTGGTGTCGTCCAGCAAGGTCAGCAACTGCCCGTCGACTTCGCGACTTACATAAAGGTATCGATCCAGAAAGGCGCGCAGAGGAACCAACGCCCGGAATTCGCTGTTCTGCCAATCTGCAATGATCAAAAGGCCCGTATCAGCGGCTTCGACCAGTTGCTCCGGCGTCGGAGCTTCGTAGTTGAACAGATACGACCTGTCGCCGCGCGATTTGATCTCGCCACTGCCGTCGATGACATAAGCCTCGCGCAGACCACGCTGAATCTGAGATTGTCCCTGTGCCAACACGGACCGCAATTCGGCGTCCGAGATATAGAAATCCACTGCGCGTGAATTGTCCAAGAACCGCGCAAGAACTGTGGCGTCCTGCGTCAAGCCCTCGCGGTGCTCTTGCTCGTAAGCTTCAGCGGCCGTGAGAGATGAGCCCACAACCTGCCGAACACGGTCTGAAAACCAACCCTCAAGCCCGATGTTCACCGTCAATCCGGCGAAGATGGCAACTGTCACGGTTGGAACCAACGCCAAAAGCGTAAATGCGCCGATAAGTCTGAGGTGCAGGCGCGATCCGGCTGATTTCGCACGCCGTGCCGCAATCAACGTACCAACCTGACTGAGCACAAGCGCCGCAACGACCAGTACATAGACCAAGTCCGCAAGCAGGATCAGCCGCAGAGTTGGCGCAGAAGCCCCAAGGTCAAAGGGGCCGATCACAAGATACGTCGCCAACGCCAAAGCAGGGCCCAGCAGAACCAGACCCAAGGTGCTAAAATTGCGCAGCTTTCGGGATTTTCGCCACCGATCAATCGATAGGATCAGCCCGCTCTGTGCTCGGGATGCCACCGTCTGCCCTCATCCTGATGCGCCGCTTTCACGGCCAACCGCCATATTTCGTGGTCCTTGCCGGGTCAGAACCCGGATGCCACGCTTTGTGTGGCCATATTACATCAGTTTGCGCCTGCGTGTCACCTGAATATCGAGGTCTGTAATCTTTTTCCGCAGCGTATTCCGATTAATCCCCAGAAGATCAGCACATTTTGCCTGATTTCCACCAGTTGCATCCAGCGCCAATTCAATCAACGGGGCTTCGACCTCGCGCAGAATGCGTTGGTATAGACCCGGAGGTGGCAGCAAATTACCGTGCAAATCAAAGTACCGCCTTAGATGACGCGCAACCGAAGCCGATAGTTTTTCGCGCTCGCCGTCACCCAGAACAGGTTCAGCTTCGGGCTGACTGCCCAGCACCATCTCAACCTCGGCTTTCGAGATTTCATCGGCGCGGCTGGTCAGGCTCAGGCGGCGGATTGCGTTTTCAAGCTGCCGCACGTTACCCGGCCAGGAATAGCGTCGAACCAGTTCCACCGCGTCAGCGCTAAGCCAGCGCTTGGTGCCGTGTTCACGTTCTTCTCGTGCCAGAAAGTGATCGGCCAGCAAGGTGATGTCATCCACCCGTTCCCGCAATGCCGGCACATGGATCGTCGCACCACACAAACGGTAGTAGAGATCCTGACGCACGCGCCCACTCTCCATCGCCTCGGTCAGGTCGGACTGGCTGGTTGCCATAAAGCGCGGCACGTGATCGCCGGGCGTGTCCATCATGCGCACGATACGAGCCTGCAGTTCATCCTCGATATCGGCAATTTCATCAATCAGCAACGTGCCGCCACGCACACGGGCCATCACCCGCGCGGGGCCTTCCAGATCCCGCAGATCAGCCGCAGTTGCAGTTACAAATGGCAGCGTCCGACGATCCGAGAAGTCATGAATTGCCCTTGCAATCAGCGATTTACCCGTTCCACTTTCACCAGATATCATGACCGAAAGATCGGTGTTCATCACCCGTGCAACCAGCCGATAAAGCGCTTGCATTACCGGTGTCCGTCCGACCAAAGGCAATTCTTCCGGACGCTCGTCGACAGGTTCAACAACCTCGGTCTGAACGCGCTGTTTCTGCTCCAGCGCACGCGCAGTACGCTTCATCAAATCCGGCAGGTCGAAGGGCTTGGGCAGATAATCATAAGCATCAGCCTCGGCCGCCTGAATTGCCGTCATGATCGTGTTTTGGGCCGAAATCACAATGACCGGCAAACCTGGACGGTCCTGAGCGATTTTTGGCAGCATTTCCAGACCGTTGCCGTCCGGCATTACGACATCCGAGATCACCACATCCCCCTTGCCCTCACCAACCCAGCGCATCAGCGTGGTCAGCGAAGAGGTCGCATGCACCTTGCATCCTGCCCGCGTCAGGGCCTGTGTCAAAACGGTGCGGATCGTGCGGTCGTCATCTGCGACCAGAACTGTTCCATCCATTTGGTGCTCTCCTTAAGCTCTTTCCGGCTTTGTCTTACGTTGCATCCTTCGGTGCCCGCCTCAGCGAAATGCGGAACACCGTACGGCCCGGCACCGAGTCGGCGGAAATCCAGCCGTCATGGTCCGAGATGATCTTGCTCACCAGCGCCAGCCCGAGGCCGGTGCCGTTTTCCTTACCCGACACGAACGGGTCGAAGATATCGCTACGGATTTTCTCGGGCAGGCCCGGCCCGTCGTCGATAATCTCGATTTGCAATGGCAGGGAATGGCCCGAGCCATCACTGCGCCGAAGTCGGAAGGAGTGTTCGAAATACGTCCTGATGCGGATTATTCCACCTTTGGGATCAGCAGCTTCAGACGCGTTTTTCAACAAGTTCAGAATAACTTGCAGGAATTGATCCGGGTCTCCATAGGCCAGCGGCAACGAAGGGTCGTATTCCTCGATGATTTTCATATGCGCGCCGAATCCCAGCAAGGCCGACCGGCGTGCGCGGTCCAGGACATCGTGAATATTCACTGGCTTGAAATCAGGCTCCGACAGGTTTCCGAATTGCTCGACCTGTTCCAACAGCTTCACGATACGACGACTCTCAGCGACGATAAGGTCTGTAAGTTCAAGGTCTTGCTGTGAGATATTCATGCTCAGCAGTTGCGCCGCACCAGTGATGCCGGCCAGTGGATTCTTGATCTCATGTGCCAGCATCTCAGCCATGCCGATCGCCGACTGCGCCGCCGATTTAACGGTATTGCCCCGCGTCATCCGCCCTGCCAGTTCTCGCGGCGAGATGATCATGATCATTGAACCCGGATGGCCAACCAAAGGGGCAATCTGCAGCGCGCATTGCAGCGGCGCACGATTGCCCGAGCCCGCATCTACATCATTCACGAACAAGGGTGTTCCCTGCGCCCGCGCGCGCTCGAACGCCTCTTCCAGTGGCGCATCGACCGCAATCTGATCCCAAACCGGGTGCCCGATCACCGATTTACGCGAGGCATTCAGGAATCCTTCGCCGGCTGAATTAACGTCGGATATCCGATCATCGCCATCAATTATGAAGGCCGGCACCGGAAGCGAAGTCCAAATACTCTGGTCTGAATTCATGCGACAGCCTCCGCCTCAGTGCTTAAGGCGTCACCCAGCAGGCGGATCACCTCATCGGTATCGCGAGAGGTAAGAACGGCGCGGCGCAAGGCTGCTGGCGTACCAGCCTGATCCATATACCAACCCAGATGTTTGCGCGCGACGCGCAGACCCAGATCGCTACCGTAAAAGCCAAGCATCGCCTGATAATGCGCGCGGACCATCTCGATCAGGTCCTCGCCCTGTGGCACCACCGGCGCAGGCGCGCCATAAAGATCGTGGCAGACCTGAGCCAGAACCCAAGGCTGACCTTGAGCACCCCGCCCGATCATGACGCCATCCGCGCCCGATTGGTCCAGCGCCGTGCGTGCAGCACCGGTATCCAGGATATCCCCATTTGCGATTACAGGTATATCGACCGCCTCTTTCACCGCGCGGATCGCCTGCCAGTCCGCCTGCCCCTTGTAGAACTGACAGCGCGTGCGCCCGTGGATCGTCACCATCTGCACCCCTGCCTCCTGCGCGCGCCGCGCGACGTCCGGCGCATTCAGTAATTTGTCGTCCCACCCCAACCGCGTTTTCAGCGTGACCGGCACATCAACCGCCGCGACCACCGCCTCGATCAATGTCAGCGCATGATCCGGCGTTTTCAGCAGCGCCGAGCCGGAATAGCCATTCGTGACCTTCTTGGCAGGACACCCCATGTTGATGTCGATCACCCGCGCGCCCCGATCAGCGACCTGCCGGGCGGCCTCGGCCATCCAATGCGCCTCACGCCCGGCTAGTTGAACGGCGGTGTTTTCCACGTCGGCCGACAGCTCGGCCCGTTCGCGCACGCCGGGTTTGGCCTGCACCATTTCCTGGCTTGCAACCATTTCACTGACCACCATACCCGCGCCAAAGCGCATCACCAGATCGCGAAACGGGCGGTCGGTGATTCCGGCCATCGGGGCCAGCAGAACCGGCGGGGTCAGGTCTTTGTCTGCGAGTTGAAGAGTCAACGTGCTTAATCCTTGGGCAGTTGCGACTTAGATATCGAATTGAGCGTATATGAACAACAAAACGGCAGCTAAAAAGCCCGCAAAATCATCACTTGCTTAATTTTTAGGCGGGATAACGCGGGTGATTGCCTCTGCATTCACCGCACCCTAAACATTGCCCCGAATTTACCGGAGACACCGCCCATGATCACCGCAGCCATAATCGTTGCCGCAGGACGTGGCCTGCGCGCCGGAGGGGGTATCCCGAAACAATGGCGACCGCTAGGCGGACGCCGCGTCGCGGACTGGACGATTGAGCAGTTTCACGGGCAAGTCGATCACATCGTGCTGGTCCTGTCCCCCGAGGACAGCACCGCTTGGGAAGAATTTGCCGCTTCAGATCTGATCCTGACCGCAGGTGGCGCAGATCGTCCGGGTTCGGTGCGCAATGGGCTGGCCGCCCTGAGCGATCTGGATGTGACCCGCGTTCTGATCCATGATGTCGCCCGTCCCTGTGTCAGTGCTCAGACTATTCACAACGTGTTGCAGGCGCTCGAAGCCAGCCCCGCTGCCGCCCCCGGCTTGGCAGTCACGGATGCGCTTTGGACCGGAGACGGACAAGCGGTGACTGGCACGCAGAATCGCACCGGCCTTTTCGCCGCACAGACACCACAGGGCTTTCACTATAACACCATCGTCGCGGCCCATGCCGCTCATGCGGGCGGCGCGGCGGACGATGTCGAGGTTGCCCGCGCCGCAGGACTGGACGTGGCCATCGTGCCGGGCGATGCGGATAACATCAAAATCACAAGGCCCGAGGATTTTGCCCGGGCGGAACGCATATTGGGAACGAATATGGATGTAAGGCTGGGCAACGGGTATGACGTGCATCGGTTTGGCGACGGGGATCATGTAATCCTGTGCGGCGTGCAGGTGTCGCATGATCGCGGCCTTCAGGGGCATTCGGACGCTGACGTGGGAATGCATGCCGTGACCGATGCGATCTATGGCGCTCTGGCGCAGGGAGATATCGGCCAACACTTCCCTCCCTCGGACCCGCAATGGAAAGGGGCCGCCAGCGAGATTTTCCTGCGCCACGCGGTCGAGCTGGCAGCGACGATGGGATACGCGATCTCGAATATCGATTGCACGCTGGTCTGCGAATACCCCAAGATCGGCCCGCATGCCGAGGCGATGCGGATCGAGATGGCCCGGATTATGGGGCTGCGGACCGATCAGGTCTCGGTCAAGGCGACAACGTCCGAACGGCTGGGCTTCACGGGCCGCAGCGAAGGCATTGCCTCGCTTGCCACAGCCTGTCTGGTGAAATCATGACCGCCGCGCGGCTGATCGGCACCGTCTGCGGTGTGGGCTATCTGCGCCCTGCGCCCGGCACATGGGGATCGCTCGCCGCCCTGCCCTTGGCGTGGGTCTTGCATACACTGGGTGGTTTTCCCCTGCTGGTGATCGCCACGTTCGCGGTGTTCTTCGGCGGGCTCTGGGCCACCCGCGTGATCACCGCAGGGCAAGAGGATCACGACCCGTCCGAGATCGTCGTAGATGAGGTCGCAGGCCAGTTCATCGCGCTGTGGGCGATCTCATACCCTTCATGGGCGTATGGGATCGAGATCACGGCGCTGTGGCCCGGTTGGGTTGCTGGGTTCCTGTTGTTCCGTCTGTTCGACATCACCAAACCCGGCCCGGTGGGTTGGGCCGACCGCAAGGGGCATGCGATGGGCGTGATGCTGGATGATGTGATCGCCGGAGTCTTTGCCGCCATCGGCGTGTTGATCCTGGCCGGGATCGCGCATGGGGTTCTCGGGCTATGACCGTCGCCGCGCTACTGGACCGCGCCAAGGCGCAAGGAGTGATGATCGCCACCGCCGAAAGTTGCACCGGGGGTATGGTCGCTGCGGCACTGACCGACATCCCCGGCAGTTCGGCCGTGGTGGACCGAGGTTTCGTGACCTACACCAACGCCGCAAAACAGCAGATGTTGGGCGTACAGGCGGCGACCCTGGACGCGCACGGCGCGGTCTCGGAGCAGGTTGCCCGCGAGATGGCCGAGGGCGCCCTGCACCATTCCAACGCGCAACTGGCCGTATCGGTCACCGGCATCGCGGGCCCCGGTGGGTCCGAGTTCAAACCCGAGGGGCGCGTCTGCTTCGGAATAGCCGCTACAGGCCAGTTGACCCAAACGCAAACCATCGAATTTGGTGCACTTGGCCGTGACGCCGTCCGGCTGGCCGCGCGCGATCACGCGCTAAATCTGTTGTCAGATGCGCTTTCTAATATCGCCTAATTTTTTCGCAACTCCGCAAAAATGACGCACATTTAATCATCACTTAAACAAAAGCCCCTTAAATAGGCGTCTTTTTTAACGATTGCCTCTTTTTTCCCCACCCGTGCTCCGCTTCAAGCCCCGCCACGCAAGCTGAAGAGGAGAGCGGCTGATGAATGGAGCCGATACCGCCTGGATCATAGTGGCAACCGCCCTGGTCCTGTTTATGACACTTCCGGGCCTGGCCCTGTTCTATGGTGGCCTCGTTCGCGCCCGCAACGTGCTGAGCGTTTTCATGCACTGTTTCAGCATCGCCTGCCTGATGAGCATCCTGTGGCTGGTCGCAGGCTATTCCATCGCGTTCGGCGACGGTGGATCTGGGCTGTGGGGCGGTCTGGGCAAGGCGTTTCTGAATGGGGTCGATGCAGACAGCCTGTCAGGCAACCTGCCTGAGGTTCTCTTCTTCGCGTTTCAGATGACCTTTGCCATCATCACGCCCGCGCTGATCGTAGGCGCATATGTGGAACGCGTGGGCTTTGGCTTTGTGCTGACCTTCTCGGGCCTGTGGATGTTGCTGTGCTATGCACCGGTGGTGCATTGGATCTGGGGTGGAGGTATCCTGACCGACGGTGGCATTTTGGGCGAAGTCGGCGTCCGCGACTTTGCAGGCGGCATCGTTGTGCATGAAACCGCCGGTCTGGCCGCGCTGATCATCGCCGTGGTGCTGGGCCCGCGCCGCAACCGCACGACGCCCCCACACAATCCGGGTTTTGTCATGATCGGTGCCGCGATGCTGTGGGTTGGCTGGTTCGGCTTTAACGGCGGGTCGCAACTGGCCGCTGACGGAGGAGCTGCGATGGCGATGACCGTGACGCATATCTCGGCCGCGACCGCCTCTCTGACTTGGGCACTGTACGAGCGGATCAAATATGGCAAGGCGTCGATGGTCGGTCTGGTGACCGGTACGATCGCTGGCTTGGCCTCCATCACACCTGCCTCGGGCTATGTGGATCCGGTTCAGGCGCTGATCATCGGTGCCGTCGCTGGTGTGCTGTGCCAAGAAGCGGTCAATGTCATCCGCAACGTTCTGAAAATCGACGATACGCTGGATGTGTTCGCCGTGCATGGCGTTGGGGGCATCTTTGGCACCATCATGATCGCCGTTTTTGGCCTAGGGGCCTGGACTGCACAGTTGGGTGGCCTTGTCATCGTTGGTGTCTTCACCGCCGTCGTGACCTTTGTGCTGATCAAACTGGTCGCGCTGATCACGCCACTGCGTGTGGATGCCGAGACAGAAACCAATGGCCTCGACCTGTCGGTGCATGGTGAACGCGCCTATGACATGACAAGCTGATCGCGCGCCATACTGAACGTGCTAAGCGGGCCCCTTGCGGGTCCGCTTTTCTTTTGCCCGCCCCCTCGACTCTGGGGGGTGCCGCGCGTTATCAGCCCGCAACCTGTTTTCAGCCCAGAGGTTTGCACCATGATCCCCAGCTCGTACCCCGACAGCACCGAAATCGCCCGCCTGACCGCGCGGATGCTGCTGGAGATCAAGGCCGTCCACTTCAATTCGCGCGAGCCGTTCACGCTGGCCTCGGGCCTGCCCAGCCCGACCTATATCGACTGCCGCAAGCTGATCTCATATCCGCGTATCCGCTCGACTCTGATGGATTTCCTGACCGTCACCGTGATGCGCGATGCCGGGTTCGAGGCGTTCGACAACATCGCCGGTGGCGAAACCGCAGGCATCCCCTTTGCCGCCATGGTCGCCGAGCGTATGGCCCTGCCGATGACCTATGTGCGCAAAAAGCCCAAAGGGTACGGCCGCAACGCCCGTATAGAGGGCGCAATGTCCGAGGGTGAGCGCGTGCTGCTTGTCGAGGACCTGACCACCGATGGCGGGTCCAAGCTGTCTTTTGTGGATGCGATCCGTGAAACGGGCGCGACCTGCGGCCATACGGCGGTGATCTTCTACTATGGGATCTTCCCCGAGACCGAAAAGACGCTGGGCGACCACGGCGTGAAGCTGCATTCGCTGTGTACGTGGTGGGACGTTCTGGCTGAGGCCAAGGCGCAGAAAGCCTTTGACACTGAAACACTTGACGGGGTCGAGGCCTTCCTGAACGACCCGCGTGGATGGCAGGAAGCCAATAAATCCACATAAACCTCTTGTGGGCAATTTGGGGATAAGCCCGGAAGAATCGGTGCACCAAGCACGATATCTGGTGACTTTCCCCGCCTTTCCTACATAATAAGCGATACACATTCAGATATCCTATCTGTCTGGAAACTTATCCCTAGGTCTTACCCTAAGTTAACCACAGGGATTTCCAGATGGATTGGGACAGCCATTCGCGTGTAGAACCTCATCAGGGCAGTGGGGACAAAATGAACGAGATAAGCAGTATCGAGCAGGCAGCGGCGCAGATTCAGAACGCCGAAACCATGCCGCATTCCATTGAGGCTGAACAACAGCTTCTGGGTGCCATCC
Organism: Ruegeria sp. HU-ET01832; assembly: GCF_040371315.1. Classification (NCBI taxonomy): domain Bacteria; kingdom Pseudomonadati; phylum Pseudomonadota; class Alphaproteobacteria; order Rhodobacterales; family Roseobacteraceae; genus Ruegeria; species Ruegeria sp. HU-ET01832. The sequence goes on from NZ_BAABWL010000001.1 coordinate 364,861, forward strand.
TGACGAACAACGATCTGTATGACCGGGTGGCCTCGATCATTGGGGCCGAGCATTTCTATGATCCGGTCCATGCTCGCATCTATGAGGTCGCGGCCAATCGCATCGCCAAGAATGCGCTGGCCTCGCCCGTGACACTGAAATCCTTCATGGCCGAGGATGAGGGCCTGAAGGAGCTGGGCGGCCCCGCTTATCTGGTCAAACTGGCCGGGGCCTCGATCAGTGCGTTTGCGGTGCATGACTATGCCCAAATGATCTATGACCTCGCCATCCGGCGCGAGTTGATCCGGTTGGGCCGCGACATCTCGGACAAAGCGGCGCGGGTCGAAATCAGCAGCGAGCCCAAGGAACAGATCGTCGAGGCCGAGCAACAGCTTTACCAGTTATCCGAGCAGGGCCAGACCGAACAAGGATTTCAATCCTTCCTCAAGGCGGTCACAGAAGCCGTCAACGTCACCAACGAAGCGTATCAGCGCGGTGGCGGCATGGCGGGGATTTCCACCGGTCTGGCCGATTTGGACAAACAGCTTGGGGGCCTGCACCCGTCGGACCTGATCATTCTGGCCGGGCGTCCGTCGATGGGGAAAACCTCATTGGCGACCAACGTGGCGTTCAACGTGGCCAAGGCCTATAAGCGCGGCACCAAATCGGACGGGTCCGAAGGGGCTGTGGATGGCGGCGTGGTCGGGTTCTTTTCTCTGGAAATGAGCGCGGAACAACTGGCCGGCCGGGTTCTGGCCGAAGCCTCTGAAATCTCAAGCCACAAGATCCGCCAAGGCGATATGACCGAGGCCGAGTTCCGCCGGTTCGTGGACGCCGCCAAGGAGTTGGAAGCCTGCCCGCTGTTCATCGACGACACCCCTGCCCTGCCGATCTCGCAGCTTGCCGCCCGCGCGCGGCGGCTCAAACGAACGCATGGGCTGGATCTGTTGGTGATCGACTATCTGCAGCTGTGCCGGGGCATGTCCGACAACCGCGTCAACGAAATTGCCGAGATTTCGATGGGCATGAAGGCCATCGCCAAGGAGTTGAACATCCCGGTGATCGCCCTGTCTCAGCTCTCGCGTCAGGTGGAAAGCCGCGACGACAAGCGCCCGCAACTGTCTGACCTGCGGGAATCGGGCTCGATCGAACAGGACGCCGACGTTGTGATGTTCGTGTTCCGCGAGGAATACTACAAAGAGCGTGAAAAGCCCGGCGATCATGAGCTGGAAAAGATGGAAGAGTGGAAGCAGGCCATGGACCGCCTGCATGGCAAGGCCGAAGTCATTGTCGGCAAGCAGCGTCACGGCCCCATCGGCACGGTTGAACTGTCGTTTGAGGCCCAGTTCACCCGCTTTGGCAACCTGGTCAAACCCTGGCAGCAGGACGGCCAGATCGAAGGCTACTGACAGTCACCACAACCCGGGCTGATCGAAGGCTGACACACAGCGCGATGGCCCGGCTATTGGCCTAAATTCCTTGGTGTTCAGCGATTGGCCAAGCCACCCATACGGCTGGCTCAGATCGTGGGGCGGTCGCGCGAACTCTGGTGTCATCGACTGAAACCCCGACTTACCGTAATAGGCCGGGTCACCATAAGTCACCGCGACCTCGGCCCCTGCTTGGCGAACCTGTTCCAACCCGTACGCGATCAACTTCTGCCCGATCCCTTGCTTCTGACGATCTGTAGCAACCGCAACCGGGGACATCAGCACCACCTTGCGCGGGTCTTCGTCATAAGTCAGGCGAGAAAAGAAAATGCACCCGCACAGGCGCTCGGATGTATGCACTGTCACGCACAGCAAATCATCGGCCTCAGTGGTCTTGATCAGTGCAACAGTCAGCGCCTTCAACTCTTCGCCTTCGTCCGAGCCTTCGGATGCGCTGAAAACGGCCCGGAAGAACTCGGGGATTTCGGCTTCCATGCCAGTAACACCTGATGAAAACTGCACAAATTCTACTCCTGCCGACGCTCAGGATGAGCGTAAATGATTCTCGCACCAATCTTGTGTTGATGACGCAGTGAAAACAATAAGCCCTGATCTTTTCGGCGCATAGGTTCCTTGTTTGCCATACTGACAAGCCATTCCTCGCCCACGTTCCCGTCAAACCGGCAATAAACGGTGCGTACCCCCTTGACCTGCAGCGATCCAATGTCATGAACAGTTCCATGAGTACCGCACGTCTGACGATCAACCTGCATGCGCTCGCCAGCAACTGGCGCGCACTAGATACGAAAACGAATGTCGAGACCGGCGCCGTGGTCAAGGCAGACGCCTATGGTTTGGGTGCGGCTCCTGTCTCGGACACCCTCGCCGAAGAAGGTGTTCGCAAGTTCTTTGTTGCCGTCGCCGAAGAAGGCGCAGCCGTCCGCGAAGCTGTTGGCCCAGGTCCGATGATCGGCGTCTTCTCAGGGCATATGGAAGGCGATACCGAACTGCTGCGCGGCAACGACCTGACGCCTTTGCTGAACTCGCCCGAGCAGTTTCTGCGCCACGAACAAAGCCTGCCCTCGCATTCATTTGGCATCCAGCTCGACAGCGGCATGAACCGACTTGGCTTTGAACCATCCGATTGGGCCGAGCTGCGCACGCGGGTTGAGGATCTGAACCCGGTGGTTGTTATGTCGCATCTAGCTTGCTCGGACGAGCCGGATCACCCGATGAACCGGCAACAACTAAAGACTTTCCGTGATATGACTGATGGAGTCTCGGCCCAACGGTCCTTGGCTGCGACCGGAGGGTTACTTTTGGGGCCGGAATTCCATTTCGACTTCTGCCGACCCGGTGTCGGTCTGTACGGCGGTCTGCCTTTTGCCGACGCGAAACCTGTGGTGACTGTGGACCTGCCCGTCATTCAGGTCCGCGAGTTGGCCGAGGGCGAGACTGTTGGCTACGGCAACAGTTGGACCGCGCGCCGTCCGTCACGTATCGCGACCGTTGCAGCGGGCTATGCTGACGGTCTGCACCGCGCGATCGGAGGCGGCATTGATGCGTTCGCAGGTGGTCAACCCTGCCCCGTCGTCGGGCGTATCTCCATGGACCTCATCACCGTGGATGTCACTGATTTGCCTGAGGACCCAGAACGAATGCGCATTCTCAACGGCCACCAGACCGTAGACGACCTCGCCGAGGCCGCAGGCACTATCGGCTACGAGATTCTCACGTCGCTCGGTGCGCGTTATTCCCGAGGTTACGTGGAATGAACCCTTTGAGACTGCTGGGCGGTATAGGCCGTGCCGTCCTGACTGTGTTTGCAACCTTTGGAAAGGTGGCACTGTTTACAGTGGATGCGATATCGCACGTCTTCCGCCCTCCGTTTTATCCACGCGAATTTGTCGTTGCGCTGATGAATATCGGTTGGCTTTCTCTGCCCGTGGTCGGCCTGACCGCCATTTTTACCGGCGGCGCGTTGGCGCTGCAAATCTATGCTGGCGGCGCCCGTTTCAACGCCGAGGCCGTGGTGCCTCAGATCGTGGCCATCGGCATGGTACGCGAGCTGGGACCAGTTCTTGGTGGTCTGATGATCGCGGCACGCGTGACCTCTTCTATCGCGGCCGAGATCGCAACGATGAAAGTGACCGAACAAATCGACGCGCTAGTCACCCTGTCCACGCACCCGATGAAATACTTAACCGCACCGCGTGTTCTGGCAGCCATATTGACCGTGCCAGTGCTTGTTGCCGTGGGCGACGTGATCGGCATCGCAGGCGGCTATGTGGTTGCCACTCAGAACCTAGGTTTCAACTCTGCCGCTTACCTTCAGAACACGGTCAATTTTCTGGAATTGCACGACGTGATTTCATCGCTGGTCAAGGGTGCTACGTTTGGCCTCATCACGGCCGTGATGGGCTGCTATTACGGCATGAACTCGGGCCGGGGCGCGCAGGGCGTGGGCCGTGCGACCAAATCCTCGGTCGAAGCGGCGGCGATCATGATCCTGGCCGCCAACTTCATTCTCACAGGGGTGTTCTTTTCGGTATGATACGGCTGGAGAATGTACACAAAGCCTTCGGTGATAACCGAGTCCTGCAAGGCATGAACCTCGATATCCCCAAGGGCACTTCGATGGTGATCATAGGCGGTTCGGGAACCGGAAAGTCTGTGGCGCTGAAATGCGTTCTCGGGTTGATCAAACCCGACAGCGGCATGATCTATGTGGATGGCAAGAACGCGGCAACAGGCGACCGCGATGCGTTTCTGGCCCGGTTCGGGATGCTTTTTCAGGGCGCGGCTTTGTTTGACTCTCTGCCCGTCTGGCAGAACGTCTCGTTCCGTCTGCTGCGCGGCCCGCTCAAGCGCCCCGCAGAATATGCCCGCGAGATCGCGATTGATAAACTGAGGCGTGTGGGCCTGAAATCGGACGTTGCCGACCGGTTCCCTTCGGAACTGTCGGGCGGGATGCAAAAACGCGTGGGCCTCGCCCGTGCCATCGCTGCCGAGCCCGAGATCATTTTCTTTGACGAGCCCACCACCGGGCTGGACCCGATCATGTCCGGCGTCATCAACGACCTGATCCGCGAGATCGTGACCGAGATGGGCGCAACGGCCATGACCATCACCCACGATATGAGTTCCGTCCGCGCCATTGCCGATAATGTGGCGATGCTGCACGGAGGCGTCATACAGTGGACCGGCCCTGTTGAGCAGATGGATGCGTCGGGTGATCCCTATGTCGAGCAGTTCATCAGCGGCAGTGCTGAAGGGCCGATTGAAGCGGTGCGGTGAAAACTTCACTACAAAGGGCATTGTAACGTCTAGGTAAGTTTCAAAGATGCTTTTCTTAGTTACTGTAGTGTTACCTTTACCAATTACTGCCGCCTGTATCTCTATCTCGCTTGGTCAGAAAATCAAAGCGACCACCGACTACAAGAAAGTCGGTCTAGTCTTGATTTGGACCCCCATGCTTTGCTGCGCTTGGATAACACTTTCAATAATTGCTCTCTTTAACATTTCTAGCTTCCCTGAAAGCGTTCAGAGGGCGATGTTAAAAGGGGAATGGCTGGAAACCTTGGTGGTTGCGCCGATCATTCTTTGCGCCGTTGCAACAATTGGTGCCGCGATATTCGCAATCACTAAACGTCTCTTCTCGGTTCATGCCGCTGTGACCGTTATTTTTTGTATTCCGATTATGCGGATGTTTTTTAGGTATTCTTCAGAGATATTTGGACAATTCATAGCTCATCCATCTTGTTTGCGTTTGTCGAACACTAAGTCGAAATTCCGCTTGGAATTCTGACATCTTTGACCAATCTAAACATATGCTCCGCCTCGCCACCCTTTCGCTCCTAATCCTCTACCCAATCGCGTGGTTCGCCCCGTTGATGCGCGCCGGTCTCCTACCCATTTTCGGCCTGTCGGAAATCAGCGTCATCACCGGCCTGCAATCGCTTTGGAAATCCGATATCTTCCTCGCACTGGTCGTCACAGTCTTCGCGCTCTTCGCGCCTTACGTCAAAACCATCGGCACCGCACTGATCCAATGGAACCTGCTGGACCCGCGCGTCCAGCCCGCGCTCAACATCCTCGGCAAGCTGGCCATGGCCGATATTTTCCTGATCGCCCTCTACATCACGCTGGCCAAGGGCATCTCTTACGCGACCATCGAAACCGCATGGGGTCTTTACCTGTTTACAGGCTGCATTCTGGCCTCGCTGGCATTGGGACATATTACAGAGATGACATCCGCCTCACGAAAAGCTTAAAGCTAATTGATTGAAAACATTTACCCAAGTATCATCTTAATATTTCGAGCAGCAACAAATAGTAGTTTTCGGGTCCGTGGCGGATCTCTGTCTGTACGTTAAGTCTACTCCGCTTCGGCTCCGGTGTGTTCCGGTTCTAGAAGGAGATCGACAACCATGGCCGCCCTCCAAAACATAACATTGCAATTTCAGAATGCCTTTTTAAGACTGACCTTTATCGTAATCTGCGCGGCTGCGCTTGCGGCCGTGACGACCACCGCCTTATCGGCATTTGGGGTCCTACCCTGGCTGTCCATGCAAGCCGGATTCGGCACCGCACCGGCTATAGATGCGGGCATGTTTATCCAGATCGGATTGACCGCACTGATTCTCATGCTGGCCTTCTATCTGCCCGCAAACGGTCGAATGATGGCGCTTGAGAATGCGCATCGCAAGTTCGCGATGAACATGCATGACATCACCTACGCCTACCAAATGGCCCATGCTGCGGACCGAGGTGACACATTCATGATGTCGTCTGAATTCGACGCGGTCAAAGAGCGTATTGCCTTTCTGCGCCAACATCCCGACCTCCAATCGCTGGAACCGGAAATCCTCGAACTGGCCGCGCAGATGAGCCAGATCAGCCACGAACTCGCCGTCACCTACAGCGACGAACGCGTGGCGCGGGCACGTACGTTCCTCCAGCAGCGTCAAGAAGAGATCGAGCAATTCCAACAGCGCATCGGTGACGCGCAAACCATCCAGCAAGAATTGCGGCAATGGACCCGCGATGTCGAGATCGAGGAATCCATCGCCAAATCGCAACTCGCCCGCCTGCGTGACGAATTGTTCGACCTGTTGCCCGAGTTGTCCACGCAACTCCAATCGCAGTCGGACGAGCACAAGTCCACCGAATCCAGTGTCATCGCGATGTCGCCCCCTCGCGCCGCTGAATAGGCGCCACAGGCGCCCGCCGCGGACGATGGCCCGCAGGGCTTGAGGACGTGGTGCGCCACCGGCGGCGATGAAAGCCCGCAAGGGCTTGAAGAACCGCCCTACCTAAGGCACCAAGGGCCGCATGGCAAAGACGACTTTTTCATGCTCGGCCTGTGGCGCCACGCATTCCCGCTGGTCTGGCCGCTGTGACGGCTGCGGCGAGTGGAACACGATCATACAAGAAGCCCCCCTTTCGGCTGGCCCGGCCAAGAAATCCCTCGGAGGCAAGCGAGGCCAGACCATCGCACTCACGGACCTGTCGACCGAGGAAACCCCTCCGCCTCGCACATTGTGTGGGGTCGAGGAACTGGATCGCGTGCTGGGCGGTGGCCTTGTCCCCGCCTCGGCCCTGCTGGTGGGCGGAGATCCAGGCATCGGCAAATCCACCCTTCTGTTGCAAGCCGCCGCACGGTTTGCTCGTGCTGGCGTTAAGACCATCTATGTCTCGGGCGAGGAAGCCAGCGCCCAGGTGCGGATGCGCGCCCGCCGTCTGGGACTGGAGGACGCGCCGGTGCAACTCGCGGCAGAAACAAACCTGCGCAACATCCTTACCACGCTTGAAGCGGAAAAACCCGGCCTTGCCATTATCGACTCGATTCAGACCATGTGGGCCGACAATGTCGACAGCGCCCCCGGATCGGTGTCACAAGTAAGGGCAGCAGCGCATGAATTGACCACGTTTGCGAAACGACATGGCATTTCGATCATCATGGTCGGCCATGTAACCAAAGAGGGTCAGATCGCAGGCCCCCGTGTCGTCGAACACATGGTTGACACTGTGCTCTATTTTGAAGGGGAACGTGGCCATCAGTTCCGTATCCTGCGTGCGGTGAAGAACCGTTTTGGTCCTGCGGACGAGATCGGCGTTTTCGAAATGACGGGTAAAGGACTGGCCCAGGTCACGAACCCCTCTGCCTTGTTTTTGTCCGAGCGCGGAACACCCAGCCCTGGCTCGGCGGTATTTGCCGGAATCGAAGGAACGCGCCCGGTTTTGGTTGAATTACAAGCACTTGTCGCGCCATCACCACATTCGCAACCGCGTCGCACGGTCGTCGGGTGGGACAGCGGTAGACTTGCTATGATACTGGCGGTGCTAGAAGCCCGCTGTGGCGTCCCCTTCACTGGGTTGGACGTATATCTAAACGTTGCAGGCGGACTAAAAATCAGCGAGCCGGCGGCCGACCTTGCCGTTGCCGCAGCTTTGCTGAGCGCGCGCGAAGATGCAGCTCTGCCTTCAGACACCGTTGTATTCGGGGAAATCTCTCTGTCAGGTGCCCTAAGACCAGCTGCACAAACCGAAAATAGGTTGAAAGAAGCCCAGAAACTTGGTTTCACATCAGCCATAGCTCCGGCAGGTGGCAAAACTGGCACTGTGGCAGGTCTGACACTCACCCGCCCCTCTGATTTGGTAGGGTTTGTTGGCGAAACCTTCGGAGCAGGTTAAGGTAACGCCTTAAGAGGCTGAAAAAATTACAGGCGAGGGCCATGGAAGGTTTTACAATTATTGACGGGGTGGTTGCCCTGATCATCGTGGTGTCGGGCCTTCTGGCCTATTCCCGCGGTTTGTTGCGTGAGATTCTGGCAATTGCGGGATGGGTCGCGGCCGCGGTACTGGCCTTTATTTTTGCACCTCAAGCGGTGCCATTGGTCAAAGAGATTCCGGTCGTCGGAGATTTCCTGCAAGACAGTTGTGAATTGTCTGTTATCACCGGTTTTGCGGCGGTCTTTGCGGTGGCGCTGATCGTGGTCAGCATCTTCACCCCTCTATTTTCGTCGCTTGTGCAACGCTCAGCCTTGGGTGGTTTGGACCAAGCACTTGGCTTCTTCTTCGGGATCGCACGCGGCATCCTGCTGGTCGCAATCGCATTCTTTGTCTACGATACCGTTATGACAGGTCAGTCATATACGATCGTCGATGAAAGCCGCTCGGCTAAGGTGTTTGAACAGTTCAGCGGTCAGATCGAAGAACAGAACCCCGAAGAAGCGCTCGGTTGGGTGACACGCCAATACGAGGAGCTGGTGGCAAGCTGCACAGAAGGCGGCGAGGTCACACCCGAAGCCGCCCCGGCAACCACAGAATAAGCGAAAAGCCCGGCTTGGACCGGGCTTTTTTTTCGGCAAGACTGTATTGCTCAGGTGAACCCTTCACCCGCACAGACCGTGCATTTGATGTTTTTGAGCCCAAAACACCCGGTACACCGTGTAAAGATTGGTTTTCCGTGAATGTCTCGGCTTTTGACAACTTCGCCCGCGCCGTTGCAAATCGGACAGGGAGACCGACCCATGCCACGGCATCGGTGACATCTGCGTTTTGGCTGTGTTTCTTTTTTTTGTCCTTGTTTGTGTTGCCACATGGGTAGGTCCGTCCGAATGGTATCAAAACAGAAAATTGGTAATCACAGAAATGACAGCACATGCGGCCTGACCTGTCACTGTTTGAAGCGCAATTCCCGCAAAAACCACCTGCGTCAAATCGCAATTGTGATCCTTTGATGACACAGGCACCGTAAGGCATTATGTGAGAGCCGAACTGACATGGAATCGGAGCTGCCGATCTTGCTGTATCTGTTTTCTCACGTGCCCGCCCCTGCAAAGGACAAAGCGCGCGCATTCAACGCCTGTCAGGCGATCGAGTCCTCAGATACTGCCATCCAGCACCACCAGTCACCGAAACCTCTCAAATCGTCATAGAAAATTGGAGCCCGTACATGTGTGGGATTTTGGGGATCGCAAGCAGGACACATGATGTCTTTGCGGAAATCTATGACGGGCTGCTGATGCTGCAGCACCGGGGGCAAGACGCCTCGGGGATCGTCACATATACCGGAGAGTTCTTCCGAGAGAAAAAGGCCAACGGTCTGGTCAAAGACGTGTTCAACGCCAAGGACGCAGAAACCTTGCTGGGCAAGGTTGGCATGGGCCATGTACGCTATCCGACCGCAGGCTCGCTCAGCGCGGCCGAGGCACAGCCTTTTTTCGTCAATGCGCCTTACGGCATCTATCTGGTCCATAACGGCAACATCACCAACACCGCCGAACAGCGGGAAAAGGTGACCGCTAAATACAGCCGCCACCTGCGCACCACTTCGGATTCCGAGATCCTTCTGAACGTGCTGGCCGACAAGGTCGCCGATGCGATCAAGGTCAACGGCAATGCAGAACCGATCCGCAACCTGTTTGCCGGCGTCAAGATGACGATGGAGCGGGTACAGGGCGCCTATTCGGTGATCTGTCTTGTCGCAGGCGTCGGAATGCTGGCCTTCCGTGATCCCTATGGCATCCGCCCGCTTTCGGTCGCCAAGCGTGATGTGGATGGAAAGGGTGACGACTATGCCTTTGCCTCTGAGGATGTGGCCTTTGGCATCAACGGCTTTGACAAACTACGCGATGTGAAACCCGGCGAGGCCATCTTGATCGATCTGGACGGCAACATGCACACATTCCAGGCGGTTGAGGGGCAACTGACGCCCTGCATTTTCGAGTATGTTTATCTGGCGCGGCCGGATTCGCTGCTGGATGGGGTTTCGGTTTACAAAACCCAGATGCGCATGGGTCAAACGCTGGCCCGGCAGATCGAGGCAGCCGGTCTGGATATCGACCGCATTATTCCTGTGCCCGACAGCGCCCGTCCCGTCGCGCTGGAGGTCGCCAAGGCAACTGGCATCCCATACCGCGAGGGTTTGGTTAAGAACCGCTATGTGGGCCGGACTTTCATTATGCCCGGTCAGGAAGAGCGTCAGAAATCTGTGCGCCGCAAGCTGAACGCGGTTCCGTTGGAGTTCAAAGGTCACAACGTGCTGCTGATCGACGATTCCATTGTGCGCGGCAACACGATCAAGAAAATCGTGCAGATGTGCCGCGAGGCCGGAGCGAAGAAAGTCTATATCGCCAGCGCCTCGCCGCCTGTGAAATATCCCAATGTCTATGGCATCGACATGCCCACCAAGCATGAGCTGGTCGCTAACGGCAAGGATATTGAAGAAATCCGGCAGGAACTGGGAGCGGATGCACTGTTTTATCAAAACCTCGACGATCTGATCTGGTCGGCCAAGGAAGGAAACCCCGAGATCGAGGCTTTTGACTGTTCGTGTTTCGACGGCAATTACATCACTGGCAGCGTCAGTGGGGATTACCTGGACACGCTGGAAAACAGCAGCCGCGTCAGCAAAAAACGCGAAGATATGCAGGTACCCGGCGGATCGTGGAACGCCGCAAAACTGGCCTCGGGTTAGTTTATCTGCCGAATCGGTAATGACGAAAGCCCGCGTCACTGAAGTGATGCGGGCTTTCTTTTTGCCCGTGCAAACTGGATCGGTGGGTTTTCGCCCACAACTCTGCGGCGAAGAAAACGTAAGCTCAAGGGCTTCTCCACGGGCACATTCGCTGTCGTTTTCGTGATCCCCCAGGGGGGTTTTTCTTACTGGTTGGCTTTGTTAAGGCCCCGCCTACCAAGCACTCACAACAAGGGATCGGGCCGCTGCGGCCCGGCCGGAATTTATGTCGAACGCCACCGTCAAAAGCGCGGCCACGCAAAAAAGCGCGCTTAAAAAGAACTCTGTATCCCTCCTTGGGGTCTTTGGCCCGAAATCGGATTTGCGCGCGCTCATGCGAATGTCGTCGGGACGTGTGAAAGAGGTCAAGCCCGGCAGCCGCGTATCCTCGGGCACTGTGGTGGCAATTGATCCGGATGGCGTGATGCTGCGACAAAGCGGCCAGACCCGGCGCATCGTCATTCCCGGCAGCTAAACCGTCTTGACGCCCTGCCTGCGGGGGTTCAAACCGCTGTCATGACCGATCAGACCAAAATTGCCCTAATCACTGGGGCGTCACGGGGCTTGGGCGCTGCTCTGGCCGAGGCGCTGGCCCCCGAGTACCACATTGTCGCTGTCGCCCGTACCACCGGTGGGCTGGAAGAGCTGGATGACCGTATTCAGGCCAAAGGCGGCGCGGCCACGCTGGCCCCCATGGACATCGCAGACCCGAACGCCATGGCGACGCTGTGCCGGGGTATTCATGATCGTTGGGGCAAGGTGGATCTGTGGCTGCACACGGCTGTTCACAGCTCGGCTCTGACGCCTGCGCATTTTATCGACCCGAAAGAATGGGCAAAGGCCGTCAATGTGAATGCCACGGCGACTTCGGTTTTGATTCCCTATATCGCTCCGTTGCTGGGCGAGAGCGGTCATGCCGTGTTCTTTGACGACCCCAAAGCGGGCGACAAGTTCTATGGCATCTATGGCGCGACAAAGGGCGCTCAGATGGCTTTGGCCCGCAGTTGGGCGGCTGAGACCGAGCGCACAGGGCCACGTGTGTCGATTGTGGAACCTGCGCCCATGCCAACGGCCGTGCGCGCGCGATTTCATCCCGGCGAGGACCGTGATGCTTTGACGAGCCCTGCGGATGAGGCGGCCCGGATTTTGGCGTCTCTATAAGGGAATGGCCCTTGCCGGCCATGCCTCCGGCGGAGGTATTTTTGGCCAGATGAAGCAGGCGGATCAGCCTATATGCGCGCCGGTGCGCCCGGCCAGATCGACGAAGAATTGCCACGCTACGCGGCCAGAACGTGCGCCGCGTGTGGCCTGCCATTCGATGGCTTCGGCGCGCAGGGTGTCGGGGGCGACGTTGACGCCATAGGCGGCGCAGTAGCGGTTGATCATGGCGAGGTATTCGTCCTGATCGCAGGGGTGGAAGCCCAGCCAAAGGCCGAAGCGGTCGGAGAGTGAGACTTTTTCCTCGACCGCCTCGGACGGGTTGATGGCGCTGGAGCGTTCGTTTTCGATCATGTCCCGCGGCATCAGGTGTCGGCGGTTCGAGGTGGCGTAGAACACCACATTTTCCGGGCGGCCTTCGATACCGCCGTCCAGCACCGCCTTGAGCGATTTGTAGTGTTGGTCATCATGGCTGAACGAAAGATCATCGCAGAACAGGATGAACCGATGCGGCGCGGCGCGCAGATGGTTTAGCAGACGCGCGACCGAGCCCATGTCCTCGCGCTGAAGTTCGACCAGTTTCAGATCGGGGTATTCATTTTGCAGGCTCCCGTGGACCGCTTTGACAAGGCTGGACTTGCCCATACCCCGCGCCCCCCAGAGCAACGCATTGTTTGCCTTGTACCCAGCCGCAAAGCGACGTGTATTGTCCAGAAGCGTGTCGCGCGAGCGGTTGATGCCCACCAGCAGGTCCAAATCGACTCGGTTCACATTGGTCACTGGTTCCAGCCGGTCAGGGTCCACATGCCAGACAAAAGCCGGGGCCGCGCCGAAATCAGGGGCTGCCAAGGGGGCTGGAGCCATGCGCTCCAAGGCATCAGCAATGCGGTTCAGGGTTTGGTCATCCATCAGGGCCTCCGGCTGTTTTGGGGTTCAAACCATGATCAGATGCAAGCGGCAAGACCCGCGCATAAAAAAGGCGCGCCACGAATGGGCGCGCCTGATCCGGGTTAAGCCGGTTTACTTGCTTTCTTCGTCGACGATTTCGGCATCCGCCTCTTCTTCGTCGTCATAGTAGCCGTCAGCGCGCAGCTGTTCTTCGCGCTTTTTTTCGACACGGGCCACGAGGAAGATTGAGATTTCGTACAGTCCGTAGACCACCACGAACAGGATCACCTGAGTAATCACATCGGGCGGTGTTACCAGCGCGGCAAGCACCAGAATGGCGACCACGGCGTATTTGCGAACCGAGCCCAAACCTTCGGCCGTCACAAGCCCCGCCTTGCCCATCAGCGTCAGCAGAACCGGCAGTTGGAAGCACAGACCAAAGGCTACGATGAACTTGATCGTCAGGTTCAGATATTCCTGTGCTGAGCCCTGAAAGACCACGCTCAGCGGTGCGGCGGTTACGCGATCCGTCACGGCCTCCCCTTCAGTGCCGAATTGTTGGAAGCCAAGGAAGAAGTCATACGCCAGCGGTGTGACCACGTAGAAGGCAAAGCTGGCCCCCAACAGGAACATAAAGGGAGAGGCCAGCATGAACGGCAGGAACGCGTTCTTTTCAGACTTATACAATCCTGGAGCCACAAACCGCCACATCTGCATCCCGATATAGGGAAAGGCCAGAATGAACCCACCCAGCAGCGAGACCTTGATGGCTACAAAGAACCCTTCCTGCGGCGAGATGAAGATCAGCCCGCAATCCTGCCCGCGTTCGGCCAGAACGTCACACAACGGTTGCGTCAGAAAGTTGAACAGCGGGGTGGCCACTGTAAAGCAGATGATCATCCCGATCAGAAACGCCACGACGCAGTGGATAAGCCGCGTACGCAGTTCTGCCAGATGCTCGATCAATGGGGCCGAGCTGTCCTCGATCTCGTCGGTCTTGGTCATGATTTGCTTTCGTTTTTCAACGCGGCCTCGGCTTCTTCGGCTTTGGCCAGGGCGTCAGCGGCCTCTTTCGCCTTGCGCTCGGCGGCAGCGCGCGCGGTCGAGGCTTGAATCTTCTTGGCCTGTTCGGCGCGCTCGGCTGCCAGTTTGCCGGTCTCGCTGTCGGGGTCGAACTTGGTCGGGTCCATGCTCTTGGCCAAATCCTGCGCGGCCTCTTTCACGCCGTCCATGGCGCTGCCAACAGGGTTGGTGGCCGCGTTCAGACCCTTCTTGATGTCATTGACGCCCGCCTGATCGGCGGCCTCGTTCATCGCGCTGGAGAACTCGCGCGCCATGCCGCGGGCCTTGCCGACAAACCGTCCGACATTGCGGAACAGCACCGGCAGGTCCTTTGGCCCCACGACGATCAGGGCAACAACGCCGATGACCAGAAGCTCGGTCCAGCCCAGATCAAACATCTGAGCTTAGACCTTGTCTTTGTCGGTCTCGGGTGTAACGTCCTTGGCCATCTCGGAGGCGTCCTGTTCCAGCTCATCCGCGCCCTCGCGAACGCCCTTCTTGAACGAGGTGATGCCTTTGCCCACTTCGCCCATCAGCGAGCTGATTTTACCACGGCCAAACAGCACCAGAACCACAACGGCGATCAGCAGCAGGCCGGGAAGGCCGATATTGTTAAGTGGCATGATTTTTCTCCTTTAGTCGGAAACTTGTTCTGTTGAACTCAAGCGCCGCGTTTCCTCTGCGATTCGAAACAGAAGAAACCCAATAATCGCGCTGGTAAAGATGCTAATCACGGTCCACAGCAGAAAGCTTCTACCTTTTTTATTGGCAGCCCAGCCAACCAGAACAGGCAAAAGAAGAAAGAATGCAATCAGTATCAAGCCCGGTAGGCCGATATTGTTAAGCATGTCTTATCTCCTTCTCGTCAGCGCCACGCACCGGGAATGTGATCTGGAACCGTGTCTACGCCTGACGAGCCGTGGACAACAGTGCGCCAGATCAAATCCACGTTCGAATTCGCCCTGTTCACGCGTTTTTTGGGCGCTGGATTTTCCCAACTGACAGGTTTATGTCAGTTGCATGTGACTAGGAAGAGATCATCGAAACCTGGTCAACGGAGATTGAAATGACCCATGTTGCCGAAATCGTCACCTTTTCGCTCGCAGACAGCACCACGCCCGAGGCGTTCGTGAAGCTCAGCCAATCCACCGAAGCCTTTGTGCGCGCGGCCCCCGGCTTTGCGCATCGACAGCTGAGCCAAGGCGAGGATGGCCGCTGGACCGACTACGTCGTCTGGACCGACATGAAAGCCGCACAGAATGCCGCCGCGCAGTTCCCACAACAAGACTTCGCCGCTGCCTTGATGACGGCGATCAAACCCGACAGCATCCAGATGCGTCACGAGAAAGTGCTATGGAACATGATTGCTTAAACACGGTTCGGACAGCGTGACATGCGCCGCACGGATCGTCTGTTCGATATCATCCAGATCCTGCGCGATGGCAAACTGCACCGCGCGCAGGACATCGCGGACCGGCTCGAGGTGTCGGTCCGCACGATCTATCGCGACATGGACACGCTGGTCGCCTCAGGCGTCCCGGTCGAGGGCGAGCGCGGCGTCGGCTACATGGTGCGCGAACAGATCACCCTGCCGCCGGTAAACCTGACCCCAGCCGAGCTTGAGGCGCTGAACCTCGGCATGGCCATCGTGGCCCAAGCCGCCGACCCCGAGCTAAAAGCCGCCGCCGAGACGCTGGCCGACAAGATCGACGCCGTGCTGCCGACGCAAGTCGTCGCCGAAGCAGATACCTGGAAATTCGCCGTCTACCCCTTTGCCGATGCTGCGCGTGGGTTGGCGCATATGGCCCCGATCCGCGCCGCCATCAAATCACGCCAGAAACTGCACCTCAACTACCGCCGCATCGACGGCGTGCTGACCGAGCGCACGATCCGCCCGCTTCATATGGAATACTGGGGCCGCGTCTGGACACTCACCGCATGGTGTGAGCTGCGAGACAGCTTCCGCGTCTTCCGCATTGACCTGATCGAAGCCATCCGCCCCCTGCCCGAACTGTTCACAGATGAGCCCGGAAAACGCCTCAGCGACTTCGATCCGCAAACCTGATCCGTCCTTCATCTGGCAGAGAATATCCCTGCCAGAAGCATGGCCCGGACCGGGCCATTTTCTATTTCAAAAACGGCTCTGGATCGACCGCTTCGAACCCTTTGCGAACCTCGAAATGGACATAGGCATTGTCACCATCCCTTAGGGCTGCAATTCTCTCGCCTCGCCGCACCCGATCGCCCTTTTTGACTGTTATGCCTTCGACATTTGCATACACGGTGAGAAGGTCATTGTTGTGCTTGACCACGATGATCGGCACCTGATCGGCATCCGCGGTGATTGCAGCCACGGTTCCGGCCTCGGCGGCCTTAACGGCGGCGCCCGGTGCAGCAGCGATATCGATGCCTTCGTTCTGACCTTTCTTATAGGTACGAATGATTGTCCCGGTCACCGGCAAACCCAGCGCCGAGTTGCGCTGATTGGTCGGTGCCTCAGCCGTTACATCCGGCGCAGGAACCGGTGCAGCGACCTGTTCGTCTGGCAAAGGCTGAGTCGCACTTGGCGGCGTTGGAGTGGGTGATCCTTGCCCCGGCTGCGTGACATTGGTTGCTGGCACAGCGGCCTGTTGCGGCGCGGACTGCGTCTTGATCGGGATCAACAGGAACTGACCTTCCCGAACCGTAAAGTCCGAATCCAGACCATTCCAATCCGCCAGCGCGTCCACTGGCACGTCATAAAGGCGCGAGATCGTGAACGCAGTCTCGCCGCGTTTCACCTTGTGCCTGATGGGTTCGGGTCCTGACGGCGCAGCAGGAGGTGCTGGTGTCGCGGTAGGCTGCGCAGGCGCCAAGGTCGACGTGCGGACCGAGCCATCCGCTGGTGCCTCATCGATAGCGGTCCCTGCGATTGTCGCAATATCGACCGAGCTTGCCGAACTGACCGTTCGCGGCAGAGCGATTACTTCACCGTCCCGCAACGTATCAGTGGGTTTGAGGCCGTTGAACGTGGCCAGCTCTGCTTCGGGCAAACCCACCCGCGCTGCGATGTCACTGACCTTGTCACCCCGGCGCGCAACGGCAACTTGATAAGTCGGATAGGTAATCACGCCGCGCGCATCCGGCGGCGGGCGGTTCGTGGTGGCCGTCTGGGCCGCATCCGTGGTGGAAAACCCTCCGATCTGACCGCGAAGATCATAGTCAAGCGGGCCTTCGCACCCGGCTAATACGGCCAGCGCAATCATTCCGGTCGCGCAGCGCATCATCGCTGATTTGGAAACTGCTCTCATCTTTTTTCTGTCCTCATCACCTGCCCCTGTTGACCGGGGTTCCGGTGGGTTTTCAAAAAGCCTCTACGCCTCGTCTTTGCCCAATCCCTCAAGCAGGGGAACAAACCGAACGGGCAACAATTCATCATAGTCCAAGCCGGTTTCCGTTCGCCGAACCCGGATCAATGTTTGAACCGTATCCGACTGCCCCACCGGCAAAACCATGATACCGCCGATTTTGAGCTGCGCCAAGAGCGGCCCTGGCGGGTCCTCGGCCGCCGCAGTCACAATGATACGATCAAACGGAGCCTGTTCAGGCAAACCGAATGATCCATCGGTCAGCATCGCGGTCACATTGGTCAGGCCCAACTCGCGGAACAGGTCGCCGGTTTCGCGCACCAGCCGCTTGTGTCGCTCGACCGTGTAGACCCGGCGTGCCAGTTTAGACAGGACAGCCGCCTGATACCCCGACCCGGTCCCAATTTCGAGCACCGTATCCCGAGGTCGCACGTCCAGCGCCTGTGTCATAAGACCCACGACCGAAGGCTGACTGATCGTCTGGCCGCAAGCAATCGGCAGCGGCGTGTCCTCATAAGCTCGGTCCGCGAACAAACCCTTGACGAACTTGCCGCGATCAATCTGCTCCATCGCTGCCAATACGCGCGCATCCGTCACCCCGCGAGAGCGCAGGGCAAAAAGGAACTGCATCTTTGTTTCTGCGCTCAACCCGGTCATTCGATTTTCTTCAGTGCCTCAAGCGTGTCATGCGCTGTCAAATCCGCCCGCATCGGTGTGACCGAAATATAACCCGCCAGATTGACTGCCGCATCCGTCCCCGGCGCGGTCGGATTGTGCTGATACCCGCCCTTGATCCACAGGAACCGACGCCCCGAGGGCGAGCTGTGCGGCTCGACCGAGAAATGTGTGTCACGGCGATACCCCTGGGCCGCAACGCGAGTGCCCAGAACCTCGTCCGCGGGAACAGGCGGGAAATTTACGTTGTAGAACAGACGATAATCGCCCTGCTCGGTTGGCGTCGCATCCAAGATTTTGCGCACCAGATCGGCCCCAAACCGCGTTGCGGCCTCGAATGGGTCATCCAGCCCCAAATTGCGCGGGCCAAAGTATTGCGACAAGGCAATCGCAGGGACACCCTGCAAAGCGGCCTCCATCGCGCCACCGATCGTCCCGGAATACAGCGTGTTTTCAGCCGAGTTGTTGCCCCGGTTTACCCCTGACAACACTAGATCTGGCGGCGCATCCTTCATCACGTCATGCAAACCAGCCAGCACGCAATCAGCGGGCGAGCCCTCGGCGGCGTATCGGCGTTCACCCAGTTTAGCGACCATCATCGGGTGCGTGTAACTGATGCAATGTCCGACGCCGGATTGCTCGAACGCGGGCGCAACGACCCAAATCTCTCCGTCCGGCCCGGCAAGCTCGGCGGCAATCGCCTCAAGGGCGATGAGACCCGGTGCATTGATGCCGTCATCGTTGGTCAGAAGAATACGCATATGCCCCATCCATCCCTGCGTTTTTCCCTTGATAGACCCGGCCCCGCGCCTCGGCAAGCGACGCGCACACGCAAACTGCGGCTTTCACGCATCAGCTGGGTCTAAATTGCCACGTCAGGAATTATTCGGGGAAAACAAAGCACCGGTCGCGGCGAATGGTCAGCCACATGACACGCCCCGGCTGCGGAACAAAGACGTTCGGCACAGTGGCTTTCAGGATTGAACCGTCATAGTCCATGCGAAATTCGACCAGGCTTTCATTACCCAGAAAGCGCGCCCGCTGGACAACGCCGCGCGCGGCCACGCCATCGGTCGGCGTGGGCAGCGGCCCTTTGCCGTTACGGTCGAAATCCAGTTTGACATGCTGCGGTCGGAAGACGATCTCAACATCCGTGCCGTCAGGTACGCCCGGCGCAAGAAACTGCCCGAATGGCGTTTCCGCCAGTGCCCCATTAACTTGCGCATTCAACACATTGACATCACTGAAGAATGCCACCGCCGCTTTGTCCGCAGGCCGGGTATAGACATTATAGGGCGCGCCCTGCTGCACGATCTTACCACGACGCATCAGGGCAATCTCATCGGCCATGCGCATCGCCTCTTCCGGCTCATGCGTCACCAAAACTACAGCCGCGTCTTCCTCTTTGAGGATCGCCAGCGTCTCATCCCGGATACCGTCTCGCAAACGGTTATCCAACCCCGAGAACGGTTCGTCCATCAACATGATCCGGGGACGCGGCGCCAAAGCCCGCGCCAGTGCGACCCGCTGTTGTTCGCCGCCCGACAGATGATGCGGATAGCTGTCGACGAAGCGCATCAGATCAACCTTCGTCAGCAGCTCCACGACCCGCGCGCGTTTTTCGTCCTTGTGGCCCTTCAGACCAAAAGCCACGTTGTCGGCCACGCTTAGATGGGGAAACAGGGCAAAGTCCTGAAACATTAGCCCAATCTCGCGCCGCTCGGGCGGGACACGAAACACCGTGTCGCAGATCAGCTTGCCATCCACATAAATCTGGCCGGACTCCTGCATCTCGACCCCGGCGATCATACGCAGCGTGGTCGACTTGCCGCAGCCAGACGGCCCTAGCAGACACGTCACCTGCCCCGCCTGAACACTTAGCGACACGTCATCCACCACCACACGCCCTTCGTACCGGGCGATCAGATTGCGGATTTCCAGACGTGGAGGAGTTGAATTCACTGTCACCGAAGGACCCCGTAGCCTTTCCCGATCATTTCCATCGGGCTTAGGCGGGGATAGCAACCCCGCCCGTCAGGCGCAAGCGATCAGCAGCAACCGCCTGAGGCGGCCTCACCAGTGTTTGTACCCGTAGCTTCGAACGGACTTTCGCCACCGCAGCCTTCGAAAATGCCGTAATGGGTTGAGAAATCGCCAATAAACTCGAAATGGCGCGCAAATCGCGTGTCTTTCAGAATCATCCAGGTGTTGCCACACACCGGAAAGACCTTGCCCGCCTCGATCGCGTGATGGTCGTCCAGCTCGAACAAATGCGGCGCGTGGGGGATCGTGCCTTTGTAGATCACCGCTTGGCCGTAATCCTCGCAAGCTGGTTCCAGCTCGGGAAGTTTGAACAGACGATACGTGGCCGACAGGAAGCTCAAGGGCGCAACGCGCTCTTCCAGCGCCGGATTTTCGATGGTCAGCGGGCGATGCGTCACTCGGCGTGGATCGGTAAACCCGGCCTTGCGCGAGATCGACAGGAAATCATTCCAGTAAAGCGCGCCCGACAGGCACTCCCCATACAAAACCTCATCCTCGGCCATTGCGGCGGGGATGCGGCGGTCAGCATAGACGTCCGAGAAATACATCTCGCCGCCATCTTTCAGCAGACGGTGCGCGCCGCGCAGAACGGCCTCTTTATCGGTGGCCAGATTGATCACGCAGTTCGAAACGATGATGTCGAAGGAACCGGGCTCAAGGTCCAGCTCGTCCAGCTTTTCGATATAGCCGTGGTGGAATTCCACATTTGACGCACCATGGCCGAACGCCTGCGCGTGGTATTCTTGATGAGCGCGGGCCACATCCAACTGTTCGGGCGTCATGTCCACGCCGACCACGCGGCCATTTTCGCCGACCATCGCCGACAGCGCATAAACGTCGCGCCCGGCACCACAGCCCAGATCAAGGATGCTCATCCCTTCCAGATCCAGCGGTGCAATTAGACCGCAACCATAGTAACGCGTCAGCACATCATCATGAATTTTCGAGAGAATTTTCTTCACATGATCCGGCATGTCATCGGGCGTGCAGCAGGCATTAGTCTGCAAATCCGCGCTGCTTTGAAGGACGTCACCGTAATAGTTCTGCACCGATTCATGCTTCATCGAAGGTATCCCTTGTGTCTGGTAGGGGATCAGCTAAAGCAGCAAGGGCCGTGGCGCAATCCGCACATGTGCGATTTTACAAAAGCGTTACCCGAGCAGGTCGAAATCCACGGCAGCGCGCACCTGCCCGTTCACCTGAACCTCCAGCCGGTGTGGGCCGGGCACCAGTTTGAACGTGGTCGCATTGCCCTTGAGCTTGTGGGTCTTGCTTAGCGTCAGCGCACCATCCCGCAGCGCGGTCTGTTTCAACTTGTGCACCTTGGCCGAGGTTTTACCGCCAGGACGTTGAAAGTGAATGATATAATCCACGAGAACGGGCTGGTCTCCGGTACCACAGAGCGCCACATCGAAATTCAGCGCACCCCCGATCCGGGCATCTCCTTGCACCTGAATGTCAGCCGAGATTGCGGCGTCAGGATCATAGCCCAGCATCTTCATCGCGCCGGGATGTCCCGCTTTCACCAATCCACGCAGGGTGTGGCTGGTCATCCAGCGCAACTCATCTGCGTCCTGCCCGCCCTCGCGCCATTGCTGCAGACGGTCCAGCACCAGATCGGGGTCTTTCTTAGTGACGTCGTTTAGATGGTTCGCGACCGAGCGCGTCACGTATCGCGTCGGATCACTGTGTAACTGATCTAGCAAAGGCAGCGGGTCGGTCAGTTCCAACCCCACTGCCTGCCCCCATGGCAAACGTGGGCGGGTGCCTTCGCTGACCAGACGGCGCACGTGATAGCTGTCATGGGCGCACCATGCCTGCATCCGTTCCAATACCGTTTCCTGATGAGCGTTCAGGAACGGGCGAATGGCCCATTCCATCGAAAACCTCTGCGTCAGCTCCTCAAGCACATCTAAGGCCAGATCGGGATGATCGAGGCCAGCGGCCACTACCCAATCGCCCAAGGGTGCAAAGATGAAATCACCGAAATCATCATCTTTCTTTGACGGGTCCAGTGGCGGCGGCAGCGCGCGCAGCAGCGTGGGCGCAATGTCCGGCAGCGCGCCGGGGAAAGCCTGTTGCAGGCAGTCGGCTATCAACGCCATGCGCTCTTTCAATTCCAGATCCAGCAGGCGGGACATGACCTGCTCCTCGAACGCCTCTGCCTCGAAAGCGGGGTCGGCTGCCGAAAAAAGCCCCGCCAGATAGCGGGTCTTTTCTGCATTAAACAGCTGGTCTTTCAGTGAAAAGTTTTGCGCCATCGCCTACATCGTCAAGTTAGTTCCGCCGCCGTCCAAGAGGATGTTCTGGCCCACGATAAAGCCCGCATGTTGCGAACACAAAAAGGCGCATGCGGCCCCGAATTCCTGCCGTGTGCCATATCGGCGCGCCGGGATTGTGGCGGCACGTTCGGCACGGGCGTCTTCCATCGATATGTTTTTCTGCAGCGAAACTGCACTATCCAGGGACTCCGCGCGGTCGGTGGCGTGGATACCCGGCAGCAGATTGTTGATTGTCACCCCTTGCGGGGCTACCTGCCGCGCGGTTCCCGCGACGTAGCCGGTCAACCCAGTCCGCGCCGCGTTCGACAGCCCCAGCACAGCGATCGGTGCGCGCACCGATTGCGAGGTGATATTCACCACACGACCCCAACCCTTGTCCATCATTCCCGGCAGCAGTGCTTTCATGAAGGCAATCGGCGTCAGCATGTTGGCGTCGAGGGCCTTGATGAAATCCTCACGCTCCCAATCCGACCACATGCCCGGAGGCGGCCCACCCGCATTTGTCACAAGGATATCAACACCCTGTGCGGCGTCGGTCACCTGCGCCTGCCCCTCGATCGAGGTCACGTCGCAGGCCACCGTCTGAACATCAACGCCATAGGTGTCCCGCAAGCGCGCGGCCTCGGCCTCAAGCGCCTCGGCTCCGCGGGCGTTCATGACCAGATTGACACCGGCCTCGGCCAAAGCTTCGGCACAGCCCAGACCCAAACCCTTGCTGCTGGCACAGACCAGCGCGCGTTTTCCTTTGATACCCAGATCCATGTGATCCTCCCCATCTGTTGTTGCCCACATGTCTAGCACTGGCCAGATGGGGAAAACCAGTCGTTAGAGATCAGTAAAAGAACTCTTCCCGAACGATCTTGCCATCTGCGACGTGATAGACACCAACTTCTTTCATATCAAAGGCTTCGCCAGTTTCCTTCACCTTGCCCCGCACTTCAAAGATCACGGCAAAGCGGTCCTCACCATGTGGCATCGGATCACTCACCGATGCGCCCGAGACCTCATGCGCGCCTTCCCACCATTCATGCTTGCCGCGGATGGCATCCCGGCCATGGGTCTCGCGGCCCATATCCATGAAATCCTGCGCCTCGACCGAGACGGCATCTTCGGCATAGAGCTTTTCAAGATTTTCCTTGGCGCGGTCCTCGCGGCAGCCTGCAACCAGTTCGGCGGCGATTTCGTTCAAATTCATTGATACTCTCCATTATTTGTTCACTATATGTTCCTATTGCCATAGGTACTCGATTCGAACCACCCCCTTTGTCTTGCCTCGGCGGGTTTCCCCGCCTATACGCGCGGTCATGCTTGATACCTCGAACCAACCCACCCTTCCACCCGAGATCGCCCGTCGTCGGACTTTCGCGATCATCTCGCACCCCGATGCGGGTAAGACGACGCTGACGGAAAAGTTCCTGTTGTACGGGGGCGCCATCCAGATGGCTGGTCAGGTACGCGCCAAGGGCGAAGCGCGGCGCACGCGCTCGGACTTCATGCAGATGGAGAAGGATCGTGGTATCTCGGTTTCCGCCTCGGCCATGTCGTTTGATTATGGCACCTTCCGGTTCAATCTGGTGGACACGCCCGGTCACAGCGATTTCTCTGAAGACACCTATCGCACGCTGACGGCTGTGGACGCCGCCGTGATGGTGATCGACGGTGCAAAAGGTGTGGAAAGCCAGACGCAGAAGCTGTTCGAGGTCTGCCGCCTGCGCGATCTGCCGATCCTGACCTTCTGTAACAAGATGGACCGCGAAAGCCGCGATACGTTCGAGATCATCGACGAAATTCAGGAAATGCTGGCCATCGACGTCACGCCCGCCGCGTGGCCGATTGGCGTGGGGCGCGACTTCATCGGCTGCTACGACATGCTGCGCGACCGGCTGGAACTGATGGACCGCGCCGACCGCAACAAAGTGGCCGAGAGCATTCAGATCGACGGTCTGGATGACCCGAAACTAGCCGAACACGTGCCCGAGAATCTGCTGGAAAAACTGCTGGAAGAGGTCGAGATGGCGCGCGAATTGCTACCGGCGCTGGACCCTCAGGCGGTTTTGGAAGGCCATATGACCCCGATCTGGTTCGGCTCGGCGATCAACTCGTTCGGTGTGAAAGAACTGATGGAAGGCATCGGTGCCTATGGCCCGCAGCCACAGGTGCAATCGGCCGAACCCCGCCAGATCGCGCCGGATGAAAAGAAGGTGGCCGGGTTTGTCTTTAAGGTGCAGGCCAATATGGACCCCAAGCACCGCGACCGGGTGGCGTTTGTGCGGATGGCGAGCGGTCACTTCAAACGCGGCATGAAACTGACCCATGTGCGGTCCAAGAAACCGATGGCAATCTCGAACCCGGTGCTATTTCTGGCCTCGGATCGGGAACTGGCCGATGAGGCTTGGGCCGGGGATATCATCGGCATACCCAACCACGGCCAGCTGCGCATCGGTGATACGCTGACCGAGGGTGAGGCGCTGCGCGTCACCGGCATTCCGTCCTTTGCGCCGGAGCTGCTGCAAACCGTTCGCGCGGGCGATCCGCTGAAGGCCAAGCATCTGGAAAAGGCCCTCATGCAATTTGCCGAAGAAGGCGCGGCCAAGGTGTTCAAACCTTCAATCGGGTCGGGCTTTATCGTCGGCGTCGTCGGCGCGCTGCAATTCGAGGTTCTGGCTAGCCGGATTGAGATGGAATACGGCCTGCCCGTGCGGTTTGAGGCGTCTCAGTTCACATCCGCTCGCTGGGTCAGCGGAGATAAGCTGGCAGTGGACAAATTCGTCAACGCCAACAAGCAGCATATCGCGAATGATCATGACGGTGACATCGTCTACCTGACACGTCTGCAATGGGATATCGACCGGGTCGTGCGGGACTATCCCGAGCTGACCCTGACTGCGACCAAGGAAATGATGACGTGACCGGCCAAAGGGCCGCGCATGGGCGCTAAACCGACCTGGGGGACTGTCTCGACGGTCCGGGGGGCGGCCCCGGACATCCTGCGTTTCGTGGCCTATCACCTCGACCTAGGGGTGGATCGTATGCATGTCTACCTGGACGAGCCCTGCCCCAAGGCCTTCAACGCCCTGAACCGGCATCCAAAGGTTGAGGTCCGCAATTGCGACGACGGGTTCTGGGCCAATCGTCAGCGGGCGCGCCCCGACAAGCATCAGGTGCGCCAGACAGCCAATGCCTCATTCACTTATCGAAAGGCCAGCGAAGACTGGTTGCTGCATATCGATCTGGACGAGTTTCTGTGGCCCTACCGACCGGTGGCCGATCTGCTGGCCGGGGTCGCACCGGATACCCCCTTTGTCCGTGTCCGCCCGGAAGAGGCGGTGGCCGAAGCCAAGGACCTGTACAAAGCCTATATTCCCTCAGGACCTGATCGCGCCGCGACGGTGCAGGCGCTCTATCCCAATTATGGGTCTTTCGTGAAGGGTGGGTTTCTAAGTCACCTGCAAGGCAAGGTTTTTGCCCGCACCGGTTTGCCGGGCATCAACTTTCGCATTCACGGGCTGTTCCAGCATGGAGAACGCCTGATCTGCAAAGCGGAACTTGCCGAGGCTGCGCTCTGTCACCGGCACGCCCCGGATTGGGAGAACTGGCTGGCGCATTACCGGTTCCGACTTGAGCGTGGGTCATACAAACCCGGAATGACGCCAAATGTCCCGCGGGATGAAGGCGGGATGAACATGAACGAACTGCTCGGCTGGATCGAAGCCGAGGAAGGTATCGACGGCTTGCGCGCGTTTTTCGATGAGATCAGCGGCGCGCACCCCGACGTGCGGGCACGGCTTGAACAACACGGGTTGATCCGGCATCGGCCACTGGATCTGGACCGGAAGCTTGCGAAACACTTCCCTGGAAGCATCTGAATTGTTGCATTAAATCTGCACAGTATCGGAGCACAGGGGTCTGAAACCCTCTTCATTTGACCCTGCCCAACGTTTTTGTTATGTCCCGCCTCAGCCGAAATGCGCGGGATGCGCATGGCCATCCGGGCCCGGCACACATTCATACGCGCGGGCCAGGTCGAGTGTCCGCAAAAACCGGACATACATGACAAAGTTTAACGAACTGAACCTGAACCCGAAGGTCCTCAAAGCCATTGAGGAAGCCGGATACGAAACCCCCACCCCGATTCAGGCCGGAGCGATTCCACCTGCGCTTGAGGGCAAGGATGTGCTGGGCATCGCCCAGACCGGAACGGGTAAAACTGCCAGCTTCACGCTGCCGATGATCACCCTGCTGGCCCGTGGCCGCGCCCGTGCGCGGATGCCGCGCTCGCTGGTGCTGTGCCCGACGCGGGAACTGGCCGCACAGGTGGCTGAGAACTTCGACACCTACACCAAGCACCTGAAACTGACCAAAGCGCTGTTGATCGGCGGCGTCAGCTTCAAGGAACAAGAGGCGCTGATTGATCGGGGCGTCGACGTTCTGATCGCCACGCCGGGCCGTCTTCTGGATCATTTCGAGCGCGGTAAGCTGCTGCTGACCGGCGTTCAGATCATGGTGGTGGATGAGGCCGACCGGATGCTGGATATGGGCTTTATCCCTGATATCGAGCGCATCTTCTCATTGACGCCGTTCACCCGCCAGACCCTGTTCTTCTCGGCCACTATGGCGTCCGAGATTGAGCGGATCACCGACACGTTCCTGTCGGCCCCCGCGCGGATTGAAGTTGCCCGCCAAGCCACCGCATCCGAGACCATCGAACAGGGCGTGGTCATGTTCAAGGGCGGTCGTCGCGACCGCGAGGCCAGCGCCAAGCGCAAGGTTCTGCGCGCGCTGATCGACGCCGAGGGTGAAGGCTGCACCAACGCGATCATTTTCTGCAACCGCAAGACGGATGTGGATATCTGCGCGAAATCGCTGAAGAAATACGGCTATAACGCCGCCGCCATTCACGGCGATCTGGATCAGTCGCAGCGCATGAAAACGCTGGACGGATTCCGCGACGGGTCTCTGCGCCTGCTGGTGGCCTCGGACGTGGCGGCGCGAGGGCTGGATATCCCTTCGGTTAGCCATGTGTTCAACTTTGACGTCCCCGGCCATGCCGAGGATTACGTGCACCGCATCGGTCGCACAGGTCGCGCGGGGCGCGAGGGCAAGGCGATCACAATCTGCTCGGGCCGCGATGAAAAGGCGCTGGACGCGATTGAGAAGCTGATCCAGAAGGACATTCCCCGGCTGGACAATCCGGTCAAGGAAGAGCCCAAGGACGAAAAGCCCAAGCGCGAGAAAAAGACCAAGCCGACTGATGAGGCAAAGGCCGACAAAAAGCTAGAGCGCAAGAAGGACTCGGACCGCAAAAAGGACAAAGAACCGCGTGGCCGTGGCCGCCGTAACGATTCAGGTCCGGCGGTTGTTGGCATGGGTGATCACCTGCCCAGCTTCATCGCGCTGAGCTTTGATGAACGCCGCGCAGGCGTAACGGCGCTGGCCGAGGCGGACGCCTCTTAAATCGTCAACACAAGGGCCAGGATTGAAGCCCCCAGCAATGCCATCCCGGCGATCTCGCGCCGGGTGATGGTTTCGCGGAAGAACAGGATCGAAGCAAACAGGCTGAGGATCAGTTCGACCTGCCCCAGCGCCTTCACATAAGCCGCATTCTGCAATGTGAAGGCGAAGAACCAGCAAAACGACCCGCTTAGACTGGTGAGGCCCACGAAGACGCCGGTGCGCCACGTCTCCCACACCGCGCGCAGTTCGGCGCGGTCTCGCCACAGCAGCCACAGCCCCATGCTGACGAATTGGAATGTCACAACAACAGCCAGTGTCACCAGCGCGCGGAACCATGCGTCGATCTCGCCCAGTTGTAGTGATGCGCCCCGGTAGCTGACCGAGGAAAAGGCGAACAGAATCCCCGACCCCAGCCCCAGCCGTGACGCGCGATTGGTCAGGTGTTTCCACCACGCGCCGTCCCCTCCGGGGTTTTTCGACAGCAGCAGAACTGCAGTCAGGCCCATAAGAATGGCTACTAACGCTCCGGCTGAAATCTGATCACCCAGAACGAGGAAACCGACGATAGCGGTCTGGATCACCTCGGTTTTCTTGAACGTGATTCCGACCGCGAAGTTGCGCTGCTTGAACAAGGCGACCACACAGATGGTTGCCAAGATCTGCGTTGTGCCGCCAATGGTCGCGAACAGCCAGAACATAGGTGGCATCGAAGGCAAAGACAGCTCGCTGAGCCGCAGCGCGACCCATAGCGCCAGAACGGCCAACGGCATCGAATAGGCAAATCTGGCAAAGGTCGCACCTGCGGCGGACAATTTCACGCTGCTCAGTGATTTTTGCAGCATAAACCGCACGGTCTGAAACGAGGCGGCGGCGATGGTGACGGGTATCCAGAGGCTCATACCGCCCCTTGTGGCCGCAATTTACCCCTTTGGCCAGAGCGGATGGGGCACTGGGTCTTTGGCCCTTAGGAAATGGGCTCTAAACACCTGCGCGTAAGAGCGATAGACATAAGCCTCGTTCCGCGCCAAGTACGTGTCTTGCCCTGCGCGATAAAGGGCGGGCAATCGGTACCACGGCGCCGCTGGATTCATGTGATGAACCACGTGCAGGTTGTTGTGAAGAAAGAGAAATGCCAAGGGCCCCCGATCTTCGATGATCACCGTACGAGCCGAAGCCCGATCATGGGCGCGGTGCTCAAGAAAGGTTCGGATCTTCACCAAGCCTAGCCCCAGATAGGCGGCCAGAACATAGGCCCAGATTGGCATGGGCGACAGCAACACAATCCACAGCACCATCAGAACACCGCATAGATGCAATCCCCAGGCACGCAGGATTTCAGACTCAAAAACGCAGCGTAACTCATTTCGCATGAACACAAATTGGCCAATGGCCGGACCCAGCACGATGCGCCCTAGTAACGTGTTGTTCACTGCCAGCAAGCGTTTCTGCCAACCGCGCAGACCTGCCCAGACCTGTGGGTCTAGATAGTTCGATTCCGGGTCGTCATAGGGGTCGGTCAACGTCGCATCACGATGATGCGCCAGATGTTGGTCGCGGAACCGACGGTACGGAATGAACAGCGTCAACGGCAACGCCATCAACGCTTCATTCAACGCCTTTTGCCGAAAGGGGTGGCCGTGGATCGCTTCATGCGTCAGCGAGGAATGTAGTGCTGCGACAACGCCCACCAATGGCACGGCGGCCCAAACCGGCAAATAAAACAGCATCGCCAACCACGCCCCATAGCACCCAATGATAAGGGCAAAGGTGCCCCATTCAGGCCCTGCACGCTCAGACATTGCGGCCCCATGAGATACCTGCCCATATACGTTCGTAAATCACGTAGAGCGTCAGGCCGATGGCCGTGTTGACCAAAGCCAAGCCGCCCCCGATCGCCGCTGATCCGGTTGCGATCAACCCCACAAAACTCATAACGACAAAGCCCACCGCATTCCACAATACGGCCTTCACGACTGATCTGCGTCGTGTCTCCATTCCGTCACCCATATTTTTGTTATGGCTCAAGAATTACGGATCACGCAGGTGGTGAACATTCTGAATGTGATTAACAAAATTCATCATTTGTGATAAAACCAAACACATGTCCGAAAATATCGACAAACGAGACCGTGCCGCACAATTCCGCCTCCGCCTTGCCCGCGCGATGGAGGAGCGGCACGTTAGCCAAAGTGCTCTGGCACGAAACATCGGCGTGGATCGCTCGACCGTGTCGCAACTTCTGACCGGCGATGGAGCTCGGTTGCCGAATGCACATGTGGTGGGTGGTTGCGCGTCAGCGCTTGGGGTTTCGGCGGATTGGCTCCTGTCGCTCTCGGACCGACCCGAAAGCGCGGCCGAACTTTTGGCGGGTGCGTTAACCGTGACCGAAGCCGCCCGCGCGTTGGTGGATGAGCGGATTTTCGAATGGCACCAAGAGGCCGCCGGGTACAAAATCCGTTACGTTCCAGCGACTTTGCCGGATATGTTAAAGACTCGCGCCGTTCTGGAATGGGAGTATGCACCACATCTGGGGCGGACGGCAGATCAGGCCATTGGCGCATCTGAAGACCGGTTGACCTGGATGCGCCGGGCGCAATCGGACTACGAAATTGCCATGCCCTTGTTTGAAATCGAAAGCTTCGCATGCGCATCCGGGTACTACCGAGGGCTGGATCTGCAAACACGTCAGGATCAGATCGACCATCTACTTGCTCTGTGCGACCAACTCTATCCCCGCCTGCGCATCTATCTGTTTGATGCAAAAAGGCTTTATTCGGCACCAGTCACGATCTTTGGCCCCTTGCTCTGCGTGTTCTATGCGGGCAGCCACTATATGGCGTTCCGCGACCGCGACCGGATCGAAACGTTCACCCGCCATTTTGACACTCTGGTCCGCGAGGCCGACGTCACTGCGCGCGATTTTTCCGGCCATCTGCGCGCATTACGTGACAGTATGCGTTGAACTCAATCCTGTGCTAACGTCGCTGGGCGCGAACCCTTTCGCATTCCGATTATGAACGGAGGAGCACAGGAATGGACGCAATGCAAACCGCCCAATACGCACGGGCCTTATATTCCGCCCACGGAGACAGAGCCGAGGCTGAAGCCGCGCAGAAGATGCGCGAATGCGAGGCTGCCGGGAATATGCAACAGGCACAGGATTGGCAGGCGGTCCGTCAGACCATCCGCCAGA
This sequence comes from Ruegeria sp. HU-ET01832, assembly GCF_040371315.1. Lineage (NCBI taxonomy): Bacteria > Pseudomonadati > Pseudomonadota > Alphaproteobacteria > Rhodobacterales > Roseobacteraceae > Ruegeria > Ruegeria sp. HU-ET01832. Next base: position 395,895 of record NZ_BAABWL010000001.1, read on the forward strand.
TTCGTGGTCCCAATCAGGGCTAAATCTTGGGGTCGGGGTTGACGGTATGCCCGTCCACCGCGATCACTTGCCCAGATACCAGCCGCGCCGCGTCTGACGCCAGAAACACGGCCATATCGGCAATGTCGCGCCCCTCGACAAACCGCCCCATCGAGGTACCTGCGGCATAGCCGTTATATACCTGGTCGCGGGTCATGCCTTTGGCGTTGGCCTCGCGGGCCAGAACGCCCTCCATCCGGGGGCCTTCGACCGCGCCGGGGCAGATCGTGTTGCAACGCACGCCGTGGGGGCCAAGCTCCATCGCCAGCGTTTTGGCCAGCCCGATGACACCCCATTTCGCCGCCGCATAGGGCGCGCGATTGGGATATCCGTATTGCCCGGCCGTAGACGAGGTGATGATGATCGCCCCACTGCCCTGACGCTTGAGGATCGGTGCGGCGTATTTTGCGCATAAAAACGCCCCCTCAAGGTTGACCGCCAGACAGGCACGCCATTCGTCAAGCGCCACATCCTCGACCAACGCCGTCGGCCCGGCGATCCCGGCATTGGCGCAGAGCGTATCCAGCCCACCCCATTGCGCCGCAATCTCGGCGAACAGGGCAGTAACCGAGGGTTCGTCCGCCACATCCACCTGCGACCGTTTCCAATGCACTGGGCACGCGTTTAACGCCTCGGCATCCAGATCGACCACCCAGACCTGCGCGCCAACGGCGTCGAACGCCTCGGCCATGGCCCGACCAACGCCCGCGGCCCCGGCTGTGATCAGTACCCGCCCGCTCATGCAGGTTTACGGATCGCCGCCCCCGCGCCCTCGGGATAAGGTAGCCCGGCCTGCGCCTCGGCAATACGGGCCATGGCCGCCTCGATCTGCGCTGACGGAGAACTTGGACGGCGGGTTTCCAGACTGACATGCAGCAGAAAGCTTTCACCCGTGGCCAGCAGCTTGTCGCCCTCGTACATGCTGTGGAAAACGTGCAGCTTCTTGCCCTGCCCCAACAGCATCTGCGTGCGCACCTGTATCTTTGCGCCTGCATGCACCTCATCCACATAGCGGATGTGGTTCTCAGCGGTGAAGTAGCTGCCGCCCGAGGCGATATAGTCCGCATCACAACCGATGATCTCCATGAACCGGTCGGTGGCAGCGGCAAAGGCCTCCAGATAGCGCGCCTCATTCATGTGGCCGTTATAGTCCGTCCAATCCAGCGGCACCGCGCGCGACAAGGTCAGGATCGGTTGGCTCAGATCGGCCTCCTCCATCGTCGGCAGAGCACCTGGTTTCAGCAGCGCGTCATGCTGGTTCAGCACCGCCCCTGCGCCATAGTTTTGCGCCTTGAGCGCGCGCATCATGCCCACGAGGTTATTGTCGCGGATGCGCTCCAGTTCACGGATGGAATGCATCCCCGATTGCGCATCCGACTGATCGGCGATCATATCGACCAGTTCATCAGTGAACTCCGGTACGTCCATCAGCTTGGTCCAGGGCCATTTCAAAGCCGGCCCGAACTGAGCCATAAAGTGCCGCATTCCGGCCTCGCCACCCGCCACGCGGTAGGTCTCGAACAGACCCATCTGCGCCCAGCGGATGCCGAATCCCATGCGGATCGCCTCATCCACCTCTTCGGTGGTGGCGATGCCGTCCTTGACCAGCCACAGCGCCTCGCGCCAAACCGCTTCAAGGAACCGGTCAGCGATATGCGCGTCGATTTCTTTTTTGATGTGCAGAGGGAAGAACCCCACCGATTTCAGGAACCCCTGCGCGCGCTCGACCATCTCAGACGGGTTCTTGTCTGTCGGCACCAGTTCGATCAGTGGCAGCAAGTACACCGGGTTGAACGGATGCGTCACCACAATCTGTTCGGGCCGCAGCGCGCCCTCCTGCAACTCCGAAGGCTTAAACCCGCTGGTCGACGAGCCGATGATCGCGCCCGGATCACACGCCTCCTGCAACCCTTTGTAAACCTTCAACTTAAGATCCAACCGCTCGGGCACACTTTCCTGAATCCACTCCGCGCCCTGCACAGCCTCGGCCATATCTTCATGGAAACTCAGAGAACCCTCGGGTGGCAACGGAACATCACTCAACCCGGGCAACGAACGCCGCGCATTGTCCAGAACCTCCCCAATCTTGCGCTCCGCCTCAGGATCAGGGTCAAAAACCCGAACATCCCACCCGTTCAGTAGAAACCGCGCGGCCCATCCGCCGCCGATCACACCACCACCAATGATTGCCGCTGTTTTCAAGTCGATCCGCCTCTTCATCTGGCTAAAAATACCTCGGGGGTTTGGGGGCTGGCCCCCGATCACGCTTACTTCGCCACCGGCGCGCGCTTGGTCAAACCCAGCTTCTCGCGTACCTCAGCAGGCCCAATGACCTTAGCGCCCATGTTTTCAATGATGGTCCCCGCACGCTCGACCAACTGCCAGTTCTCAGCCAGAACACCCTTGTCCAGCCACAGATTGTCTTCCAACCCCACACGCACGTTGCCGCCCGCAAGCACAGTAGCCGCCACATAAGCCATCTGGTTCCGCCCCAAGGAAAACGCACTGAACGTCCAGTCATCAGGCACATTGTTCACCATGGCCATGAACGTATTCAGATCATCCGGCGCGCCCCACGGCACGCCCATACACAGCTGAACCAGAGCGTTCGGCTCCAGAATTCCCTCTTTCACCAACTGTTTGGCGAACCACAGATGACCGGTGTCAAAAGCTTCAATCTCGGGCTTCACACCCATATCCGTCATCATCTGCCCCATCGCCCGCAGCGCGCCGGGGGTGTTGGTCATGACATAGTCCGCCTCGGCAAAGTTCATGGTGCCGCAGTCCAGCGTACATATCTCGGGCAGGCACTCCGCGATATGCGCCACGCGCTCTGACGCACCGATCATGTCGGTGCCCACAGCCACCGGAAACGGGCTCTCGACGCCACCGAACACGATATCCCCGCCCATCCCGGCGGTCAGGTTCAGCACCACATCGACATCCGCGTCGCGAATCCGGTCTGTCACCTCGCGATAAAGGTCCAGCCGACGGCTGGGCGCGCCGGTCTCGGGGTCGCGCACGTGGCAATGTACCACCGCCGCCCCGGCCTTAGCCGCCGCAATCGCGCTGTCGGCAATCTGCTGCGGCGAGCGCGGCACATGCGGGCTGCGATCCTGCGTCCCGCCCGAGCCGGTCACGGCACAGGTGATAAAGACCTCGCGGTTCATTTCCAAAGGCATGGCGTTCTCCCCAACTTATACCCGGTTTTGCCCTGAGTTTTCCCCAGACTTCTCCCCGGCAATCGATTTGCGTTGCCCGCGACTCTGACGCAGCCTTGTGAAAACACTTGCCAAAATGCGAATCGAACTTGATGAAATCCGCAAAAAACATACTGCAACCCGAACATCGCGCCCTGAAAACGGCGGTGCTGGTGCTGGACGACTGCAATACGCTCAGCTTTGCATCCGCTGTAGACCCCATGCGCGCAGCCAATCGTCTGGCCGATCGCCCCGCCTTCGACTGGGATTATGTCACCGCCACGGCCCAGCCCGCGATGCTGACCAGCGCCCTGACCGTGCCGGGCATCCCTCTGGCCCGCCTGCAAGGCTGCGACCTGATGATTGTGGTTGCCGGGTTCCAACTGGCACGCCACGCCACCCCCAGCCTGCTGGCTGGTCTCCGCCGGGTCGCAAACACTGGCGCCACAATGGCCGGCATCGACGGAGGCCCCTGGCTACTGGCCGAAGCTGGCCTGCTGGACGGCCACGCCGCAACAACCCATTGGGAAGACTTGGACAATTTCGCTGCCCGTTTCCCCGAGGTCGACGTGCGCCCGGACCGCTTCACCGTCTCTCAAAACCGCCTAACCTCAGGCGGCGCGATCCCGGCGGTCGAAATGATGCTGCACATCATCGCCGCGCGCCACGGCGCAGGCTTTGCCGCGCGCGTGTCTGGTCTGTTCCTCTATGACGGCGCGCCAGACCCCGCAAAACCGCAAAGCCGTACCGGTGCGCCACACCGCCACACGGCCCTTACGGCCAAGGCAAATAGCCTGATGCAATCTGCGCTGGATGACCCGCTGCCGCTGGCCAATATCGCCGAAACACTAGGCACTAGCCCCCGCACCCTGCAGCAACAATTCCGCCTGCGCCTGAACACCACACCGCAGGACCACTACCTGCAGCTGCGCCTGGCCGAGGCCCGCCGTCTGGTCACCGACACAGACATGTCGTTGATGGATGTGGCGCTGGCTACTGGCTTTGGATCACAATCCAGCTTTGCCCGCGCCTTTCGCACCGCCCACGGCCTTTCTGCCCGCGATCTCAGGCAAGAGCGCGCGCACCCCACCCATCACTGACCGGATCCCCCTTCATCTGGCCAAAAATATCTCGGGGGAGTCGCCCGGAACGGGCGGCGGGGGCAGAGCCCCCTATCCACCTCTGGAAAGATTTTAGAACGGCATGGGATGCGCCCGATGCGCATCGCCAATCTCGCGCATCACTTCTTTGGAAAGCTTCAACTCTTTCCCGTGAAGAATATGTGCAAGTTGCTCGACTGTTGTCGCTCCGAATATGGCCGTCATCACAAATGGGCGCGTACGGCACCAGGCCAATGCCATATGCACCGGGTCCAATCCATGTCTCTCGGCGATGTCCAGATAAGCGCTCACCGCCGTAAAAACCCGATCACGGTGGCGACCGCCCATATCGGGCACAAAGGACATGCGCGAGCCCTCAGGAACTGCGCCCTCTTGATACTTGCCCGTCAGGAACCCTGCCGCCAGAGGCGAAAACGCCATCAATCCAACGTCTTCATGCGCGCTCAATTCGGCCATGTCAGTGTCGAAATGCCGACACAGCAATGAATACTCGTTCTGAACCGATGCCACCCGCGGCCCACCGCCTGCCTCGGCCAGACGCAGCCACTGCGCGGTACCCCATGCACTTTCGTTCGACAGACCAAAAGCGCGAATATTGCCCTTATCAACTTGCGCCTGCAGCGCCTCGAGGCATTCCGACATATTGTCCAACACATCGGCCGTGTTCTTGCCGGACGGAGCGTAGTTCCAGTTCTGGCGGAACATATAGCTGCCCCGGTTCGGCCAGTGGAACTGGTAGAGGTCGATGTAATCGGTCTGCAATCGTCGCAGCGAATTCTCGATGGCTTCGGGGATCGACTGACCGGTGATCGGCGCGCCGTTTCGGACATGGACCATGCCGGCGCCCGAATGCTTGGTCGCCAGAACATAACTCTCACGACGCGCAGCATTGGCTGCGTTCCAGTTGCCAAGGTATTCTTCGGTGCGTCCGATGGTTTCCTTGGCGATGGGGTTGACCGGATACATTTCGGCCGCATCGACAAAATTGATCCCAGCATCCAGCGCCATATCCATCTGGCGATGAGCGTCCGCCTCGGATGTCTGCGATCCAAAAGTCATTGTTCCGAGGCACAGGTCGGTCACCATAACGCCTGTTCGGCCCAAGGGCTTCATTTCCATGTATCGATCTCCTGAAAACTAGCGCAAAAGGCTTAAGCCTCGGCTTTCTTTTCCCAACGGCCCGCTTCCTCGGACCAGTATTGCGCTGAACACCCCGCGCCGGTCAGGGCCTTCCACTGCCCGCGCGCATGCTGAACGGCCTGTTCGTCATTGCCGTCGAACAGTATACAGACCCGTTCCAGAGCGTTCACTTCGTCCGGCCCTACCTGCGCACCGTCCACCGCCATTACGCAGGCCGGGTCATTGGACACATCCGGTCCGGTCGTCAGCAAAATGGGCTGCGCCGCATCGTGCGGCCCACCGGCAAGCCCATGCGGCAGGAACCCGTAATCCGGTCCCAGCCACAGTTTTTCATCCAGCCAGTCCATCCGTGCGGGATCTGTTCCCCGCACGACAATCTTCCACCCGGCCTGCCGGGCCTTGTCCAGCAAAACCGGCAGCGTGTATTCCAGCGGCTGCCGGGTCAGGTGGTAGAAATAGACGGCACCCATCCGATTACTCGAAATTGTCCTGCACAAAACGGCTCAACGCGCGCACGCCCCAGCCAGTTGCACCCTTCGGAGCATAGGACGTCTCGGACGCCACCGAGGCAACACCGGCAATATCCAGGTGAATCCACGGCGTTTCCTCTTTCACGAAACGCTGCAGGAACTGCGCAGCGGTGATCGAGCCCGCAGGCCGCCCGCCTACGTTCTTCATATCAGCGATGCGAGACTTAAGCTGCTTGTCATATGCCGCACCCAATGGCATCCGCCACGCGCCCTCGTCCTCGGCTTTGGCCGATTTCAGGAAGGCATCGCAGAACGTGTCATTGTTCGAGAAGACGCCCGCATTCTCATGCCCCAGACCAATGATGATCGCTCCGGTCAGGGTCGCCAGATCAACCATTCCCACGGGGCTGAACCGCTCCTGCGCGTACCACATCACGTCGCACAGAACCAAACGACCCTCGGCATCTGTGTTGATGATCTCGACCGTGTCTCCCTTCATCGACTTGACCACATCGCCGGGGCGCGTGGCATTGCCCGAGGGCATATTCTCGACCAACCCCACCAGCCCGACCACATTGGCCTTGGCCTTGCGCTTGGCCAGCGTGCGCATGGTGCCCGCGACGACACCCGCGCCGCCCATATCCATGGTCATGTCTTCCATGCCACCGGCGGGCTTCAAAGAAATTCCGCCGGTATCGAACACAACGCCCTTGCCCACCAATGCCAGCGGGGCATCGCCCTTGTCGCCACCGTTCCATTGCATCACCACAACCTTCGACGGGCTGACCGAGCCCTGACCGACGCTCAGTAATGTGCGCATTCCCAGCTCTTCCAGTTTGTCTTCTTCCAGAACCTCAACCTCGAGGCCCAGATCCTTCATCTCGGCCAAGCGGTCAGCGAATTCTGTTGTTGTCAGGATATTGGCGGGCTCATTCGTCAGATCACGCGTCATCCGCACGCCGTCGGCAATAGCATAGAGCGGCGCAAAGGCGGCTTCGACCTCGTCAGATTTCTGATGCGCAATAGTGACCGTCGCGGCTGGATCAGAGTCTTTGGTCTTGTGCGCGTCGAACTCATAACTGCGCAGAGCGATACCCATGGCCAGATCCTCGGAGCGGGTCTGGTTGGCCGCCATCACCAGCAGCGCCTTGCCACCGGCCAGTTTCGCAAGCGCGACACCAGCCTTGCGGGCCTCGGCCACATCCGGGCGGCGCGGCAGGATCAGAATATCCAGCGCCTCGGCCGCCATGCCACCGGGCCATGCCAACGTGATCACCTCGCCCGATTTCACCTTTTCGAACTGTTCGCTTTCGACCAGCCGCGCGACAGCACCGCGGGTCAGGCGATTGGCCCGGCGCGCGGCAGGACCCATTTTGCCTTCGTCAGAAATAATGATCGCGACTCGGCCCTCGGCTTGCGCCATCATGTCCACGTCAAAAGTCTGAAACTGGATCGGGATTAGACTGCTCATTGGGAACTCCTGAAAATCTGTGACCCAAGACCTAGCCCGCCCCGATCAACTTGACCAGATAGCAGTTTTCCCCGCACTTCAATTGCAGTACAGTCCAGAAAAAATTCCGGCAGGTTCGGGGGAGAACAAAGTGGCAAGACAGGGCAGGCATATGCCGTCGCGGCAAGGCGCGAACGGTTGTGATTCTGACCTGAGGGCTAGTGGTTTTTTCGCCTTAGCAGAAATGGCGAGGCTTCTGCCGTGATCCTGGACCGATACTTTGCCCGCCGCTTCTTGCAGAACTTTATGGTGATCGGCGGCATTTTCCTGACGTTGCTGATTCTGATCGACCTGATCGAACAGGCCCGCCGGTTCGACGACGAAAACCTTTCATTCGGACGCTTGCTGCATCTGACCTTGCTGAACACACCAGCTGCGATCAGCGAAATGCTGCCCTTGCTGGTTATCCTTGCAACGATCGCTCTGTTCGTTGGGCTGGCGCGCAGTTCTGAACTGGTCGTTACCCGCGCAATTGGTCGCTCAGGCATACGGTCTTTATTAGCGCCAGTCGCATTGGCCCTATTGATCGGAGCCATGGCCGTAGCTCTGCTGAACCCGATCTCCGCGGCGACATCCGAGGAATACAATCGCCTGTCCGACTCTTACCGCAACAACGGCACGTCAGCGTTTTCGATCAGCAGCGAGGGCTTGTGGCTACGCCAGGGATCACAGAACGGTCAGTCCGTAATTCACGCCAAAGGTACGTCCAACGGTGAAACACTGAAGCTAAATAACGTGACGATCATCACTTTCTCACAGGAAGGAACCCCGACCCAGCAAGTCTCGGCCGACAATGCCGAGCTGAGGCCGGGCAAATGGGTATTGGACAATGCCAAGGTCTGGTCCCTCGAGGAAGACACAAACCCCGAGAGTAACTCGGTCGTTCACGAACTGCTCGAAGTTCCGACATCGCTTACACGGCAGCGCATTCTCGACACATTGGGGCAGCAGGGATCCGTTTCGGTTTATGATCTGCCCGAGCTGATCCGGGATCTGCGCGAGGCCGGGTTTTCAACCAAGCAATATGAAGTCTGGTTGCAAGTGCAACTGGCGCGGCCCTTCTTTCTGGTTTCGATGGTTCTTATCGGCGCGGCCTTCACCATGCGCCATGTAAGATTTGGCGGCACTGGAATTGCGGTCCTATCTGCAGTTCTTCTGGGATTCGCGATTTATTTCGTGCGCAACTTTGCCCAAATTTTAGGGGAAAACGGTCAATTGCCTATTATCGTCGCGGCCTGGGCTCCGCCTTTCGCTGCTATACTGTTGTCGCTTGGTCTCTTGCTTCACGCGGAGGACGGCTGATGCGGTTGCTTCCCAGCCTTCTGTTGTCGGCAGCCATCGCGATCACCTCGCCCGCGACGATCTACGCACAATCCCCAACAGGTGTGAACGCGCCTACGGACGCCACGCAGGAAGAGCAGCCAGCCCTGCTGGTTGCGGACAGGATTTTCATCACACCCGAACGTGTTCTGGTCGCCGAAGGTAATGTCGAGGCATTTCAAGGCGATGCAAAAATTACCGCTGAACGGGTCACATATGACCGGGACACCGGGCAACTCACCCTAGATGGCCCCGTGCGCATTGATCAGGGCGGCTCTACCACGATTCTGGCGGATTCGGCTGAACTGGACGACGGTATTCAGAACGGCTTGCTGATCGGTGCGCGGATGGTGTTTGACCAACAGGTCCAAGTCGCATCGGTTCAGGCTACGCGCGCAGGTGGCAGATACACACAGTTCAGCAAGGTATCGGCCACGTCATGTCATGTTTGTTCTGATGGCAGACCGCCTTTGTGGCAAATCAGGGCCCGCAAGGTCACCCACGATCAGCTTGAACGACAACTGTATTTCGAAGGCGCACAATTCCGAATTCTGGACCTGCCGGTCTTCTATTTCCCTTATTTGCGTCTGCCTGACCCCACTCTGGACCGGGCGACTGGTTTCCTGGTGCCTTCGATTCGCACAACGTCGCAGTTGGGCACGGGGGTTCAGGTTCCATATTTCTTCAAGCTGGGAGACCACAAAGACCTGACATTGACGCCCTATCTGTCCTCAAAAACTCGGACGCTGGGGTATCGGTATCGTCAGGCGTTCAAGCGTGGGCGACTTCGCTTGTTGGGCGCACATACCCGTGACGATCTTCAGCCCGGAGAGGATCGCGGTTACTTCTTCGCAGATGGCTTTTTCAATCTGAATGACGGCTATCGGTTCACGTTCGATATTAAAACCACGTCCGATGACGCCTATCTGGCCGATTATGGCCTGCCCGATTTCGACCGCCTGCGCAGCGAAGTTGCGCTAGAACGGATCAAACGCGACACCGCGTTCCGCACCAGCTTTATCCACTACAAAACCTTGCGCGACAGCGAAGATCAGGACGAAATTCCATCTCGTGTATTCGATCTGTACTATCAGAAACGCCACTTTCCGACGTCGATCGGCGGCGAAACACGGCTGAGTTTCATTACACACGCCCATGAACGCACAAGTGACGAGGATGTCGTTGGTCGCGATGTGGCCCGAGCAACCTTTGACGCGGAATGGCTGCGCAGTTGGATCTTCACCTCGGGTTTGCGTGCGGACGCACGGTTCGGGGCCTCGATTGACACGTTCAACATCCGCCACGACAGCAATTTCCCTGATCAAGAAACCCGCACCACCCCCCGGGCGGCGTTGACCCTGCGCTATCCCATGGCACGGCGCGAGCAATCCGGGGCTACGCAGGTGCTGGAGCCAATTGCTCAGATCGGTTGGACACAAGTCTCGACCAATGATGTGCCAATCGACGAAAGTACGTTTCAGGAATTCGATCAGGGCAACTTGCTGTCGCTGTCCCGATTTCCAGCCCCGGATCGACGCGAAGATGGGGCAACCGGCGTCATTGGTGTCAACTGGGCGCGCTATGGAGCGAACGGACGCCGGGCTTTGGCCACAGTCGGGCAAGTGTTTCGCGCAGATCCCGACCCTGAGTTCAATCTGACATCGGGTCTACAGGGAACATCGTCGGATCTGCTGCTTGCAGGTCAATTGCAAACCGCAAATGGGTGGTCACTTGCAGGCCGCGGCTTGCTGAACGGAGATTTCAGTTTTGCCAAAGCCGAAATGCGCGCGGCCTGGCAGCAAAAAACCGTTAGGTTGTCGGGCAGCTATATCTGGCAGGAGCCAGACCCAGACGAGAACGTGGACGATGAAATATCCGAAATTCGATTGGATGGACGCTATAGGGTCGACCAGAACTGGCTAACCCAAGCCGTCGCCCGTTACGATCTGAGCGAGTCTGAACCCATTCGGTATGGCTTGGGTGTTACGTACCAGAATGAGTGCGTGCAGGTTAACATGACCGTCAGCAGACGTTTTACTTCGTCATCTAGTATTGAGCCTTCCACTGAATTCGGCTTTACGGTAGCCCTGACGGGATACTCCGTTGAAGGTGGTGGCCAAGAGTTCAAGAGAAGATGCAGTTGATTTCAGGTTTCTCCAATCTCATCCGATCCGCTGTGATCAGGCCAGTCGCATATGTTGCGGTCGTATCGTTGTGTCTGAGCGTGTCGCCGGGCCTTGCCCAGAGCCTGTTTTCCCCAGCCATCAAGGTCAATCAGGATATCGTCACATGGTACGAACTTGAGCAGCGCCAGCAGTTTTTGACCGTTCTTGGCGCGCCCGGAGCGTCGGACGCCGAGGTTCGCCAAGCCCTGATCGACGATCGTCTGCGCAAACAAGCCATGAGCGCGGCTGGGATATCTGCCAGCCCCGAGGCCGTTCAGCTGGGCATTGACGAATTTGCTGCCCGTGGTCGCTTGTCGACGGATGAGTTCCTTCAGCTTCTGTCCGAGGCAGGTGTTTCGCGCGAGACCGTCCGCGATTTTGTGGCCGACCAACTGTCGTGGCGCGACTTTATCAGCGCGAGATTCCTGTCGCAGGCGCGCCCATCAGAAGACGAGATCAACCGCGCTCTTGGTCAATCGGGCAGTGGCGGGCTGCAAGTTCTGCTGTCCGAAGTTATCATTCCCGTAAATCAGCAAACGGTTGCACAGGTCGAATTGTTGGCTGAAGAGATCGCGCTTCTGGAAGGATTCGATGCGTTCTCGGCAGCTGCGACGCAGTATTCGGCGGCGGGTACCCGGACCAACGGGGGGCGGTTGGACTGGCTGAACCTGACCGACCTGCCACCCGCCCTGCAACCGGTCATCATTGGTCTGAAGAATGGCGAAATAACGCAACCCATTTCTTTGCCAAACGCAGTCGCTCTGTTTCAGCTTCGGGGCCTACGCGAACTTGCGTCGGGTACTCCGACCTATTCAAAAATCGACTACGCGATCTACAACCTTCCCGGTGGCCGCAGCGCGGATACATTGGCCCGTGCTGCCGATCTGCGCGAAGAGGTTGATAATTGCGATGATCTCTATGGCCTTGCAAAAGACCAACCCGAAAACGTTCTGCAACGGATTGAAGCCAGCCCGTCGGAAATCCCTCGCGATGTCGCACTCGAATTATCGAAACTGGACTTGAACGAGGTCTCGACCGCGCTGACCGGCAACAATGGCCAGACGCTGAAATTCCTGATGCTGTGCACACGTACTCTGGACCGGGGCGAGGAAACTTCGCGCGCGGATGTCGCCAATGCTCTGACCCAGCAACGTCTGACTGCCTTTGCCGAAAGCCTACTCGAGCAATTGCGTGCGGACGCAACGATCATCGAGCAATGATAGCCCCAATCGCGCTGAGTTGTGGCGATCCCGCAGGCATAGGCCCAGAGATCGCCGCAAAAGCCTGGGCAGAGCTACGCGGAACGTGCCCCTTTGTCTACATTGGAGATGCCAACCATCTTCCTGCCAGTACGCCTATTCAGAGGATCACAGCTTTTTCTGAGGCGACCGCGATTTGCGCGACGGCCCTGCCTGTGCTGCAACTTGATTTTCCGTCTGCCAACACACCAGGCCAACCCGTTGCGGCCAACGCGCCCAGCGTCATCGACGCGATCGAACTCGGCGTATCTATGGTTCAATCCGGTCGAGCCTCAGCGCTTTGTACGGCACCGATCCATAAAAAGGCCCTGATGGAAGGCGCGGACTTTGCTTACCCCGGACATACCGAGTTTCTTGCAGCCCTCGCAGGACAGCAACGTGTCGTGATGATGCTGGCCAGCGACCAACTTAGGGTGGTGCCTGCCACGATACACATCCCGCTGGCTCGCGTTCCTGCTGCTCTGACGCCAGATCTTTTGCGCGAAACGATCGAGATCACAGCCCAAGGTTTGCGTACACAATTCGGCATTTCAAAACCTCGCATCAGTGTGGCTGGCTTGAATCCACATGCAGGCGAAGGCGGCAAAATGGGACATGAGGAGCTTGACTGGATCGCGCCGCTGATCCAAGCCTTGCCGCAAGATGACTACACGGTCACCGGCCCGCATCCTGCAGACACGATGTTTCACGCAGCGGCCCGCGCCAGGTACGACGCAGCAGTTGCGATGTATCATGATCAGGCGCTTATCCCGATCAAGACCCTCGATTTCGACATGGGTGTGAATGTCACGCTGGGATTGCCGTTCATACGCACCTCGCCGGATCACGGCACGGCGCTGGATATTGCCGGAAAAGGCATTGCCAACCCATCCAGCATGATCGAAGCCCTTAAACTGGCCCAACGCATGGCAAAAAGCGCTTGATCCTTCACCTGGCTAAAAATATCCCCGCCAGAGGCAAAAAAACTGGCGCTTTACCTCAGCCCGCGCCACGGTAATCGGATCATGAGCGCAATCGACACACTCCCCCCCCTGCGCGAGGTCATCGCGGCGCACCAGCTTTCGGCCCGCAAGTCGTTGGGGCAGAACTTCCTGCTGGATCTCAACCTGACGGCAAAAATCTCGCGGCAGGCCGGTGATCTTAGCGCCTGTGACGTTCTCGAAATCGGCCCCGGCCCCGGCGGTTTGACCCGTGGGCTTTTATCAGAGGGCGCGCGCAAGGTTGTGGCGGTCGAAAAAGACACGCGCTGTATCGCAGCTTTGAACGAGATTGCTGCCGCCTACCCCGGTCGACTGGAAATCATCAATGGTGATGCGCTGGAAATCGACCCCATGGCACATCTCAGCCCGCCGATTCGAGTTGCAGCCAACTTGCCGTACAACGTCGGTACCGAACTGCTGGTCCGCTGGCTGACCCCTCCGGAGTGGCCGCCATTCTGGCAAAGCCTGACTCTGATGTTTCAGCGCGAAGTGGCCGAGCGTATTGTTGCCCAACCCGGCAGCAAGGCGTATGGCCGACTGGCCATTCTGGCGCAATGGCGGGCGGATGCGCGTATCGCCATGTCTTTACCGCCTGGGGCTTTCACCCCGCCGCCGAAAGTTTCAAGCGCCGTTGTCCATCTGACCGCCTTGCCCAAACCTCGGCATCCTGCGGATGCTGCAACCCTGTCGCGTGTCGTCGCCGCCGCATTCAACCAACGCCGCAAGATGATGCGCGCTTCGTTGAAGGGGGTCGCTTCCGATATCGAAGACCGCCTATTGGCCGCCGGCATTCAACCAACCGAGCGGGCAGAACAAGTCCCGCTAGAAGCCTTCTGCGCACTGGCGCGCCAAATCCGCGCGGGCTGAAAACAAAAAAGCCCCGGTCACTTGACCAGGGCTTTCCATTCCATATCTAACGCGGCCTACTCGGCCGCCTCAGGTGCATCACCCTTATCGGCAGTAGCCTCTTCAGCGGCAGGTGCTGGTTTGGGCTTGCGGGCACGCGGTTTGCGGGCAGGCTTTTCTTTCTTTTCGGGAACATCAGACCCCTTGGCCTCGGGCGTTTCCACCAAACCGGATTCCGGGGCCGCTTCGGCGTTGAAATCCATGACGTCTGGTTGCGGTGCTTCGGCCGGATCGGCCTGGCGGGCCGCTTCACGTTCCTGACGCTCCGCGCGTTCTCGGTCGCGTTCGGCCTGCCGTTCGCGGTTCTGGCGTTCCTGTTCTTCCCGACGTGCCTCCATTTCACGCTGCGCTTCGCTCAGCAAACGCAGGTAATGTTCGGCGTGTTGCTGAAAGTTCTCAGCAGCCACACGGTCGTTGGACAGCTGCGCGTCGCGGGCAAGCTGGTTGTACTTGTCAATGATCTGCTGGGGCGTGCCGCGCACCTTGCCTTCCGGCCCCGAGCTGTCAAAGACCCGGTTTACAACGTTGCCGCCAGAAGGACGATTGCGGTTATTCTTGGCCCGCGAGCGGGATTTGGAAGATCTCATCTACTTTCGTCAGCCTTGTCATTCACTGTCGATCACGTCGCATCTTGCATTGCTCAAAGGCTTTAGCCGGAACGCGATGTCGACTTTTTTGGGCTTGGCGTCAGGGGTGCGCTGCAATAGCGTCAACCTCTCCGACTAATCCTGAGTAAACATGTCCTGCGCGTTCAGACAAGGGCTTTATCCCAAAATTCGCAGCTTTTTTACATCAATCGGCGCTTTTCAGCCTCAGTATGTGCCGTCACCCAGGCATTCTGGCCAAGACAACACGGTCACGGCCATCCAGATCAGGAATAATCCGCGTCTCTGCCAGCCCAGCCGCCTGAAATAGCGCGGCAACCGCGTGACCTTGCGTCGGGCCGATTTCCACCAGCACCCGACCGCCGGGGACTAGATAATCCGGGACATCGGCAGCAATGCGACGATAGGCTCCTAACCCGTCCCCTTCATCCGTCAGCGCCATGCGAGGCTCGTGCTCGCGGACTTCCGGTGACAAATCATTCATCTCGGATAGCGAAATATAGGGCGGATTCGAGACGATAAGGTCATATTGCCCCTCTATGCTCTCAAACCAATCTGATTGCTGTATCTCGGCTCGGGTTTGGACCTGATGTTGAACCGCATTGGCGCTCGCCTGCAGGCAGGCGGCCTCGCTTAGATCGACACCAACACCCGAAGCACTTGCGCGTTCGGCCAACAGCGTGATCAGAATACAGCCCGAACCCGTTCCAAGATCCAGCAGATGATCAAACGGTGCGCTCAACGCGGCCTCGATCAGAATCTCGGTTTCAGGGCGCGGATCCAGAACATCACGACTTACGCGAAACCTGCGGCCATAAAACTCACGTTCGCCCAGCAGATGCGATACGGGAACGCGAATGGCGCGCAGCGAAATAAGTTGATCATAGCGTTCAGCGATCTCGTGCGACAGTTCTTCCGGCGCAATCAGGGTGACCCGGCTGGCTTCGATTCGGGCAGCGTGGGCCAGCAGGACGCGAGCATCACGTGCAGGATCATCGACCCCTGCAGCCCGCAGGCGAGACGTGGCTGCCACCATCGCCTGAGCCGCTGTTTGCAGACCGTTCATAGGGCCATCTCGGCCAGCAGGCGCGCCTGATCATCGGCGGTCAGCGCGTCCATCACCTCATCCAGATCGCCCTGCATCACCTGATCCAGCTTATACAGGGTCAGGTTGATGCGGTGATCGGTCATACGGCCCTGCGGGAAATTATACGTCCTGATTCGCTCGGAACGATCACCCGAACCGACCTGACTGGCGCGATCCGCCGAACGTTCGCTGTCGATCCTCTGCCTTTCAAGGTCATAGAGACGCGTTTTCAGAACTTGCATCGCAATCTCTCGGTTGCGGTGCTGCGATTTCTCGGAACTGGTCACAACCAGCCCTGTCGGCAAGTGAGTGATCCGCACCGCCGAGTCGGTGGTGTTCACGTGCTGTCCCCCCGCGCCCGAGCTGCGCATCGTGTCGATCCGAATGTCATTCGCGTCGATCTGAATATCGACATCTTCGGCCTCGGGCAAAACTGCGACCGTCGCAGCCGATGTATGAATCCGCCCACCGCTTTCGGTTTCGGGCACGCGCTGCACCCGGTGGACGCCGGATTCGTATTTCATGCGGGCAAAGACATTGTCACCCTTGATATGGGCCACGACTTCCTTGACCCCACCGAGGTCCGAAGCCTGCTCCTCGATAATCTCGAACCGCCAGCCATGCGCCTCAGCATAGCGCTGATACATGCGCAGCAGATCGCCTGCGAATAGCGCGGCTTCATCCCCGCCTGTGCCGGGGCGGATTTCCAACATCGCGGGGCGCGCGTCTGCTGCATCTTTAGGCAAAAGCGCCAGTTGCAGCGCATGTTCGGCCTGGGGGATACGGGCTTGTAGATCGGGGATTTCCTCCTCGGCCAGCTCCTTCATGTCGGGATCAGCCAGCATCGCCTGAGCATCAGTCAGATCGGCGCGCAGTTGCCGCCAAGCCATGATCTGGTCGACCACAGGCTTGAGGTCGGAATATTCTTTGGCCAGAGCAGCAATATCCCCGCCCGAGGCACCATCGGACATGGCCGCTTCGAGATACTGGAATCGCTGGGTTATCTGCTCAAGGCGTTCTTCGGGGATCATCCCGGCGGTGTCCCCTAATCTGCGGCTTTGGTCAAGGGCCGAGCTTGTGCTAAGCTAGCCGTCATGAAGGGGTTGGTTTTGATTTTATCGCTGTTTGCGGTGCCTGCCATGGCGGACTACGTCGGGCCGGACGGAAAGGTGCGCGACTGCTATTGCACGGACAAGTCAGGCGCGCGCGTTGATCTGGGCCAGATGATCTGCCTTCAAGTCGATGGCCGCATGTTCATGGCGCAGTGCCAGATGTCACTAAACGTCCCGATGTGGCGCGAGGTCTCGGAAGGGTGTTTGTCCTCAGAGCTGGAGCGCAGCAAGCCACCCATCAACACGGTCTCGGTTTACCCCAAAATCTGAACGCCCAAAGCGCAGACGGGCATGGATACGCAGAACGTCGCCGTCCTGCTGAACCGTGGTGTAGTCGGGAAAGCCGATTACTTGGGTACGGGTGACATAGGTGATCATTCCATCTTCGACAGATCCGGCCAGAACGGTGGTGCGCGGTGTGGCTTGTGCTAGCACGTCCAGTTTTGCGAGGCCGTCTGGCCCAGTTTCGACCACACGGATGACCCCACCTTGCATGTCCTCATCCGTAGTACCAGCAACCGCCAAATGCCAGCGCGCAGGGTCCGAGGGCGCAAGTCGGATGTAGAGCCCAAGTGCAATCACCGCCCCTACGATCAGCCAAAGAACCATCTTCATCATTTATCCCTTTGCTTTGAGGGCAAACTAACGGCACGCGCCCCATCTGCAAGGTTTGACACCCCGTACCGTCACGTCACTCCGGGTAAAATGCACAACATTTCAAACAGTAGGTTGGCAGCGGTCAGCGCCGTGTTCCCCGTAGGATCATAGGGCGGAGACACCTCGACCAGATCGCACCCTGCCACATTCATCCCTCGCAAAGCCTGAATTAGCTGCAACGCTTGTGGGGTGGTCAGACCAGCAATCTCGGGTGTGCCGGTGCCGGGGGCAAAGGATGGGTCGAGACTGTCGATATCGAAGGAAACGTAAACCGGATGCTTTCCTATTTCCTTTCGGATTTGTGCGCCGATCACGGTCAGATTCTGTTGCCACAGTTCCCACGCAGGGAACTGCTTGAACCCCCAGCCCTTGGCCTCGGTGAAGTCCGACGCAGAATAGCCCGAGCCTCGGATACCGATCTGAAAGGTTTTGTCGGGGACGATCAGCCCCTCTTCATAGGCGCGGCGGAAGACGGTGCTGTGAGTTTCCTTTTCACCAAACATCTCATCGTTCACGTCAGCATGGGCGTCCACATGGACCAGCGCCACCGGCCCGTGTTTGGCGGCGATCGCGCGCAGGATCGGCAATGTGATCGAGTGATCGCCTCCCATCGCAACCGGTGTCACGTTTTGCGCCAGAATCGCGTCATAGCTTTCGCGTATTATTTTCAAACTGTCGGACAACGAAAACGTGTTGATTGCCAGATCGCCGATATCCGCAATCTGAAGGCTGTCGAAGGGCGCGGCAAAACTGGCCATGTTGTAGGGCCGGATCATCGCGCTTTCGGCGCGGATCTGTTTCGGACCAAACCGCGTGCCCGACCGCCACGAGGTGCCGATATCCATCGGGATGCCCAGCACGGCCACATCCAGCCCGGCCAACGAGTCCGCCTGCGGCAGGCGCATGAACGTGTTCGGACCCGAAAACCGCGCCAGATCATTGCCGCTGATGGGTTGGTTAAACTGTGTCATGCCCGTATCTCTCCCGTCCGACCTTTTGGTTAAGGTGATACCGGAAATATGGCTAACCAATGGTTAAGGCATGAGCTTGTTCCACCCCAAAAGGCAAATAATCTGCGTCGCCACGTGGGCCCCGGCAATCGCCGTCGCGCCCGATGTGTCATAGGGCGGAGAGACCTCGACCACATCACCGCCCTTGATGTTGATCCCGGCAATGTCACGCAGGATGATCTGCGCTTGGATCGAACTCAGCCCACCCCAGACGGGCGTCCCGGTGCCCGGCGCAAAGGCCGGGTCCAAGCCGTCGATGTCAAAACTCAGATAAACGGGGCTGTCGCCCAGAATGCCTTTGATCTTTTGCGCCACGGCGGCGGGGCCGGATTCGTAAACCTCGCGCGCGTCGATGATGTTGACGCCCAGAGTGTCCTCGTTCGTGGTGCGGATCCCCACCTGAACCGAGCGTTTCGGGTCCACGATCCCCGATTTCACCGCCTTGTAGAACATCGTGCCGTGATCCACGCGGGTCATGTCGTCATCGGCCCAAGTGTCCGTATGCGCATCGAATTGCAGCAGCGACATCGGCCCGTATTTCTCGGCATAGGCTTTGAGGATCGGAAAGCTGATATAGTGATCCCCGCCCAAAGTGACCGAGGCCACATCGGCATTCAGGATGGTGCGGATATGATCTGTGAGCGTATCGGGAAAGGCCGGAATATTGGCATAGTCATAGGCCATATCTCCATAATCCACGATGGCCAGCTCGCTGAGCGCATCAAAGGGCCAACCATAAGGCGCATCTGGCGACTGCAGCGCGCTCGCCTCACGCATGGCGCGGGGACCCAGCCTTGTGCCGGGGCGGTTGGTAACGGCCTGATCGAACGGCACGCCCGTCACGGCGATATCCACGCCCTTCAGATCTTTCGTATAGAGCCGCCGCAGGAATGAGGTTGCCCCGCCAAACGTATTCTCGAACGACAGCCCCTTGAGATCGGGGTTGGTGAATGCTTCATCCACCTGAGTTTTTGCGTCTTCCAGTCCCATGTCTTTTCCTTGTCAGCCCAGCGGCTGTGCCTTTTCGACGATCCGCGCAAAGAACGAAGCCCCTACAGGCGCGATTTCGTCGTTGAAGTTGTATTTAGGATGGTGCAACCCGGCGCCCTCGCCCTGCCCCAGATTCAGATACGCGCCGGGGCGCGCGTTCAGCATGTACGAGAAATCCTCGGCCCCCATGTTGCGGGTCATGTTTTCGACCACCAGCCCTTCGCCCGAGATTTCGCGGGCCACCTCAGCGGCAAATCCGGCCTTGCCGGCATCATTGATGGTGGCGGGATAGTTGACCTCGTAATCCAGCTCGGCCTCAACCCCGTATGAGGCCGCCTGCCCGGCAACGATCTGCCCCATGCGTTCCATCACCATCTTCTGCACCTCCGGGTCAAAGGTGCGCACGGTGCCGTTGATATAGGCAGTATCTGGGATCACGTTGTTGACCGACCCGGTATGAATTTGGGTGACCGAAACCACCAGATCGTCCAGCGCGTAATGGTTGCGGCTGACGATGGTCTGCAGTGCTTGAGCGATGCCACAGGCGGCCATCACCGGATCGCGGGTTTCGTGGGGCATGGCACCATGACCGCCCACGCCCTGAATGTGAACGTGAAACGTATCAACCGCGGCCATGATCGGCCCGGGCGTGGTGTAAAAAGCGCCTTCGGGTAGGTTCGGAGCATTGTGCAGCGCATAGACCTGCGCGATGTCGAACCGGTCCATGATGCCTTCCTGAACCATTATATCCGCGCCGCCGCCCTCTTCCTCGGCAGGTTGAAAGATCAACGCCACGCGGCCCGCGAAGTTTCGCGTCTCGGCCAGATAACGGGCTGCACCCAGCAGCATCGTGGTATGCCCGTCATGACCGCAGGCATGCATCTTACCGGGATGTTTCGAGGCATAGTCCACGCCAGTTTCTTCCGGGATCGGCAGCGCATCCATGTCGGCGCGCAATCCGATCGTCGCCCCCTCGGCCTGCCCATTGATAATTGCGACGATACCGGTTGTAGCGATGCCCTCATGTATTTCATCTACACCAAACTCGCGCAGCCTATCGGCAACAAAAGCTGCCGTCTGGTGGCACTGAAACTCCAATTCGGGGATCGAATGCAGGTGCTGCCGCCATGCGGTCATATCGGCGGCATAATCGGCAATTCGGTTGACGACGGGCATCTGGGGTGGACTCCTGTAGCGGTCTGCGGAATGGATGCATCTGACACCGGAACGAAAGGGTTCGCAATGGCCGAAAATCCTCTGATCCACGATAGCGGCGCCGGGATCGAGCGTTTGCTGGAAATCATGCGTCGCCTGCGTGACCCGCAAACCGGCTGCCCGTGGGACATCGAACAGGATTTCGCCACCATCGCCCCCTACACGATCGAAGAAGCCTATGAGGTCGCCGACGCCATCGAACGCGAGGCTTATGACGAGCTGAAGGGAGAGTTAGGCGACCTGTTGTTCCAATCGGTTTTTCACGCGCAAATGGCTGAAGAAGCGGGACATTTCACCTTTCAGGACGTGGTCCGCACCATGTCGGACAAGATGGTCGCGCGTCACCCGCATGTGTTCGGTGACGAATCCCGTGACAAGTCGGCTGAACAACAGACTCTGGATTGGGAGACGATCAAAGCCGCTGAACGTGCAGGAAAGGAACTGAAAGGCGCACTGGACGGTGTGGCCGCCAACCTGCCGGCCCTGTTGCGCGCCCATAAGCTACAAAAACGCGCCGCGCGCGTGGGGTTTGACTGGCCCGATGCCAGCCATGTGTTGGCCAAGATCACCGAAGAAGCCGCCGAGTTGGAAGAGGCCCGCGACAGCATGGATGCCGACGCGCTCGAAGATGAATTCGGCGATCTGCTGTTCGTGATCGTCAATCTGGGCCGTCATCTGGGAATCGAGCCTGAGGCCGCTCTGCGCCGCACCAACGCCAAGTTCACCCGCCGCTTTGAACAGGTCGAATCCCGCCTGGCCGAACGCGGTAAAACACCCAGCCAAAGCGATCTGGCCGAGATGGACGCCATATGGGACGAGGTGAAAACCGAGGAGCATCGCGCCAATGGCAAACTCCCGCCGGTGGATGTGCCCAGCGGGGCCTGAAACCGCTGGACAAGTGCTGTGACACTTGCGAGTGTCCGCGCTTCTAGCCCCTCGGAGACCCCCATGCCGCGCAAAATCATTATCGACACCGACCCCGGTCAGGACGACGCCGTCGCCATCCTGTTGGCGCTGGCCAGCCCGGATGAGATCGACGTGCTGGGCATCACCGCTGTCGCCGGAAACGTGCCGCTTGAGCTGACCGCCAAGAACGCGCGCATCGTCTGCGAACTGGCCGGCCACACGGACGTGCCGGTTTATGCAGGTTGTGATCGGCCACTGAACCGCCCCTTGGTTACGGCAGAACATGTGCACGGCAAAACCGGCCTGGACGGTCCCGTTCTGCCCGATCCGCAAATGCCGCTGGCCCAAGGGCACGCGGTCGATTTCATCATCGACACCCTGCGCGCGCAGGAACCGGGCACGGTGACACTGTGCCCGCTGGGCCCCCTCACCAATATCGCGACGGCTTTCACCAAGGCCCCTGATATCGTCGACCGCATACAGGAAATCGTCCTGATGGGCGGCGCCTATTTCGAGGTCGGCAACATCACTCCGGCGGCGGAATTCAATATCTATGTCGATCCAGAAGCCGCTGATATCGTGTTCAAATCCGGCGCGCCCATCGTCGTTATGCCACTGGACGTGACCCATGACGCGCTGGTCACCCCACACCGCAACGACGCCTTCCGCGCGCTGGACAGCAAGGTCGGACACGCGGTGGCCGAGATGACTGATTTCTTCGAACGGTTCGACAAGGAAAAATACGGATCGGAGGGCGCACCCTTGCACGATCCCTGCGTCACCGCCTATCTGATCCGCCCCGAGCTGTTCTCGGGTCGCCTTATCAATGTCGAGATCGAGACCCAATCGGAGCTGACACTGGGGATGACCGTAGCCGATTGGTGGCGCGTCACAGATCGCCCTGCGAACGCCATGTTCATGGGTGACGTTGACGCGCAGGGGTTCTTTGACCTGCTCACCGAAAGGCTGGCAAGACTATGAGCGCAGCATTGAAACTCGCCCGCCCCGAGGATTTGGACAGGTTGATCGGTCTCGTCTCGGCATTCCACGCCGAAGCTGGCATCGACCAAGATACCGATCACAGGCGCGCAGCACTGGCACCGCTGCTTGAGGGCATTCCACATGGCTGCGTCTACCTGATTGGCCCTGCCCGTGCGCCGCTTGGCTACGTCATACTGACCTTCGGCTGGTCAATCGAGTTCGGCGGCATGGATGCTTTCATCGACGAGATATACATCCGCCCCGCAGTGCGCGGGCGCGGCATCGCCACAGAAGTCCTGTTAGATTTGCCGAAAGCCCTGGCCGGAGCCGGGCTAACCGCTTTGCATCTTGAGGTCGACCGCACCAATGAAACCGCGCAGAAATTGTATATGCGCACTGGCTTCAAACCGCGCGATCAGTATGTTTTGATGAGCAAAAAGCTCTGATAGCAATTGTTTGTTCAGCCCCCCGGAGAACGCGCCTTAGCGCATTTCACCGCTGTACATATAGGTGGGGGAATCCATGTTCTTCACGGGGTCGGAAGTCGAGACCGACTGACCTGAAATTGGGTACACTCCGGGCGCCGAACAGGCCGCCATGAAAACAGTACCGATCAACGAAACCGCGAGAAGGAATTTCGAACCTGACATGGTATTCTCCTTTTCTGTAGTTCCTCCAAGATACTTGGCGGCAGGGTCTCGCTAATAGGTAAAAGTTCACACATAATTGGGGTTATGGCATCAATCTTCTGCCAAGGGATTAGAATCGAAGCACAATTTTTCTAGAAATAATTGAAGAATCTTTACCTAGCGTCACCTGACTGCAATTTTGAGGCGAACAAGAACGGCCCGGCAGCGTACTTCGGTCGTGCGACTAAAGGCACACAGCTCTCTAGTTGCCACAGGATTCGGGTTTCAAAATGAAAAACCCGGCCTTCCTTGAAAGACCGGGTCAGATTTATCTGTATTACGCTGATCAGCGCTTCAGGATCGACGCCCCGGCGTATTCGGCCACCTCACCCAGTGACTCTTCGATGCGGATCAGCTGGTTATACTTGGCCAAGCGGTCCGAGCGCGCGAGGCTGCCGGTTTTGATCTGACCACAGTTCGTCGCTACGGCCAGATCGGCAATGGTCGCGTCCTCGGTTTCGCCCGATCGGTGGGACATCACGTTGGTGTAGCGCGCACGGTGCGCCATATCGACGGCGCGCAGCGTTTCGGTCAGCGAGCCGATCTGGTTCACCTTGACCAGCATCGAGTTGGCGCAGCCGCGATCAATGCCCTCGGCCAGACGTTCGGGGTTGGTCACGAACAGGTCGTCACCCACCAGTTGCACCTCGTTGCCGATGGCGTCGGTCAGGGCTTTCCAACCGTCCCAGTCATCCTCAGACATACCGTCTTCGATCGAGATGATCGGGTAGTCTTTGACCAGCGCCGCCAGATAGGCCGCGTTTTCCTCGGAGGTCAGTGTTGTGCCCTCGCCCGCCAGTACGTATTTGCCGTCTTTGTAGTATTCCGTGGCGGCGCAATCCAACGCCAGATGGATTTCCTCACCCGGCTTGTAGCCCGCCTTTTCGATGGACTTCAGGATGAAATCCAGCGCCTCGCGGGTGCTGGCAATGTTGGGTGCAAAGCCACCTTCATCGCCGACACCGGTGGCCAGACCGGCTGAGGACAGTTCTTTTTTCAGTGTGTGGAACACTTCGGACCCCATGCGCACCGCCTCGCGGATATTGCTGGCCGAGGTCGGCATGATCATGAATTCCTGAATGTCGATCGGGTTATCCGCATGCTCGCCACCATTGATGATGTTCATCATCGGCACCGGCAGAACGCGGGCAGAGGTGCCGCCAACATAGCGGTACAGAGGCTGGGTGGTAAAATCCGCCGCCGCCTTGGCTGTGGCCAGCGACACGCCCAAAATGGCATTTGCGCCCAGACGGCCCTTATTCTCGGTCCCGTCCAGTTCGATCATCGCCTGGTCGATGGCAACCTGTTCAGTAGCGTCAAAACCCACCAGTTCCTCGGCGATCTCGCCATTCACGGCAGCAACCGCTTCCAGCACGCCCTTGCCCATATAGCGCGCCTTGTCACCGTCGCGCTTTTCCACCGCCTCATAGGCCCCTGTGGACGCGCCCGAGGGCACAGCCGCCCGGCCCATGGTTCCGTCTTCCAGGATCACGTCCACCTCGACCGTCGGGTTGCCCCGGCTGTCCAGAATTTCGCGTGCGTGGATGTCGATAATCGTGCTCATGAGGCCCGTCCCTTTGGCTGCAATAAGTTGCACGCCTCATAGCATCACGAGGCAAAAAGTAAACCACGCATGTTATCGCTAACATGATTCACGGCAGGTGTTTGCGCAAACCTGCGACGATCCGTCAGGCCACAGCAGCCATATCCTGCGCCAAACGACGTTCCCGCAGGAAAGTGTAAAGGCCCGAGCCAAGGATGAGTGAGGCCCCTGCAATCGTCATCAGGTCCGGTCGCTCTCCAAACATGATCATGCCGGCGGCAATCGAAAAAACCAATCGCGTGTAGCGGAACGGAGTCAGCGCCGACGCATCGCCCACTCGCATAGCGGTGACGATGCCATAGTAGCCGATGACACTGAAAATGACGGCCCCGATCAGCGGCGCCATCTGCGCAGAACCAAGTGGGACAAGCGGTTGCGTCTGAACTACCATAAGCACCAGCCCACCCAAAATCGCCGCGATATAAGCCTGCAGAGCCACAACCGACGACGCAATGTCGGCATCCAATCGACGCGTGATCAGATCCCTCGCGGCAATGCAAACAACGCTAATAACGACTAACAGGGTCTCGGGCTGAAACCCTTCAAGCCCCGGTCGGATGATCATCAATACCCCGACGAAACCAACGCCTACCGCGCTCCACCTGCGCCAGCCGACCTGTTCCCCCAGAAACAGCGCCGCCCCGACAGTCACAGCCAACGGCATGGCCTGAAATACCGCAGCCACCGTGGACAAATCGACCAGAGCCAGCGCGGTCACGAAAGCAATCGCGCCTATCCCTTCGCTGCCTGCGCGGACTAGCGGCAAAGGGCGCCATGCGACCCTGTCAAAGATCCGTTTGCGTGTGCCAACTGCCATAATGGCAAAGACCAATCCACAGACCGCGCCCAAAAGAATCATGATCTGACCGGTCGGAACTGACACCGACAGGTGCTTGATGAACATATCCTCAAGCGCAAAGGCCGCCATTGCGCCGACGACCAATAGAATGCCGTTTACGTTATTCATGATCCGTTCCGTCAGAAAAGCGCTGCCCGCCCCTTCACAGAAATCGCAAGCCCATCACTCAGGCAAGAGATATCCACGCGAGAAACATGAATTCGCGTGCGATCATCGTTCGGGATTCGTGATGAATCAGTCTTGTTCCAGCGGAACGCCGTAAAGCTCCAGTCGGTGGCCTTTCAGCTTATACCCCAGCTTGGCGGCAATCCTTTCCTGCAGCGCTTCGATCTCGGGGTCTACGAATTCAATGACCTGACCTGTTTGCATGTCGATCAGGTGGTCATGGTGATCCCGTTCAGCATCCTCATAGCGCGCGCGACCGTCGCCGAATTCCAGGCGCTCCAGAATCCCTGCCTCTTCGAACAGTTTTACAGTGCGATAGACCGTGGCGATGGAGATCCCCGCATCGACCTTTGAAGCGCGGGCATACAGTTCTTCGACATCCGGATGATCTTCGCTTTGTTGCAGCACCTGTGCAATTGTACGACGCTGACCTGTCATGCGCAGGCCCTTGGCTTCGCAACGGGCGATGATCGTATCGGACATGAGTGACCCTCGGGGATATATTCGGTTCTCTGTCTTAATACGTCTGCGCACTCTGCGCCACCGGGGAATTGTATCTTAGGCCACGCGCCGCAGATCAGCCCAGATGGGCAAGTGATCCGATGCAATATGCGCAGGCCGCGCATCGTGGACACCATGCACCACCGCCTCAAGCCCTGCGCCCAGCGCGATCCGGTCCAGTGCACCCAGTGGCTGTGCGGCGGGAAAGCTGGGGACCGGAGGCAGGAAACGCATGCCCGGCGCCAGATGGTCCAGCACTGGCTGGCGCGACCATTCATTGAAATCACCAGCCCAAACCGTAGGCATATCGTGCAGGTCTTCGTCACATCGGCGGATATGAGTAATTTGCTGTCGGCGCGATGCCGGCAATAGACCCAGATGCATCCCCATGACCCGCAAAGGGCCGATGGGGGTGTCAAATTCGACTCTGACCGCACCTCGCGGTTCCAGCCCCGGAAGATCGTGATGGCCTGTCTGACGCACCTCAATCGCACCGCCTTTCCAGATCACGGCGTTACCATGCCAGCCCAGACTACCCGCCCCTCCAAGATCGACAATCTCCCAACCGGCCTCGTCCAACATGAAGTGCGGCAGGGCTGCCGGGCGCGGCGGCAGGCGTTTGTCTGCCTCTTGCAGAACAACGATATCCGCCTTCATGCTATCGATGACCTGCATGATACGCTGCGGCTGTCGGCGGAAATCCAAACCGACACATTTCTGTATATTGTAGCTGGCAATACGCAGTGTGGGTAAAGAGGTCATAGCGTTCGGGGCTGATTATCAGCCCCAACAGTGCCACGCCCTGCGCCCAGCGCAACATGAAATTTCCAAGAGTTAGGCACAGAACAACTTTCAAAGGAGAATTTCGCCACAAAGTGCGTTAAACAAGCGCAAATCGCGTGTGCAAACTGTTCTGCGCAGCTAGAGTGCCGCAAACCGAACCCAAGGATCTCACGTGGAAACCACCTTCGCCACTCTGGTAATTGCCGACATCTCGGGAAGCACGCCGCTCTACAAGGCTGTCGGGGACACAGAAGCCCAAAGGTTGATCCAACTCGAACTGGATCGGTTGAGACATGTGTTGCGCCAACATGGCGGCACGCAGGTTGGGCAGAAGGGGGACGATGTCCTTAGCTACTTTCTGGATGCCAATGCCGCAATAAACGCAGTGCTGGAGCTGATCGAGGGATCGCCTGAAACCTCTCTGTCCGTTCATGTGGGCGTCCACTCCGGACAGATCGTTTTGGCCGAAAAAGGGGTGTATGGCGAGGCCGTAAATATCACCGCCCGCCTTGCAACGGCGGCAAATCCCGGTGAGGCCTGCGTCAGTGAAGATGCCGCCGGGTTGTTGCCAGATTCCCTGCGCCGCATGCTCAAACCACTGGGTCGGCTGAACCTCAAGGGCCTGACCGAGCAATTCGCCGCGCATTCTCTGATCAGCCCGACCATGAGCACTTTCACCCAGACGCGGCTGCCTTTGTCTTATGGTCGAACCGAGGCGCATTTCAACGCACCCGAGGGGCTGACGCTTGTTGTGTCCCACGAGGACCGCTCGTGGCGGTGTCAGGACAATGGCGAGTTAAAGATAGGCCGTTCACCGGATTGCGACGTGGTACTGAGCCAACCATGGGTGTCCCGCCTGCACATGGTTTTGACCATGAAGGATGGCAAGCTGATCCTGTCGGATCGCAGCACGTCGGGCACCTATGTGAAGTCGGAATCGGGACGTGAAATCCAGCTCAAACGCGAATCTGTCATGCTGGCGGATAGTGGGCTGATATCTCCGACCTTGCCCATCGAAGTGTCAGAGGCTTGTCTGCAATTCCAGATTCTGGGCCGCCCTCAGGTGCCGCAGAACGTGGCGTGAACGACCTCAGCCTCTGACGGCGGATGTGTCAGGTCAACTGCCTCGGGCTGGTCTTCATAGGGGCGTGAAAGAACGTCATTCAACCGCTGGAACAGCGCATAGTCGCCCTGCACCGCCGCTTGTATCATCTGTTCCACGCGGTGATTACGAGGAATAAAGGCCGGGTTCGCAGCGGACATGGTTGCCGTTGGGTCGTCCTCGCGTTCCAAGCGAGAATGCCACCCCTCGGACCATGCATCGAATGCCTGAGGATCTGCGAATTGATCCCGCGCCGCGTCACTACCAAGCGCGCGAAACGTATTGGTGAAATCCGCTTGCCCCTGCGCCATCCGTGCCAACAGGTCCGAAATCACCTGCTGATCGCCATCCTCTTCGGTCGCAAGGCCGATCTTGGCCCGGAAACGTGCTAACCAGTTCTGCTGCAACAGGTCGGGCATGGCGTGAATGATCTCGGTCGCTTCCTCAACCGCCGCGTCCTTGTCCTCCATCTGCTGGATCAAGGCGGTGGCCAGTTGAGCCAGATTCCAGACAGCTATGTCGGGCTGGTTCGAATAGGCATAGCGCCCCATCCGATCGATCGAGCTGTAGACCGTATTGGGGTGATAGCTGTCCATGAACGCACAAGGGCCGTAGTCGATGGTCTCTCCGGCAATCGAACAGTTATCGGTATTCATCACCCCATGGATGAAACCAACACTCATCCAGGCCGCAATCAACTCGGACTGCACCTGTACGACGGCGCGCAACAGACCCATCGGTCCATCGGCTTGTGGGTAGTGACGTTCAATCGCGTATTCGGTCAGGCGGCGCAGGCTGTCCAACTGTCCCCGCGCAGCAAAAACCTGAAACGTCCCCACACGCAAATGACTGCGCGCTACACGGGTCAGGACAGCGCCGGGCATTGGACCCTCGCGCAGCACGATCTCTCCGGTCTCGACAGCCGCTAGAGCTCGTGTGGTGGGAATGCCCAGCGCGTGCATCGCCTCGGATACCACGTATTCACGCAGCACAGGCCCCAGCCATGCGCGCCCGTCGCCTTGACGGCTGAAAGGCGTGGGGCCCGACCCCTTCAGCTGAATATCACGGCGCACGCCGTCTGTTCCGACAGTCTCGCCCAAAAGCACCGCGCGGCCGTCTCCCAGCTGGGGATTGTAGTTGCCAAATTGATGCCCCGAGTAAAGCTGTGCGATCGGCTCTGCCCCCTCGGGTAGCGTATTCCCGGCAAAGGCTTCGGCCATATCCTGCACCTCACCAGGGCTCACACGAAGGATCGCCGCAAGATCGCTGTTAAAGGCGATCAGTTGCGGCGCTCTCACTGGCACCGGGGCCTGCCGAGCGTAAAAGCTGTTGGGAAGGCGGGCGTAGCTGTTGTCAAACGGGATCGTCAGGGTCATGAGGCAAACATATTCCTCCTCTGTGCGAATACCATAGCGGATCGCGCGATCCCGTGCATAATCGCCCCAAACACCCCGAGGGCCCCATGACCGCACAAGAGATTATCGACCTCCTGAACCTGCAACAGCACCCCGAAGGCGGCTGGTTCCGCGAGACATGGCGCGCCGACAACGCAGGCCGCGCCACCGGCACCTGTATTTACTTCCTACTGGCCGAGGGGGAATGCAGCCACTGGCACCGTGTCGACGCGACCGAGATCTGGCTGTATCACGCTGGCGATCCGCTGATATTGTCGCTCAGCGCCTCGAATGACGGCCCGGCGACCGAACATTTCCTATCCCCAGATCTAACCCAAGGCGCGCCGCAACTGATCGTTCCCAAAAACCACTGGCAAGCCGCACGCAGCACCGGGTCTTTCACTCTGGTAAGCTGCACGGTTTCTCCGGGGTTCGAGTTCGACGGCTTCGAGCTGGCCGCGCCGGGTTTCGATATCCCCAAGGGTTGAGCCATGGATCACCGCGCCCTCATCGCTTCCATTCCAGCCAAGGCGAAAGACAAACTGCAAGAGCGGTCCAACACAGCCGGGCTGCGGCATCTGGCGTTTTATGTGCTGGCGTTGTCTGCCACCAGTATCGGCATCATCGCGCGGGTGCCTTTCTGGCCTTTGCTGATCCTGCCTCAGGGTATCCTGTTGGTCTTCCTCTTTACCCTGAGCCATGAATGCACGCACAAGACGCCGTTCAAATCCCCTTGGGTGAATGAGGTCGTGGGCCATCTGGTGGCGGTTCCGATTGCCCTGCCCTTTGTCTGGTTCCGTTATTTTCATCTGGCCCATCACAAATGGACCAACCACCCCGAGAATGATCCCGAACTGGGTGGCAAACCCAAGCCCGACAATTGGCCCAGCCTGCTGATTTACCTCAGCGGCTGGCCCTATTGGCGCGGCATGGCGCAGGTTCTGGTGCAAAATGCCCGTGGCCAGATCAACGCGCCCTATCTACCGACACGTCAGCACAAAACCATGCGGCTGGAGGCGCGGGTGCTGCTGGGCCTCTACGCCATAGCGCTTGTCAGCCTGTTTATATCACCCTTGCTGTGGTGCCTGTGGCTGCTCCCCGTTCTGGTCGGCCAGCCCTTTCTGAGGCTGTATCTTCTGGCTGAACACGGCCTCTGCCCGCCGGTTGCAAATATGCTCGAGAACTCCCGCACCACCTTCACCAACCGACTGATCCGCTTTCTGGCCTGGAACATGCCCTACCACGCCGAGCACCACGCTTTTCCGAATGTCCCTTTTCACCAGCTACCAGCGTTACACAAGTGGACCCGAGCGCATTTGAAATCGACGTCAGACGGGTATGGTGCGTTTTCGGTGGAGTATGGGCGGTCGGTTGAGCGTTAGTGCAGATTATTCTGTGAAAATCGGAACAAAAAAGCTGAAATTTGCGGATTTCAGATGAACCAAATCGCCATCGTGGTTTTCGCCAGTCAAGCGCACAGGATCGTACCCGAAGCGAAAGACCAGAAAACCAGCCACATTGGCCTCAATCGCTTCTTTATCGACATCCCTCAGACCGTCCAAAGCACGGCTCCCGCTCAACAAGTATGTGTTGTATTCCAGCCAAAGACCATCTTCGTGACTCTCAGCGCTCAGCTGGACTTCAACCGCTTCTTTCCGTTCCTCGCCCCAATCGCCAAGAAAAGTGACGCTTGCTTGGATTGGGAGAAAATATGACCGATACAGACACGCCTTAACCGCGACACGCGTATCGAGATCTGGTGTAACTATAGACCTCACCCGACTGGACCCCGCAGGCAAAAAATTGCCCGGATTTTTGTTCTCAATCAGTTTTTTTTGAAAACCCCTCAGTTCCGCAGACAAAGAAACCGGGTTGAAGTGTTCCGGACAAGAATGCTCTGCCACTTGCAAGGAAACGTTAGTGTCAGGTTTTTCTGGAGGGACCACGTTCCACTCACGAGCGCAGGCAACTTGGCTCAGAGCCACGAAAATTGTGCCATAAAGTAGGATCCCAAACCTACTCATGTGTTTCTCTCGGGAGCGTTAAATCCACGTAGAAAGACGCCCGCACGTCAATAGGTATCGTCCCTTCGCCATCTATTAGGTCGAAATCAACATCCGCAGCAAAAAACTCCAGTTCTGCGCGTCCAATATCGGGGGTTCGGAAACCTCTCAAACCAAGAAAACTAATATCTTTTATTGCACCTTCTTCTGAAAGCACTTTTGAGTATCTAGAGACTATTCGCAGTTGATTGGTACTTGGATCTAAGGACCATTGCGATTGAACCCCGAAGTTCCCAACTTTCCCCGTCATGTCAATTTTTGCGCGTACAAAAGCGAGAAAACCACTGTATTCGCAAAAGTAGATTTTTCCGCTCAGAAAGAGCGTGCTCTCAGCCCAAAATTCTTGTGACAACAATGTATTATTCGTAAACCGGGCACTCGAGACCTCTCGCCGAAACCGCGTCCCGATCTGGTCTTCCATAACTTCACCCGAACGCCGAATCGTAACATTTTTCGGGTTTGAGTCAGTTTGCAGGAAAGGTCGTATGTCAAAACCCCAAGAAGTTAATTTTTGGCGAAAGCTGACTAAAACAAAAGTTTCAGGCGGCGCACAATAATAGCCCGCCTCATGCACAAGCGGTTGTGACTCAATGCGACCTCGCTGCCCGCTGAAGTCGATTTTCATATCTGCGGCATCACCCCCCTGCACACTTAGCAAGGTCAAAAAACACGCTACCGCTGGAAGATTAACAAAACGAAAACTCAAAAACGAAAACATGCTAACTAACTTATAGGTTGTACCTCAAAATACAACCAGCTCAGCCTGCAGCGACACTACTCACCACACCCCCACCGACAAGCGCCTTGACCCCGGTTGTCCCCGGGCACGAGGTCGGCAACCCCCGCGCCACGCGGACGGCGAGGTAGGCGAAGGCTTGAGCTTCCAGCATGTCCCCGTCCAGACCCACGGCCTCGACCGGCTCGACCGCGCAATCGAGGCCCGCACGCAGCATGTCCATTAGCACCGGATTTCGACGGCCTCCGCCCGTGACCAGCACGCGCGCAGGGGCTTTGGGGCAATGCTCCATTCCCTGCATCACACCTGCGGCGCACATACCCGTAAGGGTTGCCACGGCATCGGAGTCCGAGAGTTCCTGCACCAGACGGATCACTTCGGCAAAGTCGTTCCGGTCCAGCGATTTGGGGGGCATCTTGCGAAAGAACGGCTCGGACAGGAACAGCTCCAGCGCACCCGCCTCGACCGCCCCTTGGCGAGCCAGCGCGCCGTCCCGGTCCATTGGCAGACCCAGCCGCGCCTGCATCAGGTCATCCACGGGCGCATTGGCTGGGCCGGTGTCAAAGGCCAGCAGCGCGCCGGGGGCTTCGGGTCCGTCAAAGCTGGGGTCAACATAGGTCAGGTTCCCCACCCCGCCCAGATTCAGGAAACACAGCGGTTCGGTCGCGCCAATCCACTTGGCGCAGGCAAAATGGAAGAACGGCGCCAGCGGAGCACCCTCGCCCCCCATCGCCACGTCGTCACTGCGGAAGTCCCACACGACCGGAACACCCAGTGCCTGAGTCAGACCGTCGCCGTCGCCCACTTGCAACGTCCCCCGCCCGCGCGGTTCATGCGCTAGGGTCTGGCCGTGAAAGCCGATCAGGTCGATTTCATCGAACTCGGACAGCGCCTCGGCATGGGCAACCGTCACCAGCTCGGCGGCGGCGTCGACGTCGGGCCCGTGCCACTGGCCCAGCGCGGCCCGTAAAACGGCGCGCTCGGCATCTGAATAGGCCCGGTATCCGCTGGGACCAAAGCCCAGAATGCGCACACCATCGGTTTCAACCACAGCCGTATCGACACCGTCCAGAGATGTGCCCGACATGGCGCCCAATGCCCTGACTGCGCCTGTTTTGCTGATCGCCCGACCCATGTTTGCCCTCGTGTTCCTCACGCCCGTTGATCCGGCGCGTTGGCCTCAACCTGCACGGTAACGCGAAGACAGTGCAAGCCACATCGGGCGTGGCCCGTGCTTTTCGTGCAAAAGGTGCCTTTTCCTTGCCACCCCCACCGCCTATACACTGCCCCGCAACATAAACCCAAAGGGCACGGATATGACCTACCACCCCAAATCGGATTTCATCGCCACGATGATCGAGCGCGGTTTTCTCGCCGACTGCACCGATTATCAGGGCCTTGACGAGGTGCTGATCAGCGGGGTGCAAACAGCTTATATCGGCTATGACGCAACGGCGCAGTCGCTGCATGTGGGCCACCTGATGAACATTATGGTGCTGCGCTGGCTGCAAAAGACCGGCCACAAGCCGATCACTCTGATGGGTGGCGGTACGACCAAGGTGGGTGACCCCTCGTTCCGGTCGGATGAACGCCCCCTGCTGGGCCCCGAACAGATCGACGCAAATATCGCCGGGATGCAAAAGGTGTTCGCCAAGTACCTGTCCTATGATGACAGCGAGACCGGCGCGCTGATGCTGAACAATGCGGAATGGCTGGACAGCCTGAATTACCTCGATTTCCTGCGCGATATCGGGCGGCATTTCTCGGTCAACCGGATGCTGTCTTTCGAGTCCGTAAAATCGCGGCTGGATCGCGAACAATCGCTGAGCTTCCTCGAATTCAACTACATGATCCTGCAAGCCTATGACTTCCTAGAGCTGAACCGCCGCTATAGCTGCGTTCTGCAGATGGGTGGATCGGACCAGTGGGGCAATATCGTCAACGGTATCGACCTGACCCGCCGCGTATTGGATCACGAGATCTACGGCCTGACCACTCCGCTGTTGACCACCAGTGACGGCCGCAAGATGGGCAAGTCGCAGGGGGGCGCAGTCTGGCTAAACGGAGACATGCTCAGCGCGTATGAGTTCTGGCAATTCTGGCGCAACACCACCGACGCAGACGTAGGGCGTTTCCTGAAGATATTCACCGAACTGCCCGTCGATGAATGCGACCGTCTGGCCGCGCTGCAAGGGTCCGAGATCAACGAAGCCAAAATCCGCCTCGCCAACGAAGTCACGACCCTACTGCACGGGGCCGAGGCCGCAGCCACGGCCGAAGCAACCGCGCGTGAGGTCTTCGAAAAAGGCGGTGTGGGCGATGACCTTCCGACCCTGACTGTCGGAGCAGCTGAGTTGCCTGCCTCGATTGTTCAGCTGATCGTGAAGTCTGGACTGGCCAAGTCCGGAAAAGAAGCAAAGCGCCTGATCGCCGAGAACGGAGCCAAGCTGGACGACGCCCCCTTGACCGACGCAGGGTTGATGATCGACGCAGACGCGCTGTCTTCGCCGATCAAGTTGAGCGCCGGGAAGAAACGTCACGCTTTGGTGCAACTGGGCTAAAACCCATACGCCTGTTCCTGAAAAAAACGGCCACCTTGCAGGGTGGCCGTTGTCATTTCATATGCGGGTTAAGTTAACGGTTCCCACGGTTGCCATTGTTTCCACCGTTGCCATTGCCACCACCTCCATTGCCCGAGCCGCCGCCCTGACCATTGTTGCTGCCGCCATTACCGGTGCCGGGGCCGGAACCGCCAGTGTTGCCGCCGCCGTTGCCGGGGTTACCGTTGTTTCCATTACCGTTACCGGGGCCACCATTGTTGCCTCCGTTCCCCTGACCGCCAGCGCCGTTACCGCCCCCGTTGTTTCCGCCATTTCCGTTGCCGCCGCCACCGTTTCCAGAGCCGCCGCCCTGCCCATTGTTACCGCCGCCGTTGCCGGTGCCCGGACCAGAACCCCCGTTGTTGCCACCACCGTTGCCGGGGTTGCCACCATTGCCGTTGCCGTTACCAGGGCCTCCGTTGTTGCCGCCGTTGCCGCCGCCGCCATTACCGGGGCCACCGCCGTTACCGGGACCGTCGCCGCCACCGCCATTACCGGGACCATCGCCGCCACCGCCATTACCGGGGCCATCACCGCCACCGCCATTACCGGGGCCATCACCGCCGCCGCCATTGCCGGGGCCATCGCCACCGCCGCCATTGCCGGGGCCATCGCCACCGTTACCTACTCCGGAGCCAGTATCCGCGAACTGGTCGCTGCTGCGGCTTTCTCCGCTCAGACCCGTTGCACCTATCGAAGCCGTCGGAAGATCGGTCAGCAAACCGGTTAGGCCCGGGCATTGTTCGCTGGTGACCCGCAGCGTGGTATCGAAATCCGCCTGTCGCTGCAGACGTTCCAGAAAGCTGGGTGTTACTTGCGCGCATTCGCACAGAGACGCATAGTCTCCTCGTTTGGTTGCGTCGCGCGCCGTTTTCCAGTTACAGGTCTCTGTCGCAGCAGCGGCCTCGCCTACATAAATTACTCCAGCCAACGGGACGACAAGCAGCCCGCAAGCACTTCCTTTCAAAAATTTTCGCATCACAGCACCTCCAATCGCAAAACACTCGAATTCGCGAATTTCTTCAGTCACGAAGTGGCGATTGGGCGTGAAAGGCGGATTAACCGAATATGAGAATACCTTTAGGTTTTGCGCCCAAGACATAACAAACCCATACTCGATCACTGGACACCGAGGGGGTTGCCAAGTTAATGAACACTTGTTCATATCACTCGGAGTAACCTGCAATGCAGCTATCGAACACCGCCGCCGTGATCACCGGAGGCGCCTCGGGACTGGGCGAAGCTACAGCGCGCCATTTCGCGGATAAGGGCGCGCAGGTAACGATTCTGGACCGCGATGCCAACCGTGGCCCGCAGGTCGCAGCCGAGATCGGTGGCCATTTCATACCAACGGACGTCACCGACGAAGCATCTGTTTCCAAAGCAATGGCCTTCGCAGTTGAGCGGATGGGACGCATTACCGCAGCCGTGAACTGCGCTGGGATCGCTGTGGGCGTCAAGACAGTTGGACGAGAGGGCCCACATCCTCTGGACGCATTTCAACGCACCATAGACATCAATTTAGTCGGCACATTCAACGTATCCCGCCTGGCGGCGGTCGAGATGGCCAAGAATGACCCCGAACCCGATGGCGCGCGCGGAGTGATCATCAATACTGCCTCAATCGCTGCCTTTGATGGACAAAAAGGCCAGGCTGCTTACGCAGCTTCGAAAGGCGGGGTCGTAGGCATGACGCTGCCCATGGCGCGCGATCTGGCGTCCTCGGGTATTCGTGTGATGGCAATTGCGCCGGGCATCTTCATGACCCCCATGCTGGCTGGGCTGCCTGAAGAGGTACAGCAACAGCTTGCCGCCGATGTGCCCAACCCTGCTCGTCTGGGCGATCCGCGCGAATACGGGCGGCTGGCCGGGTTCATCGTGGAAATGGGCTATCTGAACGGAGAAGTCATCCGCATCGACGGTGCGCTCAGGATGCGGTAAACCTGCGCCATGACCGAGCGCGAGAAAATGCAGGCCGGGCAGTGGTATTGTTGTCTGGACCCGGAACTGAACGCCTTGCGCGATCAGGCCAGACGCGCCGTTCATGCGCACAACACCAGCTCACCGGACCGGCGCACCGACATGGGGCCGGAACTCCGCGCCCTCTTGGGTCATGTGGGCGCGGACTGTTTGCTAGAAGCACCGTTTCACTGTGCCTATGGGATGAACATTCATCTGGGTGACAGAGTTTATTTCAACGCCGGTTGCGTCGTTCTGGATACGGCCCCGGTCCGGATCGGCCACGATACGATGTTCGGGCCCCATGTTGAGATTTATTGCGCCCAACATGCCAAAGATCCGTCAGACCGCGCGCAGGGGCTGGAGGTTGGTTTGCCTGTCACAATCGGCAAACATGTCTGGATCGGAGGCGGAGCAATCCTGTTGCCTGGTATCACCATCGGCGACAATGCCACCATCGGCGCGGGCAGCGTGGTCACAAAGGATGTCGCCGCCGGGCAGACCGTGGTTGGAAACCCAGCCCGCGCTCTGCCAGCCTAAGCGCCCTCGGCCTTTTCTTCCAACATCAGCCATTCCTCTTCAGCAGCAGCGAGTTTTTCCTGCCGCTCGACCAAGGCCTCGGTTGCTTTCTGGAATTTCACCGGTTCGCGGGTGAACAGCTCGGGGTCGGACATGAGTTCCTCAAGCTTGCCGATCTCGGCCTCAAGCCGCTCCATCTCGGCAGGCAGTTTTTCAAGGCGATGTTTTTCCGAGAAGGACAGACCCGCCTTCGGCTGTGCCTCTTGCTTGACTTTTGGCTTTGAAGGTTTTGATTTCTCGTCCTTCTTATGCAGAAGATCGCCGCGCTGTGCGATGTAGTCCGACCAACCGCCCGCATAAACGGTGGCGCGGCCGTTACCTTCCATCGCGATGGTCGTCGTGGCGACACGGTCCAGAAAATCGCGGTCGTGGCTGACCAACAAAACGGTGCCGTCATAGTCGTCCAGCAGCTCTTGCAGCAAGTCCAGCGTTTCCACGTCCAGATCGTTGGTCGGTTCGTCCAGCACCAGCAGATTGGAGGTTTTGGCCATCAGCTTGGCCAGCAAAAGCCGCGCTTTCTCGCCCCCCGAAAGGGACTTAACCGCCGCCCGTGCCTGCCGTTCGTCAAACAGGAATTCCTTGAGGTAACCCACCACATGTTTGGGCTGTCCGCCCACCATGACCTGATCAGCCTTGCCCGAAACCCGCATCTCGGGGTCGCCGGTCAGGCTGTCCCACAGGGTCATCTCGGGGTCCAGCTGGGCGCGGGTCTGGTCGAAGACGGCGACTTCAAGATTGGTGCCCAGCGTCACCGTGCCCTCATCGGGCATTTCCTGCCCCAGCAACATTTTCAGCAGCGTGGTCTTGCCCACACCATTGGGCCCGACAAAAGCCACGCGATCGCCGCGCTGCACTAAAAGGTCAAAGTTCCGCACGATGGGTTTTGCATCAAAAGCCTTGGCCAAGCCTTTGGCTTCGATTACTTTTCGCCCAGATTTCGGCCCCGCCTCAAGCGTCATCGCGGCCGAGCCCTGACGTTTGATCTGCGCCGATTTTTCAGCCCGCAACGCTTGCAAGGCACGCACCCGGCCCTGATTGCGTTTGCGGCGGGCGCTGATGCCTTCGACGGCCCATTTCGCCTCGGACTTGATCAGGCGGTTCAGCTTGTGGCGCTGTTGATCCTCTTCTTCCCAGATCTTGTCGCGCCATGCTTCGAACGCGTCGAACCCCTGTTCCTGCCGCCGCACCGCGCCTCGGTCGATCCACAGAGTCGCACGGGTCAAAGCACGCAAAAAGGCGCGGTCGTGCGAGATCAGCACATAAGCCGCACGGGTCGCGCCCAATTCGCGTTCAAGCCAGGCAATCGCCTCGATATCCAGATGGTTGGTCGGTTCGTCCAGCAGCATCAGGTCGGGCGCTTCGGCCATCAACTTGGCCAACGCCGCGCGGCGGCGCTCCCCGCCCGAGGCGGTTTCAACCGGGCGCGCTGGATCAAACTTCAACCCCTCGCCTGCGCGCTCGACTTTATACAGTTCGCCCGGCTCTAGCCCGCTGGAGGCATAGTCGCCCAGCGTGGCAAAGCCCTCCATGCCCGGGTCTTGCTCCATATAACCGACCGACTTGCCCGGAGGCACAACGATGTCGCCCTGATCCGGTTCGACCAGTCCGGCCATCACTTTCATCAGGGTCGATTTGCCGGACCCGTTGCGCCCCACCAGCGCCACGCGGTCGCCGGGTTGAACCACCAGATCAAGCTCGGAAAACACCGGATCGCCCCCGAAGGTCAGGGAAATGCCGGACATCTGCAACAAAGGAATTCTCGCCATGCCCGCCAGCTAAACCGGCACGGCACACGCGTCAACGATGATTACCCCGCCACTGCGCGCAGCAGCCGTTTGCGCGCCGGCGGAATCGCCCCGATTTCAAGCCCGGTGAACACGTGCAGCGTGTTCATGTGCCGGTCCACGACGGCATGATCGCTGACCCATCCGCCCATCATCAGATAGGTGCGCAGCAAGGGCGGCATCCGCAGCATCGCCTTTTTCGCATCAGGCCGCCTCCGCAGACGCGCGGCAAAGCGGAACACGTCGGGCGCCTTGACCCTTGGCAGCCAGCGTTTCGGCGCCAGATGGCGGTGTTTGAGCATTGCGAACGCGTCCAGATACTTGTCTGTCTCGGTGCCAGCAAAAGATGAACAGCCAAATAGCATTTCGATGTTGTTCTGATCCACATAGGCCGTCATCGCCCCCCAGGCCACGCGCAGGATATCGGGATCAGTCCAATCGGGATGGATGCAGAACCGCCCCATTTCGATCATCCGCCCCTGAAAATCCTCTAGCGCGGACAAATCGTAAAACTGAGCGGAATAGCTGCGACCGACTTCGGCCCCATGTTCCATCGTGAACATGCGAAAGCAGCACACCAGGCGCCCGTCTGATCTGGTATCCTCGACCAGGATATGGGTACAGATCGGATCAAACGCGTCACTGTCGGTTTGATCCGTCGCAAAGGCCAGGGTGCGTAACCGCTGAGCCGCCCTCAGATCCTGTTCGTCTTGCGCCAGACGCGCGCGATATCGGCCTTTGCCAAGCAATAGAGCCATGGTCGCATCCTCCGCGGTTGCCGACCCGTTTCAACTTGTCGCGTGGGTATCACACTATGTGTGACCGTCCCATGACGACGGTAAGACAGAACCACGAATTAGTTGGTCGCGCCTGGAATGTTTGCCGGATTGAAGTTGCCGATATTACCCAAAAGCTGACGCAAAAAGCCCGTGCCCTCGATGCTCGACTCGGTGACACGCCGGTCAAGCTGGACGATAATACCGTCTTCCAGACCAAAGCGCTCGATATTTCGGACCACGCCCCGCTGGTCAAAGCTGATCGCAACCAACTGACGCTCTACCACCTCGGGTCGCTTGGGGCCGTAGTGGCGCACCTTCGAGCGCACATAGTAGAAACCCGAATCCCGCACTACACCAGAGGAGCTGGGAGCGCCAACCGCCTCGATCACGCTGTCGCGGGTATCGACGCCGACCTTTATCTCGGCCAGTTCCTCTGCCGGAGGGATATAGCCGTGATTCTCGAAAATCGGTGTACAAGCGCTGGCCACCGCCAGACAGGCCGTAAAGACAAGCGTTCTGGACGCCAGTTTCAACCTGTTCACAACCTTTAACATGCGCACCCTCTTGCCTTGGCCCCTTGCGGACCCTATCCGCTTACATCAAACCGCAGCCCCGGTTCAACACAGGAAAGGGTCACGAATGAGCAACCAGACATCTCTGCGGGTGGCCGACCTGCCCCAAAACACATCAACCCCGTTTGACCTGCGCCCTGACGCCAAAGAGCTTGCGGTTATCCGAGAGGATCTGGGCCTGCTGGGCCTGCGCAAGCTGAGCTTTGTTGGCGATGTCCGGGCTGAGGGTAAACGCGACTGGATGCTGGCGGGCAAGCTGGGAGCGACAGTGATTCAACCCTGTGTGGTCACGCTCGAACCCGTTACGACCCGGATCGATGTACCCGTCACGCGGGTCTATCTGGCCGACTGGACCGACCCCGACGAGGAAGAGTTCGAAATCCCCGAAGGCGACGAGTCGGAACCATTGGGCCACGAGATCGACCCGGGCCTGGTAATGACCGAGGCCCTGTCGCTTGCCCTGCCCCAATATCCCCGCAAGGACGGTGCGGAACTGGAACAGGCCGACTATACGGAGCCGGGCAAACAGGCGATGACAGATGAAGATGCCAAACCCTTTGCCGGGCTTGCCAGCCTGCGCGATGCACTGAAAAAAGACGAGTGACACGGGACAGATTTCCTGTCATAGCACGCCCTCAGAAAAATCGCTTGAACATGTCGAGAATCGCAGTATTTTCGCGCGCTCATCGGAATTTGGGTTGGACATTGCGGGGCTCGTCCCCTAAACGCGCGTCAAACCACGTAAAAAACGAAGAATGAAACCCGGTCGGCAGCGAATCTGCGGACCCTCAGTAGACAAAGGTTGAGACCATGGCCGTCCAACAGAACAAAGTTTCCAAGTCGCGTCGCAACAACCGTCGCGCACACGACGCTCTGGTTGCTGCAAACCCGAACGAATGCGCAAACTGCGGCGAACTGAAGCGCCCGCACCACGTATGTGCGTCCTGCGGCCACTATGATGACCGCGAAGTCGTCGCGCAGGCCGACGAAATCGACCTGGACGAAGACGCGGCCTAAGCCTTTTAACGCGCAGGCCAAGGCATGACGGAACAGCCCTCGCAAGCCGGACGGATCACCATCTCGGTTGACGCTATGGGCGGAGATTCGGGACCCGCCGCTGTTGTGGCGGGCATTGCCAAATCGGCGGATAAGAACCCCGATATTGCGTTCATCCTGCACGGGCCTGAAGCCCCGCTTCGCAAGCTTGTTGCCAAACGGCGTGTCCTGAACGGGCGCGTCGTTTTTCGTGATTGCACCGATGTGGTCACCATGGAGGACAAGCCCAGTCAGGTTGTGCGCAACGGCAAGCAAACCTCGATGTGGTCGACGCTGGAATCGGTGCGTCAGGGCGAAGCGCATGGTGCAGTGTCCTGCGGCAACACCGGCGCGCTAATGGCGTTGTCGATGATACGGCTGCGCAAACTGCCGGGTGTGAACCGCCCGGCTATCGCGATTCTGTGGCCTTCGCGCAACCCGCAGGGGTTCAACGTGATGCTGGATGTGGGCGCCGATGTGCGCGCCGACGCGAAGGATCTGTTGCAATACGCGTTGATGGGCGCCTCATATGCGCGCAACGGCATGGCGCTAGAGCGTCCCCGGATCGGCCTGCTGAATG
Source organism: Ruegeria sp. HU-ET01832 (assembly GCF_040371315.1). Lineage (NCBI taxonomy): Bacteria > Pseudomonadati > Pseudomonadota > Alphaproteobacteria > Rhodobacterales > Roseobacteraceae > Ruegeria > Ruegeria sp. HU-ET01832. The sequence continues at coordinate 438,351 of NZ_BAABWL010000001.1, forward strand.
TGGGCACCGAAGAACACAAGGGCCGCGCTGAATTGAAAGAAGCGCACGCCATGATCTCGGAATTTGCGGAACAGGCCAGCTTTGATTTCGTGGGCTTTGTTGAAGGTAGCGACATCCCCGGTGACAAGGCGGATGTCATTGTAACCGACGGGTTTACCGGCAATGTCGCAATCAAGACCGGCGAAGGCACGGCCAGCTTGATCGGGGACCTTCTGCGTCAGGCATTCAAGTACTCGCCCTTGTCCCGGCTGGCGTCGGTTCTGGCCATCACCTCGCTGAACCGGTTGAAGAAACGTATCGACCCGCGCCGTGTGAATGGCGGGGTTTTCCTGGGTCTCAACGGCACGGTCGTGAAATCTCATGGCGGTGCAGATGCCACCGGAGTTTCAGCCGCCGTGAAACTGGCCTTTACCCTGGCGCAATCCGGGTTCTCTGAAAAATTGGCGGCACGGGTTGCATCGACGGTCGAGCTTGCACAAGATGCCGCCCACGCACCGTCCAAGGCGGGCGAATAACAAAAAAGGCAGTACCCCAACATGGCAGGCCGTTCAGTTGTTGTAGGTGTCGGACATTATTTGCCAGAGCGCATCGTTCCGAATTCCGAGTTTGAAAAGTCGCTTGATACATCTGATGAGTGGATCAAAACCCGCTCGGGTATCGAACGCCGCCATTTCGCAGCCGAAGGTGAAACCACCTCGGACATGGCGACCAAGGCAGCCGAAGCCGCACTGGCGGATGCCGGGCTGACGGCGGATGACATCGACGCCATCGTGCTGGCAACTTCGACGGCGGACCTGACCTTTCCCTCAGCAGCCACCATGGTGCAATCACGGTTGGGTATGACCAAAGGTTTCGCCTTTGACGTCCAGGCCGTGTGTGCGGGATTCGTCTACGCTCTGACCAATGCCAACGCTCTGATCTTGTCGGATCAGGCCAAACGGGTTCTGGTGATCGGGGCCGAGACGTTCTCCCGAATCATGGATTGGACAGACCGTTCCACCTGTGTGTTGTTCGGCGATGGCGCTGGTGCCTTGATTCTTGAACGCCAGGAAGGGGTTGGTACAGCCGAGGATCGCGGTATCCTGGCTACTGACCTGAATTCCGACGGCCGCTACAAAGACCTGCTTTACGTAGACGGAGGCGTCTCGACCCAGACCACTGGTTTTCTTCGCATGAAGGGCAACCAACTCTTCCGCCAAGCGGTGGAACGCCTGACCGCCACTGCCGAGACTTGCTTGGAAAAAGTTGGTCTTGGACATGAGGATGTGGACTGGATCGTTCCCCATCAGGCGAATATTCGTATCATTCAGGGCACCGCCAAGAAGCTGGGCGTGCCCATGGATCACGTTGTCGTGACGCTTCAGGACCACGGCAATACGTCTGCTGCATCGATTCCCTTGGCTATGTCCGTCGCCAAGCAACGCGGGCAGTTCAAACCCGGCGATTTGCTAGTGACAGAGGCAATCGGGGGTGGATTGGCGTGGGGTTCTGTCCTCCTGCGGTGGTAACAGGCGCAAAACGGCTTACACACAGCCGTGCAATTCATTGATATTGACAGTGAATTTGCCCTGACCCTATGCTTTACCATCAACAGGGGAATTGGCATGGGCGACAAAACACTGACCCGAATGGATCTGAGCGAGGCCGTCTTTCGTGAGGTGGGCCTCTCACGCAATGAAAGCGCGCAACTGGTCGAAAGCGTTCTGAACCATATGTCCGACGCGCTTGTGCGCGGCGAACAGGTCAAGATTTCATCCTTCGGGACTTTCAGCGTTCGGGACAAAACTGCCCGCATCGGCCGCAACCCCAAAACCGGGGAAGAGGTTCCTATTCAGCCGCGTCGCGTGCTGACCTTTCGCCCGTCGCACCTGATGAAGGATCGCGTCGCCGCTGGGAACCGCAAGTAACATCAGGACAGCGACACCATGAGCAAGTCACCCGACGCCTTTCGCACGATTAGTGAAGTTGCGGACTGGCTGGGTGTTCAGGCACATGTTCTGCGATTTTGGGAAAGCCGTTTCACACAGGTGAAACCGGTCAAACGCGCGGGTGGCAGGCGGTATTATCGACCCAATGACATGCGCCTGCTTGGAGGTATCAAAAAGCTGCTGCACGAAGATGGGATCACCATCAAAGGCGTGCAGCGCATTCTGCGTGAGCAAGGCGTGGCTTATGTGGCTTCGCTGTCGCAGGGGCTTGATGAAACCGCCGAACCCGAAGCCAAGGCAAACGACGCGGTGGTGGTTCCATTTACTGCAAAACCTGAGCCCAGCCAGCAGATCACACTGGACTTGGGAGATAGCAGCACGACCCCCGGTGCGCCTAAGGAAAGCCCTGCTGCAAAACCCGCTCCGGCCACGCCACAAGACACATCTATGCCGCGCGAAGCGGTTTCACCTGTCCATGTCGAACGGTCTCCGACAATTTCTGGAATTGCAGCCCGTGCCTGGGCACGAACCGATTTCGACGACGATCTTTTGCGCCGGATTGCACCCGTCGCAAAGGAATTGCGTGCCGTTCTGAACAGAATTGAAAACCGATCCGCGGGATAAGAAAAAAGGCGATGATTTCCTCTTGCCCCCGCCGGGAAAGTCTTTATGAACACCTCAACGTCGGGCTATGGCGCAGCCTGGTAGCGCGTCCGTCTGGGGGACGGAAGGTCGCAGGTTCGAGTCCTGCTAGCCCGACCAAATCACACCGACGTTTATGGCAGACAGGCCAGATCCCGCTCTGGCATCAGGGGGGATCAAGATGACAGGTGTATGCCCAAACCAGCAAATCGAAGGCATGATCGCACGCGGTGAGATCACTGCAAACCCGGCGGTTATCGACGCGCAGGTACAACCGGCCAGTCTGGATTTGCGTCTTGGAACAGTCGCTTACCGCGTGCGTGCCTCGTTCCTGGCCGGCGAAGGGCGATCCGTCGCCGACCGCCTGACCGAGTTTGAGATGCACCGCATCGACATCACCGACGGCGCTGTTCTGGAAAAGGGATGCGTCTATCTGGTGCCGCTGATGGAATCGCTGGCCCTGCCTGACAGCGTGACCGCTGTGGCCAACGCCAAGAGCTCGACCGGGCGCCTGGATCTGCTGACACGTACAATCACAGATGGAGGGGCCGAATTTGACCGTGTGCCCGCTGGCTACCGCGGCCCGCTCTATGCCGAAATTTGCCCCCGCTCCTTCTCGGTTCTAGTGCGACCGGGCATGCGTTTGAACCAAATAAGATTCCGTCAGGGACAAGCCGTGTTGAGCGACGCAGAACTGAGCGCGCTGCACAATAAGTCCCCACTGGTCGATGGACCTGCGGTCATTCAGGATGGGCTGGGCTTTTCAGTTGACCTGCGCCTGCCTGACACTGATCTGGTGGGCTACCGCGCCAAGCCCCATACGGGCGTGATCGATCTGGACCGGATTGGTGAATACGACCCGCAGGAATATTGGGAAGAAGTGCGCACCACCGAGGGGCGAATCATCCTTGATCCCGGCGCTTTCTATATCCTGGTCAGCCGCGAGGCTGTTCATATCCCACCAATGTATGCCGCCGAAATGGCCCCTTATCTCGCTATGGTTGGTGAATTCCGGGTGCACTATGCCGGCTTCTTCGACCCTGGTTTTGGTCATGCTGCGGCTGGGGGTGCAGGGTCGCGCGGCGTATTGGAGGTGCGCTGCCATGAGGCCCCATTCGTGCTAGAGCATGGGCAGGTCGTAGGACGGCTCGTCTACGAAAAAATGGCTGAAATGCCCACGCAGCTCTATGGGGCAGGCATCGCGTCAAACTATCAGGGACAGGGCTTGAAACTATCCAAGCACTTTAAAGCTGTCTCTTAAAACTTCATGAACCGTCGCATCTGACGAGTCATCCGCTGCATCTGTTTCACGTTTTGCGCCTGACGGTCGCCATTCTGTTTCATATGCTGGGCAGCTTGAGGATCATTGGCAGAGGGCTGTCCTTGCTGCGGCTTTCCAACTCGGCCCGCCAAGTCGAACCCTTTATCGACGCCTTTTGTCACAAGCCGACGCATGACTTGACGCACAATCATATCGATCATTCGATTGGCATTCATTGCTTAACTCCGTTTCCTGCGCCTCAACATAGGTGATTCTTGCGTCAACAAAAGGGCTGCGCGATCACTCTTCCTCGAACAGTTCGGTCTGCTCGTCGTCATCTTCATCCTCGCGCCCTTCGCCCATTGGGATCGTTCCCGGAGGCGGCCGGTTTTCCAGCAACCCGGCGGCACGCAATTCTTGCAGCCCCGGAAGGTCGCGCGCGTTTTCCAGCCCGAAATGATCCAGAAACTGAGGCGTTACCACGAAGGTCACCGGGCGGCCTGGAGTCATCCGTCGGCGGCCCAGCCTGATCCACTCCATTTCCAGCAACTGGTCGATGGTCCCGCGCGAGACGGACACGCCACGGATTTCCTCGATCTCGGCCCGCGTGCAGGGCTGGTGATAGGCCACGATGGCCAGCGTTTCGATCGCGGCACGGCTGAGTTTGCGGGTCTCAACCGTTTCCTTCTGCATCAGAAATCCCAGATCGGGGGCGGTTCGGATGGCCCAGGCTTCGCCCACGCGCACCACGCGCACGCCGCGGCCTTCGTATCGTTTGCGCAACAGATCAACCGCTTGCGCTGCATCGCTGCCATGAGGCATCCGGGCCTCAAGATCGCCGATCGTCACCGGTTCGGCGCTGGCGAACAGCACGGCTTCGACCATACGTTCCTGTTCGGCCAAGGGGGGTGCTTCGAACAGTGTGCCGGTTTCCTCAGAGGTTTCAGTCACGTGATTCGGTCCTCTTGCGCAGATGGATCGGAGCAAACGTCTCGCTCTGTTTGATTTCCATATGTCCCTCTTTCACCAGCTCCAACGAGGCCGCGAATGTCGCCGCCGTGGCCGAGCGCCGCCGCACCGGATCGGCGTCCCAGCCATCGGGCAGATAGGTTTCCATATCCGTCCACGCGCCCGCAAACCCGATCAGAGGGCGCATCCGTTCCAGCGCCTGTTCCATGGTAAAGACGGCATCGCGGTCCATGACAAAGGGTCGGAATTCGTCGCGGGTACGAATACGGGCATAGCCCTGCATCAGGTCAAGCAGCGTGGCCGAATAGGTCACTGTACGGATGCGGGTGATATCCTCGCCCTGCCCGCGTTTGAAGAAATCGCGCCCCAGCTGGTCGCGCGCCATCAGACGGGCAGCAGCATCGCGCATGGCCTGCAGACGTTCCAGTTGGAAGGCCAGGTGCGCGGCCAATTCCTCGCCCGACGGTCCTTCGTCATCGGGATCGGGCGGCAGCAGCAGGCGGGATTTCAGAAAGGCGAGCCACGCGGCCATCACCAGATAATCAGCCGCCAGTTCGATCCGCAGCGCACGGGCCTTTTCCACGAAGGTCAGATATTGCTGCGCCAGCGCCAGAACCGAGATTTTGCGCAGATCAACCTTTTGCGTCCGCGACAGGGTCAACAGCACGTCCAGCGGGCCTTCGAACCCGTCGACGTCAACAATCAGCGCCTCGGCAGCAAGCCGATCCGCGACCGAGACCGGGTCTTCGCTGAAAAGGTTATCGTTCATATACCTGCCCGCCCATTAGGGCAGATAGTTCCGCCTCGGCGGCTTCGATGTCAAGTTCCACGGGCTTTTGCCGCATCGACAGCGTCTTTTCGGCGCGTTTTTGCGCTTGCGGGGTCATCTCGCCGGCGGCCTCCAGCACTTTAGCGCGGGCCTCATACGAGCCGTTGCAATGCAAGACCACGTCGCAGCCCGCAGCCAACGCGTGATGGGCGATCTCTTCGGGCGCACCGGACAGGGCTTTCATCGAGATATCGTCGGTCATGATCAGCCCATCGAACCCGATTGTGTCGCGGATCAGGCCGATCATCGTTGGCGAAATCGTTGCCGGTTGCGGGTCGATCCGGTCATAGACCAGATGTGCGGTCATCCCCATCGGCAGATCGTTCAAAGCACGGAACGGGGCGAAATCAGCCCCTTCCAGCGCTTCTTGTGTCAGGTCCACATGCGGCAGGTCATGGTGGCTGTCCAGCGTTGACAACCCGTGGCCGGGCATATGCTTGATCACGGGAAGAACACCGCCCTCAAGATGCCCCTTCGCGACGGCGCGCCCGATCTTGGAAACCTGTTTAGGGTCAGACCCATAGCAGCGGTTCTTTAGAAAAGCGTGGGTGTCTGCACGCGCCAGATCCACCATGGGGGCACAGTTACTGTCGATGCCCAGCTCGAACAATTCCCGCGCGATCAGGCGATAGCGCAGATACATCGCGCGTTCGGCGTGATCCCCGGCGCGTTCAGCGTGATCCAGCGGCGGCAGCCACTCGCGCGCGATGGGCGCGCGCAGGCGCTGCACGCGTCCGCCTTCCTGATCGATGGTGATAGGGCAATTGCGGCCCACCGCCTCGCGGAACTCATCACACAGAGCGCGGACTTGATCCTCGGTCTCGATATTGCGGGCAAACAGAATGAACCCAAACGGGTTCATTTCTCGAAACAGTTTCTTTTCCTGAGGCGTCAGGCGCAGCCCCTCGGCGTCGGTAATTGCGGCGCAGAATGTCACCGAGCGGCCACCGGGATACAGTCAGCGCCTTGCCCTTGCAGCGCGGCACAGAACTGGCGTGAATCGCTCAGGTCATCAAAGCCCAGAACCCGAAGGCGATAGAACGTCCGGCCACCGCTTGAGGTTTTCTGGATAACACGCTGTTTTCCAACCATATACTCACTGAAACGCCCATTCAGACGATTCCATTCGGCCCGCGCGACATCAGGGCTTTCATACGCGCCCAATTGGGCCATGCGTGTACCTTTGGACAGCGCGTTCGGATCGACATCCAGCCCCACGGCCGCTTTGACAGCCGCGTTGATAGCATCTTCGGTTTTGCTGGATGCAGTAATGCCACTGGCAGTCGTTCGTGCGGGCCGCGTGTTCGGACGCAATGAGCGCCGGACGCCAGGCAGGGCTGCAATCGCAGGGTCCGGCAGTTGCGCGGCCAGATCGGCAGGATCAATCGCGGGTTCATCATCCAACGGACCCAACGAGGCCAGCTGCACACCTTCGTCTGTTTCGGTGTCAGGCGTTTCGGCCTCACCCGCCAATTCGGCAACCAACGCATCAACCGCGCCTTGACGCAGTTGAGCCGCCTCCTGGTTCGAGATTTCCTCTTCAACCACATGCACCGCAGGGGTTGCACGCAGCGGTTCAACCGGCGTGTCCTCATCTGTCAGCGAAACCGGACGCGGAGCAAGGATCAGGCGATCCGCCGGAGGCGCAGCCGTCCCGACCGCAGCGACAGTATTTACTGCAAGGCCCTGATGATCAGCGGGAGTTCCACCGGGGTTCTCTGGCTGAATACGCATCGGGCCTTCAACAGCACGTACCACCGGAACGCCACTGACATCACGCATCACAAGCTTGTAGCCCCAGACACCGATCCCCGCGACCAAGGCCAGGGATGCAACCGCGCCCAGCGCATTCACGATACGACCTAAACCGGCGGCACGGGGCGCATCTTCGTATCCGTGCATCTCATCGGAATAGTCGTACCCACCCTGAGGATGCGGTTGATTCGTGTAATGCATCTGCTCGGGACGCATTTGCCCCGAGTAATCGTAGTTCGCCATGTCCGCCTCACCGCCCGTTTCGCGCCGGGAAATAAGGCGCGCGGGTCATTTCTTGCCTACCTCGTACCGGCGCGTCGGGCGGTGTTTGTTACCGCATCTCCTGCGCCGGGGTAACGCCAAGAATACCCAAGCCCGCTGAAATCACAACAGAAACGGCACGGGCCAATGCGATTTTTGACTGGCTTGTGGCAACATCGCCATCCTGGATGAACCGCAGCTGGGTTACGTCGTTGCCCTTGTTCCAAAGCGCATGGAAGTCGCCGGCCAGCTCATAGAGGTAGAACGCAACGCGGTGCGGCTCGTTTGTGCGAGCGGCGATTTCCACCAGACGTGGCCATTCGGCCAGCTTTTTGGCGACTGTCAGCTCGGATGCGTGATCGTTCTTACTCAGATCGGCCCCTTTTAGGGTCGCATCATCTGCGGCGATCCCGGCCTCAGCCGCGCGGCGCAACACGCTCATGACGCGGGCATGGGCGTATTGCACGTAGAACACAGGATTCTCGCGGCTTTGCTCAAGCACCTTGTCGAAATCGAAATCCAGCGGCGCATCGTTCTTGCGGGTCAGCATCACGAAACGGGTCACATCCGGCCCCACCTGATCCACCACATCGCGCAGAGTAACGAAGTTCCCTGCCCGCTTAGACATCTTGAACGGCTCGCCATTCTTCCAAAGCTTCACCAACTGAGTCAGCTTGATATCCAGCGGCACCTTACCGTCAGACAGTGCCGACACAGCCGCCTTCATCCGTTTGACATAGCCGCCGTGGTCGGCGCCAAACACGTCGATCAGAGCGTCAAAACCACGGCTTACCTTGTCATAGTGATAGGCGATATCGGGCGCGAAATAGGTCCACGCGCCGTCCGATTTCTTGACTGGGCGGTCCACGTCATCGCCATGCTCAGTCGATTTGAACAGAGTCTGCTCGCGCGGCTCCCAATCCTCGGGCTTTTTACCCTTGGGCGGCTCCAGCACACCTTCATAGATCAGGCCCTTGTCGGTCAGCGACTCCAGCGCGGCCTCGATCCGGCCCGTGCCATAGAGCGACTTTTCCGAGAAGAACACATCCATCTCAACGCCCAGCGCCTTCAGATCGGCACGGATCAGGTCCATCATCGCATCGGTGGCAAAATTGCGCAGGTCTTCCAGCCACTCGCTCTCGGGCTTGTCGATCAGGCTGTCGCCGTATTTCTCTTTCAGAGCCTCACCGATCGGGATCAGATAGTCACCGGGGTAGAGGCCCTCGGCGATTTCTGGGCTGAGGCCATTGGCCTCGCGATACCGCTCATAGGCCGAACGCGCCAGTACATCCACCTGCGCGCCGCCGTCGTTGATGTAATACTCACGCGTCACATCATGGCCGGAATAGGCCAGCAGGCTTGCCAAGGCATCCCCGAAGACCGCGCCCCGCGTATGGCCCACGTGCAGCGGACCGGTGGGATTGGCCGAGACATATTCCACGTTCACCTTCTGCCCATGGCCCATGGTCGAGCGGCCATAATCGGTGCCCTGTTCCAGCACGGCAGCCAACACACCCTGCCAAACCGATGGCGCCAGACGCAGGTTCAAAAACCCCGGCCCTGCTACCTCGGCGCTGGTGATCCGGGCATCGGCGGCCAGCTTTCCCGCCAGCACATCGGCAATGTCGCGCGGCTTCATCTTGGCGGGTTTCGCCAGCACCATCGCCGCGTTGGTCGCCATGTCGCCATGTGCCGCATCGCGCGGAGGCTCAACCGCCACGTTGTCAAAGCTCAGCCCTTCGGGCAACGCGCCTTCGGACTGCATCTGCGCCAGCGCGTCCAGTACAAGGGCGCGGATCTCGGAAAACAGGTTCATTTCGGATGTCCTTTTGCTTGCCCGGCGGTTTATCACGCAGCGCGGTAAGGTCAATGGATGCCTAAAGTTTGCTCTTGGTTTAAGCGCATTCCCCATTAAAGTCGCGCGGAATTGCCTGATCGGAGACCATTCATGCGCCTTGCCCTGCCCCTAAGCCTGCTTCTGTCCTATGCCCTGCCCGTTCTGGCCGAAATGCCCGCACCGCAAGGACATGTGCTGGTGACACTCGGCGGCGCGGTCACTGAGACCAAACTGCCCGCGCGGGGCGAGAATGGCGGCGGGCTGCTTGGGTTTCTCGAGGTGACTCATGACGGGGCAGCAGGGTTTGACGCGGCCCTTCTGGACAGCCTGCCCCAGGTTCAGATCACCATTCCCTATGGCCCGCCCGATCATCAACGCGACTACACGTTTAGTGGCCCGCTGCTGTCGGATGTCATGATCCTTGCGGGGGCCGAAGGAAAAACCGCACGTCCCATGGCAATGGACGGGTATCAGGCGGAAATCCCATGGGACAGCATTTCGACGTACAAACCTATTTTAGCCACCCATGCCGACGGTGCACCGATGGGCGTCGGAGGATATGGCCCCACCATGATCGTGTTCCCGCCAACCGACGATGCAGACGCAGCCGACGCTCAAGCCAGCCAACAGGTCTGGGCGCTAGCCTATATCGGGATCGAGTGACCTTGAGGCGCGGGTCGTCCTGTCAACCGTACATGATCCTGTATTGCAAACCGGTCCGTCATCCCGGCGATATAGTCTGACACGATCCGGGCAAGTGCGGCTTCATTCCCTGCCGCCTCAATATCAGCGTGCCAGCGGGCCGGCATTTGACGGGGGTCCCCGAGATAAATCGGGAACAACTCTTCGACGATCTTGCTAACCTCGGCCCGCACCTCCATCACCGAGGGCGCGCGATACATCCGGGTGAACAGAAAGGCGCGGATGTCCTGCAACTGCGCCCACAATTGCCCCGAGAACTGGATCACCGGGCGGCCCAAATGGCGGATATCTTCCACCGATTGCGCTCCGGATTCGGCAACCAACGCGGCAGATGTATCGATCACATCCGAGACCATGACCCCAAAGACGCGCCGCAGAGCTTCATGCCTGCGCCGATACGGATCAAGATTTGGATAGGCGCGATCAACCTCGGCATAGCATGCACCCACAATCGGCAGGGCTTGAATTTCATCATCACTGAACAAATCCGCCCGCAGCCCGTCCAGCAAATCGTGATTGTTATAGGCAATGTCGTCGGATAGGGCCGCAACCTGCGCCTCGGCGCTGGCATGAGTGTGCAGCTCCAGATCAAACGCGCCGTTGCACTCGGCCAGCGCCCAGGGCAATTCGCCCTCCACCGGACCGTTATGTTTTGCAATACCCTCCAGACACTCCCAAGTCAGGTTGCAGCCGTCGAATTCGGCGTAATGGCGTTCCAGCTTGGTCACGATCCGAATGGCCTGCGCATTGTGATCGAAGCCACCATAGGGCTGCATCAACGCATGCAAGGCGTCTTCACCGGTATGGCCAAAAGGCGTATGCCCCAGATCATGCGCCAGAGCCACCGCCTCGGTCAATTCAGGGTTCAGACCCAACGCCCCTGCAATGGTCCGCGCAACTTGCGCCACTTCGATTGAATGGGTCAGACGGGTGCGGTAGCTGTCCCCTTCATGTTCGACAAAAACTTGTGTCTTGTGTTTGAGCCGCCTAAACGCGCTGGCATGAATGATCCTGTCACGGTCGCGCTGAAAGCATGACCGGAAACTGCTTTCGTCCTCCGGCACCAACCGCCCTCTTGCGCGGCCGGGATCCGAGGCAAAACCCGCTCTGTCCAAAGGTCTTGTCCTTGTCGCCTGTCCTTTGGTTACATATATTGTAGCGCAACAAGGAAATAAACCTTTGGAGTCCGGCATGAATCTGCCCCCCACAGTCACCGAACGCGCCTTTGACCGTCTTGCCGAAATCGGCGCTGCGGATCAAGGGCAGGCTTTACGCGTCGCGGTCGAAGGCGGTGGATGTTCAGGGTTTCAATATGAAATTGCACTGGATCAGCCCAAAGACGATGATCTTGTGTTGGAAGGCAAAGGCCAAAAGGTCATCGTGGACTCGGTTTCCCTACCCTTTCTGGAAAACGCGGTCATCGACTTTACTCAGGAACTGATCGGTGCGCGGTTTGTCATCGATAATCCTAACGCCACATCGTCCTGTGGCTGCGGCACGTCGTTTTCGATGTAACGTAGGTGGGGGGCTTTGCCCCCACACCCCCAAGGTATTTTCAGCCAGATGAAGAGGGATCCGCTCTCCGACCCTACCGCCGGAGAGCTTCACTTGGCGCGGTCATCGGCGCCTCCGCCTGTACCGCCTCCCATAGATCGCAAAAGTTGGTTAACAATCCGTTTCTTCATCTGGCCAAAAATACCTCGGAGCGCGAGGCAGAGCCTCGCATCCTTCACCGCCACTTGCCGCGGGGTTCATTCTGCGCGATAGGTTGCCAACAGCTTTGGAGGGCCGCGCATGAAAATCGCCACGTTCAACATCAATGGGATCAAAGCGCGGGCCGAGGCCCTGCCCCGGTGGCTGGACGAGGCACAACCGGACATCGCTCTGCTGCAAGAAATTAAATCCGTCGACGAGAACTTCCCTCGCGAAATCTTCGAAGAACGCGGATACAATGTCGAAACGCATGGTCAGAAGAGCTTTAACGGTGTCGCAATCCTTTCGAAGCTACCTTTGGAGGATGTAACGCGCGGCTTGCCCGGTGACGACGAGGATGAACAAGCGCGTTGGATCGAAGCGACTGTTGTCGGCAAGCAGGCGATCCGGATTTGTGGCCTTTATCTACCGAACGGAAATCCTGCGCCCGGGCCAAAATACGACTACAAACTGGCGTGGATGGAGCGTCTGTATGATCGCGCCCGTGACCTGCTGGCAACCGAAGAGCCTGCGTTGATGGCGGGCGACTACAACATCATTCCGCAAGCGGAAGATGCAAAACGCCCCGATGCATGGCGCGAGGACGCCTTGTTCCGACCCGAAAGCCGGGCCGCCTTCCGCAAAATCCTGAACCTAGGGTTCACCGAGACGTTCCGTGCCCGAGTACAAGGTGCGGGCCACTATTCCTTCTGGGACTATCAGGCCGGAGCGTGGAACAAGGATAACGGCATTCGCATCGACCATTTTCTACTGACCCCTCAGGCCGCAGATCTGATGCGAGAATGTCAAATCGACAAAGAGGTGCGTGGGCACGAAAAACCCTCGGATCACGTGCCGGTCTGGGTTGTTTTGGACATCTGAGATCAAACGGTTGGGTCGTAGTTGTAGATCCAGTCGTATTTCTGCGTCAGGCGCGGACCTATCGCCGCCAGAACTGCTTGCGCGGCCAAACGCATCGGACCGCGCAAGTGAAAATTGCGTGCATTTGCGGATGCCGCAGCGACCACGTGTTGCGCGCGGCGTTGGCGCGCGGATTCGTAGGCTACAAGGGCCTGCCTTACGCCCGATTGGCTGTCGAAAGAGCGTGCGAGAACCCAGGCATCCTCAAGCGCCAGACACGCTCCTTGCGCCATGAAGGGTAACGTCGGATGGGCCGCATCGCCCAACAGGGCCAAACGTCCGTTCTGCCATCTCTCGGCCACCGGACGCAGGAACAGTGCCCACAGATGCGTTTCTTCGACCTTTGTCAGAATGTCTCTCACCGGCCCTCCAAAATCGGCAAACCTAGCGCGCAAGTCGTTGGGATCGCCCTTTACACGCCAGCCTTCCTGCTGCCAGTCCGAGCGTTCTTCAATTGCTACGACGTTCATCAGGCGTTGGTCGCGCAGCGGATAGGTGACGACGTGCCGCCCCGGCCCCATTGTCAGTGAGGCTTGCGACTTCTCGACCCTATCCTCCCAAGGCACCGTCGCGCGCCAGGCGATCTGGTAGGTGAAGGCTGGGGCCTCGGGGCCGTTCAGGATCGGGCGAAGGGTGCTGCGTCCACCATCTGCGGCAATGGCACATTCGACGCGGAGGCGCTCTTCATCATCCAGCACGATCTCGACCTCGGAAGGGTGTTTGCGAACCGTCTGCACTCGCGCGCCAAGGCGTATGTCGACACCTGCATCCTCGGACGCCCTTCGCAACAGCTCCAGCAAATCGGCGCGGTGATAGTAGAATGTCGGGCCCGCCGCAGGGGCTGGGATGCGACTGATAACCCGACCCTTGCGATAGTCACGCAAAATAGTTCCGTGCGAGAGTTGCGCGGCTTCAGGCGGATCCCCCGCAACCCCCAAGGCGCGCAGAACGGACATCCCGTTGGCGCTGATCTGAAGGCCCGCTCCGACCTCGGTCAGTGCTGGGGCCTGCTCTAGCACCGTCACCTGCGCACCGCGCTGGCGCATGGCCAACGCCGCAGCAAGTCCGCCGATGCCGCCGCCAACCACGCAAAACTTCAAACCATTGATCTTCATAGCATTGCCTTAACGCAAAAACGCCGGAGCAACAGGCCCCGGCGCTTGAATTCTTGACATTTCAGGACGATCAATCGTCGCGGTGGACCTTTTCGCGACGCTCATGCCGTTCCTGCGCCTCGAGCGTCATGGTTGCGATCGGGCGCGCATCCAGACGCTTCAGCGAGATCGGGTCGCCTGTTTTTTCGCAGTAACCATACTCACCCTCATCAATCCGGCGCAGGGCCGAGTCGATTTTAGCCACCAGTTTGCGCTGACGGTCGCGCGTGCGCAGTTCCAACGCTCGGTCGGTTTCCTCGCTTGCGCGGTCGGCAACGTCGGGGATGTTACGGGTGTTGTCCTGCAAACCTTCGATCGTGTCGCGGCTGCCTGCCAAAAGTTCGGTCTTCCAGTCCAACAGCTTGCGACGAAAATACTCAAGCTGCTTGTCGTTCATAAATGGCTCGTCTTCGGCTGGACGATAATCTTCGGGCAGAAATACTTCCTGCTTCATTTTTGCTCCCTCGGTGTGGCCTTCAACGCCGAGTGCACTCTCTTCACCAGACATGAGGCATTCCCTTCTGCGGAGCGTTTATCTGACGGCGCGGGGATTGTCACTATGCAAACGTAGCGCCGAACAAGTGTGATCATAAACAGTCTAAATATGAGACATCAAACAACAAAACCTTGTTTTTCTGTGAAAATTGGCGGGCCTTTTCAAGGCATCCCCCAAAATGCCGCAGGGTCTGTTAGCGCTCGAATCAACCAAAGGCATTGGACTCGCTGACCAATTTGGCGCGACGGCACGCAGCGACGCGGGTTGTAAAAATCCTCACTGCTCTGTAACCCAAAGACCACAGGCCGCGCGATACAGGATGAGGACCCCATGACCGCACGTTTTCAAGGCACAGCCGAATATGTTGCCACTGATGATTTGACCATCGCGGTGAATGCCGCGGTCACACTGGAGCGTCCGCTACTGGTCAAGGGCGAACCCGGCACCGGCAAAACCGAGCTGGCCAAACAGGTGGCTGGTGCGCTGGGTCTGAAGATGATCGAGTGGAACGTGAAATCCACCACCCGCGCGCAACAGGGCCTGTACGAATATGACGCCGTCAGCCGCTTGCGTGACAGCCAGTTGGGCGATGAGCGCGTGCATGACGTGTCAAACTATATCCGCAAAGGCAAGCTGTGGCAGGCGTTCGATGCCGACGAAAAGGTCGTGCTGCTGATTGATGAGATCGACAAGGCCGATATCGAATTTCCAAACGACCTGCTGCAAGAACTCGATAAGATGGAGTTCCACGTCTACGAAACTGGTGAGACGATCAAAGCCAAGAACCGGCCTATCGTGATCATCACCTCGAACAACGAAAAGGAACTGCCCGACGCCTTCCTGCGCCGGTGTTTCTTTCACTATATCCGTTTCCCCGATGAGACCACGATGCGCCGCATCGTCGAGGTTCATCACCCCGGCATCAAGGACGCGCTGCTGACCACCGCACTAACGCAGTTCTATGAAATCCGCGACACGCAGGGGCTGAAGAAAAAGCCCTCGACCTCGGAAGTACTGGACTGGTTGAAACTGCTTCTGGCCGAGGATCTGACCGCCGAGGATCTGAAACGCGACGGAGCGAATGCCCTACCCAAGCTTCACGGCGCGCTGCTTAAGAACGAACAGGATGTGCACTTGTTCGAACGTCTGGCTTTTATGGCGCGTAGCAAACGCTGATCATGGGGTGATCGGCCTTGCCATACGGCAAGCGGGCTGTCAGCATTGGTTAACGACGGCCCGAAGACCGGGCATCCGAGCAGATGGGACAAGCTGAGTGTCTGACACCCTTACGATCCGCGCCTTGCGGCCTGATGATCGCGCCCAATGGGCCGAACTATGGCGCGATTATCTGGCGTTCTATGAAACCACCGTTCCCGACGGCATCTATGACACGACTTTTGCCCGCCTTTTGGGTGATGACCCGAACGATTTTTCCTGCTTTGTCGCCGAAAGCGCCGGACAGTTGGTCGGGCTGACGCACTACCTGTTCCACCGTCATGCGTGGAAGGAAGAGTCTGTCTGTTACCTGCAAGACCTGTTCGCAACCCCGGCATCACGCGGTACCGGCGTCGGCCGTGCGTTGATTCAGGCTGTATATGACGAAGCTGACCGTCACGGCGCGCCCTCGGTCTATTGGCTGACGCAGGAATTCAACCACACCGCGCGCAAGCTCTATGACCGTATCGGCAAGCAAACGCCCTTCATCCGGTATCAACGCCCATGATCAGGCTTGGTGCGATGGTGTTCGGATTGGCCCTTGCAGGCTGCACCACGGTCACCCCACCCGAACCGCCGACGCGCGTCAAACCAACCGAGGACATCCTGCCGCCGGCCAAGTCATTCGCGACCGCGCGCCCTACCCCGCCCACGCGATCCAACGCAAATATCGCGCAGGATTTCGTGTCGCTTCACTTCGCGTTGGAAAGCGGCACTGCGCTGCCTGTCTTCACCCGATTTGAAGAACCGGTAACCGTGCGCCTTACGGGTCAGGTCACCCCTTCAATGCAACGCGATCTCCGACGCCTTCTGACCCGCTTGCAGCGTGAAGCCAGGATCGATATCCGGCAAATCCAGGACGGCCCCGCCAATATCACCATCGAAGCCGTCAGCCAGGAACAAATCCAAAGCATCCTGCCCCAGGCAGCCTGTTTCGTGGTGCCCAATTCTTCGGACTTTGAGGAATACCGCCGGGATCGGCGGAAACAGAAAAGCAGTTGGCTCCGCCTGCGTAACCGGGAAAGACTGGGCATTTTTATCCCATTTGACGCGAGCCCACAGGAAAAACGCGACTGCCTGCACGAAGAGCTTGCGCAGGCTTTAGGCCCTTTGAACGACCTGTATCATCTACCGGATTCGATCTTTAACGACGACAACATACACACCGTTCTGACTGGGTTCGATATGCTGGTCCTGCGCGCGGCCTATGCGCCTGAGTTGCGCAGCGGCATGACCCGCGAAGAGGTCGAGGCCGTCATACCTGACGTACTCAAACGTCTGAACCCGCGCGGTGAAAACGTGACGGCGCAACCAACGACCCAGACCACGCGAGACTGGATCCGAGCCATCCAGAGTTCCCTCAACCCCAACCGCAGTGTTGATGCCAGACTACGCTCGGCCAGTCGCGCCGCCCGGATTGGCACGGAACAAGGATGGACGGACCACCGTCGTGCCTATCCCTATTTTCTGATGGGTCGGATGGAGCAGTTCGACAATCCGCAAAAAGCCTTGCGCGACTATGACACCGCCCTGCAATACCTGCGCGCGACACCAAACACAGAGATTCATCAGGCGTATATCACGACTCAACTTGGAACTTATGCATTGGCACAAGGTAGCGGACCGCAATTCCTGCCCGAATTGGACAAAGCCATCGACGTTATGACGCGCGCTGAAAACGCCTCGCAGCTGGCAACACTATTGCTGCTGAAATCCGAGGCTCTAAATCAGGCGGGACGCCCAACCGAAGCACGTTCCGTCAGGCTGGACAGTCTGGGGTGGGCACGCTACGGGTTTGGCTCGGAAACGGTGGTCCGGTCGCTGATGCAGGACGTTGCAGAGGCACCCGCGAATAACAGAGGCGGTTAACGCATGGTCGTAGTTCTGGGAATGGCATTACTGGGGGCGGTCCTAGGAGCGATGGCCGCGCGCAAGCGAAACGGCAGTGGTGCGGACATGGCACAATACGCCGCTGGCTATGGTATCGCCTTTTCGCTGGTGGGCCTTATCCTGTCACTGATCATCGTCAGACTGATTTCGTAGCCATGTTCCTGCCCTTCTTTGAAAACCTTCGCAAAGCCCGTATTCCAGTATCCCTGCGCGAATACCTGACCTTTCTGGAAGGCATGAAAAAGGGTCTGGCCACCTATGATGTCGAGGCATTCTACTACCTCGCCCGCGTTTCGATGGTGAAGGACGAGCGCAATATCGACAAGTTCGATCAGGCCTTTGCTGCCAGTTTCAAGGGCTTGGAAGAGATCAGCTTTGATCAGGTGATCGAGGCCGTGGACATCCCCGCCGAGTGGCTGGCCAAGATGGCCGAAAAACACCTGTCCGAAGAAGAAAAGGCCGAGATCGAGGACATGGGCGGGTTCGAGAAACTGATGGAGACGCTGCAAGAGCGTCTCAAGGATCAGGAAGGCCGCCATCAGGGTGGCAACAAGTGGATCGGCACCGCCGGAACGTCTCCGTTCGGAGCGTATGGCTATAACCCGGAGGGCGTGCGCATCGGCCAGAAGGAAAGCCGCCACCAGCGCGCGGTCAAGGTCTGGGATAAGCGTGAATTCAAGAACTTAGATGACACAGTTGAACTGGGCACCCGCAACATCAAGGTCGCCCTGAAACGCCTGCGCCGCTGGGCCCGCGAAGGCGCGGCGGACGAGCTGGATCTGGACGGCACCATCCGCGCCACCGCCGAACACGGCTATCTGGACGTCAAAACCCGGCCCGAACGACACAACGCGGTCAAGGTGCTGCTGTTTCTGGACGTGGGCGGATCAATGGACCCGCATATCAAGGTTGTCGAAGAGCTGTTCTCGGCCGCGCGGACCGAGTTCAAGCATCTGGAATATTACTATTTCCACAACTGCCTGTACGAAGGCGTCTGGCGCGACAATGCCCGACGCTGGGATCAGCAGACCCCCACCCATGAAGTGCTTCGCACCTATGGCCCGGATTACAAATGTATTTTCGTAGGCGACGCCTCGATGAGCCCCTATGAGATCGCCTATCCTGGCGGTGCCAATGAGCATTGGAACCAAGAGGCCGGGCAAGTCTGGCTGCAGCGCGCACGCGATCAGTGGGCCTCCAACCTGTGGATCAACCCGGTGCCCGAGAAATATTGGGACTACACCCATTCCATCAGCATGATCCGCGAGATTTTCGAGGACCGCATGGTGCCGATGACTCTGGCCGGGCTAGAGCAAGGAATGCGCGAACTGACGCGCTGAACCGGCTCTTAACTGCTTGTTGGCTCCCGGCCCGGCAGGGCCAGCACTCGGCTCAGAGGTAAAGTCAGGCCCAGATAGGTTGACAGCGCACCCGAGTATTTCGGGACGTCGTCCGACTGATCTTCGACCCGTGTGCCGTAATAGATGTCGCAATCGACCGGTGGCAGGTCCATCTGCTGCGCCGTGCGGGCCGGAACCACCGAGAGCGCACCGAACAGATAAGCCAACATCGGATCGCCACAGGATTTGCACAGACCGCGTGACAAAGGCGAAGGGCTTTTGGTGTGAATCCATTTGATGGTTGACGGAACGGCAGGACGCGCCTGCCCCCGGCGCAGCAGCAAGGCATCCGCGTAGGGCGCCTGGTAAACGGCTTGGCATTTCGTGCAGTGGCAGCGGAAACGAACGCGCGGCGCGGCTTTGACGATCACTTGGGTCTGGCCGCAGGAACAGGATGTCTGGATCTGTGTCATGGCGCAGGTTAAACACGCGACCCGCGACCGGTCAACGCGCCCTCACAGGCTGTTGCGCAGCGTCATTTTCCTGTTGCTTCGGCCTCTGCGCAGCCCCATATCTGATCTATGCTGCGCCTGACCCCGATCCTGTTGGCCATCGCCTATGCCGTCGTCATGTACCGGATTTCCGTGTGGCGCACCCATCGCGAATTGGACGCGAAATCGACCGAGTTGGCGGACCCTGCGCTGAAACGCATGACCGATCGTTTGGCCGCGGCGCTCGAGATTGAGCGGGTGCCGGTCTACATCTATGAAATCGACCCTGTAAATGGGTTGGCCGCGCCGGACGGGCGGATTTTCATCACGCGGGGGTTTTATCGCAAGTTCCGGAGCGGCGACGTCTCGGCCGAGGAAATGGCCAGCGTGATCGCGCATGAGCTTGGTCACGTGGCGCTGGGTCATGCGCGGCGGCGGATGATTGATTTTTCCGGTCAGAACGCGCTTCGGACGGCCTTGATGATGGTGTTGAACCGGTTCATTCCGTTTATCGGCGCGTGGATTGCGAATATGCTGGCGCACCTGCTGGCCTCGCGCCTGTCGCGCGGGGATGAATATGAGGCGGACGAATATGCCGCCGCACTGCTGACTAAGGCGGGTATTGGGATCGGGCCACAGAAGTCCCTGTTTCACAAGCTCGAAGAGCTGACCGAGCAGCGGGCGGGAGTTACGCCAGCTTGGTTAATGAGTCATCCCAAAACGGATGAGCGGATTGCGGCGTTGGAGGCGCTTGAACAGCGTTGGAAGGCGGGTGGATAGGTTGCGGCCGTGAGGGGCCAGCCCCTCACACACCCCGAGGTATTTTTAGCCAGATGAAGGGCGGATCGGATTTAAGTGGTGAGGGCTTTGCCCAGGCGTGGCAGACGAGCTTTTTTCATCAGCGCACGCAGGGTCCATTGATTGCCTGAGAGGCGGTTGGCTTCTGCGAGAACACGGTCGGCCATCTCAGATATGCCTTCCGGATCGATGCGCCAGAAGCCGTGCAGCAGGTTATCGGGATCTTGGCGGTCCAACCCTTCTTCCGACAGGATGTTTCGGGGGAAGTCTTTCGCGTTCATAGTGACAATTACATCTGACGACGACGCTATGGCGATGGCCAGTACGTGAACATCAGCGGCATCGGGCAGCCAGAGGCGCTGCTCAAGACCTAGTTGTGCTTCACGCTCTGCTTTGGGCCATTGAGATTGCGTCAGGGCAATTTCGGCGCGGGCCTGTGACTCACCCGTGGAGCCCAGCTTACGTGCAGCACGGGCCCATTCTTCGAGGATGCGCGCGGACCATATGGGTTCGAAATGACCCATCTTTGCCGCGCCCAACAGCATCGCTCGCATCACCGTGGGGTAGATGACGCAGGTATCCAGAACCGCCCTCACAACCGGTAGAACACGGCTTTGAGGTATCCGCTTTCGGCCAGTTGCGGCAGTTGCGGGTGATCCGGCCCTGCAAAGCCCGTGTGGATCAGTTGCGCCTGCCGCCCGGCCCGGCCGATCCCTCGCGATGAGGCGTCGCGGAAACGGCCCAGATCGGCGGCGTGAGAACAGGAACACAGGCCAAGATAACCGCCCGGTTTGACCAGCGGCGCGGCCAGACGCGCGATGCGCTCATAGGCGCGCAGCCCCGCGTCCAGCGCCTGTTTCGAGGGCGCGAAGGCGGGCGGGTCACATATGACCACGTCGTATTGCGCGCCCTCCTCGGCCAGTTGGGTCAAGACATCGAAGGCATCGCCTTGACGGGTTTGGAACCGGTCGGCAAAGCCCGAGGCTTGCGCGCCCCGGGCTGCCAATTCCAGTGCGGCGGCTGAGCCATCGACGGACAGCGCCTGCCCGGCTCCGCCAGCCAGCATCGCCAGACCGAACCCGCCCACATGGCTGAACACATCCAGCACCTGTGCGCCGGGTTGGACCAGCCGGGCCGCGAAGGCGTGGTTGGGCCGTTGGTCGTAGAACAGCCCGGTTTTCTGGCCGCCGGTCAGGTCGGCCATATAGGTCGCGCCATTCATAGGCACCGGCAGCGGCGCATCGGGGGCCGTGCCGCGCAGGGTGAGGTTCACATCGTCTAGCCCTTCAAGCCCGCGTGTCCGGCCCGAGGCGTTTTTCAGCACCGTGGTCACGCCGGTCACGGCGACCAGCGCGTCGGTCAGAGTGTCCAGATGCGCTTCGGCCCACGCCGCGTTGGGTTGGATGACGCAGGCGTCACCAAAGCGGTCGATGATCACGCCGGGAAAGCCATCGGCCTCGGCATGGATCAGACGGTAATAAGGCGCGTCGAACAGACGCTCGCGCATGTCTAGCGCGCGACGCAGGCGGGTTTCGAACCACGTGGCGTTTAACTCGGCATCCAGATCGCGGTCCAACACGCGGCACATGATCTTGGACTCGGGGTTTACTGCGACCAGCGCAATGGGCACGCGGTTTTCGTCTTCCAACACGGCCAAAGCCCCTGCCGGGATCTTACGGGTGCGGCGGTCTGTAACGACGTCATTGGCATAGACCCAAGGGAAGCCGTGGCGCAGTCCGCGCGCATTGGCTTTGGGTTTCAGACGGATACGGGGGCGGTCGGCGGATTGGGTCATGCCGCTCCTCTTAGTGGCTCCGGCGCGCGGGGAAAAGCCCTAGCGATCGCGGGACCGCCAGCCGCCGCGGCGTTTGGGTTTTTGTGCTGCCTGCAATCCCTCGGTCAGCACCTGCGTCATCGGGTGATCCGCCTGCGCCGCGTAGATCGAGTGCAGATCGGTCAGCGCCTGCGTCTGATCCCGATCCACAGGCAGGCTGAGTGCCCAGTCCAGAAAGATGCTACGGCATTCGGGCAAGGTGATGCCCTCCATATTATATGCCTCGCGGATCAGGCCCTTGTGGTCATTGGGGTCGTCACTGCGCGCCATGAGTATCCTCCGAAATCACGCGGCCGATGATCCCGGCGGCGGTGTCGTAACTGTCCTGCAGCGCGGCCTGAAGCTGGTCGACCTGTTCAAACCCGGTGGCCCGGCACAGAAAAGCCGTACCGCCCTCGCCGATCTTGTCAGCCTCGATCACCTTGCCCGACAGCAGCCGGGCCGCGCATTGCACCGACCAGCATAGATCATAGCAGCCCTTCAGCGTTTGCGCCTGCGCGACCTCCAGCAGCCCGGCAGCGACCGCACCGTCCAGCCCCGTATGCACGTCTCGCTGAGGCAGGCCGGACAGCAACGCGCCCGACTCTGCCATCAGTTCGATATCCATCATGCGGCCTGCGCCGTTCTTGGCATCCCAGATACCGGCCGGCGATTTGGCGGCGGCCAGACGGCTACGCATCTCGGCCACCTCGCGCAGCACTTTCGCGGTATCGCGATGGCGGGTCAGGAATTCGGCGCGGAAGGTTTCGATATCCTGCGCCAGATCAGCATTTCCAGCCACAACGCGGGCGCGGGTCAGGGCCAGGTGTTCCCAGACCCATGCCTCATTCTGCTGGTAGTTGGTGAAACTGGCCCAACTGGTTGCCACCGGCCCCTGATTGCCCGAAGGGCGCAGACGCATGTCGACCTCATAGAGCCGCCCCTGCGACATGGGCGCAGACAAGGCCGTAATCAAAGCCTGCGTGAACCGCGCGTAATAGGTACGCGTGGCCAGCGGGCGCGGGCCGTCGGACATGTCCTGATCCAGCGGGTCATAGATCACGATCATATCCAGATCGGATTGCGAATTGATCCGCCCTGCCCCGATCGACCCCATGCCCAGAACCACCGCCCCTCGTCCCGGTGCGGGCCCGTGTTTTCGGGCGAATTGTTCGGTCACGCAGGGCAAAAGCGCGGCGATCACGGCGCTAGCCAGATCGGCGTAGTGCTGCCCGGCCTGTGCGCCGTCGATCAGCCCGCGCAGGTGGTGAACACCGATGCGGAAATGCCATTCCTTGCACCAGCGGCGGGCGAAATCCAGCTGCGTCTCGTAATCCGCCTCTTGCGCCAGCGCCTGCTCCAGATCGGCCTGCAAGGCCGCCTGCCCCGGCCAGTCGTCAAAGAAGCTGCCGCCGATCACCGCGTCAAAAACCGCGGCATTGCGCGAAAGGTGCCCCGCCAGCGCGTGAGATGTTCCGACGATATCGACCAGCAGGTCGATCAGATGTGGGTTGGCCTCGAACAGCGAAAATAGTTGCACGCCTGCAGGCAAGCCCGACAGGAACCCATCCAGCGCAAGCAGCGCTTCATCCGGCTTCGCGGTTTTGGCCAGACGCGACAGCAGTTCCGGTTTCAGCCGCTCGAATATACGCGCGCCCCGTTGCGAGCGCAGCGCCGGATAGGTAGGCCAGCGCGCCATGACGCCTTCGTCAAAGGTGACCTCGGGGGTTGGCGCGGGGGCTGCGGCTCCGGGGGCGAAGAACCCTTCGGTCAATTCATGCACCTCGGTCAGGCGGCGGGTCAGGTCGGAGGTCAGATCTTCGCTGCTGATCCCCATTAGGCAGGCGACGCGCTCGATACCTTCCGCAGATTGCGGCACTTTGTGGGTCTGGGCGTCGTGGATCATCTGAATGCGATGTTCGACCTCACGATGGGCGCGGTAATGGTCGGTCAGTTTGTCGGCTACCTCTGGTGGCACCCAGTCCTTTGCGGCCAGCGCGGCCAGCCCCGGCACTGTGCCGCGGACGCGCAGATCGGGGTCACGCCCTCCGGCGATCAATTGGCGGGTTTGGGTGAAGAACTCGATCTCACGAATACCACCCTGCCCCAACTTCATGTCGTGGCCTGGAATGGTCAGAGCGCCGCCGGTCCCTTTATTCTCGCGGATGCGCAGTCGCATGTCGTGGGCGTCCTGGATGGCGGCAAAATCCAGATGCCGCCGCCAGACAAAGGGGCGCAGCGTGTCCAGAAACCGCTGTCCTGCTGCGATGTCCCCTGCACAGGGGCGCGCTTTGATATAGGCGGCACGCTCCCAAGTGCGGCCAAGGCTTTCGTAATACCGCTCGGCAGCCTCGGCCGCCATACACACAGGCGTCACACCCGGATCGGGGCGCAGACGCAAATCGGTGCGGAACACATAGCCATCGGCGGTTTTGTCGCTGAGCGTAGCGCAGAAGTTCCGCGTGGCACGCACCATGCCATGACGCGCCTCGTAGAAATCATCCGGGTCAAACCGGGTCTCATCGAACAGCACGATCAGGTCGATATCCGAGCTGTAATTCAGCTCATGCGCGCCCATCTTGCCCATGGCCAGAATGATCATCCCGGCGGCGGTTTCAACGTCGTCCTCGCTCATGCCCGGCAACTTGTCTCGCCGGATCAGCGCCGCGATCTCGGCCTTGGCGGCCACATCCGCCGCCAGCGCCCCGAAATCCGTCAGCGCAGCTGTGACTTTTTCTAAGGGCCACGCCCCCGCCACATCGGCCAGCGCGGTCAGCAGCGCCATCCGTCGTTTGCCCTGCCGCAACCCCGGTTTCAGCTGTTCCGGCGGCAGCGCGCGGGCGGCGGCCATCACCTCGGCCAGCGCCTGATCGGGCTGCTGCAAGGCCCCGGCCAGCCAGTCTTTTTCCAGCTCGATCAACCCTTTGAGATAGGGGCTAGAACCCGCGACACCCGCGATCAGCTCAGCCTGTTCCGGCGACAGATCCGCAACCAGATCCCGTGTTTCATCACCCAACGCAGGATCGAACGGGCGTGGCATTCGCTGGATCGACAGAGCGGTCATGATGGGGCCTCCGGCGTGTTACTACCCCCAAATGGCCTGATTTCAAAGGCTTGCACAAGTCCTAACTGTATCGCTGCGACACCCCTGCAAAGCTAATGTAAAACATTTTTACATATACCCCTTGCAACCTGCCGCCCAACTCCCATCTATTCAATGTGAAAACAATTTACATCAACCCGGAGACCAAAATGACCGCACTATCCGACCCCGCCGTCCCTTCAAATCCGGGATGGCTGCACCGTATCGAGGCCTGGCTGGACGACAAGGGCAAAGGCGCCTGGATTGCCGCCATGGTCCTAGGTTTCATCTTTTTCTGGCCTGTGGGCCTGGCCCTTCTGGCCTATATGATCTGGAGCAAACGCATGTTCAGCAAATCCTGCAGCCGCCGCACGTCCTGGAACAGCCACATGAGCGCGATGAAACCGTCGGGCAACAGCGCCTTTGATGCCTATAAGGCCGACACCCTGGCCCGGCTCGAGCGCGAACAACAGGATTTCGAAGCCTTCCTGCGCCGCCTGCGCGATGCCAAGGACAAGGCCGAGTTCGATCAATTCATGGACGAGCGCGCCCGTGATAACCACGATGCAGACGAAAGCGACGCACGCGCCTGATCTGATCCTTGCCCTGCCCCGGTTTTCGGGACAGGGTGAACCCATTCAACGACGCGGATATCCCTATATGACTCATCTACCAGATCCAGATCGCCAACCGGAATTCTATCAATCGGTGGCGACCAAGCGCTTTGTCGCCTGGTTGTTCGATATCGCGCTGATATCGCTGCTTTGTATTGTTCCGATCTTCCTCACTCTGGGTGCGGGGTTGTTTTTCCTGCCTCTGATCTATGCCGTCATCAGCTTTGTCTACCGTGTCGTCACGATTGCGAACGGGTCGGCCACTTTGGGCATGCGTTTTATGGGAGTCGAACTGCGCGATGCATTCGGCGCACGGATGGACCTGGGCAAGGCTATCGCCCATACAGCGGGATATTTCGTCAGCATGGCGATCTTTGTGGTGCAGGTCATCTCGGTCATCATGATGCTGACCAGTTCCCGCGGACAGGGCCTGACGGATTCCTTCCTTGGAACGGTGATGATCAACCAGCGCGCGTAATAGTTACCCTGTCGCGTGAATCACTTGGCGGCTCCGGGATCGATTGCTATCATCCCGGTCAGAAAACACGGGACTTTCATGCGACACACGCTGCCTATCGCGCCACAATTCTATGTGACGGCCCCACAGCCTTGCCCTTATCTTGAGGGCAGGATGGAGCGGAAGCTGTTCACAGCCCTACAGGGCGAAGGGGCAGATCAACTGAATAACTCGTTGTCGCAACAAGGGTTTCGCCGCTCGCAAAACGTCCTGTACCGGCCGTCATGTGCCGATTGCGCCGCTTGTCTGTCAGCCCGTATCGACGTATCCGCGTTTGCCCCCAGCAAAAGCCAAAGGCGCGCGGTAAAGCGAAACGCGTACCTGCAGCGCAAGGCCAATTCGCCTTGGGCCACCGATGAACAGTACGAGTTGTTTCGCCGCTATCTGGATACCCGCCATGCCGATGGAGGTATGGCCGATATGGACGTGTTCGAATTCGCCGCAATGATCGAGGAAACTCCGATCCGCAGCCGCGTTGTGGAATATGCGGACCCCGACACCGATAACCTGATCGCCGTCAGTCTGACCGATGTTCTGGATGACGGGCTTAGCATGGTCTACTCATTCTATGACCCGCATCAACCGCAGAATTCCTTGGGCACCTATATGATCCTTGATCATATCGACATCGCGCGCGAGGCCGGGCTGCCCTATGTTTATCTTGGATATTGGGTCCCTGGCAGCCCCAAGATGGGATATAAGGCCCGGTTTTCGGGGTTGGAGGCATATATTCAGGGTGAATGGGTCAAGGTCGGAAACCCGGCTGATCTTGCAGGATCGGGCCACCACCCTCTGTCGACCGCTCCGATTGCCGAACAAGTGGCGAATATTCAATTGCCTGACCGACACCCGACCAAAGGCTAAAGTCTCATGCGTCAGAGCCTGCATGCGGTGACCCTCGTGGTGCCAGACTACGATGCTGCGATCTCATTTTACACGCAGACCCTGAGCTTTACGCTCGAGCAGGACATTGAATTGGGTGATGGTAAACGTTGGGTGCGCGTGGCCCCTCCCAACGCGCCCGAGGGATCCTTGCTGCTGGCCAAAGCGGCTGACGTCGATCAAAACAAGGCCATAGGCAACCAAACGGGCGGACGTGTCGGCTTTTTCCTGGCGACGGATGATTTTCAACGCGACCACGCGGCCATGACGGCGGCTGGCGTGACGTTCGAGGAAACCCCGCGTCATGAACCTTATGGAACCGTCGCGGTCTGGCGCGACCCGTTTGGAAATCGCTGGGATTTGATCGAGTTCAGCTAGCGCTTGTTCCAGCATTTTGACTGTCACGGGGCAGATCCGTCAGAAAAGATGAAGAATTATTAATCATCTAAATGGCGACTTCCCTACGCCCAGAGATTGAATCCTTACCCTACGTCACCAAGTAATCCTGACCCTCAGCCGTTCGACCCCGTTTAGATCCGCTCGGCTGGGCTTCAATGACATAGCCCGTGATGCAACAGGTTCCCGACCTGCGGGTTTGGCTTTGGTAAAGGGAGACGGACAATGACTCATGCTATTCGACGGCTGCTTGCGGCCAACCTGACGACGCAAATTCTAACGGCCCTTGCGCTTGGTTCAGCCTTTGGACTGGCCCTGAACTATTGGCACATACCGTTCCTTCAAGAACATCTGGTCAACGGCCTGTTCAGCATGGTCGGCCAGATGTTCCTGAACGCGCTGCAGATGCTGGTCGTACCGTTGGTGGTGTTTTCACTACTGTGCGGCGTGGTTGGGATTGGTGATCTCAAGGTCTTGGGGCGTGTCGGAGGGCTGACCTTTGTGACCTATCTGGCGACCACAGCGCTGGCGGTGATGACAGCGCTTGTGTTTGCCAACATCTTCAACCCCGGCATGGGATTTGACGGCCTGCATATGGCCAGCGCGGATGTGTCCGTCGCAACGCAGGATACCGCGTGGCAGATACTGGCAAACATCATCCCCAAGAACCCAGTTCAGGCGCTGGCCAGTGGCGAAATGCTGCAGATCATCTTTTATGTGATCGTTGTCGGCATTGCGGTCCTGATGATCGGAAGCCGCGCCAAAACCTTTGTCGAAGGCTGTACCTTCATGAACGAACTGGCGATGAAAATCGTCGAGATCGTGATGGCCTTTGCTCCGATCGGCGTCTTTTGCCTGATTGCCAAGACCTTTGCGCTGGAAGGGTTCGGCCTGTTTGCCCCGGTCATCGGATATCTGGCGACCATCAGCCTGACGCTTGTCTTCCACCTTTGCGTGACGCTGATGGTACTGCTTTATGTGTGCACCGGTCTCAGCCCGCGCGCGTTTCTGCGCAAGATGCGCTCGGCACAGGTGTTTGCCTTCTCGACCTCAAGCTCAAACGCGACGATCCCGGCCTCGATGCAATGCGTGACCCAGCGCATCGGTGTGGACCGCTCGGTTGCCTCGTTCGGCATCCCGTTGGGCGCGACGATCAACATGGACGGCACCGCGATCATGCATGGGGTGGCGACGGTGTTCCTGGCCAATGCCTATGGGATTGATCTGGGGCTGGGTGGCTATATGACCATCATCTCGATCTCGGTTCTGGCATCCATCGGAACGGCAGGCGTTCCCGGCGTCGGGATTGTGATGCTGGCAATGGTTTTGAACCAGCTGGGTATGCCACTGGACGGGATTGCCATCATCCTCGCCGTTGACCGGATCATCGACATGATGCGGACGGTGGTGAACATCACCGGCGACGCGGTTGTCACCACCATTGTCGCCCAGCGTGTCGGCAAGCTGGACAGGGCGGTATTCAATGACCCCGACGCCGGGACCCTGACCCCCGCCACGCTGGATATCGACCACGAGGCCGAAGCTGCTTTTGCAAAACTGACGCAATTCAAAGCCGAAGCCTGAACAAAAAAGACCAGAGGCCACAGGGCCTCCGGTCTGTCATTCTTCTGTCTGCCCGATCAGTTCGGGATCAGATCCGGCACGATGGTCACGATGGTCGGGAAGAACCATAGGATACCAATCCCGACTACCTGAATCAGCACGAATGGAATGATCCCGCGATAGATATGACCTGTTGTGACCTCTTTAGGCGCAACGCCCCTTAGGTAGAACAGCGCGAACCCGAAAGGTGGCGTCAGGAACGAGGTCTGCAGGTTCACCGCCACCATGATCGTGACCCATTTCGGATCGAACGACCCGCCATAGATCACCGGGCCCACGATGGGGATCACGATGTAGATGATCTCGAGGAAGTCCAGCACAAAGCCCAGAATGAACAGCACCAGCATCACGATCAGGAAGACCGTGAACTCGTTGTCGAAACTGCGCAGGAACTGCTGGATATAGTGCTCACCCCCGAACGAGATCACCACAAGGTTCAGCAACTGCGAGCCGATCAGGATGGTGAAGACCATCGAGGTCACCTTGGCTGTCTCGCGCACCACGGGCGTCAGAACCCCGCTGGTAAACAAGACCCAGCAACCAAACAGCAAGCCGAACAGGGCAAACAGATAGGCGCCATAGGCCACGATGAAGGCAATCCAGGTCTCGACGCTGACATCGCTCTGGTTGATGCGCAGGTCAAAGTTCACACCCATCAGCAAGGCCACGATCACGGCCAAAGTCGCCCAGATGATCACCTTGGCCGAGCGGCCCTGATCCTGCAGCTTGCGGTACGCGGCCAGCATGATCGCCCCGCCTGCCCCCAGCGCCGCAGCGGGCGTCGGGTTGGTCACACCGCCCAGGATCGAGCCCAGAACCGCGATGATCAGAACCAGCGGCGGGAAGACCACGCGGATCAGATCATTGGTCGCGCAGCGCGCAGCTGCCTCTTTGCATCCATAAATGGCCAGCGCAAACGGCACCGCCATCAAGACAAAGGTCGCCCCCGAGGACGTGGTTGGCGCAATGAGCAGGACATCGACCAGCAGCATTAGCAACAGGCCGATGGCCCCTACGATCAGCGGCTGCGTCGGCTTCGATGGCGCAATGCCGCGACCCATGACCAGCGTCAGACCCAGCAGCACGACCATGACAGCCACACCCGTGCCGATCGGCGCAGCAGCAGCGATCTTGGCTTGTTGCGCAGCAACCAGTTCCTCTTCGGTCAGGCGTGTCGACTCGGCGGTGCCACCTGCGGCATCGATGGCCTCTTGCTCGGCCACAGCCTGATCCCAGGCCAATTGTCCGTGCAAGTCGATCATCGAGGCTTTGCATTCCTCAGACACGTTCGTGCGCAGCGATGCGCCCTCACCGATATCCGAGAAAGCCGAGACGCTGATGTTTTGGCTTCCGACAACACCAGCACTGCTCAGAACCATCATGCCCACGATCAGCGCAACCGGTGCACCCAGCAACCAGGTCAGACCTTCGGCACGGGTGATCGGCTCACCACTACCGCCTGACATTTCAACGGCCGGAGCCTTTTCCGGATTCAGCAGCGCATAGCCAAAGGCATAAAGCGCATAAAGCAGCGCCAGCATGATCCCCGGCAGCAAAGCGGCTTGGAACAATGTCCCAACCGAGACCACGGCAGGCTCACCCAGATAGGTCAGCGCGTCTGTACAGCCTGCATCCTGCGCGCGGGTTTCCTGCGCGGTCGAATACAGATCACCGGCCAGTGTCCCCAAAAGAACGATCACGATCGACGGTGGGATGATCTGCCCCAACGTGCCCGAGGCCGCGATCACACCGGTCGCCAGTTCCGGCGAGTAGTTGTTGCGCAGCATGGTTGGCAGCGCCAGCAAGCCCATGGTCACAACGGTCGCGCCCACGATCCCGGTCGAAGCGGCAAGGAACGCCCCCACAACCACAATCGACACAGCCAGACCACCGGGCAGCGGGCCAAAGACACGCGCCATTGTGGTCAGCAGATCGTTAGCGATCTTCGAGCGTTCCAGTGTGATGCCCATCAGGACGAACATCAGCACCGCCAGCAGGGTCTCAATCGACTGACCAGCCAGCACGCGTTCGTTCATACGGTTCACGATGAAGGACACGTTGCGGTCCAGCGCGGTTTCCCAGCCCTGCACAAAGACAGGCTCGGCGATCCTTGGTAAGTCCGGGAAACGGAACACCGATACCGTTTCCGGTTTGACCCCCGAATTGACGAGGTCCCGGTACGCTTGGGAGCCGGTATCAATTGCCTGGTGGATCAGCAGCCCGGCACTGTCCAACGCTGCGATGATCCCGAAGGAAATGATCCCTGCCCCGCCGATGGCGAACGCCACCGGGAAACCGGATAGGATGCCTCCGAAAAGGCAGAAGAATACGATAATGAGGCCTATCTCGACGCCATCAAGTCCGAATAACATAGTCTGGGTCTCCGTCCCTAATGTGCGCCTTCGTAGGCTTCTTCACCCTCACCAAGGCTATCCTTGTCGAGGTATTTTCCTGTGCTCTCAGACCCTTCCGAGTATTCCAGGAACGAGCGGTAGAGGAATGCAATGGCGTGCAGGAACACCATGGCCGCAAAAGCCACCAGCAGGATCTTGAACAGGAAGTAGGCGTTGAACCCGTTGGGGCTGAAACCGATGGTTTCCACGTTCCAACGCAGCGCGCGGGATTTGGCGACCAGGCGGTCCAACGTGTCACTGGCCGAGGGTTTCGGCACGATCAGGTGCCGCCACATGAAGTACCAGCCATACATCCAGGTCAGCACGGCCATCGGCATCATGAACAGAACCGCACCGCACATGTCGACCACGCGCTTCGCCCGGTGGCTGATTCCGGCATAGATCAGGTCGACGCGCACATGCCCGCCCTGCACGAACGTATAGGTACAGCACAGGCAGACCACCATGGCGTTGTATAGTTTAAGTTCTTCCGCGAACCAGCTGATATCCTGAGTGAATGGTATACCAAGGCCAAAGGACATATCAGGGCGGGTAAACACCCGTTGCATGAAAACGATGACAATCTGCTGGATGACCATCAACAAACCGGCCCATGCAAAGAACCGGCCTGTGGTGTTCGCAAAGCCCTCAAGAACCCGCACCATCCCCCACATGAAATTGCGGTAGTACAGACCGACGGCGGTCAGAACCAGAAAGAAGGTGAAGATCACAAAGAAGAACTCGACCGAGCCACCGTAATAGACAAAGCGCATGATCGACGCCTTGTCTGACCAGTCTAGCCAGAGTTGCGGATGCGTGATGGCGTATCCGAAATTATAGAAGGCTTCGGCAATGTTCTGGATGAACCATACAAGTCCATTCCACAGGGCGCCGAAGAACGAGATACCGTTTTCGTCCTGCATGTTGTCCCCAGGTCGCGTCAGTTGCACCTATGATGCGCGGCTGTCCGAACCGCGCTGTTGCAACGGGAAAGGCTTCCCCACGCGTGGCGGGGAAACCGTTTGGTCGAAGAAACGCTGCTTAGCCGCGAACGCGGTCGCGCTGGGTGGTGTAGGCACCCGACGACAGGTTGTTCCATGCCGAAGACGCTGCCATCGACGACATTGCGCTGTCGTGGATTTTCTTGAACAGCTCGTCGCCCATGTTTTCGTCCAGAACTTCCTGGCTGGCCTGACCGAAGGCATCCCAGACGCTGTCGGGGAATTCCAGAACCTTCACGCCACCCGACTGCAGGCGCTGCAGCGCCGCGCCGTTGTTGGCCAGGAATTGCGCCAGGTTCCACTGGTGCGCTTCGCCAGCTGCGATCTCGATGATTTTCTGCTGTGCCGGTGTCAGTTCGTCGAACACATCGCGGTTGGTGGCCAGCGACAGACCTGCGCCCGGCTCGTGGAAGCCCGCGGTGTAGTAGGTCTTGGTGATTTCCTGGAAACCGGCTTTTTCGTCCGCCCAGGGGCCAATCCACTCGGTGCCGTCAATCGCACCCGAGGACAGCGCCTGATACACTTCCGAGCCCGGAATGTTCTGAACCGATGCACCCAGCTTGCCCAGCGCCTGACCACCCAGACCCGGCATGCGGAATTTCAGACCCTGGAAATCCTCGGGGCCGTTGATCTCTTTCGAGTACCAGCCGCCTGCCTGCGCACCGGTGTTCCCGGCCAGGAAGGATTTCAGGCCGAAGATTTCGCCCAGCTCGTCATGCAGCTCCATGCCGCCATCATGGTAGTACCAGTTCACCAGTTCCTGCGCGGTCATGCCGAACGGAACAGCGGTGAAGAAGGCGTAGCCCGGGTGCTGACCCACAAAGTAATAATCGGCAGCGTGGTACATGTCGGCCTGACCGGACGAAACGGCGTCAAAGACCTCGAACGCGCCAACCAGTTCGCCCGCGGCTTTGATTTCGACCGTCAGGTCGCCATCGGACATCGTAGTGATGCTGTCGGCGCAACGCTGTGCGCTGTCAAAAACGCCCGCCAGACCGCGACCCCACGAGGTCACCATGGTCAGGGTACGCTTGCCCTGTGCATAAGCCGGTGCTGCCAGCGTGGTGGCCGCAGCAGCCGAGCCGCCCAGAGCAGATGTTTTTAGAAATGAACGACGATCCATATGAGTGTTCCTCCCCTACATAGTTCAAACCCCGAACGATCTCGGGGCAGTCGTTTTCAGTGCGCGCCAGCCTAATGACAGGAATTTGAATGTGAATACCTACTACTACGTAGGTAAGCCGGTTTTTCTGCGGCGAGGCGTAGAAATTGGGGAAACGTCCAGTGCTTTCCGCTCGCGAACGATAGAAAAAACCGGTCGCGAGCAAAGATTTTGCATTTTCCCGCGCGCTTGCGTATCGATTCGTCCATGAAAGGATTTCGCAACCTGATCTCGCTGACCTATGGCCAGAAACTGTCACTTGTGGCAGCTATCCCGCTATTGGTGGCCGTGGCAGCAATTGCGTTCTTTGTTACACAGGAAGCCCGCGCCACGGCCGAGCGCGAAATTCAGGCACTTGAACGTCGCCTGATCGAGGCCAAGAAGGAAGAACTGCGCAACTACGTCACTCAGGCCCGCAACGGGTTTGCCTATATCTATGGGCGCGCCACGCCCGACGATAAGGTCGCGCAGAATCTTGTGACACAGATCCTGTCGGCGATGATCTACGGTAAGGACGGATTCTTCTTCGTCTATGACTATGACGGCAATAACCTTGTCAGCCCGCGTCAGACGCAATTCATCAACCGCAACTGGGAAGGGCTAACCGACAGCGATGGCACCCCTGTCGTGGATGAGTTCATTCGCCTCGCCCGTCAGGGGGCGGGATGGCACAGCTTTATGTGGCAAAAGCCCTCGACCGGGGAAGAGGCGCAGATGATCGCCTATGTGGTCGGCCTGCAGGACTGGCGCTGGGCCGTGGGGACCGGCGTTTTCATCGACGATATCGTAGCAACCGTCGCCAATGCCCGTGCCGAGGTCGAGGCCCGTGTGCAGCGCACCTTTGGATACATCGGCGCTATCGTTCTGGCGGCTGTTCTAATCGTTTTCACATCGGGGATGCTGCTGAACGTTCGCGAGCGCAGGTTGGCCGACGCAAAGCTGAAAGAGCTGACACAACGCGTTTTCGATGCGCAAGAGGAAGAGCGCGGCCGCGTAGCGCGCGAATTGCATGACGGGATCAGCCAGATCCTTGTGGGCGTGCGCTATGCGTTGGATAACGCCCGCAGGCGGTTGGAACGTGGCGATGATGCGGGCGCGCGTGACCCTTTGGGCAAGGGCATCGACCATCTGGGGTCTGCTATCACCGAAGTTCGTCGCATCAGCCGCGACCTGCGTCCCGGCGTTTTGGATGACCTCGGGCTTGGCCCTGCCCTCAAGGCATTGACCGATGACTTTAGGGACCGCACCGGAATCGACACCGAGTTCTCAACGGTTGTCTTCCGCAACCGTCTGGATCAGGACAGCAAGATTGCGCTCTACCGTATCGCGCAAGAGGCCCTGACCAATATCGAACGCCATTCCGGCGCAACTCGTGTTACGATAGACCTGCGCGGCCACAAAAAGGGCGCAACCATGCGGATCACCGACAACGGCCGCGGACTGCGCAGTGCACACGGCGACGGCAGTACGGGGATCGGGTTGCGAAACATGCAGGAGCGTATCGAACAGCTTGACGGATCGCTGCGTATTCTGTCATCACGCGGCCCACGCAGCGGCACGGTGATCGAGGTCAGCCTGCCTCTCAGCCATTTGCTGCCGCCACAGGAAGACGCCACGCCCAACCGAAAGGCCGGTACATGAGCGACGCCACAATCCGTGTCCTTATCGTAGACGACCACCCGATGGTCGCTGAAGGGATACAGTCGATCCTCGAAAGCTACGACGAAATCACCGTTGTCGGAACGCTCAGCAGCGGGCAGGACGCCGTAGATCAGGTCGCTACTCTGGCACCTGATGTGATCTTGATGGATTTGAACATGCCCGGCATGGGCGGCCTCAGCGCGACCGAGATCATCCTGGAACGCCTGCCTCAAACCCGCGTTCTGGTCCTGTCCATGCACGACAGCCCTGAATACATTTCGACAGCCCTCAGTCACGGGGCCAAGGGATATGTCCTCAAGGATGTTCCGACGGACGAGATCAAGAAGGCCATCGATGCCGTTATGCAAGGCGAGCAATACCTGTGCACCGGGGCCAGCGGATCGCTGGAACCCAAAAGCGGTGGTGCGCGCGAGGCCCTGACGGGTCGGGAACAGACCATTCTATTGGAACTGGCGCAGGGAAAATCCAACAAAGAAGTAGCCCAAACGTTGGACATCTCGGTCCGCACGGTCGAGACCCACCGCAAGAACATCAAACGCAAACTGGGAATTTCTTCGACCGCCGGTCTGACTCGCTATGCGCTCGAGCATGGAGTCTTGCAGGGCACCAGCCCCGGTTTCTGACCGCAGCGCGGAACGCGCTGCCCGGCCCAACCGGCGGAGATGCGCCGCAGGCGCGTTGACAACGGGCGGGAGGGTTAGCCAAGGGGCCTGATGTCCTGACCGAAAAACACCAGCGCTCCATCTTCATCAATGACGTGAAACTCGCGCTGCTGATAGGGTTGGTTAAATGGTGGCCGTAGGCGCCCCTCGGGCAAACTCTCCAACCCCGCGCGTAGGGTTTCATACAGCGCGTCAACATCATCCACGTCTATGTAGAACGATTGCTCATCGCCTAACTGTCGTCCGTCTTCACGCGGTGGACATTCCAGCAAACGAATGGCCACTGGGCCAAGCGACAGATACGCATAATTGTCTTGCCGAAACCCGCAGTCAAACCCAAGACGGTCGCAATAGAAGTCTATCTGCTTTTGCAACGAAGAGCACAATACAAATGGAGTGAGCTGCAATATTTCAGGCATACGCGCCTCTGGCGGAAAATCTATCTCACGCGCAGGCTACCACGTTTCAATCCAGCAATGGATCGTTTCTCAGCCCCTCCCGATCATGGTGATGTTGTAGCACCCGACCATAAAGCTGTTTGGTTCGCTCAACGCTGCCACACATCCCTTCGGCTTCGGCGAATGAGAAAATGCCGACGTAACGGCTGCGCGGCCCTTTCACAGGGGCCACCCGGTGCAACGCGTACCGCCCACGGAATATCTGCAGATCGCCAGGAAGCAGTTCCAATTCACGGACCCTTGCCCTGCTACCGTCAAGAATCGAAGCGACCGATTCAAACTGCTCGTCCTCTGCTGTTCGAAGGTTCGGGACGTATTCGAACGCACCGCCTGCCTCACCATTTTGAATGGCCAGTGTGACCGTGTAGTTGTTGGTGTCGAAATGCCATGGAAAACCCTGCCCCTCCTCCACAACGTTGATGATCACATCCGCCAACGGGTCATCATAGCGAAAGAACTTGTCTTCCGGTTCGTTCAGCGCCGCCCGGATAAAAGGCAAAAAAGGTTCAGACTCATATATACGCCTCAGCGGCCCGGAATTCGGGAAATTATCCGCAGGCACAAACGCGTTCGAACGATCATAAAACTGCCGCACCGGGTGGGATCTTTCCAGCGTAGGATCGTCCTGCGTGAAATAGGCATTCGTCCGGTTGAACGAGCGATGGGCGTGACCTGCGACAAGCTCAGCCTCTTGCAACAGCGACGCGACACCTTCGGCATGAACGAACCCCGGCATGACGGCGCAGCCATCCTGATCCAGTTCTTTTCGCAGATCGTTGATTAACTGTTCATATGCCCGCGAGTCCGGACAATCTATCGGATACCGTCCCAGATCAATCAGATCATGCAGCATGGTCTGCCTCCGTTGCCAGCAAAGGTCTGGGTCAGGTTGCCTCAGCTTTGAGCCGCAATCATGCTCGTTTCGGACATCGTCGTGACGCTTTTGAGCACAAGCGAAACAGGCGAATGCAGGGAATCAGCACCCCTATTTCGCAAAAATTCCAGGCATGCGGCAATCTGCGCAATAAAATGTCGCAAAATTCACTGCCTGAGATAGAAAATTGGTGCGATTGCCTGTTGACGCCCCGTCGCGCCGCCCATAATGTCCCTGCACGCAAAAAAGGAGCCTCTGGCGATGAAAGCGCTAGTAGTAATCGTAGGAAAAACGCGCATGGGCCGGTGACGGTAAACCATAATCCAACCCATGCGCCTCCGAAAATCTCGGGGGCTTTTTTTTGGCAACACGCAAGACACATGTCGCGAACGGAGCAAAGCAGATGACACGTGAGATGACCGGCGCAAAGATGGTGGTTCAGGCCCTCAAGGATCAGGGCGTGGACACGGTATTCGGATACCCCGGCGGCGCCGTGCTACCGATCTATGATGAGATTTTTCTGCAAAACGACATTCGCCACATTCTGGTGCGTCACGAACAGGGGGCCGTGCACGCCGCCGAAGGCTATGCGCGGTCGACCGGCAAGCCCGGCGTTGCGCTTGTGACCTCAGGCCCCGGTGCCACCAACGCGGTGACCGGCCTGACCGACGCACTGCTGGATTCGATCCCGATCGTCGTTTTGACCGGTCAGGTGCCGACCTTCATGATCGGTTCGGACGCGTTCCAAGAGGCTGACACCGTTGGCATCACCCGCCCCTGCACCAAGCATAACTGGCTGGTGAAGGACACGGATTCGCTGGCCGAGACGATGCACGAGGCGTTCCACGTCGCCACCTCCGGTCGCCCCGGTCCGGTGCTGATCGACATCCCGAAAGACGTGCAGTTCGCCTCAGGTGAGTATTCCGGGCCGAAACCCTCGACCTCGCATTACCAACCGGTTCTGAAAGGCGATCTGGAAGAGATCACCGAGCTGGTCGCGGCGATTGAAACAGCCAAAAAGCCCGTCTTCTATACCGGCGGCGGCGTGATCAACTCGGGCCCTGCCGCCAGCCAATTGCTGCGCGAGTTGGTGGATGCGACCGGCTTTCCCATCACGTCGACCTTGATGGGCCTGGGCTCTTATCCAGCCTCGGGCAAGAACTGGTTGGGTATGCTGGGTATGCACGGCCTGTATGAGGCCAATCTGGCGATGCATGACTGTGACCTGATGATCAACATCGGCGCGCGGTTTGACGACCGGATCACCGGGCGGATTGATGCTTTCTCGCCGAATTCGAAAAAGGCGCATATCGACATTGATCCCTCGTCCATCAACAAGGTGATCCGTGTGGATATCCCGATTGTTGGGGACGTGGCCCATGTGCTGGAGGATATCCTCAAGGTCTGGAAAGCGCGTGGGCGCAAGACGGATGCGGCTGCCGTTGCCAAGTGGCAGGAACAGATCAGCGACTGGCGCAAGGTCAATTGTCTGGCCTACACCAACAGCGAAAAGACGATCAAACCGCAATACGCCCTGCAACGTCTTGAAGAGCTGACTAAAAACCACGACCGCTATATCACGACCGAGGTCGGCCAGCACCAGATGTGGGCCGCGCAGTACCTCGGTTTCGAAGACCCCAACCGCTGGATGACATCGGGTGGTCTGGGCACGATGGGCTATGGCACCCCGGCCTCGATCGGTGTGCAGATGGCGCATCCCGACGCGCTGGTAATCAATGTCGCGGGTGAAGCCTCATGGCTGATGAACATGCAGGAAATGGGCACCGCCGTTCAGTACCGCCTGCCGGTGAAACAGTTCATCCTGAACAACGAACGTCTGGGCATGGTGCGCCAGTGGCAGGAACTGCTGCATGGTGAGCGGTATTCGCATTCGTGGTCCGAGGCCCTGCCCGATTTCGTCAAACTGGCTGAGGCCTTCGGGGCCAAGGGCATCCTGTGTTCCGACCCCGCCGATCTGGATGACGCGATCATGGAAATGATCAACTATGACGGCCCTGTCATCTTTGACTGTCTGGTCGAAAAGCACGAGAACTGCTTCCCCATGATCCCGTCGGGCAAGGCCCACAACGAGATGCTGCTGGGCGAGGCCGAGACGCAGGGCGTAATCGACTCCAAAGGTTCGGTTCTGGTTTAACAAAATTCGTCGAATTTTGTCGGGCGCTGCGGTGCCCGGCTTTCGCAGGATGATGAAAGGGACGTAAATGTCTGCCCTACATATCAAAAAAGGCTCTACCCGCCATTCCGCTTATAACCTACGGCCGACCTTCTCGGACGTACAGGAACGTCATACAATCGCGGTTCTGGTCGAAAACGAACCGGGCGTTCTAGCCCGCGTGATCGGGCTGTTTTCGGGTCGTGGCTACAACATCGAAAGCCTGACAGTGGCCGAGGTGGACCACACTGGTCACCTGAGCCGTATCACCATCGTCACCACCGGAACCCCGCAGGTGATCGAACAGATCAAGGCGCAGCTGGGCCGCATCGTGCCCGTGCATGAGGTGCATGACCTGACGGTCGAGGGCCCATCGGTCGAGCGGGAACTGGCGATCATCAAAGTCGTCGGCGAAGGCGACAAACGAGTGGAAGCGCTGCGTCTGGCAGATATTTTCCGCGCCAATGTGGTCGACAGCACCTTGAATTCATTCATCTTTGAGATCACCGGTGCACCGGACAAGATCGACGCCTTTGCCGACCTGATGCGCCCGTTGGGTTTGATCGAGATCGCCCGCACAGGTGTCGCCGCACTACTGCGCGGCGACTGAATATTCTGCCCCGTCCACTGCGCTTACGTAGCGGACGGGACAACTCGGGTTTGATAGCGGCCACACGCGTTTCAGCAATGTGCTGCCCAAAACGAGCCAAAACACCAAAAATTCCATACAATATACTTAAAAGACTATTGCTTTTACGCATCAGGACGTTAGCCTCGTCTTGTGACGTGGCGTTGGGATGCGCTGGTCAGGGTCCTCAGTACGATTGAAGCGCGATTGTCCGGTCTATTGCTCGGACAAACAGGGTGAACACGGCAACACATAATAAGACCGGGACAGAAATGACCAACGAAACCCGCAGCCCGGCTGAGCTGCGCAAGATGTTCGGTGATAATCTTCGACTGCTGGCATCGGACTACCCCTCGATTTCTGAACTGTGCCGTCAACTTGGGATCAACCGCACTCAGTTCAACCGGTACCTTGGCGGAGAGAGCTTTCCCCGGCCCGACGTGCTTAATCGTATTTGCTGTTTTTTCGACGTGGACGCACGTATTCTTCTACGACCCCTTAACGAAATCGATCTGCCGGCGCCTCATCCTGCTGCAACGGCTCTGACAGAATTTCTGGGTTCCGGGCCCGGCACTCTGACCGAGGACCTTCTGCCCGCCGGATTTTATTATGTTTCGGAAACCGCTCTGGACGGGGCGCAGGCGACACGGTACCGCGTGATCCATGCGCGGCGCCTGCCGCAATGCACCATGATCCGCAGCTACGAACCGCCGACGGCCAGCGAGGCGACCTCGCCTGAGTTGCGCGAAGTTCAGGGCATCGCCGCCTGCGCAGGAAGCCAAGTCTACATATTGATGTCGAACCGTACGGCGCAAAACAGCAAAATTTACCTGATGACTCGCTGTGGAGGAGATCAGCCGGACACCTGGCGAGGTGTTGCGATTTGCTTGTCCAAAACCACGGCCAACGAGACAACCATGCGTCGCTTGAATTTGCGTTACCTTGGTACACAACCAGCCGCAGCCATAAGCGCGGCCCGCACCGCCCGACGTGCGCATACCATGGCCTTGAACGCTTAGAATAAACGTGGGTTAACCTGGCTCTGAAGCAGCGGATTCGGCTTGTGTGATCTGCCGATACAAGTGCCAGCTCGCATGTCCAAGCAGCGGCAAGATGATCAGCAGTCCAAGAAACCATGGGATCATGGCAAGAAACGTCAGCACGGCGACGAAGACGCCCCAACCCAGCATCACCGTCAGGTTCGCACTAACATAGCTGTAGCTGGCGATCATCGCTGTCACGAAATCCAATTCCCGATCCAGCAACATTGGGATGGACAGTACAGTGATCATGTAAAGAAGGGTGGCAAAAACCGCTCCGACCAAAGTTCCGACCGCCAGCATCGTCAGGCCATTTACAGTCAGAAAAACCTCAAGAGAGGTAGAAACGTTGGTCATGGTCGACAGTCCCATGAACAGTGCAAAAATCATGTGACCAAGGAAGAACCAGAACAGGAACATGACCACGATGATCGCACAAATTGAGGGCAGCTGACGTCGACCCTGTTGCGCCACAACGCCGAAAATAGAAGCATAATCAAGTGGCTCCCCCAACTCCAACCGATGAGAGACTTCATACAGCCCAACTGCCGCAAAGGGCCCCAATAGTGGGAATCCGATCGCGGCCAGTACCAGCCAATACGAGGTCTGAGTTTGTACCGTGACCCACGCCATTGCCCAGCCTGCGAGGACATAGAAGCCTGCGAAAACAAGGCCAAAGACCGGCGCACGTCGAAAATCCGCCCAAGCCCGGCTCAAGGCTTCACGCAACATGTCTGTCGTAACCGGCCCCATTTTCGGAACTCCGAAAGGCTTCTCCATTCTGTCTCCCTCCTCCCTGTGTCGCTTATTAGCTGGCGGGTCTTTTTTGTGGCCACTCAGTCGCCGCATGATAGGCAGCCCCGATTGACAAAAGCTTTGCGTCCTTGCCGCGCGGACCGAAAATCTGCATCCCCATCGGCACGCCTTCTGGGCCAAACCCCGCCGGCACTGACAGGCACGGCAAGCCAATCAGGCTCACTGGCAGAACAACCTCCATCCAACGGTGGTAAGTATCCATTTTGGCGCCCGCGATCTCAGTCGGATACGGCGTTTCGATCTCGAAAGGCCAGACTTGCGCGGATGGCAGGATCAGCGCGTCATAGGTGTTGAACATTCCAAGAGCGTGCCGGAACCATTCTGAACGCATCTCACTGGCGCGGTGAACCTGCAATGCGGTCAAGGCAAGCCCCCGATCCAGTTCCCATTGCGCCGTGTCTTTCAACATTGATCTATGCTCGGTCAGAGGGGCAAGGCTGGCGGCTATGCTCCATGATCTAAGCACCGTCCAGCTTTCCCACAGACGCTCGGCTTCGAAATCAGGCACGACTTCATCGACCTGTGCCCCCAACCCGGCAAGAACGGACACTGCATCCCGACACAGATCCGTTATCCCGTCTTCGAACGGATAGGCTCCGCCCCAATCGCCAAGCCAACCGATACGAACTCCTGTCAGGTCGCGTGCCTGAACCGGCCCAACGGGCTCAGGTTTCACACTGTAGGGCTGTCGCGCGTCACGCTCGGATATTACATCCAAAAGCAGACCCAAATCTTCGGGGCAACGCGCCATCGGGCCGAGGGTCGAAAGCTGATGCTGAAACGCGTCTCCGACTGGTTCGGACGGAACCCTCCCCCAGCTTGGTCTAAACCCGTAGACATTGTTCCACGCGGCGGGATTTCGCAAACTACCCATCATGTCCGAGCCATCCGCCAGCGTCACCATACCGGACGCCAAAGCAACCGCCGCGCCACCAGAAGATCCACCGCAAGTTCGGGATGAATCATATGGGTTGCGCGTGGCGCCATAAACGGGGTTGAAAGTGTGTGACCCCAATCCGAATTCGGGCGTGTTGGTCTTTCCTATCAAAATCGCTCCGGCCGCCCGCATCCGGGCAGCGATCATGTCATCCTTACGAGGGATATGATCGCGAAACAACGGCGACCCTTGGGTCGACACAACCCCAGCCACGTTGACCAAGTCTTTGACCGCGATCGGAACCCCATGCAGAGGACCCCGCTTCGCCCCTTTATCCAGCTCAGCCGCCTCTGCCATCAGATCGCCCTCGTCCCGCAATCCAACTATGGCGTTCAAATCGCCATTCACCGCTGCTATGCGGTCCAACGTGGCACGCATCACTTCAGACGCAGAGACCCGCCCCTCGGACAATTCGGTCACCAACGCGGTTGCGGTAATCTGGCTTAGGTTCATTCGGATCTCTTCGGCTGACAGGTCACACTGACTCGATCAGCCTATCCGGGGCTTATCCCCATTTAAACCCACTGTTTAGATGTATCTTTTCCAGCAGCAACCACACGGGGATCGACTTCATCTGGCCAAAAATATCTCGGGGGAGTCGCGCATCGCGCGGCGGGGGCAGAGCCCCCTGCCCGGCTTAGTCGCCCTGCGCCTCGGACCGGGACTTACCAGCCACATCCAGCGCCAAAGTTGCCGCCATGAACCCATCC
Source organism: Ruegeria sp. HU-ET01832 (assembly GCF_040371315.1). Lineage (NCBI taxonomy): Bacteria > Pseudomonadati > Pseudomonadota > Alphaproteobacteria > Rhodobacterales > Roseobacteraceae > Ruegeria > Ruegeria sp. HU-ET01832. Next base: position 481,975 of record NZ_BAABWL010000001.1, read on the forward strand.
AGATCCCCATCCAACACACCCTTTGTGTCCGAGGTTTCATGGTTCGTCCGTAGATCCTTTACCATCTGGTAAGGCTGCAACACGTAAGACCGGATCTGGTTACCCCAGCCCGCATCGCCTTTGGCTTCATGGGCGGCGTTGATATCGGCGTTCCGGCGGTCCAGCTCTTGTTGGTACAGGCGCGACTTCAGCGCTTTCATGGCGATATCGCGGTTCTGGTGCTGCGACTTTTCGGAACTGGTCACAACGATACCGGTGGGAATGTGCGTGATCCGAACCGCCGAGTCCGTGGTGTTCACGTGCTGACCACCCGCACCGGACGACCGATAGGTATCGATCCGAATATCCGCCGGATTCACCTCAATCTCGATATTGTCATCAACCACGGGATAGACCCAGACCGAACTGAACGATGTATGCCGCTTGGCCGCCGAGTCGTAGGGCGAAATTCGCACCAAACGGTGCACACCACTTTCCGACTTCAACCAGCCATACGCGTTGTGACCGGAAATCTTGTAGGCCGCGGACTTGATCCCGGCCTCTTCGCCCGCGGTCTCGGATTGCAGCTCGACCGTGTAACCCTTTTTCTCGGCCCAGCGCACATACATCCGCGCCAGCATCGAAGCCCAGTCGCAGCTTTCCGTACCACCCGCGCCCGAGTTGATCTCAAGAAAGGTATCATTGCTGTCGGCCTCACCGTCCAGCAGGGCCTCAAGCTCTTTCTTGGCGGCCTTGGCCCCAAGCGCCTTGATAGCGCCCTCGGCGTCGGCGACAACCTCGTCGTCTTCCTCCATCTCGCCCAGTTCGATCAGCTCGATATTATCGCTGAGATCGGCCTTGATGGTCTCATAGGTCTCAATCGCGTCAACCAGCATCTGACGCTCGCGCATCAGCTTCTGTGCGTTCTCGGGGTTGTCCCACAGGTTGGGGTCCTCAACACGCGCGTTGAATTCTTCAAGACGATGAGGTGCGGTTTCATAGTCCATACGCTGCGCCAGCAGCTCCAGCGACTTTTCGATTTCCGCCACGATATTCTGGGTTTCGGCGCGCATGGTTACGTCCCAACTTGCTTGATCAGTGCTGCGTGATAGCAAGAGCATGGGACCGCTACAAGACAGAGCGGCCCTTAAAGATTTCAGTAAAGCCCGCCGCCCTGCAGATCACCCTGGCTGGCGTTGGGGCCAACAGTGATCGTATCACCGGTCGATGTCGTCACCTGTCGGCCCGAGCTGGCCTCTTCAAACAAAGGCAGGTCCGAGCCCATCGCAAACCCACCATCGTAAACCCGGTCGATAAAGCCATCCACACCATCGCGGAAATACTCGGCGACGACATAATCACCGGTCGCGTCCGCAGGCAGGCGCGCCCCGCTGAAGCGGTCGATTTTGATGAAATGGCCACCCTCGGGCACTTCGAACGGACCGCCGCCATACTTCTCGGTGGCATGTTCCATGAAACTCTGGAACACCGGGCCGCACATTGTCCCCCCATAGGCACCTCTACCCATCGGACGCGGGCGGTCATACCCAATGTAGCACCCGGCCACGATGTTTGAGGTGAAACCGATAAACCATGCATCCTTGGATTCGTTGGTCGTACCGGTTTTGCCAGCCGTTGGCACCGGCAGGTTTACATGAGCAGATGCAGTCCCACGATCCACAACACCTTTCATCATCGACGTCAGCTGATACGCGGTGATGGCGTCCATGACCTGCCAGCGGTCGGTCTCGATGGTGGGTGACTCGTCAGGCTCCAACCATGCCGAGTTGCAATCCAGACACTGCCGATCGTCATGGCGATAGATCGTCTTGCCGAACCGATCCTGAATGCGATCGACCAGAGTGGGCTCGACCCGCTCACCACCATTCGCAAACATCGCGTAGGCGGCGACCATTTTGTAAAGCGTCGTCTCCTCTGACCCCAGCGAGTTCGCAAGGAATGCGCCCATCCGGTCATAAACTCCAAACCGTTCGGCATAGCCTGCAACCACAGGCATCGTGACTTCTTGCGCCAAACGGATGGTCATCAGGTTCCGCGACTGTTCAATCCCTGTACGCAAGGGCGTCGGGCCGTAGAATTTGTTCGACGAGTTCTTGGGCCGCCACAGACCTTGCGGCGTGTTCACCTCGATCGGGGCGTCCACAACAATGGTTGCTGGGCTGTAGCCACTGTCCAGCGCGGCGGCATAGACGAAGGGTTTGAAGCTCGATCCCGGCTGTCGTTGCGCCTGCGTGGCGCGGTTGAACACCGAGTCTTGATATGAAAACCCACCCTGCATCGCCAGAACACGACCCGAGTTCACGTCCATGGCCACAAAGCCGCCTTGTACTTCGGGCACTTGTCGGGCGGACCACTGTCCTTCCTCGCCGGCCATCACCAAGATGACGTCGCCGCGCTTGAAGTTGTCAAAGAAGTTGCCCTGCATCCATTGAATATCCGAACGTGGCACCGTGCCATCTGCCGGGCCGTCTTCAATTCCTACGGTCAGAGCTTGCTCGGCCACGTTCAGCACAACGGCCGGATACCATTGCGTCGGTAGTTCCACATCGCGGGGGATTTCCATTGTGGCCAGCGCCTCGCGCCATTGTGCCTCATCCGACAGGGCATCCTCAGCAATCACCTCACCGGTACCGCGCCATTTCCCGCGCGACCGGTCGTATTTCTGCAGCGCTGTGCGCAAAGCCTTGGCGGCCTCGACCTGCATTTCCTCGTCCACCGAGGCTCGGACGGTGAAGCCGCCGGTAAAGAACTCACCCTCTCCGAAATCCTCGCTCAGCTGACGGCGGATTTCGTCGGTGAAATAGTCACGCGGCGGCAACGCGGTACGGAAGCTTTCGAAATCGCCGTTCTGGACCGAACGCAACGGTTGCGCGACCTCGGCCTCATAGGTGGCCTTGTCGATATAGCCGTTCTGGTTCATCTCGCGCAGAACATAGTCGCGGCGCGCCAGCAGGCGATCTTTCTGACGGACCGGGTGGTAATCCGAGGGGGCTTTGGGCATCGCGGCCAAAGTCGCGGCCTCATGCGGGGCCAGTTCCTGCAACGTCTTGTTAAAATAGGTCTGGGCAGCGGCGGTCACACCATACGAGTTCTGGCCCAGAAAGATCTCATTCATATAGAGTTCGAGAATCTGTTCCTTGTCCAATGTATCCTCAAGCCGGGTGGCGAGGATGATTTCCTTGATCTTGCGCTCGGCGCGACGGTCGCCGGACAGCAGGAAGTTCTTCATCACCTGTTGGGTGATGGTCGACGCACCACGCACGTTTTCACCCTTGGATTTCACCGCCTCAACACCCGCAGCAATGATCCCGCGCGGATCATAGCCCTGATGCGTGTAGAAGTTCTTATCCTCGGCCGAGATAAACGCCTGTTTCACAAGATCGGGAATTTCCTCGGACGGCGTGAACAAGCGGCGTTCTTGCGCGAATTCGTCGATCAAATGGCCTTCGCCCGAATAGATCCGACTGATCGTGGGCGGTTTGTACTGCGCCAGCGATTCATGGCTGGGCAGGTCGCGCCCATACATCCAGAAGATCGCGCCAATCACCAGCGCGGCCATGAAAACACCAAGGGTCACGAGGCTGAAGATAGCCCCGAAGATTGAAAATATGAAACGGATCACGTCACTGCCTTTTGCTCGCGGTGCGGTCTATATAAGGGCGCGCATGCTCTGGGTCAAAACACGATGACCCATATTAGCCGGATTACGCCGCAGGGTCACTGACCAATCAGGGACCGCCGGATCACATCCTGCTGACGCCAATCCTCTAGCCCGTCACGGATCCCCCGCGCCATGCCCATGCGCCATTCGGGATCTACTATGTTTTTCAGGTCTCTGGGACTGGACAGAAAGCCCAGTTCGATCAGAACCGAAGGTATATCGGCCGCCTTAAGCACTGAAAACGACGCTGTTCTGATTGGATGGCTGTTCATCGGTCCGCCTTGCTGAGCCATTCCGTTGGCCAAAGCCCCCGCCAACGCATCTGTGCGTGGGCGGGTTTCCTGACGCGCTAAATCCAGCAAAACATCCGCCACCTGATCGTCCGCACCACTCAGATCAACACCCGAGATCAGGTCGGCACGATCGTGCCGTTCGGCCAGTTTGTGACTGGCCACATCCGAGGCGTCTTGGGACAAGGTGTAAACAGCGGCCCCATGTGCGCGGCCTTCTGACAGGATATCCGCGTGCAGCGAGATGAACACATCCGCCCCCGCCCTGTGCGCAAGCGCAATGCGCCGCTCGAGCGACACGAAATGGTCGTCTGTCCGCGTCAGGATCACCTCATACCCGCCTTGACGCAGCAAAAGTTCGCGCAGTTCGCGGGCAAAAGTCAGCATGAGGGACTTTTCGTTCACGCCCTGAACCTCGGCCCCCGGATCAATACCGCCATGTCCGGGATCCAACATGACACGCAGCGGACGCGGACCGTCATTGGGGTGAGCGTCGGGTAAATCAGCGGCTTCCGGCAGATCCCATCCCGGTTGTCGCGGTGCGCCGGCACTGGTGGCAAAGGTTTCCGCAGTCGATCGCTTAAGGCGCAAAGACAACTCAGCGGCTCCGGACGCGGAATCAATCCGCAGGCCCGCCGTATCGACGACCATTGGCGCGCCAAGCTCCAGTACCATCCGAGACCACCCCGGCACATAGGCCCCGAATTGCACAGACGTCACGCGATCCGCCTGCAGAAAGCTGTCGCTCTCAAGCCCGGTCCAATCGACCTCTTTGAAATCAAGGACGACGCGATAGGGGTTTTCCAGAGTGAATACCCGATACGGCACACCCTGGCTGAGACCAAGCTGTACCCGAACCCCAGCCTGCCCATCATTTTGGACATGGCTGTTTGCAGGTTCAATCCGGGCCAATGCGCTGAAATCATGCGCAAAGGCTGAAACTGCAAGCGCGCAGATGAGCGCTATGGCAAAAAATATCCTGCTCATGGCCTCGAGTTTTCCCAAGATCGTTTGCGCACAAGACTAACCGACCTGCGCCCACTTGTGAACGGCTTAGGCTTTGGCCTTGGACAATCCCCGCTCGGTCATGAAGCGCGCAAGTCGGCTTAGGCCCTCGGCGATATCGTCGGTTGACCGCGCATACGAGAACCTCAAAGTCGTGTGGCCCCGCTGAGGGTCAAAATCCAACCCCGGGGTCACGGCGACACCGGCCTTGTCCAGAATCTCGGCGGCGAAAGCTTGGCTGTCATTGGTCAGCTCAGAGACATCCGCATAAACATAGAATGCCCCGTCAGGCGGCGCGATATTTGTGAACCCTGCCTTGGGCAACCCTTCCAGCATCAACGCGCGATTTCTGCGGTATACATCCAGATTAGCTTGCAATTCCTCGTCGCAATCCATCGCGGCCAGCGCCGCCACCTGACTGGCATGCGGAGCACAGATAAACATGTTCTGGGCAATCCGTTCGACCACTCGCACCTGATCTTCGGGCACTACCATCCAACCGACGCGCCAACCTGTCATCGAGAAATATTTTGAGAAGGAATTGATCACATAGCACTCATCCGCCAGCTCCAGCGCAGTGACAGCCTTGGCCTCATATTCCAGCCCGTGGTAAATTTCATCACTGATGAACGAGGCCCCCTGCCCTTGCGCCGCCTCGATAAGCGCGCCCATTGCCGTGCGATCCAGCATCGTCCCGGTAGGATTTGCCGGAGAGGCCACCATCAACCCTTGCAGGTCCAGCCCGGCAAAATCCGCCGGCACTGGCTGCAGCCGATTTTCCGGTGCAGTGGGCAGGTCGACCGGCACCAGCCCCAAAGCCTTCAAAATCTGCCTGTAAGACGGATAGCCAGGTGCGCCGATTCCAACCCGGTCTCCGCTGTCGAAAAGCGCCGTGAACGCCAGCAAAAACCCCCCAGACGATCCGGGCGTGACCACTACCCGATCAGGGTTGAGGTCGACATCATACCATTCACCATACATCCGAGCTATGCGTTGACGCAGCGCAGGCATACCCAGCGCGACAGTGTAGCCCAGCGGCTCATGCTTCATCGCTTGGGTCAACGCGGCTGTCGCCCCCGTGGGGGCGCCGGTGCCAGGCTGGCCGACCTCCATGTGGATGATGGTGCGCCCGGCTTCTTCCGCTTTGCGCGCGGCTTCCATCACGTCCATCACAATAAACGGATCGACCTCGGACCGGGTTGAGTTTCGCATGCCCATCTCCCATGTTGCTGACATGGCTTTTGAACGTGTATCCAGGCTGGCGTCAATCCCGGCCCTGTTGCTGCTTGTAGCGACATGGGCCGCGACAGTTGTTCAATCCGCCGCGCAAAGCCTGATCCGCGACCCGGACATCGAATATGGCCTGCGAGAGTTGGCGTTTCCCGTGCTGCGTGCTGCGGGCTTGAACACCAACAGAGTTCAAATTCTGGTGGTGAATGACAGCACGTTCAACGCCTTTGTCATTGATTACAATACCATATATCTGAACTACGGCCTGATCCTGAACGTCGAGTCCCCCGAGATGCTGCAGGCCGTGATCGCCCACGAAGCCGCGCATATCGCCAATGGCCATCTGGCGCGCCGGGTTGAAAACCTAAAGGCCGCACAACGCAATTCGCAATTGGGAACAGCCCTTGCTTTGGTCGTCGCGGCCGCAGGCGGCGGCGAGGCTGCGGCTGGTATCGCCGCGGGCACGTCAGGTTCAGCCTTGCGCAGCTTTCTGGGGCACACGCGGGCCGAAGAATCCTCGGCCGACCAAAGCGCTGCCAGCTACCTCAGGTGGGCTGGCATTTCACCAAGCGGCATGGTTGCCCTACACCAGAAATTCGCAGGGCAGGAGTTGCTGAGCGAGATCAACCAGGACCCTTATATGCGTTCGCATCCCACAAGCCGCGAACGCTTGCGGGCCGCCCAAACCTTTTTGGATGCGTTCGGGGATAGTGCGCTTCCAGATCAGAACGCCAAATATTGGTTTGCCCGTGTTAAAGGCAAACTATCCGCCTTTCTCAGATCCCCAAGCTGGACAATGCGCCGCGCCAAAGAGGAAACCGCTCAGGACATTCGCCTGATGCGCGAGGCCGCCGCCTATCACCAGAACCGGGACCTGAATAACGCGCGTGCTGCAATAAACGCAGCACTGGCTATCCGTCCTGACGATCCGTTTTACTACGAATTGAAAGGGCAGATCCTGCTTGAAAATCGGCAAGTGGAGGCAGCTGTCGCGGCATACCGCCACGCGGTCGAGATGACGCCCAATGATCCTTTAATTCTGGCAGGATACGGTCGCGCCCTTTTGGCGCATGGTGAAACGAAGAACGCCCTGCAAGTGCTTGAAAAGGCACGGGCAAGGGACTTCAAGAACGCGCGCCTACTACGCGATCTGGGCATTGCCTATTCACAAACCGGCAATACCGGCATGGCATCTACGGTCACCGCCGAACGATTTGCCTTGCAAGGCCAGCTGGCAGATGCAGGTATTCACGCAAGACGCGCCGTCGGGCAATTGCCCGAGGGATCCCCTGGTTGGCAACGCGCACAGGATGTGCTGATTGCCTCGGAACAAGCAGAAAAAAAGAAAAGGAAACGGAAATGATCCTCAGACATGCTGCACCGGCCCTTCTGGGTCTTTCCCTGATCACCGGTCCGGCACAAGCGCTGGACCTGAACGCCATGAGCGATGCCGAGAAAGAGCAGTTCGGCGCTCAGATACGGGAATATCTTCTGGAAAACCCCGAAGTGATCATCGAAGCCATCAACGTGCTTGAACAACGCAACGCCGTTGCCGAAGCCGCTGCCGACAAGGAACTGGTGGCCGTCAATGCAGATGAGTTGTTCAACGACGGCTATAGCTGGGTTGGCGGAAACCCGGACGGCGACATCACCCTTGTCGAGTTCATGGACTATCGGTGCGGCTATTGCCGTCGAGCCGTGCCTGAAGTGGCCGAATTGCTGGCCGAGGATGGCAACATCCGGTTTGTCATCAAAGAGTTTCCGATCCTCGGCGACGCGTCCGTCGCCTCGTCCCGCTTTGCCGTGGCGACAAAACACGTAGCTGGCGACGACGCCTATAAACAAGTCCACGACGCCTTGATGGAATTTGGCGGAGAGCCCAACGAAGTCACCCTGCGCCGCCTGTCAGATGGCCTTGGGCTGGACAGCGATGCAATCATGGAGGCGATGGACAGCGATCGTGTGACCGACGAGATCAATCAGACCCGTGAATTAGCGCGTCGGATGCAGATTTCGGGTACGCCATCTTTCGTTTTGGGCTCAGAAATGCTGCGCGGCTACCTGACTGCCGATCAGATGCTGCAGATCGCAGACGCCGTGCGGGCCGAACAGGGTTAAAAGCATGGGGGCGGTAAAACCGCCCCTTTACCCGTTAGTCGTAGGGGAAAGGCGCGTTACACTTCATCGACACGACCCATGTTGGCGAGCCATTGGTCCGAAAATCTGTTGCCGAGACTGCCTCACCCTTGATACCAGCCGGAATAACATCGCGCCCCTGACGTTGGCTTTCTGACAGAATCGCCTGCAGATCTTTTGGATTTGAGTATTTGCGTATTCCCGTATTCTTGGCGATTGGTCCTGAAGGACAATAAGTGGCACGCGCGATTTGCTGCGCAAAAGCATACGCTGCCTGAGAATCCTGCCCATCCCGCAAGGACAGCGCCACCCGCGAGGTGAGTTGCGGATCAACCTGCATCACGGGCGTCAGTTTTCCGCGTGGTTTTCCCTGCCCGCCTGGGCTTATACGAACATCGGTTCGTTTAGTGACCCCGTTTTCGTTAAAGCCCGCAACATTCACCGACAAATACCCAAGCTGGGTTCCTTGGGTCGGTGGAACCGGCACATGGATAAAACTTGGTCGGTCGTCGTAGATGTTGGAAGAGGTGCTACAAGCAGCGACAGCAGTGATCATAAGCCCCGCGCAAATGGTTTTAACTTTCAATGTTCACTGCTCCGGCTTGCGAAATCTATACCGACACAAAAACTGCAGATTCAGGCCACAACGTGACAGCTAGACCAGAAATTGGATTTTATTCCGCAGCCTCAGCTGCCGCGTCCAGTTCGGCCGCTTTCTTTTCGACCTGCTCGACGATGTGGTCGATCATCTGATCGTTGGACATCTTGTGGCTGGCCTTGCCCGCCAGATAGACCATACCCGAGCCCGCACCGCCGCCGGTAAAGCCAACATCGGTCATCAGCGCCTCACCGGGGCCGTTCACGACGCAGCCGATGATCGACAGGCTCATTGGTGTCTTGATGTGTTCCAGTCGCTGTTCCAACGCCTCGACCGTCTTGATCACGTCGAACCCCTGCCGCGCGCAGGACGGGCATGAGATGATGTTCACACCGCGATGGCGCAGGCCCAGAGATTTCAGGATCTCATAGCCCACCTTGACCTCTTCCACCGGGTCCGCGGACAGGCTGACGCGAATCGTATCACCGATCCCCATCCACAGCAGATTGCCCAACCCAATGGCGGATTTGATGGTGCCGCTGACCAGCCCCCCAGCCTCGGTGATGCCCAGATGGATGGGGGCATCTGTGGCCTCGGCAATACCTTGATAGGCCGCCGCCGACAGGAACACGTCACTGGCCTTCACGCTGATCTTGAAGTTGTGAAAGTCGTTGTCTTCCAGAATGCGGATATGTTCGAGCCCGCTTTCGACCATCGCCTTGGGGCACGGCTCGCCGTATTTCTCAAGCAGGTGCTTCTCCAGCGACCCCGCATTGACCCCGATCCGGATCGAGCAATTGTGGTCGCGGGCGGCCTTGATCACCTCCTGCACGCGCTTTTCGTCGCCGATATTGCCCGGATTGATCCGCAGGCAAGCGGCGCCCGCCTCAGCCGCCTCGATCCCGCGTTTATAGTGGAAATGGATGTCGGCCACGATCGGTACAGGGCTTTCGCGCACAATCTCTTTCAACGCTTTCGAAGACGCCTCATCCGGGACCGAAACCCGCACGATATCCGCCCCTGCTTCGGCTGCGGCCTGCACTTGCGCCACCGTTGCTGCAACGTCGGTTGTCAGAGTGTTGGTCATGGTCTGCACGGCAATCGGGGCATCGCCGCCGATGGCAACATCGCCAACCATGATCTGACGGGATTTGCGGCGATAGATATTGCGCCACGGACGAACGTGATTGAGCGACATGGGAACAGGTCCAAGACAGACTAGGTTGCGCCTTTAGATAGTTCGCTTACCCCACTATCGCAATGGCTAGATCAATCAGATGCAGCAACAGGTTCCTGCGCCTGAAGCTCGGCCACAAGGCGCTTGAGCGCGCTGTTCTGCTCGGCTTCCAGATCCGCAACACTGTAGGTTTCGGCAACAGCGTCCTTGGATAGAATAACGCCTTTAGCAACTGTTCCCGGCGCGCCTACCGGGCCGAAATGTTCACCGTTCATTGAAAAGTAAACAGAACCCGACGCGCCGGCCCGAAGTTGCGGAGGTTCTTCCGTCAGAGGCACCTCAAAAGTGTTGCCCTGCTCTACCGTTCCTAATGTGCCTTCGAAGATGATACTGCCATCCGCAGCAGTTACGCGCATCCACGAAGGATTCACGGCCACAATCTTCAGCGTCGTATCCAGCTTTTCAACAACCTGCGGCAAGGCGGGACGTTCGACCGTGTGCACCTCGGCCACTTCAATCTGAGGCGGCTCGGGCGGCTGGAAGGTTCCAACTGTGCGAGGGTCCAGAGTAGAAATCGGCGCGTCTCGGGCCACCAATACCGGCAGGTCCAACGCCTGGGGACGATACAGCCGGTCCAGAGCTTCAGCACTTGGCAAATCGGTCGCCGCCACTTGTTCGTCTGGTGTCGCACTGCGCGCAACGTCCAACGGATCGAGGTCGGACAGAACAACAGGTGCTTGCTCAACCGGGCTAACTTGAACTTGCTGAATGCGGTTCAGCACCGCCCATCCACCGTATCCTATGCCACATATTACAGCCAGCAAAACCAGCGAAGACCCGATTGCACGCGGCTCGATCTGGCTGACAAACGACTCACGTCCGGGAACAAACGGCGTGTTAGGAGAGGTAAAGGGATCGCGTCCCATGGGACCGCGCGCGGGCAGCCCTCCATTTGGTTTGCGTACAACCGATGCTTCGGCCGACATGCCATGGGCAACTTCAAACCCGCTTTCGGCACAAAAGGTGGCAAAGGTTTTATCCGGGTTCATACCCAGGTAACGCGCGTAAGATCTGACGTACCCTGCGATAAAACCCGGTGTATCAAACGCGTCAGGGTCAGCGTCTTCTATGGCTGCAATGTAGTTGGCTTTGATCCGCAGCTCGCGTTGGACATCCAGTAAGGACTTGCCCATCGTTGCGCGTTCCCCGCGCATCCGATCACCCAGACTCACCTCGTAATCGTCAAAGCCCTTTGGCCGGACGTCGGTTTCATCTTCGGATTCGCGCTGAGATCTGCGCCCAATCATCCCTGCTGCCCCATTCTGCCTACGCGTGTTTCACGCAAGAACCGAATCAATCCTACACGATTCGGTCACTTCTTTTGTTAGCTTAAGCCTAACACGTGAAACACACGTTGCACACTTTGGCGTGAGGTTAACCTGCGAGTTCGGCGCGATTTAGCGCACAATGTGACCAAAGTTCGTCCATCGCCTGAACCAGACTGTTCATTTCATTGGGTCCGTGAACAGGTGACGGCGTAAACCGCAAGCGCTCCGTTCCGCGTGGAACGGTCGGGAAATTGATCGGCTGGACATAGATGCCATAGTCATCCAGCAACATATCGCTCAGCTTCTTGGTGTGAACCGGGTTGCCAACAATCACCGGGACAATGTGACTGCCGTGGTCGATCAATGGCAGGCCCAACCCCTTGAGCCGCAGCTTGAGAATTTTGGCCTGCGTCTGGTGCTGCTCGCGCAGTTCAGGAGCATTCTTCAGATAAGCGACCGACGCCGCGGCACCCGCTGCGACGGCTGGCGGCAGAGACGTGGTAAAGATGAAACCCGGCGCGTAAGAACGCACTGCATCACACATTTTCGCGCTTGCCGCGATATAGCCGCCCATGACGCCAAAAGCTTTTGCCAGCGTGCCGTTGATGATGTCGATCCGGTGGGCCAGACGGTCCCGCTCGGTCACGCCACCGCCCCGAGGGCCATACATGCCTACCGCGTGGACCTCATCGATATATGTCAGAGCGCCAAACTCATCGGCGAGATCACAGATCTCTTCGATTGGACCAAAGTCACCATCCATCGAATAGACGGATTCGAACGCGATCAGCTTGGGTGCGGCAGGATCGTCGGCTTCAAGAAGTTCGCGCAGATGCGCAACGTCGTTGTGACGGAAAATACGTTTCGCCCCACCATTGCGGCGTACACCTTCGATCATCGAGGCGTGGTTCAAAGCATCCGAATAGATGATCAGCCCGGGGAACAGTTTGGGCAAAGTGCTCAGCGTCGCGTCGTTGGCGATATAAGCAGACGTGAACAGCAGCGCGGCTTCCTTGCCGTGCAAATCGGCCAGCTCGGCCTCAAGCTGTTTGTGGTAAACCGTTGTGCCCGAAATATTGCGTGTACCGCCTGAGCCGGCACCGGCGGACTCCACAGCCTCGTGCATGGCGTTCAGGACAACAGGGTTTTGCCCCATGCCAAGATAGTCGTTGCCGCACCATACCGTGATGTTTTGCTGGGACCCGTCTGGGCGGGTATGAACCGCATGCGGGAAATGACCATTGCGACGTTCAATGTCGATGAAGGTCCGGTAGCGTCCTTCGTCGTGCAGCCTGGCAATCGCAGTATCGAGCTGAGCAGTATAGTCCACCGGTTTCTCCTTAACAGCCCAGCCAATCCACATTGACCGGACACATTCCACGACCCCGTTTTCGAACGACGCCGATGTGTTCCCAAGTGCTCGGACCATATAACCGAGTCCGGGAATGCTTATTTGATTTGCATCAAATATCGCTTCACTTGTGACGCGACAAGTAAAGTTACGGCTATCGGACGTGGGGAAACGACGCAGGGCAGCGCGCCATGTTTCCGATATTACCCAATATTCGACGGCATATGGGCTGGACGGCGCCATCCGCGCTGATAGGGTTCGGCCATAAATCCCATTGGCAGGAGCCCTCCATGACGCTTGACGCAGTTCTGAACCGTATCGACGCCGATTTGCAAACCTCAATCGACCGCCTGATGGAGCTGTTGCGCATCCCCTCCATCTCGACGGATCCCGCGTTTGACACTCAGGTCAGCCAGGCCGCTGATTGGTTGGTCGCCGATCTGAAAACAATCGGCATTCATGCCGAAAAGCGCGAAACCACAGGTCATCCGATGGTCGTTGGTCACATCGGAGAAGACAGAGACGCCCCTCATGTTCTCTTTTACGGGCATTATGATGTGCAGCCGGTGGACCCGTTAGACCTGTGGAACCGTGATCCGTTTGACCCCGCAATCGAAGACACAGAAAACGGCCCTGTCATCCGCGGTCGCGGATCATCTGACGACAAGGGCCAATTGATGACCTTTGTCGAAGCTTGTCGCGCGTGGAAAGCGGTGCACGGTACCCTGCCCTGTCGCATCACATTTTTCTTCGAAGGCGAGGAAGAGTCTGGCTCACCTTCTCTGGTGCCCTTCCTGCGCGAGAACGCCGCCGAATTGAAAGCCGACTTGGCTTTGGTCTGCGATACTTCGATGGTGTCACGCGGAGTGCCCTCGATTGCCTCGCAACTGCGCGGGATGCTCAAGGACGAATTCACCATCATTGGTCCGCGTATCGATCTGCACTCGGGGCATTACGGCGGCCCCGGTCTGAATCCACTGCGCGAACTGTCAAGGATCGTTGCTTCTTTCTATGACGACGCGTCCGGCCGCGTCGCTGTCGAAGGCTTTTATGATGGCGTCCAAGAAGTTCCAGCTGACCAACTTCGTCAGTGGCAAGGCTGCGGGTTTGACGAGGAAGACTATCTTAACTCCGTGGGCTATTCTCAACCGCACGGTGAAAAAGGGTACTCAACACTCGAACAGCAATGGGCCCGGCCAACGCTCGAAGTCAACGGCCTGTGGGGGGGATACAACGGCGCAGGTTCAAAAACGGTGATTCCGTCACGCGCGCACTGCAAGATTACTTGTCGTCTGGTTGGCGACATGGATCCTGATGATTTGCGCAACAAAATCCGAAAACATGTCGAAGACCATCTGTCCGCAGACGCAAATGTCGAATGGGACAATGATCTGGAAGGCTCTCCGGCCTCGGTCATGAATCTAGAGCGGCCTGAATTCGAAGCCGCCCGCGGCGCATTGTCCGATGAGTGGGGCCGCGAGGCCGTGTTCACCGGTATGGGAGGCTCGATCCCTGTGGTCGGATATTTCAATACCGAACTGGGTTTGGACTCGATGCTTGTCGGCTTTGCCAACGATGATGACGCGATTCACTCGCCGAATGAGAAATACGACGTCAAAAGCTTTCACAAAGGCATCCGGTCCTGGGCCCGCATCCTGGACGCGCTAACGCGCTAGGTTTTCAGCGAGGCTCTGCCTCGCGCTCCGAGGTATTTTTGGCCAGATGAATGAAGGACTCGTCTCTTCATCTGGCCGGAAATACCTCGGGGGAGTCGCCCAAAGGGCGGCGGGGGCAGCGCCCCCACCCCGGCCAATCACATGTGAATGACCTTGCCATAAGCGTCCAACACGCTTTCATGCATCATTTCCGACAGGGTTGGATGCGGGAAAACCGTGTTCATCAGATCCTCTTCCGTAGTTTCCAACTGACGTCCGACCACGTAGCCCTGAATCAACTCTGTGACTTCTGCGCCGATCATGTGCGCGCCCAGCAATTCACCGGTTTTGGCGTCAAAGATGGTTTTGATCATCCCCTCTGGTTCGCCTAACGCGATTGCTTTGCCATTTCCGACAAAGGGGAAGCGACCCACTTTGACGTCATAGCCCAGCTCTTTCGCCTTGGCTTCGGTATAGCCGACCGAGGCGACCTGCGGCTGGCAATAAGTACAACCCGCGATGCTTTCCGGTTTGACCGGATGCGCACGTTTGCCAGCGATCAACTCAGCAACCATGACGCCCTCATGGCTTGCCTTATGCGCCAACCAAGGCGCGCCCGCGATATCCCCGATCGCGTAAAGCCCATCGACCACGGTCCGGCAGAATTCATCCGTCACAACGTGGGTTCGGTCGATTTTGACACCCAAAGCCTCAAGCCCGAGATTTTCGACGTTACCAACGATTCCAACGGCCGAGATCACGGTGTCGAACTCGTGTTTTTCGACTTTACCTTTGACCTCGATATGCGCGGTAACCTTGCCCTTGGCGCGATCCAACTGCTTAACCATCGCTTTTTCCATGATGGTCATGCCCTGTTTGGTAAAAGCTTTCTTGGCAAAGGCGCTGATTTCCGCGTCCTCGACAGGCAATACGCGATCCATCACCTCGACCACGGTCGTATCAGCCCCAAGCGTGTTGTAGAAGCTGGCAAATTCGATACCGATCGCGCCCGAACCGATAACCAACAACTTTTTCGGCATCCGTGGCGGTTGCAGCGCGTGCTTGTAAGTCCAGACTAGATCACCATCTGCTTCAAGACCCGGCAGCTCGCGCGCGCGGGCGCCGGTGGCCAGAACGATGTTCTTGGCCGTAAGTTCTTCGGTTCCCTTTTCGGTTTTTACCGAAACCTTGCCCTTGGCGGTGATCGTCGCCTCGCCCATCACTACGGTCACTTTATTCTTTTTCAATAGGTGGCCAATGCCACCCGACAACTGGCCCGCGACTCCGCGTGATCGTTTAACCACCGCATCCAGATCATAGCCGATCTTCTCGGCCTTGAGGCCGAAATCCTTTGCCCGCTCCATCAAATGGAACACCTCAGACGAGCGCAGAAGCGCCTTCGTCGGGATGCATCCCCAGTTCAAGCAAATGCCGCCCAGATGCTCGCGCTCTACCACAGCAGCCTTCAGCCCAAGCTGCGCCGCGCGAATGGCCGCCACATAGCCGCCAGGGCCGGCGCCAATTACGATAAGATCAAAAGATTTTGCAGCCATGTTTCCCTCTCGGCGCAGGTCGATGCAGAAATTAGTTCACCATTAAACTATATTTAGACATGCATCAACGAAATTGCCCGCGACATTACTAACGGCGGGTCAATTCGCGCTCATCGCGCATTTTTCAGCCTATACCGCACAGTTGCCAATGGCTAGAACATAGATACCGGGGCAACCCGACCCATTATTTTTCACGACGAATTGGAATGACTTATCATGGCCAGAACACTCTCCGACCTGTTGCTTTCTATGTTGAACGCAACGCTGATCCTGGTGGCTTTGTGTCTGTTTTTGGGCTGGAAACTAGCATCGACCATTGAAGGCGTAACGACAGCCTTCGCAGAGAACATTCACATTGTTGCCCCGCTTAAAGACGAGGTTCAGGGCGTGCGCGGAGAATTGACGGCATTGCGCAGCGAGCTTTCCTCGCTGCGAGACAACGCAATCCTTTTCGACAGCGCCACGGCGCAACAGATTTCAGCAGCTCTAGGTAAACTCGACGGGCTCGAAACTAAAATGCAAGCAGCTCAGACACGCATCGCAGACCTGACCGAAGCACCGGATGAGCTGATACAAACCGCTATTACAACCACGGCCGACGTTGCCGCCGACCGAATTATCGCTATCCGTGGGTGCGTACCGGGTAGTTAACCAGCAGCCTGCAATTCCCGCACCGTCGCCCCATAGCCACCCATGTCCACATAGGCTGCTTCGTGTTCGGTCATGGGGCGCGACAGCGCCTCGTTCCGATACGGGAAACGACCGAATTGGCGGATCACCTCACGATGGGCTCGGGCGTGCAACAGATTGCTGGCATCGCCTTGGATGTTTTGACACATCAGTCGCACGCAGCGTTCCTGATCACACAGGTTCTCAGAGTGCATCAGTGGCAGGTAAAAGAACTGCCTGGCGGGTTCGTCGATCCTAAGATCCCAACCCTTGTCGACGGCACATTTCGCGGCCGACAACGCCGCACGATCAGACGCAAACGCCTTTGCGCTGCCTCGGAACATGTTGCGCGGGAATTGATCCATCAGAATGATGTAGGCCAGCGCGCCGCTGGGATAGGTAAGCCAAAGTGAGAACTTGCCCTCACTCGCGGCTTCCCACGTGGTCAGGAATTTTTCCCGGATTTCAGCATCCAGTGCCTCATCCTGCAAATACCAACCCTTGGGGCCGACTTCATCCAACCAAAAACTCAGTACGTCTTCAGGCCCTGCCATTGCCCTTAACTCCGTATGTTCGCCTCCCCAGGGACGTAACGTCATTTAAGGGCGTTTTACAGATTTGTGACAGTAACATATTGCAACATTTGCGCAATAATTCCGTGTTTTAGGCAACATTCTGCGTATCCTGCTCGGCCTCGGCCGCTTCCTCGGCAGCTTCGATGGCCACTTCCTGCGCGACCTCGAAGGCAACGGGCGAGGATGTTGGATAGATCGGAGACATTGTACCGGTCTCGTCGACGGGAATCGCGGCGCGCTGTGTCATGCGGTACATCGCATAAACAGCCGTCATGGCCAGCAACGCAGCAATGATCAGGAAAAAGCCCGGCGGTCCCAAGACTTTGTCCCCCATCAACCAACCTGTAATCAGCGGCCCCGAGATTGCGCCCATACCGTTAATGAACACCAGCCCTCCGGACGCAGCTGCCATATCTTCATGCTCCAGAAAGTCGTTCGTATGGGCGATCAGCATGGAGTAGAGCGGGTTAGACATGCCGCCAATAACAAAAGCCGAGACCAACAGGATCGGGAATGACACGCCGAACAGCATGCCACAGACCGCCCCGGCAGCCCCAGTAATCGCCACCAGCATGATCAGAAATCGCCTGTCCATCCGGTCCGAGAACCACCCCAGAGGGTATTGCAGCAGCACCGCTCCGACATAGAACGCAGCCACGAAGGTCGAGATTTCGGCCAACGACAAACCCGCCCGCGCGCCATAGACCGAAGCCATGCCAAACTGGGCCGAGAACACGCCGCCCAGAAGGAACATCCCAACACATCCCAACGGAGATTTCCCCATCAACTCGCGCAGGGTCATCGGTTTGGTGGTATCGAAGGCCGGTGTCGGCGAAATCGACAGCAGGATCGGTGCAAAGGACACCGAAACCAGAATCGAGGCGATCACGAACGTCTCATAGCCAGAAGGGTCACCAATCAGAACAAGCCCCTGCGCCGAGATGATCCCGGTCATCTGCACAATCATGTAAAGCGACAGTGCTTGCCCGCGGTTTTCGTTGTTGGCCGCGTTATTCAGCCAACTTTCGGCGGTAACATACACGCCAGAAAAGCAAAACCCGATCACCACCCGGCCCAGAATCCACGCAATCTCGTTGGTGAGCAGCGGATACATGATCATCACTGCCGAAATGAATGAGGCCAGCGCAGCAAAGACGCGGACATGTCCGACGCGCCGGATCATCTCGGGCGCAAGGCGGGATCCGCCGAGGAATCCCACGAAATAGGCCGACATAACGAATGACATCTGGAGGGTCGAAAACCCCTCGATCTCGCCACGGACACCGAGGATCGTCCCCTGCAGGCCGTTGCCGATCATAAGAAGACCCATCCCAAGAAGAAGCGCCCAAGCGCTGGAAAGGACCTGAATCATTGGGGCCTCCGAATTGTGCCGACCTGACGTTTAGGTTCGTTTTGATATGAAAGCGGGTATCCGTCGTGTTTGTCTACGACATTACGATGACGTGATCCCGACACTTACGTCACTTTGGGACCAGCAGCGACGCATCCCCATACGAGAAGAAGCGATATTTCTGTTCAATCGCATGGGCATAGATGTCGCGCATCCGATCTTGCCCCATCAATGCCGATACCAGCATCAACAATGTAGATTTCGGCAAGTGAAAGTTCGTCATCAACGCGTCGGTCACGTTGAACTGAAACCCTGGGTAGATGAAAATGTCTGTCTCACCTTCCCATGCTTGAATGTCGCCACCGCGCGCCGCGCTTTCGATCAGTCGTAACGCCGTTGTGCCGACCGGGATCACCCGGCCACCAGCAGCCTTGGTGTCACGGATTTCTTGCGCGGCCGCTTCGCTGACCCGGCCCCATTCCGCATGCATCTTGTGGGTTGTTACATCCTCGACCTTGACCGGCAGGAAAGTCCCCGCCCCGACATGCAATGTAACATGAGTGATCGCCACGCCCCGCGCTTGAAGTGCCTGCATCAACGCCGAGTCGAAGTGCAACGATGCCGTAGGGGCCGCGACTGCGCCAGAATTGCGCGCCCAGATGGTCTGATAGTCGGTCTTGTCCTGTTCATCTGCCGGGCGCTTGGCAGCGATATAGGGCGGCAAAGGCATCGCTCCGGCCTGCTCCAGCGCGGTGTCGAAATCCTCACCCGTCAGATTGAACCGCAGGTGGGCCTGCCCGTCTTCGACCCGGTCCAGCGTCGCGCTCAACTCATCCGAAAACCGGATATCCTCACCGGGTTTGACCTTTTTCAGCGGCTTGATCAAAGCGGTCCATGTCCCATCCGCCTGCGGCTCCAGCAGGGTCGCCTCGATCGCGGCCGAGACCGGCCCCTGCGCACTGTCCCGATGACGGCGGCCGCTCAACCGTGCGGGGATCACGCGGGTGTCGTTCAGAACAAGGCGATCTCCGGGTTGCAGCCAGTCGGGCAGATCGAAAACATGCGCATCCGAAGTCACGTCACCGTTTGCAACCAACAGACGCGCCGATGACCGAGGGGTCGCAGGCCGCGTTGCAATCAAATCTTCAGGTAGGTGGAAATCAAAATCGCTCAGTTTCATGCGCGCGCCTTACAAGGCCACAGTGGATTCAGCAACAGCCCAATTCACCGATCGCCGGACGGAGACCCAAAGGTCTTTTTCGGCTTGTCGGGTCGAACGGGTTGCGCATTCGGGCCATCTGCCACGGTCGGCGCCGGTGCACGTAACAGATTACGTAAAAACAAAGGGGCCAGACCGGACAGTGGATTGACCGACACTTTAGGCGCACTTAACGGGCCGGTCAGCGTATAGTTAAAGCCGATCACCCCTTCCCCCTTCTTGGTAAAAACACTGCCGATCGCGTTGACCAGGTAGATCGGCGAGATCGCCCCCCGCAGATTCAGAAGCCCGTTTGCCAGATCAACCGTACCGTCGAACGACAGCCCCATTGAGGGCCCAACGGCGCTGCCACTTAAGACCTTGATCTCGGTCGGCGTAATGCGCATCCGACTTTCGATAGTCGAGAAAAAGATGCCTTGCCCGGCCATTTCGTCGATCAAACCGACAAGGCTGATGGCGTTCAGCAGCGCCGCCATCGCCGGAGCATCGGTTATGCGGGTGTTCGAAATTTTCAGGTTGGCGTCGTAGTCGCTGCCGTTGCCTACTGGTTCCAATGTCATGGTCAAGGTTCCGCCGCGGGCCTGCGTAATCACCCCGGCAGATCGCAACGCCTCACCGGCATCTTCTGATGTCAATTCGACCGCGCTGCGTGCACCTCTGGGCGTGATAGTACCCCGAACCGGCGCAGCACCGTTGATACGTGCCGTGAAAGCGCCGGTGACGCCGCCCGTGGTTCGGAAATCGCCTTTGAAACCGGTCAGGGCGATGCTGTCTGTCACTTGCAGGCGGTCCAATACCACATCCAGGTTCGGCCCGTTTCCAGCCCCTCCGCTGCCACTGCCGCCACTTCCTCCGAAGGTGGCCGCCCCAAGATTCATCACCCCGCCCTGTACCCGGATATCGGGCACGGATGCGCCGCGGCTGACCAGTTCCGCCGGAACTGCAAGCCAGTTCCCCAGATCGAACGAGCTGAATTCGACCTTATCGAACTCACCACCCTCGCGGAACGAAATCGACGCGGTGCTGCGAAGTCCTGCTGCATCCAGTTTCAACGAGTTGACCCGCAGCTGATCGCCCAACGTCGCATCGAGGGTCATTGCGCCTTTGGTCCGACGGCCTTTGCTCCAACCCAGTTCGGGGATCGACAGGCCCACCCCCACCAGATCAGAAGTCGCGGTGAGTTCTATGGGCTCGCCCGCGCCGATGCCCAATGTGATGTCAGCCGTCCCTTCTCCGGTCAGCATCCCTTGCGGCAGCCCGGCCTTCAACTCGGTCATCAGACGCGGAGACAGCTCGATTTCGCCCGAGAGTTCGCTGCGTTGCGGAACTGCCCCTCCGATGGGCTGTCGCCATGTTGCATGCATTGGAACGTCGCCAAACAGGCCGTACCCTCCGATCTCGACGGCAGTCTGATCTCCGGACAGCGTCAGCCGGTCGGCACTGACAACGAACCCCGGAACCAGACGATCGCTTTCCACGTTGTCTATGTCACCGGTAAAGTGGAACTCGGTGTCTTCGAACTTTAGCCCCTTCTTCATCGGCAGCGACAGCGTGCCTGACAGGCTGACATCTCCTGCTGCAAGATCTACTGGCAACCCGGCTTTGCTCAGCAACTCCAGTGGCGGCAGATCAAGCAGCGACAGCGCGGCAGTGGCTTTACCCTTGGCCTTGATCCGCACAATCGCGGGCGAGTTCTTTTTAAGTGTCGTGTCAGGGATGATAAACGACGTCCCCGACGCATCCACGGCGCCACCCTGATCGGCGATCACAACGCCGCTTTCCGCCGAGGCCGTAAACCGGTTTTCCAACAAACTCACCCGCCCTTGCGCGTTCTGGATGGGCGGCAGGGTTTTGGCGTATCTTATCTTTGCGTTATCGAAACCGAACCCCAAATAGATATCTGGCTTGGTTTCAGGGCGCAGGCGCAGCGAGAATTCTACGCCCGAAAAATCGCCTTCGTACAGGTTCTCAGACACCCACAAGCGCGGCTTAGGAGCCAGAATTTCGGGCCAATAGTTCAGCAATCGGTCCGCGGTCATATTGTCCAGATCAGCATCCAGCGCCGCCACCCATCCGTCCGGGCGACCCAGCAAGCGCCCCGAGGCCCGCAGCGTATGACCAGCTTCGACAAGCGTCATTTGCCCCAGGCGCAATTCGAAAGGCAGGAGCTTCATCTGAAAGTCCAACTCAGCTCGGGCTGATTCCAACGATTCCGGGAAAAGACCACCGGGATAGATGTCGATGTCGTTCAGTTTCAACTGAGCGGTCAGGCTCTCTAGCGTACCATTTTCGATACCCTCCAGAAACGCTTTGCCTTCAGCTTGAACCGCCCCGAGATCCGAGACCACGGATGCTTCGTTGAAGTCCAGTACGTGCTGGCTCGGGTCATAGGTGAAATATGTACGGGCCGAGTCGAACCGTATAGGGCGCGTCTCGGGCGTCGGCTGAACTGCGCCCGCACCAAGGTTCAGTGTCGCGAATAGTGGGCCCAGAGACGCCTGGTCATCGACGCTGCCGCGCAAAGATCCTGAAATCGGGGCTTTCAGAACCTGCAACCACGACAGGGCGAGGCTTTGCCCCGCTATGTCTTCAGCTGGTAAGTCTGTGATCGAAAACCCGAAACTCGCCTGTGGGCTGCCTAGAAGGCTTGTGTAGTTTGCCTCAATCGAACTGGCATAGTCCCGTCCCGTCAGAACCGAGAACCCGGTGGCAAGGCGCATCTCGTCCCCATCGCGCGTTACGTTGATATGACCGCCATCAAACACCCAAGCCCGTCCCAGCCGCAGGTCTTGATAATCCAACGTCAGCGATTGCAGCTCGACCGAGCGCAAACCGGACAAAATCGGTGACAAGAACACGTCATCCGATTCTTCAATCAACTCGGCCAGCGTCGGCGCTTCTTGCACCGGAGAGCTACCGGATCCGACCGTCAGCGACAGCGCTCCGTCCTTGTTACGCGTCAGAGCGATCTGCGCATCCTGCAGGATGATGCGGCGGGGCCGAATTTGCCCACGCAGGAGGCCCCGCATTGACAGGCGCGTGCGCAGATCTCCGACCTGAGCGATCTGTTGCCCGGTCGCGTCGCTGATCGTCACGTCACTTAACTTGAGGCGAGGAAGCCATTGCTCATTAACAAAAAACGTCGCCTCGCCAAACCTGACCTTCAAACCGCCCAACGTCTGATCCAGCCGTTTTTCAGCCTGAGTGCGCATCCATTGCGGCGCGTGCAGCTGGTGACCGATCAGAAAGAACCAACCGGCAACAGCCAACCCGCCCAGTGTCAAAGTAACGCCAAGGGTCACATAGGCGGCCAACCGGCGGCGCGACCTGCGACGCCGAGGTGTCTGGCTCTGGTCTGCACTTTTTTCGTCGTGCTGCACCAAATTGCTATCCACGCCTTTCAACCCGCTCGTACCGCCCTATGATCCCGAGCAGCACATAAAAACCTTTAACGGAGTTTCCAATGCCCGACGTTACAGACATCGCCCCTGATTTCACTTTGCCCCGTGACGGCGGTGGCGAGGTCACGTTGTCGGACCTGCGCGGAGGTGCCGTCGTTTTGTTTTTCTATCCACGTGATGATACGCCGGGCTGCACCAAGGAATCCATCGGTTTCTCGGAACAACTTCAGGCCTTTGCCGATGCCGGGGCTCACGTTTTCGGCATTTCGCGCGACAGCGTCGCCAAGCATGACAAATTCGTCGCCAAACACAGCCTGACCACACCGCTTTTGTCCGACGAAGGATCAACCGTCTGCGAAGACTATGGCGTCTGGGTCGAAAAGAACATGTATGGCCGCAAGTCGATGGGGATCGAACGGTCTACATTTCTGATCGACGCCGAGGGCAAGATTGCCCGCGCTTGGCGCAAAGTCAAAGTGCCCGGTCATGTGGACGAGGTGCTTGAGGCGGTGCGCGCGCTCTGACGGCTCTTTCCTGCGGTTGCCATCCGGTTTAAGACCCGCCCAAACCTGAACGGAGCGGACCTGTGCCCAAAACACTGACCCAGATGGCAACCGAAGTTCTGACCACGGCGGATGGACGGGCTAAGACCGCCCTGTCCAAACGCTATGCTGCCGAATGGTTCGCGGCGCGAAAAGGCGATGCACCCGAGATCAAGGTCGGTACCTCGACGCCTCCGCTACAACCGGCGCGGCCGGAACGGCCTGAACTGCTGTCTCCTCGCGAAGTACCCAAACGCAAACCTGGCACCGAAGCGGGACGGATCGCTCTGCTGCACGCAGTCGCCCATATCGAGTTGAATGCGGTTGACCTGCATTGGGACATCATTGCGCGGTTCGGGCATGTTCCCATGCCAATTGGGTTCTATGACGACTGGGTCAAATGCGCCGAAGAAGAATCGCGCCATTTCGAAATGGTTTACGATTGCCTTGAACGCATGGGCAGTCACTATGGTGCCCTGCCCGCCCATGCCGGCATGTGGCGCGCCGCAGAAGACACGGCCGAGGACTTGATGGGCCGCCTAGCGGTTGTTCCAATGGTGCTTGAGGCGCGTGGGTTGGATGTGACGCCGGGCATGATCGACATCTTCCGCAAAGCCAAGGACGACCACGCCATCGCCGCGCTTGAGGTCATCTATGCCGAAGAGGTGGGACATGTCGCCTATGGATCAAAATGGTTCCACTTTTTGTGCGGAAGAGAGAATGCAGATCCCAAGGATGTGTTTCATGAGCTTGTACGGCGCTATTTCCACGGGGTCCTTAAACCTCCGTTCAACGATGAAAAACGCGCTGAAGCCGGTTTGCCACCCGACTTTTACTGGCCGCTGACCGAAGACCTGCCTGCGCCAGGTCAAGCCCATTAAACATGCGCAAGTTGACGTTATCGGCAACTTCCCGCCTAAAACTGGCGGGAAAAAACCGGTTTCATGTGTGAACTGGTTAACAAACTTGCCCAAATCACATGTCCCCTCTATGCAGTTGCCTCAAGGGACGGAGATCACTCACAACCGGTCCCGAATTTGGGGATGGACAGAGGGAAGACGCGTGCGAACACGTCTGGCAATCAAACTACACTCACTGCTCGAGCGGCACTTTCCGGAACGCCGGGTTTTTCTGAAATCTGATAATGATACGCGGTTTATCCGGCTCAGTTCCGAGACGCAGGTGATTGCCGTTGCGGGCGTCGCCGTCTTCGTTGGCTGGACTGCCGTCGCAACCGCAATCCTGCTGATGGACAGCATTGGATCAGGTAATTTCCGCGAGCAAGCCAAGCGGGATCAAGCAACCTATCAGGAGCGTCTGAACGTACTTTCAGCCGAGCGGGATATGCGTGCCTCTGAGGCGCTAATGGCGCAGGACCGTTTCAACACGGCGCTTGAACAAATTTCGACGATGCAATCCGAGCTTCTGGCGTCGGAAAACCGCCGCCGCGAGTTGGAAACGGGCATTGAAGTCATTCAAACCACTCTGCGTGCGACGATGAAGCAACGCGAAGACGCGCGTCTAGAGTTGGCCAGTCTCAAGCAGGAGGATGGCGCGGACGCTTACATGGCAAACGTGAGCAACCCGGCTCAGATGGATTTCATGACCCAGGCTTTGGCCCGCACGGCCTTGGAACGGGACCAGATCGCAGCCGACGCCAAGGACGCGCTTGAACAACGTGATGACCTTGAGCTGGAAATCCGGCTCATGCAGGAACGAAGCGACGAAATTTTCCGTCAGCTGGAAGAGGCGATGGTTATCTCGGTCGAGCCGCTCGACAAGATGTTCCGTCAAGCAGGAATGCCCACAGACCGTATCATTGAAGAAGTACGGCGCGGGTACAGCGGCATGGGCGGCCCCCTAACCCCCATATCCTTCAGCACGCGCGGCGAGGAACTGACCCCCGACGAAGTCCGCGCAAATACTCTGCTGCAGCAGATGGACCAGCTGAACCTCTATCGCATTGCCGCCGAAAAGGCGCCGTTTGCAAGCCCTGTGAACGCGGTCGTGCGTTATACCAGTGGCTTCGGCACCCGCCGGGACCCCAAGACCGGTGGCCGGCGCATGCACAACGGTGCCGATTTCGCTGGTGCGCATGGAACGGATATCTTCGCGACCGCCGATGGTGTGGTCACCCATGCTGGCTGGCAGTCAGGGTTCGGGCGATTGGTAAAAATTAAGCATGCCTTTGGAATTGAGACACTTTATGCTCATAACACCAAGATACGCGTAAAGGTTGGTCAAAGGGTCTCGCGCGGGGATCATATTGCTGATATGGGTAGCACCGGACGGTCGACCGGCACGCATCTTCATTACGAGGTACGCGTGAATGGAAAACCTGTTAACCCAATGACTTACATCAAGGCTGCGAGAAATGTTTTCTAAGAGCAAAATCAACGAGCCCGGAACCAAAGACACAGAGGCCGCAAAACCGGCTGCCCCCGCGACGCCTGCCGCGCCTGCGCCGTCAGAAGCCAAGGCCAGCACTGCGCCCAAGCCCAAGCCCCCGGCATCGGTTCTGTCGTCAGATCTGCACATCACCGGCAACCTGAAAACATCCGGCGATATTCAGGTGGAAGGCACTGTCGAAGGTGACATTCGCGCCCATCTGCTGACCATCGGTGAAACTGCGACCATCAAGGGTGAGGTCACCGCAGATGATGTCGTGATCAACGGCCGCATCGTAGGCCGCGTGCGCGGTCTGAAAGTCCGCCTGACCTCGACCGCACGTGTCGAAGGCGACATCATCCACAAGACCATCGCGATCGAAAGCGGCGCGCATTTCGAAGGTTCGGTTCAGCGTCAGGACGACCCGCTGAACCCCGGCCGCAGTGCCAAGGGTGGTGCAAACCCGGCTGCAGAGGTCAAACAGTAAAGCAGGCTCTGCCTTATTCTTTGAACGCCGCGGGGAAACCTGCGGCGTTTTTGGTTTCAAGCCCCGGCTGCGCATAGTAGTCTTTGCGAATGCTGATTTTTTTCTCGGTTCTGCTGTTGGTCATCGGCTTTTTTGCCTATCGTCATTGGTCCAAGACTCAGGCGCGCAATGCGCTGCTGGCCGCCCCGCTGTCCGATCATCAGCGTCGTGTGATCGACGCTCAGGTGCCTCTGATACGCCGCCTACCAAAAGAACTGAGGGCCAAGCTGGACGGCAAGGTCAATCTATTCCTAGACCAGGTCCGCTTTTTTGGTTGTGACGGGTTGGACGTCACCGAAGAGATGGAACTGGCCATTGCCGCCCAGGCCAGTCTGTTACTGGTCAATCGAGATATCTGGTACAATAATCTGACGACTATTCTGATCTACCCCACTGCATTCAAGTCGCGTCAGCGCAGGCAGGATGGCTACGTTATCAGCGAGAAAGAGATCGTGCGCACGGGCGAAAGTTGGGATCGCGGCCCGGTGATCCTGTCTTGGACGCACAGCCAGCAAGGCGCGCTGAATGATCGCGACGGGCAGAATGTCGTGTTGCACGAGTTCGCGCATCAGGTCGACGACCTCTCGGGGGGCACAAACGGAGTGCCAATCCTCAGCAACGGTCAGAGCTTTGCAGAATGGGAACGGGTGTTCCTGACCGCCTACGACGCGCATGTCAGCGCCGTCGAACATGGTCGACACACCGTTATCGACCCCTATGGCGCTACCGGGCATGAGGAGTTCTTTGCAGTCTCGGTCGAAGTTTTCTTTGAGCGGCCCGTCGCGCTCAAGTCCGAGGCACCCGAGGTCTACGAACAACTGGCCAAATTATTCCAACTGGACCCTGCAAGCTGGGCCTGACAGTACAGTTTCACAAAAATTCATTTTTGAATTATAGTGAACCCATTGTTTTTGGGAGGGCTTTTCATGTCATCAAAACTCATGGCCGAATTCTTCGGCACGTTCTGGCTGGTTCTGGGCGGATGCGGCAGCGCCGTTCTTGCGGCTGGAGTGGCCGATGTGGGCATCGGCTGGCTGGGTGTATCCTTTGCCTTTGGCCTGACGGTTCTGACCATGGCCTATGCGGTCGGTCAAATCTCGGGCGGGCACTTCAACCCGGCAGTCAGTCTCGGCCTTGCGGTTGGTGGCCGGTTTTCACCAAAGCTTCTCATCCCGTATTGGATCGCTCAGGTTGCGGGCTCTGTCGCTGCCGCTGCCGTCCTATACGTGATCGTCAGCGGCGCGCCCGGTTTCGAAGGGGTCGGCAGTTTTGCCACCAACGGTTTCGATGAGGCCTCGCCACAGGGATATTCGATGGCATCGGCGCTGGTGATCGAGATCACGCTGACCGCTTTCTTCCTGTTGATCATTCTGGGTTCGACATCGAAGTTTGCGCCTGCCGGATTTGCGCCGATTGCCATCGGGCTTGGCCTGACACTGATCCACCTGATCTCTATCCCGGTGACAAACACTTCGGTCAATCCGGCCCGATCAACCGGAGTTGCCCTGTTTGCGGAAGGCCCCGCGATGGAGCAGCTATGGCTGTTCTGGGCGGCCCCATTGGCGGGGGGCATCATTGGCGCAATCATCTGGAATGTGATTGGCGACGATTGAGCCTTTCAAAGAAAGGCCCCGAAGCGCATTGCGGCGGGGCCTTTTCTGTTACTCGGTCACTGTGACCTTTTTCATAACATCCGGCTGTCCGATCACTGCGCCGTTAGGTCCGTCACCACGCTTGATCGCATCGACGACGTCCATCCCGCCAGTTACCTGACCTACAACCGTGTATTGGCCGTTCAGGAAAGGTCCCGGCGCAAACATGATGAAGAATTGCGAATTTGCACTGTTAGGGTCCTGGGCTCGCGCCATACCGATCACGCCACGATCATAATTGTAGTCCGAAAACTCGGCTGCCAGATCGGGACGATCCGACCCGCCTGTCCCGGCGCGGCGCAGGTCACTGCCCAGACGGCCATGTTCAACATCGCCGGTTTGCGCCATGAACCCCTCGATCACGCGGTGGAAGACCACCCCGTCATACTTGCCTTCAGCCGCCAGAGCGCTGATCTGCTCAACATGTTTCGGGGCAAGGTCATCAAACAGATCGACAGTCACGGTGCCATTGGCGCCCTCACCTTCAATCTCGATCTCAAGGCCAGTGGCCAGCGCGGGGCTGGCCAGAACGGCAAATGCGGCGGCTAGCTTATACATCGGCCGCCACCTTGACGCTGATCATCCGGTCGGGGTTCATAGGCGGCTCGCCGCGAACAATCGCGTCTACATGCTCCATCCCGTCGATGACGCGCCCGTACACGGTGTATTGGCCGTTCAGGAAGTGATTGTCCTTGAAGTTGATGAAGAACTGAGAGTTGGCTGAGTCCGGGTTCTGCGACCGCGCGGCACCCAGCGTGCCCCGGTCATGCGGCAGTTTCGAAAACTCAGCCGGAACGTTAGGCAGCGACGACCCACCTGTGCCTGCCATACGGATGTTGAACCCGTCTTCCATGTCGCCGTGCTGCACGTCGCCGGTTTGCGCCATGAAACCGTCGATCACACGGTGGAAGGCCACGTTGTCATACTCACCGCCACGGGCCAGTTCCTTCATCCGGGCCGAGTGCTGAGGGGCCACGTCGGGCAGCAGCTCGATGACGACATTGCCGCCTTTGAGTTCGATGATGATGGTGTTTTCGGGATCCTTGATCTCGGCCATGAGGCCCTCCTGTCGTTTGTCTTGCGCAAATACCTATGCGGCATGGGCGTGAAAGCCAAGTGACGCATTGACCTGAGGGCAAAATGCAGGAAAAGAACCGCCTAAATCGTATTTAACGGCAAGGATGGAACGATGGGCTGGAAAACGCTGGACGATATGGACCTGAACGGCAAGCGCGTGCTGGTGCGCGTGGATATCAACGTGCCGGTCGTTGACGGCGTTGTGACCGACGCCACCCGTATTCAGCGCATCGTGCCCACCGTGCGCGATATCCTTGCAGCAGGCGGCAAGCCGATCTTGCTGGCGCATTTCGGCCGTCCGGGTGGCGAGCGCCGCGAGAACCTGTCGCTGAAACAGCTGATCCCCACCCTGACCACCGCCTTTGACGCAGATGTTCTGTTCGCCGCCGATTGCGTCGGGACCGAGGCCGAACTGGCCGCTGAACAGCTGCAGCCCGGCCAGGTGCTGCTGCTGGAAAACACTCGCTTCCATGCGGCTGAAACCAAGAATAACACTGATCTGGCCGTAGGTATGGCGCGTCTGGGTGAGGTCTATTGCAACGACGCGTTTTCCGCCGCACACCGCGCCCACAGCTCGACCGAGGCAATTGCCCGGCTGCTGCCCGCCTGTGCCGGGCGCCTGATGCAGGCCGAGCTTGAGGCGCTAGAGGGCGCTCTGGGTGCGCCTAAACGGCCAGTGACGGCGGTCGTGGGCGGGGCCAAAGTGTCGACCAAGCTGGAGCTGCTGGGCAATCTGATCACCAAGGTGGATTATCTTGTGATCGGCGGTGGCATGGCCAACACCTTCCTCGTGGCCAAAGGCGTGAATGTCGGCAACTCCCTCGCCGAAACCGCGATGAAGGGCACCGCGGCCGAAATCATGGCCAAGGCCGACGGCGCGGGCTGCACCATCGTTCTGCCCACTGACATCGTTGTCGCCGAGAAGTTTGAGGCCGGCGCGCCGCACCAGATCCTGCCTGCGGACCAGTGCACTGACGAGGGCATGATCCTAGACGCAGGCCCCGACAGTGTCGCAGCGATCTCGGAAATCTTCGACCAAAGCCAGACGCTGATATGGAACGGCCCGCTGGGCGCATTCGAGATTGAACCCTTCGACGCCGCCACCAACGCATCCGCCCTGAAAGCCGCCGCCCTGACCCGCTCGGGTAAGTTGGTGTCAGTCGCTGGCGGAGGCGACACGGTCGCGGCGCTGAACGCTTCGGGTGCCGCTAAGGACTTCTCGTATATCTCGACTGCAGGCGGCGCGTTCCTGGAATGGATGGAAGGCAAGACCCTGCCAGGCGTTGCCGCATTGGATCAATAAAAACTCGACCACCGACGCATTTTTGCGAATCAGGGGATTCACAACCCGAATCGCCTGTGACATAGTACTTTCAGAGGTCCAAAAAGGGCCCGTTATTGAGGCGTTTCATACGGCGGTAAACAGAGTGTCCCGTTCCCATCGGCCCGGTTTGGGCGCAGTCGCATTCTTTATGGTAGCTTTTATGCTGGGTGTGTATTTCACCTTTGCTGCCGTTCAGGGTGACTATGGCCTGTTCCGACGGGTCGAGATTGCAGCGGAACGGGACGCCCTGTCGCGCGATCTAGGGAAGCTGGAAGCCGAGATTGCTCAGATGGAAAACCTCACACGCCGTCTGTCAGATACATATTTGGATCTGGACCTTTTGGATCAGCAGGCGCGTTCAGTATTGGGCATGATCCGTTCGGATGAGATCGTTATTCAGTGACCCTTTCTACTGAGTAAACCCAAAACACCTTCGCGACGATTTCCGCAGGTTTCGACGCTGCGTCACATTTCTCCTCGCCACAAAGCGACAAATGCTTTATTGAATAGTTTAACGCTAAACTATCTTGCCGAGAGGGGGAGATCGCCGATATGGCTGCGCGAAAAACCACAAAGAAACCAAATGTTTCTGCGGAAGAACTCACCACATATTACCGGGAAATGCTGCTGATCCGCCGATTCGAGGAGAAGGCTGGTCAGCTATATGGCATGGGCCTGATTGGCGGTTTCTGTCACCTGTACATCGGGCAGGAAGCCGTTGTTGTGGGCCTTGAGGCCGCAGCGAAAGAAGGCGACAAGCGGATTACTTCCTATCGCGACCACGGCCACATGCTAGCCTGCGGCATGGACCCGGGCGGCGTGATGGCGGAACTCACCGGACGTATTGGCGGCCTGTCCAAAGGTAAAGGCGGCTCGATGCACATGTTCTCGAAAGAGAAGCATTTCTATGGCGGCCACGGTATCGTTGGCGCGCAGGTTCCCTTGGGGGCAGGTCTGGCTTTTGCCGACAAGTACAAGGAAAACGGCGGCGTCACCTTCACCTATTTTGGCGACGGCGCGGCGAACCAAGGTCAGGTTTACGAGACGTTCAACATGGCTGCCCTGTGGGACCTACCGGTAGTATTCGTGATCGAGAACAACCAATACGCCATGGGTACAGCGCAAGCGCGCTCCACCTCTTCGGCGGATATCTATCACCGCGGACAAGCATTCGGAATCCCGGGCGAAATGGTCAACGGTATGGACGTGCTTGCGGTCAAAGCCGCTGGTGAGAAAGCTGTCGCACACTGCCGCTCCGGAAAAGGCCCTTATATCCTTGAGGTCAAGACCTACCGCTATCGTGGCCACTCGATGTCCGACCCGGCCAAATACCGCACCCGTGAAGAGGTTCAGAAGGTCCGCGAACAAAGCGACCCCATTGAACACGTGCGCGAACTGCTGCTGACCGGCAAACACGCGACCGAGGATGACCTGAAAGCGATCGACAAAGAGATTAAAGAGATCGTCAACCAGGCCGCCGAATTTTCGAAAGAAAGCCCCGAGCCTTCCGTCGAAGAGCTCTGGACC
Source organism: Ruegeria sp. HU-ET01832 (assembly GCF_040371315.1). NCBI lineage: Bacteria > Pseudomonadati > Pseudomonadota > Alphaproteobacteria > Rhodobacterales > Roseobacteraceae > Ruegeria > Ruegeria sp. HU-ET01832. Next base: position 514,210 of record NZ_BAABWL010000001.1, read on the forward strand.
GACATTTACGCCTGAGAGGACGACTAAGACATGGCAACCGAAATTCTCATGCCCGCCCTTTCGCCCACAATGGAAGAGGGCACACTGGCCAAATGGCTGGTCAAAGAAGGCGACGCTGTATCATCCGGCGATATCATGGCCGAGATCGAAACCGACAAGGCCACGATGGAGTTTGAGGCCGTCGATGAAGGCATCGTCGGCAAAATCCTGATCGCTGAAGGCACCGAAGGCGTCAAGGTCAACACGCCTATCGCGGTCCTTGTGGAAGAAGGCGAAGACGCTTCCGCCCTGCCCGCGGCTGCGCCCGCAGCCGCAGCGGTGACCGAGGCCGCCCCTGCGGCGGCCCCGGCCCCCGCTCCCGTCTCCGCACCGGCGGCTCCGGTCGTCGATCTGTCGCCGGATTGGCCCGCAGATGCCGAGATGAAGTCCGAAACCGTCCGCGAAGCCCTGCGCGACGCTATGGCTGAGGAAATGCGCGGTGACGAAGACGTCTATCTGATGGGCGAAGAAGTCGCCGAATATCAGGGTGCCTACAAAATCTCCCAAGGTCTTCTGGACGAATTCGGCAGCAAGCGCGTGATCGACACCCCCATCACCGAACATGGTTTTGCCGGCATCGCCGTGGGGTCTGCCTTTGGCGGCCTGAAACCGATTGTCGAGTTCATGACCTTCAACTTCGCCATGCAGGCGATTGACCAAATCATCAACTCCGCCGCCAAGACGCTCTATATGTCCGGTGGCCAGATGGGCTGCCCCATCGTATTCCGCGGCCCCAACGGTGCCGCTGCCCGCGTGGCCGCGCAGCACAGCCAAGACTACGCCGCATGGTACATGCAGATCCCTGGCTTGAAAGTTGTCATGCCTTACTCGGCTGCTGATGCCAAAGGTCTGCTGAAATCGGCCATCCGCGACCCCAACCCGGTGATTTTCCTGGAAAACGAAATCCTCTACGGTCGCTCCTTCGACGTGCCCCAGGTGGATGATCTGACCATCCCACTGGGCAAAGCACGCATCTGGCGTGAAGGCACGGATGTGACCATCGTCAGCTTTGGCATCGGAATGCAGTATGCTCTGGAAGCCGCCGACAAGCTGGCCGAAGAAGGTATCAGCGCCGAGGTCATAGATCTGCGCACCATCCGCCCGATGGACACCGGCGCGATCATCAACTCGGTGATGAAAACCAACCGTTTGGTGACGGTCGAAGAAGGTTGGCCACAAGGCTCGGTCGGTAGTTATATCAGCTCGGTCGTGATGCAGGAGGCGTTCGACTATCTCGACGCGCCGGTCATCAACTGCACCGGCAAAGATGTTCCGATGCCCTATGCTGCGAACCTCGAAAAGCTGGCGCTGATCACCACGGATGAGGTGATCGCGGCCGTCAAACAAGTGACCTACCGGTAAGGAGCGACACAGATGCCCACAGAAATTCTGATGCCCGCCCTGTCGCCGACCATGGAGGAAGGCACCCTTGCCAAATGGCTGGTCAAAGAGGGCGACACCGTGTCGTCTGGCGACCTGCTGGCCGAGATTGAAACCGACAAGGCTACGATGGAATTCGAAGCCGTTGACGAAGGCACCATTGGCAAAATCCTGATTCCTGAAGGCTCTGAAGGGGTCAAAGTAAACACCGCCATCGCGGTTCTGCTGGAAGATGGCGAAAGCGCTGACGACATCAGCGCAGCACTTGCCGCAGCGCCCGCGGCTGCCCCGGCAGTCGCCGCGGGTAACGAGGCCGCCCCAGCGGCGTCCGAGGCGCCCGCCCCTGCCCCGGCTGCTCCGGTCAAGGCCGATGGCGGTCGTATCTTTGCCTCGCCTCTGGCCCGCCGGATTGCCGCGCAAAAGGGCCTTGATCTGGCGCAGATCACCGGCTCGGGTCCGCATGGACGTATCGTCAAAGCAGATGTGGAAGGCGCAACGGCGACGGCCCCAGCGGCAGCGCCCTCAGCTGCAGCAGCGGCTCCGGCGGCGACAGCTCCGGCTGGCCCCTCGGCAGATGCCGTAGCCAAGATGTACGAGGGCCGCGACTACGAGGAAATCAAGCTCGACGGCATGCGCAGAACTATTGCAGCGCGCCTTTCCGAGGCCAAGCAAACGATCCCGCATTTCTATTTGCGTCGCGATATCAAACTGGACGCGCTTCTCAAATTCCGTAGCCAGTTGAACAAGCAGCTGGAAGGTCGGGGCGTTAAGCTCAGCGTCAATGACTTCATCATCAAAGCCGTCGCCAACGCGCTGCAACAGGTTCCGGCCTGTAACGCGGTATGGGCCGGTGATCGGGTGCTGCAACTGAAACCCTCGGACGTGGCCGTTGCGGTTGCCATCGAGGGTGGGCTGTTCACCCCGGTTCTGCAGGACGCGGACACCAAATCGCTGTCCGCGCTATCGACCGAGATGAAAGATCTGGCCAGTCGCGCGCGCGAACGCAAGCTGGCGCCTCATGAATATCAAGGTGGCACCTTTGCGATCTCGAACCTGGGTATGTTCGGCATCGACAATTTTGACGCCATTGTGAACCCGCCTCACGCCGGAATTCTGGCTGTGGGCTCGGGCGTCAAAAAACCGGTTGTCGGAGACGACGGAGAGCTGACCGTAGCAACCGTCATGTCCGTCACCATGTCAGTGGATCACCGGGTTATCGACGGTGCGCTTGGGGCTGAATTGTTGCAGGCCATCGTGGAAAACCTTGAAAATCCTATGGTTATGCTGGCTTGATTCCCGCAAACTTGCAGAGACCGCGTCGGGCAACCCCGGCGCGGTTTTTTCGTGGCCTGACGGGATGTGAGCCGACGTGATCGGGCGTACTATTGCTCGGGGACTTGTGGGGATCCAGATTGGTGGCACGACATTCAAGGACGCACAGGTGCCATATGACCATCACTCAAATTACACGCACATTTCTGGTTCTTCTGATGCTGGCGGCGCTTGCCCCTGCGGACGCCTACGCCAAACCAAACAGCTATCCAGGAGAGAACTCGAAGTTCAATTCCAAGAGTGCGGTTGGCAAATGGGAGGCCGAACGTGCCAAACGCATTGAAGAGCGTAAACAGCGCCGGGAAGAACGTCGTCTCAAGCGGTTGAACGAAAAGAACGACCGCTCGAACTAAGACTGCTTACTGGTTTTTACCCAGCATGTGGTCCATTGAGATCGAGGGCTGATCGCACCCGGCCTCGCCCACGATCTTAGCAGGAATACCCGCAACGGTTTTGCAGGGGGGGACCTCCTGCAGAACAACCGAACCGGCCGCTATGCGGCTGCAATGGCCGACTTCGATATTCCCAAGCACCTTGGCACCCGCACCAATCAGAACTCCGTTCCCGATCTTAGGGTGACGCTGTTCCTCTTCTTTGCCGGTTCCGCCCAGCGTCACTGAGTGCAACATCGAGACGTTGTCGCCTACGACGGCAGTTTCACCGATCACTATGGAATGCGCATGGTCGATCATGATCCCCTTACCGATTTTCGCTGCAGGGTGAATGTCGATGCCAAAAATCTCGGACGAGCGCATCTGGAAGAAGTAAGCCAGATCATAACGACCCTTACGCCACAGCCAATGCGCCACACGATAGGCCTGCATCGCCTGATAACCCTTGAAATAAAGAATCGGCTGCAGCAACCGGTGGCAGGCCGGATCACGTTCATATACCGCCATCAGGTCTGCGCGCGCGGCTTCGATCAGTGATGGGTCGTCGGCATAAGCCTCGTCCACGATTTCACGCAGAACCATCATCGACATCTCGTTCGAGCACAGCTTGGCGGAAACACGATATGACAACGCCCGCTCAAGACTTTTGTGATGAAGGACACATGCATGGACAAGCCCGCCCATCAGCGGTTCATTCTCGACGGCCGCCTGAGCTTCGGTCGTGATACGATCCCAAACGGGATCGACGGGGGTCACATGACTGCGCTTTTCCAACATGGCTTTTCATCCTTTGCTGCGCCTAAGATGCCATTTAGTGGTAAAAACGCCAAACGCAAACCCGTGATCCGCACGATAACGAAAATGAATGACTCGGAACTGGCACATTTTAGCGCTTTGATCCTCGCCCGTCTGGACGAGTTGGCAAACAGCACTGCATCGGGCAAAAGCGCGCAGGCTGTGGTTGAGTTGGATCAGCAAGCTGTTGGCCGCCTTAGCCGGATGGACGCGTTGCAAAACCAGGCTATGGCCAAAGCACATCAAGCCAGTCGCGATCTGGAACGGCGCAGACTGACCGCCGCCCTGAACCGGATTCGGGACGGCGAGTATGGTTTCTGCGAAGATTGCGGAGAAGAGGTTCCTGTAGGTCGGCTAAAACTGGATCTGGCAGCCACAAAATGCGTCAGCTGCGCGTCTGGCTAAGATGAAGCCGTATCAGACTGTTCAAAACCATCGCGAAAAACTGACAGTATTGTAGATCGTCAAAACTGGGTTCAACGTCCAAGGGACGGATACATGCTGCGGTTGCCGGCAATCCATTGCTGAATACCGGATGAAGATGACCGGTTCGACGCATTTACCGATCTGCCAACTCGGCCTCGGTAAGCATGCGCCGACACAGGCAAAACCGGTCAGGTGCCGGCGCACGCAAAAGCACGCGCGCCGCAACAATTACATTTCTGTGAAGAGCCGGACGTATGACTTAGCTTACGTCAAGGCTGACAGGTAGACCCGGACCATAGCTGGCCGAGACCTGCGCAACCTGCACGGTGTATCCTGCGCTTACACCGTCGGCTGATTTCATTGCGGCCGTGTATATCCAACTTGGATTGGCTGAGATCAGTTCGCGCACCAACGCGCCTTCGGCGCGCACTTGCACCAGATAGGATTCCGTTTCTTCGCCTAATGGCACGTCGATACCCGACCAATCATCACCGTCGATGCGCGTGCGACGTATCCACGACAGCTGATCGTCACCCGCAGATTTGGCAACCCGCAGGTGGGATGGCGCATAAGGACGTAGACCATTGCCGTTGAATGCCTCGACCCTGTGGACGAAAGACGGATCGTCATAACTGCGCGCCGCAGGGCCTATCCGGTAGTGCTTGGCCACGCGGCGCTCAGACCTCAGCAGGTTGGTTTGATACACCCGTTGGTCCAAAAGCACAAAAGTCGAGCCTTCAGGCCATACCTCCGGTATTTTGACATCTGTCCCCAGTTGTCCGCGAAGACGGCCTGACAGAGTGTATATACCGCGTTCTTGCAGAGTGGCGCGTTCAAACTGAAACAGTTCCCAGTTATCCGGTGATCCATCGCCGATTGCCGCAAGGTTTGCCCCGTTCAGCAACGCGTCGCGCGGTCGGGATTCCAGAACACCCGCAATCAGTTCGACAGTCAGGGGTGCCCCCTCATCCCACAGCCCGGCACCTGCCCAGCGCATCGGCGACTGCGTGAATCCGACAATAGCTTGCCCGCTGACCACCTCTTGCAAAGCATAGTCCTCATCAGTCGCAGAGGAGTAGACCGCTGCACTTCCCGGCCATGGATCAGCCGAGATCGCCAGATAAGGTGCGTGGGGCACCTCGGATCCTGTGATAAGCGGCAAGTCCAAGAAAACTGGAAATACGGGGACTGGAGCCACAAACGGGTTTTCCGAGACGTCGTCGTCTGGCAGATCGGAAGGCGTATAAACACCCGGTTCAACGCGAACAGCGTCTGCCATCTGCATTTCGGCCTGTTCGAGCCGGTCGATACGATACCGCGCGCCCTGCTCGCCGGACAGGGTGATGATATCACCCACCAGATGACTTTATGGTCACGGACTTCAACTGTCGCCATGTGTGACGCTGATTGATTTACGATCGCGATCTGACCGAAACACTGTAAATCAATCCACGTGTACCATAGCACAGAGCATTGATTGCATATACGGATGTCATCTCTCAGTCCCTACAAACTCCGCACCCTAGGCCGCCGACACAGCCCAGCAGGCCCCACAACCAACTCATGCAGCGCCCAGACCAGCGCATCCACCCGGTCTGGCGAACCTTGCCCCTCGAATCCGCGCGCCGTCATCTGGCACATCTGCTCCTCCAGCGCGTTCAGACCGGCCACGTGGCTCACTCGCCCCTGCTCGTAGAGTGCCGCGACAGGTTCAGCCCGCGCGACCTTGCCGCGGGATGCCCGCACCGCGCGGAACGGGACCAGAGGGTCCACCTGCCGCACGACCTCTTCGACCAGTTGCCCGCCCTGATTGACTTCGGCCACCAGCCGTTCGGCCCCGAACTCATCCATCGCGTCAATCGCTGCCTGCGCCCAGCCCGCTGGGCCAACGCCCTGCACCGTCCGGTCGGCCAGCACAAAGGCACGCCACTCCTCGGGCGACCCCTGTAGCTGCGCGCCGACCACCACGATCCCGCAAGCGTCAGCACTGGGCCCTGCCGTCACCGCTGGGTCCACAGCCACAACAATGCGGTCCAGTTCAGGCACAGTCTCCACCCGCGCCGCATCCAGCATCGAGCCGGTCCACAGCGCGCCTTCCGCATCCGATAACAGCACGCCATCCAATTCCTGCCGCCCCAGCCGCGTTCCCGCATAGCGCGAACGGACCTCGGCCAAAAACGAGTCCGCCAGATTGGCCCGGTTCGCCTCGGTTGGCGCGTGGGTCTGTACAGTGGACGGAGACGCCAGCAATTCCTTCAAAACCTTCACATTGCGGGGCGTGGTCGTCACGCAGACACGCGGACGCTCGCCCAGACGCAGGGCGAATTGCAACATATCCCACGTCTCGCCCGCCTTTTTCCATTTGGCCAGTTCATCCACCCAGGCCGCATCGAATTGCGGACCCCGCAGTCCTTCGGGATCATGCGCTGAAAAGGCCTGTGCCTCAGCCCCGTTGGGCCAGATCAGCTTGCGTTCCGATGCCTTCCAGGCCGGCCGACGATCCGGGGGCGAGCACTGCAAAATCCCGCTGTTGCCAAAGATCATCACATCGCGCACCTGATCGAAGGTTTCACCCACCAGTGCCACCCGGCTGGCCTCACCGCGATCCAGCGGCTTGGCCCCTTCGACCATCGACCGCACCCATTCTGACCCCGCCCGCGTCTTGCCAGCCCCGCGCCCGCCCGTAAACACCCAGGACCGCCAGTCACCCTCAGGCGGTAGTTGATGCGGCAGCGCCCAGAATTCAAACAGGAAAGGGAGGGCGCACAGCCCCCCCTCCCCGATCTCACTCAGAAATCTGTCCCTCACCGCAGCATCGGCGGAGGCGAGCCAGCCTGCACCCGATTTCAAATCGAGCGCGCTCAAGGTCGAGCGCGTATCCCCCTTGGGCAATTCCGGCTTGCCTGTGATGTTGTTCGACAAAGCTTGTCTCCACTTTCTGACAACTTCGGATCAGCCCCTCTAACTGACCCAGTTGTTTTGCCGTTCCTGCAAGATCTGCATCCTCCCCGGTTCCGATTTGCCTGCGCAGTTCTTCTGCTGCTTGGCGCAAACCGCGAATGGATGTTTCCAGCGACTGCAACAGTTCCGCCGTCTGGGACATCCGCTCTTCCGGGGTAATCAAAGTCATGTGTGCCTGTGACCTCATGCGTGAGTTTTCTCCGCACGACAGAAACGAAAAACGGCCTCCGGGGTCACCCCGGGGCCGTTGCCCATCTCTCCTAGCATGACACAACTTATAGGTGAAAAAGCGAGCAAAGTCAATATGTTGCGCAACACCCATGCAACGGGAACCGCACTGCCCGTTAAGACTGTTGGCGTTTAACCTGTCTATCCACCGGTAAACTCACTCAGCCCCGAGCGATTTCCAGCACAGCGGCACTCACAATCAGTACCGCCCCCGCGGCCTCGCGCAGCCCAAAGGGCTCGCCCGAAAACACAGCAGCCGAAATCAGGCCGACCACAACCTCGCTCATCAATAACAACCCCACCCGGGCCGGTGTCAGTAAAGTCGCGGGCCAGATCGTCAGAAAGATCATCGGCAGAGTGTACAGCACCGACAGCATCGCAATGGGCAGCACACCAACAACAATCGCGCTTTGCTGTTGCAGTCCGCCTGCGCTGAACACCAGGCTGATCAGCGACAGCAACAGAGCCCCGGCAATAAACGCAAAAACCTGCCCCGGAACTGAAATGCCCGAGGAGCGATACAAACCCAGCGTGCCCACCGCCCAAGCCATGCCGGACACCAGCGCCGCCCAATCTCCGACATTGCTGGGCCAAGGGATGCCGTGGCCGCTGCCAAGGACGATCGCCATGCCGCCAAGGCCACATATCAACCCCAAAACGCGGGCTCTGGTCAGACGCTCGCCAAGAAAAACCCGACCTAAGATCGTGCCCCAAACCGGCGTAAGGTAGAACAGCAGGATGGCACGAACGACATCCGTATAGACCAGACTGATCGTGAACAGACCAAAGGCCGCACCGGTGAACATGCCGCTGAACATTAAATCCTGCCAGCGTCGTGCCAGAGCGTGCCGGTCGCGCCACAAGAGCGGCAAAAGGCCAAACAGCGCTACCGAATACATCACAATCCCCGGCCAAGCCCCGTCCAGCCCCTGATCCACGAAGTAGCGGACAGGAATCCAGTACAGCCCCCACATCATACCGCCCAGAACAAGGGCGCCGCTGGCGAGTTTCAGGCTATCGCCCTGCTGTGCACTTCCTTTCATTCCCAACCCCAAACTTCGCCCCGTAGTGTTACGACGCGCTAAACCGCCACTCGGAAATCGATGGCTCAAACTGATTGAGAACGCCAGCAGAATTTAGAACTCCGACAGCCAGTCCATCAGACAAATACTTGACAATGCCCGCGCCAACCCTCATGTGCACGCCATCAGCGCCGCCGCGTGAGCATTCGGGCCTTAGCCCCACCGGCGCACCATATCTCTCCTGGTTCCCCTTCACGCAGGGTTCTTGATGCGACGGCCGGACGGTGCAGGATACGCCTGTGCGTCCCGAGGTCTCGCTAAACCCTGCCTGCCGTGCTTTTGCGCGGTCACACGCATCCGCGCTCAAAGCTGCGGATATCAAAGGATTATTACGTGTTCGACTTTGACATGCTGGGCCTTGCCCCGGCTTTGAACGACGCCCTGAAACGGGCGAACTTTACCCAACCTACCCCGATCCAAAACCAGGCCATCCCGATGGCGCTGAATGGACATGACATTCTTGGTCTGGCCCAGACCGGCACCGGTAAAACGCTGGCCTTTGGCCTGCCGCTGATTGATCACCTGCTTGCGCAACCGGCCAAACCTGCACCCAAGACGGTCAAGGCTCTGATCCTTGCTCCGACGCGCGAACTGGTGAACCAGATCGCGGACAGCCTGCGTGCCCTCACGCAAAAGACAAAACTACGCGTCGCCACCGTTGTCGGTGGCCAATCCATCGGTAAGCAGATTTCCTTCCTGTCGCGCGGCACCGATATTCTGGTCGCCACCCCCGGCCGTTTGATCGACCTGATGGAGCGCGGAGCCGTCGACCTTGGTTCAGTGCGCCATCTGGTGCTGGACGAGGCCGACCAGATGCTGGACATGGGCTTTATCCATGCGCTCCGAAAAATCGCACCCGCATTGGGCACGCCGCGCCAGACGATGCTGTTCTCGGCCACCATGCCAAAACAGATGGAAGAGCTGAGCCAATCTTACCTCACCAACCCGCAGCGCATTCAGGTCTCGCCCCCGGGTAAAGCAGCGGACAAGATCACTCAGTCCGTTCACTTCCTGTCGCGGGCGGACAAGCCCCGCAAGCTGCGTGAAATCCTCTCCGCCGATATGGGCGCTCTGACGTTGGTCTTCTCGCGCACCAAACACGGGGCCGAGCGGCTGATGAAAGACCTCGTCAAAGACGGGTTCAACGCGGCTTCAATCCACGGCAACAAAAGCCAAGGTCAGCGCGACCGGGCAATCAAAGCCTTCCGCGCTGGCGAGGTCAATGTGCTGGTCGCAACCGACGTTGCTGCGCGTGGCATCGACATTCCTGGCGTCGCTTACGTGATCAACTATGACCTTCCCGAAGTGCCTGACAATTATGTCCACCGCATTGGCCGCACGGCCCGCGCAGGGCGCGAGGGTGAGGGCATCGCTTTCTGCGCCCCGGATGAGCTGGACCAGCTGAAGCAAATCCAAAAGCTGATGAAAATCGACATTCCGGTCGCCAGCGGAACTATGCCTGAATTCGCCGAACCCAAGAAGCCACGCAAACAGGGCGGTTTCCGGGCGCGTAAGCCACAAGGGGCCAAGTCCGGGCCCAAACCCGCCGCCTCTAAACGGCGCCGCCCCCGCAGGCGTCCAGCAGCATAATAAAAAAGGGCCGCGTTTCGGACGCGGCCCTTTTTTAGTTGCCCGAGCTGTTCCTCTGGGCTTCAATCTCGCGCCACTTGGCGACGTTTCGGTTGTGCTCGTCCAGCGTTTCCGCAAAAGCGTGCCCCCCTGTTCCGTCCGCCACGAAGAACACATAGTCTGTCTCCTCCGGTGCTACGGCGGCCTCAAGACTGGCCAACCCAGGATTGGCAATTGGCGTCGGCGGCAAGCCGTCAATCACATAAGTATTCCAAGGGGTTGCCCGACGAAGTTCACTTCTGCGCAATCCGCGTCCCAACGTGCCTTGTCCCTTGGTAACGCCATAGATCACCGTCGGGTCGGTTTGCAGCTTCATGCCGCGCTCCAAACGGTTGACGAACACACTGGCCACCTGCCCACGCTCATGTGGAACACCGGTTTCTTTTTCGATGATCGAGGCAAGGATCAGCATCTCTTCGGGGTTCGAGATCGGTAGATCATCTTGACGGCTTTCCCAGATCGCGTTGATCCGAAGTTGCTGCTTGTCCTGCATCCCCTTCAGCACGGCCATCCGATCAGTTCCGCGCGCGATGTCGTAGCTGTCAGGCGCCAACATTCCTTCGGCCGGAATCTCAGTCACTTCGCCGGTCAAGGCCCCAATCTGTTTCAAACCTTCAACCACCTGCCACGAGGTCGCGCCCTCGGCAACTGAAACGCGATAGCGCGTGTCCGCATCCTCGCTTTTCTCAGTATAGGCGGCGGGCACGTCTTCATCGGTGACGTCAAAAGATGCAATTTCGTCAAAGGCCAGAGTGGCGGGATTCAGTTCACGCACACGGGTCTGGATACGGGTCACACCGATGCGATATTCGATCTCAGATCCGCAGGTACTGGCGCCTCTGCTGGTGATTTCGTCGATGATCTGTTCCATCGACGCGCCTTCGCGAACCAGAAAGCTGCCAGCCTTCAACTGCTGGGACCGGTCAGTGTAATCCGCCGCCATACGAAAGACCGTGGCACTGCTGATTGCACCCTGATCCTGCAGAAGCTGGCTGACCTCGCCCATATTCGATCCGCGTTCGACCCTCAAACAGATCGCCGTTTCCAACGGGCCTTCGCTTTTGTACCGCGACTGCCCCCACAGGATCAGACCACCCATCAAGAACAAGCCGACCACTAGAATGGTCAGCATGTTCGATGCCAGGGCCCGCCACATTTAGCTGACCTTTCCGAAGATCACGCTGGCATTGGTGCCGCCAAAGCCGAAAGAGTTTGAAAGCGCCACATCGATCTTGCGTTCGCGCTTGGCGTTAGGGGCCAGGTCGATAGGAGTTTCAACCGCCGGGTTATCCAAGTTGATCGTCGGAGGCGCAACCTGGTCACGGATTGCGAGGATCGAGAAGATCGCCTCAATCGCGCCTGCAGCACCTAACAAGTGGCCTGTTGCGGATTTTGTCGAGCTCATCGTTGCATTCGCCGCATGATCGCCCAGCAAACGCTCGACCGCGCCCAATTCAATGGTATCTGCCATGGTCGATGTGCCATGCGCGTTGATATAGTCCAGATCCTCGGGCTCAAGGCCCGCGCTGCGCAGCGCGGCCTGCATCGAGCGTTCAGCCCCATCGCCATCTTCGCTAGGCGCGGTGATGTGATAGGCGTCACCAGACATGCCATAGCCCAGAACCTCGGCATAAATCTTCGCACCACGCGCCTTGGCGTGCTCGTATTCCTCCAGGACCACGATCCCAGAGCCTTCACCCATGACAAAACCGTCACGATCAATGTCATACGGACGGCTGGCTTTCTTGGGGTCATCGGCAAATTTAGTGGAAAGCGCCTTGCACGAATTGAAGCCAGCGATGCCGATCTCGCAGATGCAGCCTTCGCCACCGCCAGCAACCATGACATCCGCATCACCTGCGCGGATGATGCGGCTTGCATCACCGATGGCATGCGCACCAGTCGAACAGGCCGTTACAACCGAATGGTTTGGCCCCTTAAACCCACGTCGGATCGACACTTGCCCAGAGGCCAGGTTGATCAGTGCACCCGGAATAAAGAATGGTGAGACGCGGCGCGGACCTTTGTCGCGGATCAGATTGGCTGTTTCCGCAATGGAACCAAGACCGCCAATCCCGGAGCCGATCAGGACTCCGGTGCGTAAGCGCGCTTCTTCATCTTCGGGCATCCAACCCGCATCTTCGCAGGCCATATCGGCCGCTGCGATGGAATACAGGATGAAATCCTCGATCTTGCGCTGCTCTTTCGGCGGCATCCAATCGTCGGGGTTAAACGTCCCATTGGTGCCGTCCCCGCGCGGGACTTCGCAGGCGTAGGTCGTTGTGACCCCACTGCCTTCGGCATCAAACTGAGTGATCGGACCAGCGCCGGATTCTCCATCCAGCAGCCGCGACCAGGTTTCCTCGACCCCGCTGGCCAACGGAGTGACCAATCCCAGACCGGTTACAACGACTCTGCGCATGAAGTGCCTCTTGCCTGCTTCGTGTTTAAGAAACGCTCATACCCCGGCCCGGGGTGTGGGGGCAAGAGCAAGGGTACATTCCGCCGGAAAGCTGTTCGCGCCATCTTGGTATCGGCACACTGGCAAACAGCATAAAAGGCGGAAAACCGCCCTTGCTATAGCTTGAAAGGGCGGCGTCCTTGGGTTGGTCTTCGATTATTGGAACTCTGCGACCGGTTCATGCGCAGCGGTGGCAACCTCCAACGCATCGGACAGTTCCAATGTCTTGCGGAATAGCGCGCGCCCAACCAGCGCACCCGAGATATTCGGGATGTAAGCCAGCCGTGAGATATCGTCGGCAGAACGCACCACGCCACTGGCAATAATCGGCGTGCGCGACTTTTCTGCTAACCCGGAAATCAGACCCAGCTGAGCTTCGACATCGCTCATATCGCTATCAATATCGGTCACCAGAATGGCCGCAAAAGGCGTGTTTGCAAATGCTTCGACAAATGCGTCCGGCGTAAAGGCGCTTTGGCTGCGCCACCCCTCTGTCATGACGTAGCCCTGCCAGACATCAACAGCCAGAACGATTTGATCCGGATACAGCTTGGCCAATTCCTTCACCAGATTGGGGTCCCAGGCAGCTAACGTCCCGATGACGATCCTGCCCGCTCCCTTGTCAATCCAGCGTTCGACCTGTTCGCGCGTGCGCATACCGCCAGCCAACTGCACCGGGATTTCGGCTGACCGGATGATCTCTTCGACCAGTTCCGAATTGGTATCACGCCCTTCGATGGCGTCGAAATCCGTCAGGTGCATCCATTCCGCCCCTGCGGCCGCCCAGCTACGGGCTGTTTCGGCAGGGTTCACATGCCAGATCATAGCTTCGTCCAGACGGCCCTTGTCCAGCGTGACACACCGGCCGTTCTGCAATTCCATAGTGGGGTAAATCCTCATGAGCCTGATCCTCCGCTCAATCCTTTGCACATGGGATCAGCATACACGCAGTACCGGTCCGCGAAATTACCAGTTTCGGCAAACTGCGGACTTTTTGCGGCATCGCAAACTGCACTGTCAGTGCCGCGTCGGAGGACCGTTTCGCCGCAACAGGCACACACGAGACCCCTGATAATCATCCTCGCGCATTTCGACATATCCCAACCGCGCCGCCAGTTTTTGCGAAGCCAAGTTGTCGGAATTTACCATTGCAACCAATGGACCGGGCATAATCCGGTCGAACCAGTCATGGGCGGCCTGCGCGGCCTCAAGGCCCATGCCCTGCCCTTGGGCTTCTGGGGCAAGCACCCAACCTGCTTCGGGAAAGTCGTCGAAATCCTCGCCCAGCGCGCGATTGCCGTAGAAAAACCCGGCCTGTCCGATCATCTGCCGATTCGATTGCTGAATTACAGCCCATTGGCCGAATCCGGCCATCTGCCAATGCCCCGCATTGCGCAAGAACGAATCCCAGGCTTCGCCGCGCGACCGTGGCTTGCCCCCGATATGCCGCACGACACACGGATTGCGCCAGATCTCGGCGAACCGGTTGAAATCCTCAGGCCGCATGGCGCAGAGCGTCAAGCGAGCCGTGTTTATCATCGGGGTGGATCGTATCATGCCCTGCCCGCTCTGAATTTTTTTGCCTCAGCGGAAAGGGTGCGGACGAAAACAGCCTCTGACAAGCCCGAATAACGTCCACGCAACAAAAAACGGCGCCTCCGTTGCCCGGAAGCGCCGCTTTTTAGGATTCTCTAAGGTCTTAGGACGCTTCAGAGATGAATTTGACGGCGTCGCCAAAGGTCTGGATGGTCTCGGCTGCGTCATCGGGGATCTCGATGCCGAACTCTTCTTCGAAGGCCATGACCAGCTCAACAGTGTCCAAGCTGTCTGCGCCCAGATCGTCGATGAAGGAAGCGTTTTCCGCTACTTTGTCTTCTTCAACACCCAGGTGCTCAACAACGATCTTCTTAACGCGATCTGCGACGTCGCTCATGTCTATTCCTCATTCCATTTCAGGGCATAGTGCCCGGTTCTGCCCTTGCCCGCTCAGGCTGGCCTTGATGTGCCCGTCTGGGCGGTTTGGGTTCCCGATTGCCGGGAAACTAGAAGGCCGACCCTACGGCCGACCCCCGAATTGATGCGCCGCCTATAGCACAGACAACGCCCAAGGCAAACGCTTTCGCGCCTGCCCCGACAGGTGGTCACAACATGGCCATACCGCCGTTTACATGCAAGGTGGTTCCGGTCACATATCCGGCCTCGGGGCTGGCAAGGTACAGAACTGCCGCGGCAATTTCCGACGCGTCCCCCATACGTCCGGCCGGAACCTGACCCAGGATGCCCGACTTCTGATCGTCGGTCAGCTTGTCGGTCATCGCCGTGGTGATAAAGCCCGGCGCCACCGCATTGGCCGTGATTCCGCGGCTTGCGACCTCGTATGCCAGCGACTTGGTCATCCCGACCATCCCCGCCTTGGACGCGGCATAGTTCGCCTGACCGGGGTTGCCCGTCGCGCCCACCACGGACGAGATGTTGATGATCCGGCCCCAACGCGCCTTCATCATGCCGCGCAGCACGCCTTTGCAGAGTTTCGCGGTCGAGGTCATGTTAACGTCGATTACGCTCTGCCATTCGTCATCCGACATGCGCATGAACAAGTTGTCACGCGTGATACCCGCGTTGTTGACCAGAATATCGACCGACCCCATCGCATCCGCCGCCTGCTTTGGCAGGGCGGCCACAGCCTCAGGGTCGCTCAGATTACAGGGCAGCACATGGGCACGATCGCCGAGTTCGGCGGCCAGCGCCTCCAGCGGTTCAACACGCGTGCCCGAAAGCGCCACCGTAGCGCCTGCGGCATGCAGAGAGCGCGCGATCTCACCACCGATCCCGCCCGAGGCACCGGTGATCAGTGCGTTCTTACCTGTCAAATCAAACATTCTCTTATCCTTTAGCTACGCGCCACGCGACGCGCGGTATCTTACGATTCGGCTTGGGTCACATTCTGCACGTCATCCGGCGTGCCGACAGCTTTACCCGCGATCGAACGGTCGATTTTGCGGATCATCCCGGACAGAGCTTTCCCCGCCCCGATCTCCCACGTCTCGGTCACGCCCTGCGCGGCCATATACTGCACGCTTTCACGCCAGCGAACCGAGCCGGTGACCTGCTCGATTAGCAACTGCCGGATCAGGTCAGGGTCGTTGACCGCTTCGGCGCGCACGTTAGCAATCAGCGGCACGGCAGGCGCTTTGATTTCAACCCCTGCCAAAGCTTCGGCCATCACGTCAGCAGCAGGCTGCATCAAGGCACAATGGAAGGGCGCGCTGACAGGCAGCATGACCGCGCGCTTGGCGCCCTTTTCCTTGGCAATCTCGGCCGCGCGTTCCACAGCAGCCTTCGCGCCCGAGACCACAACCTGTGTCGGGTCATTGTCGTTTGCGGCCTGACAGACTTCACCCTGCGCGGCCTCATCCGCCACGGCGCGCACAGCCTCAAGGTCCAGCCCAAGGATCGCCGCCATCGCACCTTCGCCCACTGGCACGGCGCTTTGCATCGCCTGACCGCGGGTGCGCAGAAGACGCGCAGTATCCGCAACCGTCAGCGCACCAGCAGCGGCCAGCGCGGAATATTCCCCCAACGAATGCCCGGCAACAAAGACTGCATCTGTGATCGAGACGCCCTCGGCCTCCAGCGCCCGCATCGCCGCCATGGACGTGGCCATCAGTGCCGGCTGTGCGTTTTGCGTCAGGGTCAGCTCGGCAATATCACCGTCCCAGATCAGGCTGCTCAACTTTTCGCCCAAGGCTTCGTCCACCTCGTCAAACACCGCCTGTGCGGCAGGGTAAGCCTCGGCCAGAGCTTTGCCCATTCCGATGGTCTGGGCACCTTGCCCCGGGAAAACAAATGCGCGTGTCATTGCAACCTCTTGGATGACGTTAGGTTGCGGCGGGGTGTAAACTGTGTAACCGCGCGGCACAAGCACTGCCTGATCTCTGCACAAAGGCACCGTAGCTGTGCGCCCTGCCCCCTTGAGTCCTGATCCCATGGCTTTAGTTTGAGCAAAGCCACCTAACCCCCGGAGCGCCAGATGCCCTCGACCAATACATTCTCAAGCTATGGCAGTGTCACCAAGGCCTTCCACTGGCTGACCGCATTGCTGATCTTTACCGCGTTCCCTCTGGGGTATTTTGCCAACGAACTGGCTCAGGCGATCTATGATCCGAACGTCCCAACGACAGAAGATGACATCTCACGTGCAGCGCGCCTGTTCTCGCTACACAAGACTGTCGGCGTGGCCGTCTTTTTCGTCGCCCTCGCACGCATCCTGTGGGCCCTGACGCAAACCAAACCCGGCCTTCTGAACGCCGACAACAAGCCCGAAGCTTTTGCCGCGGAAACCGTACACTGGCTACTGTACGGCTCATTGGTATTGGTGCCGCTGACCGGATGGATTCACCACGCGGCGGCCGAGGGATTTGCGCCGATCCTTTGGCCATTTGGGCAAAACCTGCCTTTGGTCCCCAAATCCGAGCATCTGGCCGAATTCACCGCCAGCCTACATTGGCTTTTCGTATGGACGCTTGGCGGTTCTCTGGTGCTGCACATTGCCGGGGCGGTGAAACACCATGTCATCGACAAGGACAGCACGTTGAGGCGTATGCTGCCCGGTTCTGCGCAGTCACCGGAACCTCCAGCTCAGCATCATTCGGCAACACCGGCGTTTGCCGCGCTGGTTGTCTGGGGTGCCGTGTTGATCGGCGGCTGGGGAATCGGCGCATTCAGCCATCACTCTCACGCCCATACCGACACCGCCGAACTGGCCGAGGTACAATCGGAGTGGCAGGTACAAGAAGGCACATTGGGTATCACCATTAGCCAATTAGGCAGTCCCGTAACTGGCAGTTTCGCCGACTGGACTGCTGCCATCGCGTTTGACGACCCAGCGGAACCCGGTTTGGCTGGATCGGCTAATGTAACGATCTCAATCCCTTCTCTAAGCCTCGGCACAGTCAGCGGACAGGCAATGGGGGCTGATTTCTTCGACAGCGCGCAATTCCCTACGGCGCAATTCACAGCCGATCTGTTCAAGACCGAAACCGGGTACGAGGCACGCGGGCCTCTGACCATTCGCGACAAATCTGTCGACGTGGTGTTGCCCTTCACTCTGAATCTGCAGGAAGATACCGCCACAGTGTCCGGCACGTTGGAGTTGAACCGAATGGATTTCGACGTCGGCACCTCGCAGCCTACCGAGGACTCACTGGGGTTCACGGTCATCGTTTTGGTAGACTTGATCGCGACACGCGGCGAGTAAAAGAAAACCGCCGGAGCCTGCGCTCCGGCGGTTTCGATTTCAACAGATAAAAGCGGTTTATTCTGCTTTTTGCGCCTCAACCGAAATCTGGATTTGAACTTCGTCGCTGACGAACGGGGCAAACTGGCCCAGATCAAAATCGCTGCGGATCAGCGTGGTTGTTGCGTCGAAACCGGCCCAAGGCTTGCCAGCCATCGGGTGCTCTCCGACTTGGTTCAGTTTGGCGTCCAGCACGACTGACTTGGTAACGCCGTTCATGGTCAGATCGCCGGTGATGTTGGCAGTGTTCTCACCGGTAACTTCGATCCCGGTTGACGTGAATGAGATCAGGTCGCCTTCGGTCACGCCAAAGAAATCTTCGGTCATAAAGTGATCTTCACGCGGTTTCCAACCGGTGAACATCTCAACGACTGGCATAGACACAGACACGCTGGACGCTGCCGGGTTTTCCTGATCGAACATGATCTCGCCTTCAAAACCCGAGAACATGCCATAGGTCGTCGAGAAACCAAGGTGATTGTAGTTGAAGATGACCTGGCTGTGGCTTGGGTCCAGAACGTATTTCTCGGCGCTGGCAAACGCCGAAGTCGCCGACACGGCCAGTGCAGCAGCAAGAAGGGTGGATTTCATGACAAACTCCGCATTGTTGTGGATGCAAACCTGTTGGGTTGCTCGATAACAAAAATGTGCCGCCCAAGGGCGGCACACAAGCTTTATTCTCTCACAACTTCTGTTCCTATATGAACAGAATAAAAATCAGGCGAAGATTGTTACACTTCCACTCAGTTGGCCCTTCAGCGCTCGGCTGACATCCGCCGATTGCAACGGCAGCTTCATCAACAAGCTGCCGTCCACGTCGAACAGCTCGACCTGATCATCGCTGAACTTGGCACCACCCAGCGTATCATAGCTGCGGCGCAGAACAGTCTGGGGCCGACCGTTTTCGTTCTTTTGCAAAACGCGCACCTCACGGCGGATCGGATCGAAATACGCATCAGGACGGGCATCCATCACCTGAATGGTCAGAAGACTGACACCGACAACAAGAAAGGCAAGCGACGCGGCCAGTTTGATCGGCCAGACTTCGGTGGCCATGGCAGAGCCCGGAGCGAGCCACATTGAAAATGCCATCACAATCAGGAACGCACCAACCATGCGCGCCAGGATCATGCGGACTTTCCAGTTCGGCGCGAACGCGATCAGAACTGGAACGGATTTCTCAAAACTCGCGTTTGACGCGGTCTGTTCGAGTGTATTCGTATTAATCGCGGTCATTTCTCTCACCCTGTTTCTCAGGTTGCCGACTTGGGTCCGGTGTGTCCGGTTATTGTCCCGGTATGAGAGTTAAGATCGAATTGAAAAGCGTCAGGAATTGGGCGTCGCAGTGAAAATAGCACGACTTCACCAAGGCATATGTGACGGGACTTGCCCCGTCGCAATAAACGTGTATACGGGGCCATCCTTCGCTAATCGTATGAATCGCGCAGCCTCTCGTGGCAGGGTCGCGAAGGACCAGATGGCCCCGCCTATGAAA
Source organism: Ruegeria sp. HU-ET01832 (assembly GCF_040371315.1). NCBI lineage: Bacteria > Pseudomonadati > Pseudomonadota > Alphaproteobacteria > Rhodobacterales > Roseobacteraceae > Ruegeria > Ruegeria sp. HU-ET01832. Next base: position 533,726 of record NZ_BAABWL010000001.1, read on the forward strand.
TGCGCCTTGATATAAACAGGAGTGCACATGCCACTGTATGAGCATGTAATGATCGCGCGTCAGGATCTGTCCAACGCGCAGGCAGAAAGCCTCGTCGAACACTTCGGCACCGTTCTGGCTGACAACGGCGGCAACGTCGTCGAAAGCGAGTACTGGGGTGTCAAGACGATGGCCTACAAGATCAACAAAAACCGCAAAGGCCACTATGCCTTCCTGAAAACCGACTCGCCTGCTGGCGCGGTTCAGGAAATGGAGCGCCTGATGCGCCTGCACGAAGACGTCATGCGCGTTCTGACCATCAAGGTCGACGAACATGCCGAGGGCCCCTCGGTCCAGATGCAGAAGCGCGACGAGCGCGAAGGCCGCCGCGAGCGCCGTTGATCAACGCCTGACGAAAGGACATTAAACCATGGCCGCAAAACCATTTTTCCGCCGCCGCAAGGTCTGCCCGTTCTCGGGCGATAACGCGCCGAAGATCGACTATAAAGACACCCGTCTGCTGCAGCGCTACATCTCTGAGCGTGGCAAGATCGTACCTTCGCGCATCACCGCCGTTTCGGCGAAAAAGCAGCGTGAACTGGCCCGTGCTATCAAGCGCGCCCGCTTCCTCGCCCTGCTGCCCTACGCCGTGAAGTAAGGAGAGACTGACATGCAAGTTATCCTGCTGGAACGCGTTGCGAAATTGGGTCAGATGGGCGACGTCGTTGACGTCAAGCCCGGCTACGCCCGCAACTTCCTGCTGCCCCAAGGCAAAGCCCTGAGCGCGTCCGAGTCGAACATCGCCTCGTTCGAAGCCCGCAAGGCGCAGCTTGAAGCGCACAACCTGGAAACCAAGAAAGAAGCTGAAGCACTGGCTGAAAAGCTGGACGGTCAGCAGTTCATCGTGATTCGCTCGGCATCGGATGCTGGCGCTCTGTACGGCTCGGTCACTCCGCGTGACGCCGCAGAGGCCGCGACCGAAGCTGGCTTCACCGTCGACAAGAAACAGATCGCCCTGATCGCACCGATCAAGGAACTGGGTCTGCACTCGCTCGCAGTCAAACTGCACCCCGAGGTCGAAGTCGAGATTCAGATGAACGTCGCCCGTTCGGAAGAAGAAGCCGAACTGCAAGCTTCGGGCAAGTCGATCCAGGAACTGGCTGCCGAAGAAGAAGCAGCCGCTGAATTCGAAATCGCCGAGCTGTTCGACGATATCGGTTCGGCCGCGTCGGACGACGATGACCTGGTTGCTGACGAAGCACCAGCTGCGGAAGAAGACGAAGCAAAAGCCTGATCTTCTTCACTGGATTTGAGAAAGGCCGCGTCATCATGCGCGGCCTTTTTTCATTCAAGGTCCCAACGGCATATTTCAGCCGGAATCTTCCGCTACCCTTGCGGACGAAACCAAGTTTCCTAGTATCGCGACAAACGCCGGAGATCTCGATGACCAAAATCATGCGCCGTAATCTGATTGCTCTGTTGCTCGCCGCGCCTCTTGCTGCATGCGGAAGCCCGGACACCCCGACACGTGCCGCATTTGATCCTCCGCTTTATCCCAATGAGACGCCCGAGTTGCGGGCCTCGATCAACAAATGGGCCGATCACTACGAGCTCCCGCGAGAGTTGGTTCACAAGCTCGCCATCCGAGAAAGCACACACCGGCCGTGGGCGGTGAACCGTCCCTATTACGGCCTGTTGCAGATCCTTCCGGCGACAGCCCGGTCCATGGGTTACAGTGGTGACCCACAGGGCCTGTTGGACGCCGATACCAATCTGGAATTTGCGGGCAAATACCTACGCGGAGCGTGGTTGTTGTCCGACGGCGATCAGCAGCGCGCGATTTTCCTGTATGCCAAGGGCTATTGGCCTGAGGCCAAGGCCCGCGGATTGCTGGTCGAGACTGGGTTGAAACCCGAGTGAGACAACTTGTCCTGCAGTCGGCAACAATCCGCAAAATACCGCTGCAAAAACAGGCCAATCCCTACGTATCTATTGCCATTTCACTGCATTAACACCATGCAAAGCGAACTATTTGCTTGCGTCACATCATCAAGGTGACGCAACGTATGCTTTAATTTGGACAGATACGACTATGCTCTGGGGAGAGGATAGTCATCACGAAGGTTAGACACTTGAAACTCATCGACCTAGCCAGGATCGAACAGGAAGAAAGGTCTGCGGCGGACATTATCAATGCCGTTTGCAACGAACTTGGCTTTGATTACGCATCCTATGCAACTTTCAACCCCGTCAAAGGGGATGTTCAGGGCTATGCAAATTACCCCGACGAATGGAAGATCCACTACGGAAGCCAAGGGTTTCATCACTTCGATCCAACTTTGTACCAATCCATGCTTAGCATCGCACCGGTGGACTGGAGTCGTTTTAGCCAAGATGAAAAGTTTCACACGGTTTTCAAAGATGCCCACGACTTTGGAATTACCCCGCGGGGGCTGACCGTTCCGGTCCGGGGTCCCTATGGCGAATGTGGCTTGCTGAACGTGACCCGCAACTGCTCGGATGAGGAATGGGAAAGACTGAAGCGACACGTTATGGGAGACCTGCAGTTGGCGGCAGTCCAGGCGCATGACACCGTTATGCAGTCCGGGCTTTTGGCAAAAGCCCTGTATCTGCCAACCCTGTCCACGCGTGAGAAAGAGATTTTGCAATGGGTAGCGGAAGGGAAGTCGCAACAGGACATCGGCGATATTCTTTCGATCTCGCACCGCACAGTTGAAGTTCACGTTAGGTCCGGCCGCGAGAAACTCGGGGCTTTGACCACGCCACAGGCGATTGGTCGCGCCATAGGACTTGGAATAATCGCCCCTGGTTAACCAAAAAACCGCTTCTCTACGGGAAACCCCCAATAGTCTCAGATCATAACTTGGTTAATCTTCCATTCACGGTAACCAATCTCTAGGGGGATGGAAATGATCATCGTGATTGATGGTATAAACCAACATAAATTCAAAGACGTCTTGGACGAAATGTATCAACTGCGCGCGCGCGTTTTCGGCGACCGCTTGGGATGGGATGTGAACATCCGCGACGGTCGGGAGGTCGACAAATTTGATACGCTTAATCCTGCACACGTGGTCAGCCTAAACGACGAGGGGGACGTCGTAGGCTGCATGCGGTTGCTGCAGACCACGGGGCCACATATGCTGGCAGAAGTGTTTAACTCGATCCTGGACGGCGAACCGCCTCTGCGCAGCGCGCAAGTGTGGGAAGCAACCCGTTTTTGCGTCGACACAAAGAAACTGGGGCGTGGCAGGGGCGAAAATTCGGTCTCGTACGTAACCAGCGAGGTCATGATAGGGTCGTTCGAATACGCAAAGATGGCAGGAGTGCTGGATTCGATCGCTGTGATTGATCCTATCATGAACCGGGTTCTGCAACGGTCTGGTAACGCTCCGTATGACTATTTAGGCTCTGCCAAACCAATGGGCAAAGTTGTTGCCATGGCCGCACTTATGGATTGCTCGGACGAAAGGATTTCCGGAATTCGGAAATATGCAGGAATCGCGCACGATGTGTTTCTAAGCGACCAACAAGCACGCACCTTGTTCGACAAGACCAAAGCAGCACCCAAGGCTGCAAACTACGACCGTAAGCCACTCAATCAGCTCGAAAAGTACTTTGTGGAACAAATGGGTGCAGCCACCTCGAAAGACGAAGTTGACGCTGTTCTCAGGCTGATTGAAGAACTTTCGGATAAGTTTACGCCAGAGCAGAAGTTCGCTCTGCTGAGTACCCCCCGCGCTTTCGCTCATGAGGCCTGACCCCCTCACCTCATAGCGTAAGCCACTCAAGCGGAGCCGTTGTTTCCAGACGGCTCCGCGTTTTATCTTGCTTGCCCGAAAGGGGCGAAAGAGAATTATTCCTCTTCCAAAGCCTCGACAGCTTTCTGCAGGTCGTCTTTGCTGACGTCCTTGTCGGTGACCTGAGCCAGCTCGACAATGTAGTCGATGACCTTGTCCTCAAAAATCGGGGCACGCAGTTGCTGCTGCATCTGAGCGTTCTGCTGCACGAACTCAAAGAACTGACGTTCCTGACCCGGGTACTGACGTGCCTGGTTCATGATCGCCTGAGTCATCTCGGCATCGGTGACTTCAACTTCGGCTTTCTGCCCCAGCTCGGCCAACAGCAGGCCCAAACGCACGCGGCGCTCGGCCAATGTGTTGTGCTCGTCGGTGGGTTCGATCGGATCGTGGTCATGACCTTCAACGTCCGGGTTTTCTTCGTGCCACAGCTGGTGTGCGATCTGTTTGGCTTCCGCCTCAACCAACGACGGCGGCAAGTCGAAAGAGACTTTCTCGTCCAGCGCATCCAGCAGGGCACGCTTCATGACTGCGCGCGAAGCGCCAGCATATTCGGCTTCCAAACGCTCGGCGATCTGGCCCTTCAGGGCTTCCAGGTCTTCAGCGCCAAACTTGGTGGCCAGCTCGTCGTTCACTTCTGCAGCGACGGGTTCTTTCACCTCTTTCACGGTGCAGGTGAAAACAGCGTCTTTTCCGGCCAGATGCTCGGCACCGTATTCAGCCGGGAAGGTGACGTTAACGTCTTTTTCTTCTTCGGCTTTAACGCCAACCAGCTGCTCTTCGAAACCGGGAATGAAGCTGTTTGAGCCCAGAACCAACGGGTAGTCTTCGGCCGAGCCACCCTCGAATTCTTCGCCGTCAACCTTGCCGACAAAGTCGAATACGATCTGGTCGCCATCCTTGGCTTTCGAGCCTTTACGGCGCGCTTTGAAATCCTGCGCGGTTTCGGCCAGGTTGTTCAGCGCCTCTTCGATGGCAGCGTCATCGGCTTTGACGACCAGTTTTTCCAGCTCGACTGATTTCAGGTCAACCTCGGGGATCGCGGGCAGAGCCTCATAGGACATTTCGACATGGACGTCGTCGCCTTCTTTCCAGTCCTCGTTGGTCATCTTGACCTCGGGCTGCAGGGCCGGACGATCGCCGCTGTCTTCAAAATGCTTGTTCATCGCACCGTCGATGCTTTCCTGCATCGCTTCACCCAGCAGACGCTGGCCGAACTGCTTTTTCAGCAGCGCCATCGGCACCTTGCCTTTGCGAAAACCCTTCATTTCGACTTCTGGCTGCGCTTCAACCAGTTTCTCATTCACTTTGTCGTCCAGCTCGGCGGCGGATACGACAATGTTATAGCCGCGTTTCAGACCTTCGTTCAGCGTCTCGGTAACCTGCATTATGGTAGTCCCCATAGGATTCGGGGCGCGCAAAACGGCGCGCCGGGCAAATTTGACGCCTTCTATTTGCCCAGCCCCCCGCGTGCAAGAGGCAACTGCCCGATCAGCCTTGTTTTGACCGTCTTTTGTCTAAAATTGTTGGTGGCTAGTTTCCCGCGACGCGGAAGAGACAGACAGCAATACAAGCCTGCCTCAAAGCGGATCAGGCTTTGATCTGTTTCAAAACAGTAGGCAACTGCTCGGGCAAATCCTCGGCGATCAGACCCGGACCAAAGTTGCGCGCGCATTCCACATGCAGCCAAGCGCCCGTTTCCGCCGCCTGCATCGGACTGAACCCGCGCGCCGAAAGGCCCGTGATGAACCCTGCCAGAACATCCCCTGATCCGGCCGTAGCCAACCAAGGTGCCGCACGATCATAGACAGCAGCATTGATCGAACATCGCCCATCCGGCGCGGCAATCAGCGTGTCCGGCCCCTTGAACAGAACCACACACCTCGCCCGCTTGGCGGCTTCGCGCGTGGCGTCCACCTTGGAATAGGCCGGGCCTTTGGTTGGCGCAGCCGCCAATTTCTCGGCAATATCCGGGAACAGGCGTGCAAATTCGCCCCCATGCGGGGTCAGAACGCAACTCTCGTGCAACTGCCCAAACAGGGCCGCCGGATCATCTGCAAACGCCGTCAGAGCATCCGCATCCAGCACGGTCGCCCGCTTGGCCTGCAACGCAACCGGCACCAGTTCGCGCGCCCGCTCCAACCCCATTCCCGGCCCAATACACAGCGCATTCAACCGCTCGTCGCTCAGCACATCCGCAAAACCCTCGGCCCCATCAACCCGTTGCACCATGAGGGCCGTCACCTGCGCCGCCACCTCCATCTGAGCCGAGCCCGGCACCCCAAGCGTCACCAACCCAGCCCCAATCCGCAAAGCCCCCCGCGCCGCTAACCGCGCAGCTCCAGTTTGCGCCGCGCCGCCTGAGAGGATCAGGGCGTGACCGTGGGAGTATTTATGCTCGTAAAGCTTTTTGAAGAGATACTGTGGCAAGTTGCTTTGATCTGCTTCCGTACACAGCACCCGAACCAGTTTTTCCTGATCGTGGAGCTTAACCAAAGCACTTCGGGCCGCTGAATCAGGCTTTTCCAGTGACGGCAACCCAATGCCAGCCACAACAGTCTTTCCACAATACCGGGGACCATCCGCGATGAGATGACCAATCTTTCTAGTATGAAATGAAACGGTCAAATCAGCCGAAATTGCGGAGCCTATCGCCCGACCGCTGTCTGCGCACAATCCACTCGGTGTGTCTACAGACACAACCCGAACGCCTTTCTCTGTTAGCAAAGTTTTCACCGCCTCTTGAGCCAAAAGGCTGAACGCCCCCCCAAAAGGACGAGTCAAACCGATTCCAAACAAGCTATCGACAATAAGGTCCAAATGATCCGGGAAAGGCAGGTACTCATCCACCAAGGGTGGTGGATCAATCTTTCGAGCTTTGACAGCCCCCAACTCCATCCACCGCTCATAATTCACTCGCGCATCCGGCGGCAGCTTCTCAGCATCCCCGTACAGAAACACCTCAACGTTCCACCCCAACGCATGCAGCAGACGCGCAACAACAAACCCATCACCGCCATTGTTCCCCGGCCCGCACAACACCACGGCGCGCAGCGGATCCCCTTCATCTGGCCTCAAATACCTCGGGGAGCTCGAGGGGCTGGCCCCTCGATCCTTGAACTCGGGCCACTCCTCATAAATCGCGTCGACAACGCCCTGCCCGGCCCGTTCCATTAGCTCCAGTCCGGTCACCTCACCAGACTCAATCGCGGCCTGTTCGATGACCCGCATCTGAGCAGCCGTCAGCAGTTCCGTCATCTCAAAATTCCCAGTCGATTCAATTTCGATTACTTTTTATGCAATCTGATTAAAATTTAAACCTAAGCCTATTTTCCCAGCGGCCAAACGGGACCAAATTCGCAATCCGATTGCCGCCCGATCTTAGACGTGGTCACTGCCATCCTGACAAGAGTTAAAGGGAGCCCGGGATGAAGAAGATCGAAGCGATCATCAAACCGTTCAAACTCGATGAGGTAAAAGAGGCACTGCAGGACGTTGGCGTCCAGGGTCTCAGCGTGATCGAGGTTAAAGGGTTTGGTCGCCAGAAAGGCCACACCGAACTGTACCGCGGTGCGGAATACGTGGTCGACTTTCTGCCCAAAGTGAAGGTCGAAGTCGTTTTGGACGACGATCAGGTCGATGCTGCCATCGACGCCATCGTCTCGGCCGCTAAGACCGACAAAATCGGCGACGGCAAGATCTTTGTGTCGCCCGTTGAGCAAGCCATTCGCATCCGGACCGGTGAAACCGGCTCGGAAGCGCTGTAATCGAACACTCCAATCAGAGGAAAATAGAGTATGAGCAAGGACGCAGTTCTTCAGCTGATCCGTGATGAAGACGCAGAATACGTCGACATCCGCTTCACCGACCCGCGCGGCAAGCTTCAGCACGTCACCATCATGTCGGACCAGGTTGACGAAGACTTCCTGGAAGAAGGCTTCATGTTCGACGGCTCGTCGATCGCTGGCTGGAAGTCGATCGAAGCATCGGACATGAAACTGATGCCCGACACCGAAAGCGCTTATGTCGATCCGTTCTACGCAGAAAAGACCATCTGCCTGCACTGCTCAATCGTTGAGCCCGACACCGGCGAAGCCTATGAGCGTGACCCACGCGGCACCGCCCAGAAAGCCGAAGCCTACCTGAAAGCATCGGGTATTGGTGACGTTGCCTACATGGGCCCCGAGGCAGAATTCTTCCTGTTTGACGATGTCCGCTTCTCGAACAGCATCAACAAGGTATCCTACGAAGTTGATGCGACCGACGCGTCGTGGAACACCGACACCGAATACGAGATGGGCAACATGGGCCACCGTCCGGGCGTTAAGGGAGGCTACTTCCCCGTGAACCCCGTTGACGAAGCGCAAGACCTGCGCTCGGAAATGCTGTCGACCATGAAGCGTCTGGGCATGAAAGTGGACAAGCACCACCACGAGGTTGCGTCCTGCCAGCACGAACTGGGCCTGATCTTTGACAGCCTGACCAAGCAGGCCGACGAGCTGCAGAAATACAAGTACGTCATCCACAACGTTGCACATGCCTACGGCAAATCGGCCACCTTCATGCCGAAGCCGATCGCAGGTGACAACGGCACCGGTATGCACGTGAACATGTCAATCTGGAAAGACGGCAAACCTCTGTTCGCTGGCGACAAATATGCTGATCTGTCGGACGAAGCAATCTACTTCATCGGCGGCATCCTGAAGCACGCCAAGACCCTGAACGCCTTCACCAACCCGTCGACCAACAGCTACAAGCGTCTAATCCCGGGCTTTGAGGCCCCTGTTCTGCGCGCCTATTCGGCCCGTAACCGTTCGGGTTGTGTCCGTATTCCGTGGACCGAAAGCCCGAAAGCCAAGCGCGTCGAGGCCCGCTTCCCCGACCCAGCCGCGAACCCCTACCTGGCGTTTGCTGCTCTGCTGATGGCTGGTCTGGACGGCATCAAGAACAAGATCGATCCGGGCGAAGCCATGGACAAGAACCTGTACGATCTGCCGGCCGAAGAACTGGCCGACATCCCGACCGTATGTGGTTCGCTGCGCGAAGCGCTGGAAGCTCTGGCATCCGATCACGACTTCCTGCTGCAAGGCGACGTGTTCACCAAAGACCAGATCGACGGCTACATCGCGCTGAAGATGGAAGAGGTCGAAACCTACGAGCACACACCGCACCCTGTAGAATACGGCATGTACTACAGCTGCTGATCCAAGAATTTTCGATGAAAATTCTTTCAAGGGCGTCCAACCGGGCGCCCTTGTCTCATTCCGGGTGATCTTCCACACTAGCGACAGGAGGAGATCGCATGGACGCCGAATTCACCAACTTCGTGACCACACCCGAAGAACTGGAACGGATCACCGGCGCTCCCCTGCCCCAGATCATCGCCAAGGAACTGCCCGCGCTTGACCAGATGTGCCGCGACTTCATCGCGACCTCGCCGTTCTGCCTGATCGCCTCGGCCAATCCGGACGGGCATCTGGATGTATCCCCGCGTGGGGATCCATGTGGCTTTGTTCAGGTGCTGTCGGACGACTTGATCGCCATCCCTGACCGACCCGGCAACAAACGGGTGGATACCTTTCACAACATCCTGAAAGACCCACGCGCCAGTGTTATCTTCTTCGTGCCAGGAAAGATGGAGACGCTGCGTATCCGAGGAACTGCCCAAATATGCGCTGATCCAAAACTACTGGCCTCGATGACTGTGCAAGCCCGACCGCCCAAACTTGCACTTCTGATTAAGGTGCAAACTGTTTTTGCGCACTGCCCTAAATGCGTGATCCGCGCGAACCTGTGGAGCCCCGAGGACTGGCCGGACTCGTCCAACCTTCCGAACATGAACGCCATGATGGTCAAACATGCCAAGATCAACAAAACGCCGGATGAGTGGTTTGAGGCCCTCAAGCACAGCGGAGAGTTGGACCTGTACTAAGCCCTTTGCCAGACCAAAGACGCATCGTAAGGTTGGGGTGTGTATTTTGGGATTATTATGATGTTGCGCTTAGCAATTGCTCTGACCGTTTTCCTTCCTACAGCTGGGCTTGCTGCCCAATGCGGAAACACCAGCGCCGGGTTTGAAGCCTGGAAAAAGGACTTCTCGCGACAGGCAAAACGTGCTGGCGTCAAGAAAAAGGGGCTTCAGGCATTGGCCCAAACGACCTATGCCACCCGAACAATTGCCGCAGACCGTAATCAGAAAAGCTTTAAGTACTCGTTAGACAAATTCATGCAAGTACGCGGAGCAGATACTATCGTCGCGCAAGGGCGCAAACGAAAAGCACGAAACCCTCAGTTTTACGCCGCTCTCGAACGGCAATACGGAGTGCCCGCAGGTGTTCTTATTGCCATCCATGGGATGGAAACGGGCTTTGGTGGTTTTATGGGCGACAGTCAGGTTGTATCGGCTATCACCACGCTGGCCTATGATTGTCGTCGGTCCGAGTTCTTTATTCCCCACGCAATTGGTGCCCTAAAACTGGTCGATCAAGGCAGCATTACGACAGCCACCAAGGGCGCGAAACATGGCGAATTGGGGCACACACAGTTTCTACCCGGCAATGCGTTGACCTATGGAGTCGACGCAACAGGTGACGGTAACGTCGACTTTTACAACATGACTGACGCGCTGGCATCGACAGCCAACTTTTTGCGCAAAAAGGGTTGGAAACCGGGGCGCGGCTACCAACCGGGGCAGCCGAACTTTGCGGTCATCCAGCAATGGAATGCCGCCACCGTGTACCAACAATCGATCGCGATAATGGCTGCCCGAATCGACGGCTGACCCTGGCCACATTTCCGCGCAACTGCCCCACATTTTGGTCACATTCTTGCCATGAACATTAAACGGCCCCCAAAATGCCTAGGTTTCCTGAGCGTAATCAATCTTTGCAATTTGTGATTTTTTTCCATTACCGCCCAAATCTGCCCTATTTTCCTTGCTAGGCTGTATTTCTACACAACATGCGGCAGAGGAATGCGCAGTGACTCCGAAGAACAGCTATCATGGTGGCCTGCAGTTTGACGGCGAGACCGATGGCGCGATCGAGCGTTTCAGCGCGATTGTGGCTGCGACTTTGGAAGATTATGGCCATCTGGTAGAGCGTAAAAGCGTTCTCGATTCCACCGAAGCCAGCATCGTTTGTAGCCAGTATCTTGTGCGGCTGACACTGGACACTCAGGTGCCAGCAAGCGAGACGCGGATTGAACGTGTGGACCGCGCGGCCGGGTTGAAAACGATTAAACGCCCCGCCGTGACCTTGCCGCAAAATCGACTGACAATAACTGTGTCTCCGGTCTCAGAATTGCTGGATGACACTGAAATCTCAGAACTAATGCTAGTGGTGATCCTGTATCGCATGGTCGACATTTGCGCGACCAAACGGGTCGAGTGGCTATCGCCCAACACGGTTCTGACCATCGAACAATTCATGAGTGCATTTGACACTCTGCCCCCCGCTAAAAAAAAGCGGAATAGAAAGCAAGTTTTCGAGGCGGTTTCTGGCCCATTTGCGGAGCTGGACACTATTGAGGAAGACCCACTGGACGAGCCACAAAAAAAGGCGCCGCCTCCGGCAGCCCGGCCGATCCAGTTGTCGGATGAGCAGTTGCTCAGCATCGCTTTTCGGACAGAACCTATCGAGCAGCCAATTGATCGGGAGGACACGCCCCCCCTCGACCACGAACAACCAAGTGACATCCTGCGACTGACCAGTTGGGGACTAACCGGTGCCGTGGCCAGTGTGTCTGTCCCGATCGCGGCCTCAATGGCCGCTGTGAACCTGATAAGGGGCGAAGACTTTCGCCTGAACACCCAGGTACTTGCCTATTCCGTAGCGATCTCTGCTCTCAGCACAAGCGGGGCTTTCGCGGGCGTTGCCAACGCTTTGGGCATGTAACTCACAAAACAAGACCCTCCTAGGAGGCCCCGCCATCAGGCGGGGTTTTCTATTTTGCGCAGACGCTCTGCTGCCAAAACGTATGTGTGGATCGAAAATATGACTGCCTGCGATTTGGGAAGGCGCAGCAGGGTTTGGCGCTCGCTTCGTAAATAAGGTGCAGTACCGGGGTCCTTGATGTGGCGTGGTTCTTGAGCACTGCGCGGCTGGTACAACTCGGCGTTGTCGTACCACAAAGCATTATAACGCCACAGTGGTCGGCCGGGTTGAATTCCATCAAACAGGCGTTGCACGCGGCGCGCAACGTTTTCGTCATATCTGTCCACTGGCATGTGGATGTCGATCAACGGACGCAAGAATTTCTCGGACAATCGCCAACTGGACGGAAAGCACAGGATTGCACCGGTCAGAACGTGCTCTTCACCCCGCTTTTGCAGGATGCAAATATCCTCCTGCACCAAATTGCAAAGAGTCTCCAACGGGTGTTTGCGATCAATGCAAACCTCTTGCCCATCCGGTCGAATGACAGTGCAAGAACACCCCGGATAAGCGTGGTGAAGCACCAGATCCAACACTTCTTGCGCGGCAGGCTCGGCGGCGGGATCCAGCGCCAAAACGTCAGCGCAACGATCACGCAGCAACGCCCCTCGATGTTGCATCTGTGCGGCGAAGGCGTCATCACGATGCAGCCACGTCTCCATGCTGGTAGGTTGGATGCCAGGCAGGGGCCTTTCCGAAAGAGGGTCGTACGGGATCGAGCTTTGCAAAATCGTCATGAGGTCGACTTACCACCACGCCATTCTGTTGTCGGTCAAAAAGCGACGAGCCGACCGTCGCAAAATATCAAGACGACAGCGCAATGATTCTCCACGCTTAATAAATAGGCAGGGAGGGCCGCCATGAACACTCACTACCGCGATGGTCGAAAGATCGACCCGACAAAGGGCGCGACCCTTGGCGACGGTACGCCAAACGATTTGGACCGGATTGAGATAGGCCCAACACAACTGGCCTTTGCCGAATGGGAGGCCGCTGGCCTGACCCTGCCCAATCTGGCATCAATGCGCGAATATCGATGGAAACGTCTGACCCAAGCGGTCGTTGATCGTGGTTATGGCGGCTTGCTGATGTTTGACCCGCTCAACATCCGCTATGCGACCGACAGCACAAACATGCAGCTGTGGAACACACATAACCCGTTTCGTGCCGTGCTGCTCTGTGCGGACGGCTACATGGTGATCTGGGACTACAAGAATTCTCCGTTTCTTTCGACTTTCAACCCCTTGGTACGCGAACAGCGCTCTGGCGCGGATCTGTTCTATTTCGACCGTGGCGACAAGGTGGATGTGGCGGCAGATGTGTTCTCGAACGAAGTACGCGCCCTGATCGAAGAACATAGTGGCGGCAACATGCGGCTGGCTGTCGACAAAATCATGTTGCACGGGCTGCGCGCTTTGGAAGCGCAAGGGTTCGAGATCATGGAAGGCGAAGAGGTCACCGAAAAAACCCGCGCCATCAAAGGACCGGATGAGATTCTGGCGATGCGCTGCGCGAACCACGCCTGTGAAACAGCCGTCGCCGAGATGGAGAAATTTGCCCGTGCCAATGTGGGCGACGGCAAGACGTCCGAGGACGACATCTGGGCTATTCTTCACGCTGAAAATATCCGGCGCGGCGGCGAATGGATCGAAACCCGACTGCTGGCCTCGGGGCAGCGTACGAATCCTTGGTTTCAGGAATGTGGTCCGCGCATTACGCAAGCCAACGAGATCATCGCCTTCGACACGGATCTTATCGGCTCGTACGGGATTTGCATCGACATTTCACGCACATGGTGGATCGGTGATCAAAAACCGCGACCCGACATGATCTATGCCATGCAGCACGCCCATGAACATATCATGACCAATATGGAGATGCTGAAACCCGGTGTCATGATCCCAGAACTGACGGCCAACAGTCATCGACTGGACGACAAGTTTCAGGCGCAGAAATATGGTTGCCTGATGCATGGGGTGGGGCTGTGTGACGAATGGCCTCTGGTCGCTTATCCGGACAAGGCAGTGCCGGGCGCGTATGATTACCCTCTTGAGCCCGGCATGGTCCTTTGCGTCGAAGCCGCCGTCGGCGAAGTGGGCGGGGACTTCTCGATCAAACTGGAAGATCAGGTTCTCATCACCGAAGACGGGTGTGAGAACCTTTCGACCTATCCCTTTGACGCCCAATTGATGGGGCTCGTTTGACCTTTTAATCCGGCCAAGTCGAACGCTTGACGTTACCATGCCAGTCCTCGGCCATCACTGCGCTGGCCGAGTGCGTATTAGGCCAGTTCTGACCGGCTGAAAAACCGATAGCCCCCGCCAACGCGATAACGATCAGAATGTCTGGGCGCGGTGTTGCGCCACGGGGTGCGGAAGTGACATGTGCCATAATTGCCTCCTTGGCTGCTTTGCTTCACAAGCCCAAGATGGGGAAGGTTCTTCCTTTAATAAAACGAATATTTGAAAGTCCATTCATCACAATTAGTGATGTTTCAACTTCTCTGCTTTAACTGCCATGATCTATAGGGGCGATCTTTCCTCACCTTCCCGTGACGGCCACGACAAATGGGTTGAGCGACCCCAAGTAAGCCCACAGTATTAAGGCAACTCGCGACGTAAGGAACTGCCATGCCCACCGAACGTATTACTTTTGCCGGTCACGACGGCAACCAACTTGCTGCGCGCTTTGACCTGCCGGACGGTCCGGTTCTGGCCACCGCTTTGTTTGCACACTGTTTTACCTGCTCCAAAGACATTCCCGCCGCCCGCAGGATCGCTGCTCGTCTGGCTGGGATGGGTATTGCTGTTCTGCGCTTCGACTTCACCGGGCTGGGCCATTCCGATGGCGAGTTTGCCAACACCACGTTCTCATCCAATGTCGAGGACTTGATCGCGGCGTCGCATTACCTGGCAAGGCGAGACATGCCACCGTCTCTGCTGATCGGGCATTCACTGGGCGGCGCCGCTGTTCTGCGCGCGCGCGCTGGAATTCCCAGCGTTAAGGCCGTGGTTACGCTGGGTGCGCCTGCCGATCCGGGCCATGTATCGCACCATTTCCAAGCAGCGCTGCCCGAGATCGAGCAAGAAGGCTCGGCCGAGGTGACATTGGGTGGGCGACCCTTCCGCATTGGCAAGGCGTTTGTTGACGATATCTCGGAATCCGCAATGACGCCCGCCATCAAAGAGCTGAAGGCCGCGCTGCTGATCTTGCACGCTCCACTGGACGAAACGGTCAGCATCGACAACGCCAGCAAGATTTTCCTGACTGCCAAGCATCCCAAAAGCTTTGTCACGCTGGACGACGCCGACCATCTGATCACCCGCGCCTCGGACGCTGAATATGCTGCGGACGTTATCGCAGCCTGGGTGACGCGCTATGTCGCGCTCCACCCGCCTGCCCCGCCGCCCGGCGCGCCCGAAGGCATCGTCCGCGTGACCGAGGCTGATCCGAATGGCTTTTTGCAGGATATTCAGTCCGGCCCCCGACACCACGCAATCGCGGACGAACCCGCGTCCTATGGCGGCACTGACCGGGGCATGTCGCCCTACGGTTTCGTGTCTTCAGGTTTGGGGGCCTGCACCTCGATGACCATACGGATGTATGCGCGCCGTAAACGGTGGCCCTTGACTGGTATCACGGTCGATGTCTGTCACAACAAGGTCCACGCGCAGGACGCCGGATTGATAGGCGACGGCAAAGTCGACCTGTTCCGGCGCAAAATCCGGTTGGAAGGCCCACTGGATCAGGAACAACGCGCAAGGTTGCTTGAGATTGCCGACAAGTGCCCCGTTCACAGGACACTTGAAGGAACGGCTCAGATCACCACCGAATTGCTGGCTTGACGCCCGTTACCGTCGCGGCGAGGGGCGATGAATCGGTGGGCGCGCGGTTGGCGGTCGCGCGACCGGCGGGCGCGGTCGGGCCGGAGGTTTCGCAACCGGCGGACGTGGCCGCGCGGGTGGTTTACCAATTGGCGGCACGGGTCGCGCAGGGGGGCGCCCCTCTGGCGGTCTTGGACGAACAGGGCGATCAACATCAATATCGACGTCGACATCGTGATAATAGTCGTTCCATAGCAGCGAGTCATAAAACGGGTCATACCCGTAGCCGACACCTACGGTGACTCCGTCGCAGGCCGAGAGCGTGAAACTGGCGGCGCCCAGGCTCAACGCCAGGAAGGTTCTTCTGATCAGTTTACTGGTCATGTCCACTCTCCTCACCGCGCTGCCCGGAACGAGTCGAACACCGCGTTCAGGTCGTCCACGTAAGCCGGATCCGCGCCGTCGCGCAGAACAGCGACAGCAACGGCCACACGGTCGCGCGGCAGATCGATCACGGTTGCGGTAAAGTTGACCCCCCGTCCTTCACGGGTTCCGGTGCCACGGATAACTTGTGCAGGCAGCCCGCCGATCCGCGTCGAGACGGTATCGGATACAACCGGGGACTTAACCAGAAACTTGTCAATGTCCTGCAAATACCGCAGCCCGCCATCTATAGAGGCGACCCCAGCCGGGGATACGAACCCGATCCAGACCGTATCATCGGTCACAGGCCGGACGCCCATCACCCGCGCGACAGCACGCGCATCACCCAGTTCGGTATCCTCGATCTCGCGCGGGCCACCGGTGCGGACCGCCCAAAAGTCGGGCACAGAAAAGCTGAACAGCGCGCGCCCGTTATCGGTATACGTGACCGGCGTTTCGGCCAAGGCCGGAACAGCGCTTAGCCATATCGCCGCAAAAGCAGAGCTCAATCGCAAAAACATATCCAAATAACCTATTGTTTCTTTTAACGTAGACTGACCTGTGATCTTCGGGTTTGTCCAGTCTTGGCATAACAAAAAACCCGCGCCGGGATTGCTCCTAGCGCGGGTCGTAAATGTCAGTTGTGCGGAAAATCAGGCGCGGGCGTCGCCCACCAGCTTCCACAAAGCGGGGATCAACAAGGCTGCAAGCGCCAGTTTAACCGCATCGCCCACCAGGAACGGAGTCATACCCCACTCCAGAATCGGTTGGTCCCAGCCATAAAGCTGACCCAGCCACAGCAGGCCCGGAACGTAGATCAGGACGTTCGCCAGAACCAGCGCCAGCGCCAGCTTTCCGACCGAACGGTCCCAACCGCGTGCTGCCAAAGCGCCCAACAGAACGGTCGCCATCAGATAGCCGACAAGGTAGCCGCCAGTGCCACCCATCATGTAGGTCAGGCCAAATTTCTCGGCCGACGATCCCGCGAATACATCAAAGCCCAACGCACCAATCAGCAGATAGCCCAGCATGGTCACAAGACCCAGACGCGCGCCATATGCGGTGCCGATGCTCAGCACTGCAAAGGTGCCCATTGTCATCGGTACCGGAAACATCGGTACTTTGATTTTCGCGGCAACGGCCAGAGCAACGATGCCCAGCGCGACCAGAACCACTTGCTTGACGCGCAGTGCTGTGCCCTCACGCGGGCCAATCGCGTTGGCCAGTACGTTTGCATTCATCTTCACTTCTCCCCAATTCGGATCGGAATTCCGCAACAGCAATGCCCAATCCGGGCGATCACTTCAAGGTGAATACGTTATCGCAGGACGTATTGCGTGTCCATTTCATAGGATTTTCGCGGCCCGGATACGACCCAACGCACGTTCCAGCGCGGCCAGTCCTCGAAATCATAGGTCGCGTCATAGCTGTCAGGAGCGCAATCATGGTGATCGGCAACCTGCTGCAAACCTAGTTTCAACCGGTGAAAATACCGTCCGTCGTCGAAATGTATCGCGATCCCATCACGATCCGCGTGCCACATATAGCGCCGGGTCCCCTTCATCTCGGCCTGACCGGGAATGCGCAGCGTGACCTCTTCGTCATAGACCAATCCGTGATCGGCGCGGCGCAGAACGGCCATTCCGTCAGCCTGCACCACCTGCCCTGCCCGCGCATCGCGGATTGTCCGGGTTAAGGTCCATTGGCCTTCAAAATCAAACAAATCGCTGGGTGCGTTCATTCGGACAGATACCCATCCGTGATTTCGCCATTGTCATCAATGAAGCGAATGATCAAACCACTTTGCAAAACGTCATAACAAGCCCACAGCTCGGACGGTGGCCAGGTCGAGCAATACCTGTCCTCTCGTACCGCCCAACGTCCAGCACTGGGTCGCCCCGAGAAGTAATGCGTCACTCCGCTTGCTTCGAAGTTCTGCGTTACGCCCTCTGCGTAGCTGAGTGTCTGCCCGGCCAACGTCGACTGAATCTCATCTCCGGTCAGCGGCCAGAACTCGGTCGCGGCGGCAAAACCGGGCCAGAGAGCCAAAATCAGGGCAAACCGTCTCATCTGCGCACTCGCACCTTGTTCCTGTGGCGGGTCGGGTTTAAACCCCGCCGCAACGCCTCCTGCCAAATCACAATAAGGTGCCGCTGCCAATGATTCCACGTTATTCCCGCCCTGAAATGGTTGCCATCTGGTCGCCCGAAAGCAAGTTCCGCATCTGGTATGAGATCGAAGCCCATGCCTGTGACGCCATGGCCGATCTGGGCGTGATCCCGCGCGAAAACGCCGAGGCAGTGTGGAAAGCCAAGGATGTGGAGTTCGACGTAGCACGGATTGATGAAATCGAAGCCGTCACCAAACATGACGTCATCGCCTTTCTGACCCACCTAGCCGAACATGTCGGCAGTGAAGAGGCACGCTTTGTGCATCAGGGCATGACCTCGTCCGACGTGCTGGACACCTGCCTGAACGTGCAGCTGACTCGCGCTGCTGACCTGCTGATCGCCGATCTCGAAGGTCTGCTGGCCGCCCTGAAACGCCGCGCGATCGAACATAAGAACACCGTACGCATCGGCCGCAGCCACGGCATCCACGCCGAGCCCACCACCATGGGTCTGACCTTCGCGCGTTTCTACGCCGAGATGGACCGCAACCTGTCCCGGATGCGCGACGCGCGGGCCGAGATTGCAACCGGCGCAATCAGCGGCGCGGTCGGCACCTTTGCCAATGTCGATCCCGCAGTCGAGGAACATGTCTGCGACAAGCTTGGTCTGGTGCCCGAGCCGATAAGCACGCAGGTCATCCCCCGCGACCGTCACGCGGCCTTCTTTGCCACACTGGGCGTGATCGCCAGCAGCATCGAAAACATCGCTATCGAAATCCGCCATATGCAGCGGACCGAGGTGCTGGAAGGGGCCGAGTTCTTCTCGATGGGCCAAAAAGGCTCGTCTGCTATGCCGCATAAGAAGAACCCTGTCCTGACCGAAAACCTGACTGGTCTGGCGCGCATGGTCCGCGCCGCCGTGATCCCCGCGATGGAGAACGTAGCGCTTTGGCACGAACGCGATATCTCACATTCCTCGGTTGAGCGAATGATTGGCCCGGATGCGACGATCACGCTGGACTTTGCGCTGGCCCGTCTGACCGGTGTGATCGACAAGATGCTGATCTTCCCTGAAAACATGCTGGAGAACATGAACAAGTTCCCCGGTCTGGTCATGAGCCAACGGGTTCTGCTGGCCCTGACCCAAGCGGGTGTCAGCCGCGAGGACGCCTATGCCATGGTTCAGCGCAACGCGTTGAAGGTTTGGGAACATCGCACTGATTTCAAAGAAGAACTGCTGGCCGATGCGGATGTCACTGCCGCCCTCAGCCCCGCCGAGATCGAAGAGAAATTCGACCTTGGTTATCACACCAAACATGTAGACACGATCTTCGCCCGCGTCTTCGGCGAGTGAGCTGACTATTATCAATCCTTTTAAAGGCCCGGACTGCATTGGCGGATCCGGGCCTTGTTCTTTTGAAAATTCGACCAAATTCAGATAGTATGCTTGTGTATTTCCAATCAGGAGAAACACAATGATCCGATCTCTTATCTGCGCGTTGGCGCTGGCAAGTTCGACCACCGCCGCTTTGGCTTGCGGTGCGCACACGGAACAAACACAGTCCTGTGCGCCCGGAACCTCTTGGGACGCGGTAAGCCACAGCTGTAAAGAAAACGTCAGCGGCTAAGAAATTATTTCCTACTCGTGAATAAAAGCGAGCCTGCGGTTGTTAGCTTTTTGTCAGATCGCACTATGATTGATCAGAACAGCCCAGAGAACGGAGTAGGAATATGCGCCTCGTACTAGCTTCTGCCATTGCCCTTCAGGCATTTGCATTCGCACCCGCCGTATATGCAGCGGGTGGAAACGACACCCGTCCCCCCAAAACAACGAACACGACAAAGAAATGCCTGTTTGGTCGGGTGTATGACAAAGACCGTGGCCGTTGCGTAAAGCCCGACAAAACCAGCTTTTCGGAAGACGAACTGTATAGTGCGGTGCGCGAACTTGCGTATGACGGACAATTTGAAAATGCCCAAAGCATTCTGCGCATCATGGATCAGGACGATGATCGCGTGCAGACATATTGGGGCTTTACCTTCCGCAAGATGGGTAAGCTGGAACTGGCAAATGCCTATTACCAAGACGCCATCAAGACGAACCCTGACAACATTCTTGCACGGTCCTATATGGCGCAGGGCTTTGTGGCCGCGGGTAAAACTGATCTGGCCATCGAACAATGGCGCGAGATCAAGGCACGCGGTGGTGAGGGTACTTGGGCCGAGGCATCCCTGCGCGAGGCGATCCGCACCGGGCTGACCTTCAACTACTAAGCTTCAGCTTTTCTTTACCCGACTCTCTGTAGTCTGCCTGCGGAACAGCAATTTGGCACCGCAGGCAGATGCAGGACACAAACACATTGATACAGGTGGCACCGGGGGCCACACCTTCCGCAAGCGACAGTGTTGACGATGCCCCGCGCGTTGTACCACGCGCACTCAGCAGCCGGGAAAAGGCTGCCGTCGTTGTCAGGCTATTGCTGAACGAAGGGGCCGACATTCCGCTGGAGGAGCTTGCCGACGAGCTACAGGAAAAACTGACTCATCAGCTGGGGCAAATGGGGCTGGTGGATCGCGTAACACTGGACGCCGTCGCTGCCGAGTTCGCCGAGGCTCTGGAAAGTATTGGCTTGTCCTTCCCTCACGGATTGGCGGGCGCATTGGACGCCGTGAACGGCAAGATCGCTCCGGCAACAGCGGCACGATTGCGCAAAGTGGCCGGTGTACGCCAGGTCGGTGATCCGTGGCAGCGTCTCAGGGAAATTCCAGCCGAAGATCTGGCTCAGATCGCGCAGGCCGAAAGCATCGAAATCGCCGCTGTCATGCTGTTCAAACTGGAAACCGCCAAGGCTGCGCAAATGCTGGGGCATCTGCCCGGCCCCGTGGCGCGGCGCATCACTTACGCCGTGTCAAAAACCACCAATATCACGCCCGAGGCTGTTGAACGGATTGGCTGGTCTCTGGCTACGCAGCTTGATCAACGACCAGCAACCGCCTTTAACGACGGCCCCGGAGAACGGATCGGCGCTATCCTAAATCAATCTGCGGCCTCTACCCGCGAAGGCCTGCTAACGGCATTGGACGAAGAAGATTCCGATTTTGCCAGCCTTGTGCGACAATCGATTTTCACCTTTGCTCATATCCCTGCCCGCATCTTGCCAAGGGATGTTCCCGCAGTCTTGCGGGGTGTCGACCAAACCGTGCTTGTCACCGCCCTTGCAGGGGCCGATACCGAAGGCGACAAGGCCTCGGTCGAATATCTTCTGACCAACATGTCTTCGCGGATGGCAGACAATCTGCGCGAGGAAATGGCTGAGCGCGGCAAGGTCAAGCAGGCAGAGGGTGAAGACGCCATGACACAAATTGTCGGAGCCATTCGCGCCCTGGTGAACGACGGTGCCATCTCTTTAGTGGAAGACGAAACCGAAGAATGACCCCGCCTTCAGCGTGTTTCGCTGGACGCTTGTGGTTGCGACCGTCGGCTTGTATGTCTGACATCCAATTCGAAGCAGCCGCCGAGACCCCGAATGCCCGTTGAAAAGTCTGAACTCAGCCGTTTTGAGCTTGGCAAATACTATGTGTCCGGTCTTTTTCTGAGGGGCGTAATCGGCGCAATGCGGCTGTTGCCCTTCGAGCGGCGGATAGCAACCATGGGCGCACTCATGCGCGCTCTGGCACCTGTGGTCGGCTTTACAAAACGCGTGAAAACCAACCTCAAGCTGACCTGCCCAGAGCTGCCGGAAGAAGAGGTCAGCCGAATCTGCAAGGCAGTACCCGACAATGCCGGGCGCGCGATAATGGAGCATTTTTCGCCCGAAGGCTTCACCGAACGCCAAAGCCACGCTAAGATTTCTGGTCCTGGTATCGCCGCGTTTGACGACGCGGTTGCACAAGGCAAGCCGGTGATGATGATCACGGCGCATTTTGGGCATTATCTTGCCGCGCGGATAGCCCTACAAACCCGCAGCGGGCAACCCATTGGATGCCTGTATCGCCGTATGGCGAATCCGTACTTCAACGATATGTATGTCGATGCTTTCTACAAAACCGGTGCCCCGATGTTCGAACAGGGTCGCCGAGGAATGGTCGAAATGGTTCGCACGCTTAAGAAAGGCGGGATCATTGCGATTGTGTCCGATCTTCACGCGCATGGCGGTGAAGAGTTGACGTTTTTCGGCAAGCCCGCTGTCACCTCGGTGCTGAACGCGGAATTGGCGATGAAATACAACGCCGTTTTGATCCCTTGCTATGCTGTACGCCAACCTAACGGTATTGATTTCGAAATCGTCCTGCACGACCCGGTCGAGCACACCGACCCCAGAACCATGACTCAGTTCACTAATGACGATCTTGAGGCCATGGTTCGCAAGAACATGGGTCAGTGGTTCTGGATTCACCGCCGGTGGAAAACCTGGAATGGGCTGGGGGTGCAGCCCGAGGACATGCCCTGATTACTTGACCTTAGCGGCCGCAACAATCGGGCCGTGTCCGGCCATCTGTACCAGAACGACCGCGGGCAAATCCGATGTCAGCTGCGCCGAAAACTGCTGCGGCGCGACCCCATCCCATTTCCCGGCCATCTGCCAGGCTTCGACCACATTGGCATAGTCAAGCTCATGCCCCGCCAGCTCTCCGCGACGGATCGAGGCATGGCGCATGGGTGAATACTGCACCACCCGCACGTCGTAGGTCCCGCCACCTGGCAGGTCGACTGGGGTGACATCCACAGTCACTTCGTTTCCAACACGTGCGGCCACGACCTCGGCCTCGGGCGCGGCGGTCAGATGGGCGTCGATGATCCGTTCAAGCTCTTGCGATTTCGCGCCGACAACATCTTGCTGACCGTTGATGACCATCTGCGGCGTGTAAATCATCGAGCGCCCCCCCCAACGGGCATAGGCCCGCTGGCGCAAGGTGTGGTCGGGCTTGGCATATTCATCCTCCCAACCGATGTAATCCCAGTAGTCCACATGCAGGGCCAGACCGATCACATCATCGCGCTTGACCAGCTCGTGCATCAGCTTGTCGGCAGGCGGGCAGGACGAACAACCTTGTGAGGTGAACAGCTCGATCACGACCGGGTCGCTTTCGGCCGCTACAGGAGCGGTCAAAACAAGTGAAAGCAAAGAGGCAACGGCGGCGGTTCTGATCATATCTGACCTCGGGCTGATAACTATTATGTCTGGATGCGATAACCTGCGTGAATGGTGTACCATTCTTTGCGCTTCACCCACCAATCAAGGTTTCTTGAGAAACCGCAACAGAAGCCTCTTGAATTGCATACCACCGCATACAAAATAAATGGTAAGGGTTTCCTGCGCCCATACAGGAAACAATCATGCTACAGAAAACCCATAGCGATTCCCAATTTCCAAGTCATTCGAAAGGGAGGCCACCTGATGCCCATCAAAACCGGACAGGACACCGCCAAGACACGCCGCAGTCTAAGCGTGAATGGCAAGTCCATTGCCTATTATTCAATCCCCGCCGCGCAAGAGGCCGGGCTTGGCGATTTCTCGCGCTTGCCTGCCGCCCTGAAAGTGGTGCTGGAAAATATGCTGCGGTTCGAGGATGCGGGCTTTTCCGTCTCGGTCGATGATATCAAGGCGTTTGGCGAATGGGCCAGCAATGGCGGCAAAAACCCACGCGAGATCGCCTATCGCCCGGCCCGCGTATTGATGCAGGATTTCACCGGCGTTCCTGCGGTGGTCGATCTGGCCGCGATGCGCGACGGGATCAAAGGGCTGGGCGGTGACGCGCAAAAGATTAACCCGCTTAACCCGGTCGATCTGGTCATCGACCACTCGGTCATGATTGACGAATTCGGCAATCCGCGCGCGTTCCAGATGAATGTGGACCGCGAATATGAGCGCAATATGGAACGCTACCAGTTCCTGAAATGGGGACAGTCGGCGTTCAACAACTTCCGCGTTGTGCCCCCCGGCACGGGCATCTGCCATCAGGTGAACCTTGAATATCTGGCCCAAACCGTCTGGACGGACACCGACCAAAACGGGGATGAGGTCGCCTACCCTGACACGCTGGTCGGCACCGACAGCCACACCACGATGGTCAACGGCATGGCCGTTTTGGGCTGGGGCGTCGGTGGGATCGAGGCTGAGGCCGCGATGCTGGGCCAGCCGATCTCGATGCTGATCCCCGAGGTTGTGGGCTTTGAATTGACGGGCGCAATGGTCGAAGGCACCACCGGCACCGATCTGGTTCTGAAAGTCGTCGAGATGCTGCGCGAAAAGGGTGTGGTGGGCAAATTCGTCGAGTTCTTTGGCGAAGGTCTGGACCGTCTGCCGCTGGCCGACCGGGCCACCATTGCGAACATGGCGCCGGAATATGGTGCGACCTGCGGGTTCTTCCCGATCGACGGCGAGACCCTGCGCTATATGCGCAATACCGGCCGGGATGAAGACCGTCTGGCGCTGGTCGAATCCTATGCCAAGGAAAACGGGCTCTGGCGGGATGAGAATTACAACCCGATCTACACCGACACGCTGAGCCTTGATATGGGCACCATCGTTCCGGCGATCTCGGGGCCCAAACGACCGCAGGATTACGTCGCCCTGACCGACGCCAAATCGGCGTTCGAGCGTGAAATGGCCGAGACGTTCAAGCGTCCGATGGGCAAGGAAGTGGCCGTCAAAGGCGAAGACTACACGCTGGAATCGGGCAAAGTCGTGATCGCCTCGATCACCTCTTGTACCAACACCTCGAACCCCTATGTGATGATCGGCGCGGGACTTGTGGCGCGTAAGGCCGCCGCGCTGGGGCTGGACCGCAAGCCATGGGTCAAAACTTCGCTCGCACCCGGGTCGCAGGTTGTGTCAGCCTATCTTGAGGCCGCCGGTCTGCAGGCCGATTTGGACAAGATCGGCTTTAACCTTGTAGGCTATGGCTGCACCACCTGTATTGGCAACTCGGGGCCCATCCAGAAAGAACTGTCCGAGGCAATTGCCGAGGGCGATCTGGTCGCCACCTCGGTCCTGTCGGGCAACCGCAACTTTGAGGGGCGGATTTCTCCGGATGTGCGCGCCAACTATCTGGCCTCGCCGCCGCTGGTGGTGGTCTATGCGCTGGCAGGAACGATGGATATCGACCTGACCTCGGAACCGATTGGACAGGACAAGGACGGCAACGACGTCTTCATGAAAGACATCTGGCCAACCCAAAGCGAGATTGCCGAGCTGGTGCAGCAGACCGTCACCCGCGAGGCGTTCCAATCGAAATATGCCGATGTCTTCAAAGGCGACGAGAAATGGCAAGACGTCGAGGTGCCCCAGCAGGAAACCTATGACTGGCCGCCCACATCGACCTATATCCAGAACCCGCCCTATTTTCAGGGCATGAGCCCAGAACCGGGAACAATCTCGAACATCGACGGGGCCAAGGTGCTGCTGATCCTTGGCGATATGGTGACGACCGACCACATCTCGCCCGCCGGGTCATTTGCCACGCAGACGCCTGCGGGCAAATATCTGACCGACCGTCAGGTGCAACCGCGCGAGTTCAACTCCTACGGGTCGCGCCGGGGCAATCACGAGGTCATGATGCGCGGCACCTTCGCCAATATCCGCATCAAGAACGAGATGCTGGATGGCGTCGAGGGCGGCTATACCAAGGGGCCGGATGGTCAGCAGACCTCGGTCTATGAGGCGTCGATGGCCTATCAGGCGCAGGGAACGCCGCTGGTGGTCTTTGGCGGTGAGCAATATGGCGCAGGCTCCAGCCGCGACTGGGCCGCCAAGGGGACTGCTTTGCTGGGTGTTAAGGCGGTGATCGCCGAAAGCTTTGAGCGTATCCACCGCTCGAACCTTGTAGGGATGGGTGTTATACCGCTGGAATTCGCCGGCGGCGATACCCGCAAGTCGCTGGGTCTGACGGGGGATGAGACGGTCTCGATCACCGGGCTGGACAGTGTTGAGCCGCTGCAAGAGGTGCCCTGCACCATCACCTATGCGGACGGGTCCGAGAAGACCATCACCTTGAAATGCCGCATCGATACCGCGCCCGAGATTGAATACATTGAAAACGGTGGTGTGCTGCAATATGTGCTGCGGAACCTCGCCAAAGTGGGGTGATCTAAGGCCTGGTTTGAAACCAGAAAGGACGCCAGCAGGCGTCCTTTTTTGCTTTACGAGGCTCTGCCCCCCGCTCCGAAATGTTTTTGAGCAGAAGAAGGGGCGGGTTTTAGTTGGCTGCCGCCTTTTCCAAAGCCGGGCGGATCGTACTTTCGATCACCCGCTGCGTGATCGGGCCAGCAAAGCGCAGGATGATCGTACCCTCGCCGTCGATCACATAGGTTTCCGGCACGCCGTAGACGCCCCAGTCCAGCCCCATGCGGCCTTGTTCATCTCGTCCAATCCCTGCATAGGGATCACCCAGTTCAGCCAGGAAGCCTTCGGCATTGTCCAACTGGTCCTTGTAGTTGATGCCGTAGACCGGGATGCCTTCGTCGGACAGCGCCTGCAGGTTCGGATGCTCAACCCGGCAGGGCGCGCACCAACTGGCCCAATAGTTGACCAGCTTGACTTCACCATCGCGCAGGGTGGCATCGTCGAAATTTGGCTTGCCCTCGAACTGTGTCAATACAACCGGCGGCGCGGGTTGTCCTTCGCGGGCTGAGGGGAGCGCGTTCGGATCGTCGCGAAACATTCCCACGGCGGCCAGCACGGCGAACGCCCCAAAAATCAGCGGTGGCGCAACCATCAGAGGCGAGATTTTAGCCATTGCGCGTCATCCTTTGCTCGACCTTCTCCATCTCGGCGCGGACTTTTCGGCCTCGCATCACGCTGAACACGATCAACGCGACCAGCAAAGCAATCGAGACGACATAGGACCACATCACCGTGTCGGCGTATTTTCCAAGATCAGGGATCATCCGTTTACCCTTTCTCGCGCCAGCAGCGCCTTGATCCGGCGCGCGCGGATCTCCGTACCCGTGCGATACAGCACCAGCGCGATGAACAGCAGGACAAAACCGATCATGCACAGAAGCAGCGGATAGAAATAGATATTGCTGACCTTTTCCTCGGTATCTGCACCGGTCACTGCGGCAGCCCGCATGACAGACGCACCCTGATGTAGCCCCTGATTCCAGAAATTCACCGCATAGCGGCTGAGGAGCGCAAAGACGGATCCCACTAGACATAGAACAGAGGTCAGATCGGCGGCGGTATCCGGGTCTTCGATCGCTTCCCACAGGGCGACGTAGCCCAGGTAGAACAGGAACAGGATCAGGAATGAGGTCAGGCGCGGGTCCCAGGCCCACCACGTGCCCCACATGGGCTGACCCCAAATCGCGCCCGTCGCCAGCGCGATCAGCGTCATGACGATACCGATGGGGGCGGCAGCGCGCGCAGCCAATGCGCTGACATGGTGGCGACGCACCAGCCAGACCAGCGAGGTGGCCAGCATCATCAGCCAGCAATTGATCGCCATCAGCGCTGCCGGGACGTGCAGGTAGATGATCTTGACGGTTGATCCCTGTTTGTAATCATCCGGCGTGAAGAAGAATCCCCAGATCAGCCCCACGACGATGCAGGCGATGGACGTGATCCAGAAAAACGGCATCACCCGTTCACTTGTGGCAAGGAACTTGCGCGGATTGGCGTATTCCCAGAGGGTGTTGGCTTTGGCTGCGATAGACATGGGCCTTATCTAGTCCGAGTCGGGCGTGTTCTCAATTGACCTCAGTCAAAGTTTGAGCACGTCACCGAAGGTTGATACGCAAAACGGTGGCGCTGGCAAACGGCAGCAGCGCAATTGTGGCGGCAGTGATCCCGGCCAGCATGAGCAGTGGGGTCTGGGTTTCCATCCCCGTGGCACCTCGGCGGGCGACTTCGGCGCCGAAGATCAGCGTGGGGACGTAAAGCGGCAGGACCAGCAGCGACAGCAGCAAACCGCCACGCTTCAGGCCGACGGTCAGGGCGGCGCCGAAGGTGCCGATGACGCTCATGGCCGGGGTGCCGATAAGCAGCGAGATCACAAGCCACGAAAACCCCTGCACCGGCAGGTTCAGCAGCACGCCCAGAAAAGGTGCGGCCAGTACCAGTGGCAGGCCGGTGGTCAGCCAATGGGCCAACGCCTTGATCGTGACCACCGATTCCAGTGGCAGTGGTGCCGTGGCCAGCAGGTCGAGCGAGCCGTCCTCCCAATCCAGCGCCAGCAGGCGGTCCAACGACAGCAGGCAGGCCAGCAGAGCGCCCAGCCACAGGATACCCGGCGCGATGGTCGAGAGCAGCGAGGATTGCGGCCCCACTGAGAACGGCACTAATACGGTGACAATCAGGAAGAAGGCTAGACCAAGGCCGAACCCGCCGCCCGCACGCAGCGCCAGTTTAAGGTCCCGCAGCAGAAGGGCTATCACAGGAAACCTCCGTCGAAGTCGTCGATGGGTTTGGGTTTGGCCTTGTTGGGGCCGACATCCAGAACTTCTCCGTCCAGGCCGAGGTCGATATGGGTGGCAATCAGGGCCGAGCCCCCTTGCCCCAGATGCGTGCGTACCGCGTCGGCGAACATCTTCACCGCGTTTTGGTCCAGCGAGACGGTCGGTTCGTCCAGCATCCAGATCGGCCGCCCCGTAACCAGCATCCGCGCCAGCCCGAGACGCCGCTTCTGCCCAGCCGACAGGTTGCCCGCGTGGCGGTCGGCCAGATCATTCAGGGCAAAAGCGTCCAGCGCGGGCTGGATGCCTTGAGTTCCAAATACCGAGGCCCAGAAGTTAAGGTTCTCAACAACCGTCAACGTGGGTTTCAGCCCGTCGGAATGCGAGGCATAGGCGATCTGATCCTCGGCCCCTTCAATGCGCCCTTGCAACGGAGGCTGTAGCCCGGCCAGCGTACGCAGAAGAGTGGTCTTGCCGATTCCGTTTGGCCCACGCAGGATCAGCGCTTTGCCGGCAGGCAGCGTAAAGCTGAGCCCTTCGAGCACGGGAATGCCGCCACGGGTGATGGCCAGATCGGTCACGGTCAGTGTCATAGCGCCCGCTTAACGGATTGTGGAGGCGGACAAAAGGTGGGAATTGCCGCAGAGCTTTGACGGTGGCTTCGTGTGGTCAGGTCAGGAGTGAGGGGCCAGCCCCTCACGCTCCCCGAGGTATTTATGGCCAGATGAAGGAGGATCCTTCAGACAGGGAGTGCGGCCATCGCGATACGGCGACCCTCAGACAGCAACACATTGTAGGTGCGGCAGGCGGCCGGGGAATTCATGATCTCGACGCCGATGCCTGCGTCTTCGAGCGTGCGGCGCAGGGTGGCCGAGATATGGGTCAGCTCGGCACCGGTACCGATGAACAGCACGTCGATGTGATCGGCGAGGTCTAGCAGAGGTGTTTGGTCGTCATACCCGTTCCACCCGGTTGTTCCGTTTGGACCGGTTAGAACCGGACCATCGTGGACCTGTCCGCCGATGCGAAAAAAGCCGGGGCCGTAGCCGTCTATCGGGGTGGCGTTGGTATAGGTGATCTCGTTCAGGCGCATGGAGGGGTTTTTAGCCCCAAACTGGCAGGCCCGACAAGGCGGCAAGTGCAATCGCAACATATGCGGCGGCGCGGTATAGCCGCTCGTATTCGGGGCGGAACAATTTCCCGCCCAGCCAGTTGCCGATCAGATTGGGGATGGCAAGCATGATGCCCAGCAGCGCGGCCGCGAGGGTTACGCGGCCCATTCCGGTCAGATAGCCGAACAGCAGGAAGTCAAACGCGAACAGAAACAGCAGGATCGTTGCGCGGATGACGGTAACTGGCAGAGGGCGCGACATGTAGAACAGGATCACGGCGGGGCCTGGCAAGCCCGCTACTCCGCCCAGGAACCCCGCCGCGCAGCCGATCCCGACCACCATCGCGCGGCCGACAGGACCGTGGTAGCGCAGGCCCAGGACAAGGATGGCCAGCATCGCGAGGGCCAACAGGCTGACAGCGTATCGAAACACATCCGGGTCGACCTGCGTCAGCACCCAAAGGCCAACCGGCAAGATCAGCGCGCATCCGGCCACAAGGCGGATCAGATCGCCCCGCTCAACCTCGCGCCACGCGCGGCGCAGGTTGGGGAGCGGCCCGAAGATGTCCATGATGGTCAGGCCGATCAGCGCGCCGAACGGGCCGAGATAAGGTGTTGCGATAGGCAGGAAGATCAGCGCCGTGCCAAAGCCGGAAAACCCACGCACGATGCCGCTGAGGAAGGCGGCGCATAGAATAATGGCCAGCCCTGTGGGGGACTGGCCAAAAAGATCAGGCGTCGACGTTTGCAAACTGGTTGCCCGCCGTGTTCGACGGTTTGGACCAGTCGCGTTTGACCCCCAGCCACAGCAGGATGGTCGAGGCTACGAAGACCGAAGAATACGTCCCGACGATCACGCCCCAGATCATCGCGAAGACAAAGCCACGGATGACGTCTCCGCCCAACACATAAAGCGAGATCAGCGCCAGCAGGGTTGTGACCGAGGTCATGACCGTCCGGCTGAGGGTCTCGTTGATCGAGATGTTGAGGACCTCTTTTAGGTCTTTCTTTTTATATTTGCGCAGATTCTCACGCACCCGGTCAAAGACAACCACCGTGTCGTTCAGCGAATAGCCCACGATGGTCAGCAGAGCGGCGATGATCGCCAGATCGAAGCGGATTTGCAGTTCCGAAAAGATGCCGATGGTCAGGATCACATCATGCACAAGGGCCGCAACCGCCCCCAGGGCAAACTGCCATTCGAACCGTAACCAGATATAGACCAGCACGGCCCCGATCGCGAGGACAACGGCGATCACGGCGGTCTGGATCAACTCACCCGAAACTTTGGGGCCGACGGATTCGACCGACACGAATTGAATATCGGGGGCTGCCGCCTTCAATGCCTCTTCCACAGCCGTTACCGTCGCGGCCGAGACCGCCTCGGCATCGGCTTGCGCCTGAATGCGGATCATGGCGACGTTTTCGTCCTCGCCAAAGGTCGGGTCGAAAATCTCGGTGATTGTGACATCGCCCAGTTCAAGCGGAGCGATGGCGTCGCGATAGGCACCCACGTCGATCTCTTGCGCGGATTGGGTGCGGATCGTGGTGCCGCCCCGGAAGTCGATGCCGAAGTTCAGACCTTGCAGCATGAAGGACGTGAAGGCCACGACCATCATCAGGCCGGAAATGCCCAGCCAGACCTTCCAGCGGCTGAAGAAATCGAACGAGGTTTCCTGCGGGACAAGTTTCAGTCTCATGATCAAACCTCGATCGTTTTCGGGCGGCGGCGTTCGAACCAAATCACGATCATCAGACGCGTCACGAAGATCGCGGTGAAGACCGAGGTGAGGATACCCAGACCCAGCGTGATGGCAAAGCCGCGCACCGGTCCACTGCCCATGGCAAACAGGATCGTTGCCGTGATGAATGTGGTGACATTTGCGTCCAGAATGGCCGACAGTGCCTTTTCATAACCCAGTTCAATTGCACGGGCCGGACCTCGGGCGGATTTCAGTTCCTCTCGGATACGTTCAAAGATCAGCACGTTGGCATCCACCGCCATGCCGACCGTCAGCACGATCCCCGCGATCCCCGGCAAGGTCAGCGTCGCCCCGATCAGTGATAGAAGACCAAACAGCAGCCCGACGTTCAGGATCAACGCGATATTGGCGAAGATACCGAACAAACCATAGCTGAGCGCCATAAAGACCAGCACGGCTATAAAGGCCACGATGGTCGCCACTTTGCCAGCGTCGATGCTATCTTGCCCCAGCTCTGGGCCGATGGTGCGCTCTTCCAGGAAATCCAACCCAGCAGGCAGCGCGCCCGCGCGCAGCAGGACGGCCAGATTAGTGCTTTCCTCGACAGTAAAATTACCGGTGATGATGCCCGACCCGCCCGGAATGTGGCTCTGGATCACAGGGGCCGAGATCACCTCATCATCCAGCACAATCGCAAACGGCGCGCCGATGTTTTCCAGCGTATAGTCGCCGAATTTACGCGCGCCCGAGGTGTTGAACCGGAAGCTGACCGCCGGGCGGCCGTTCTGGTCGAACGCGGGCTGGGCATCGACCAGCTCCTCACCCGTTACAACAGGGGCCGAGTCGATGATGTAATACACGCCCTCTTCGTCAATCGAGGGCACAACTTCCTGCCCGATACCCGGCGTTGCATCTACGTCGGTGGTGCGACCGCCGACGGGATTGAAGGTCAGTTGGGCGGTCGTGCCGATGATGTCCTTCAGCTCACCCGCCGAGCCGATGCCTGGCACCTGAATCAGGATACGATCCGCGCCCTGGCGTTGAATCGTGGGCTCGCGGGTGCCGACCTCGTCAATCCGGCGGCGGATGATCTCAAGCGACTGTCGCACGGTGCGATCGTCTGAGGCCAGCTTCTCGGCATCCGACAGTTGCACAACGATGGTGTCACCCTCGGCGCGGGCTTCGATATCCGTCGCGCCAACGCCCGAAAGCGTCTGGACCTGACGGGCTAAACCGCGCACGACCTCAAGAGCACGGGCCATCCCCTCGGGCTGGCTGATGCGCACGCGAATCTCGTCAGGGGCCGAGTCCTGACGGCGGATCGTGCCAACCGTAGCCCGCTCATCGCGCAAAGCGTCGCGGATTTCCGGCCACATGGCATCCATGCGGGATTCGTAGACGTCCTGAACCTTGACCTCGGCCAAAAGATGCGCGCCGCCGCGCAGGTCCAGCCCCAGATTGACCAGCGAGGACGGCAGCCAATTCGGCCACTGCGCCGCCTCAGCCTGCATATCTGGGGTGTCGATGCCAAACTCGATCGCGGCTTTGGCATCGTTGGATTGCTCGACGCGCGTGTAGAACGCATTCGGCAAGGCCATAAGCAGGCCGATCACGCAGACCGACCAGATCAGAACCCGCTTCCAGGTGTCAATTTGCAGCATTACCTTGCCTTTTCAACGAGATATCGCGCGAAATTACTTCGCAGGCTCGGTTTTGTTCAGAACCTGAGCGATGGTCGATTTGACAACACGGACCTTGACGTTTTCAGCCAGCTCGACCTCAATCTCGTTCTCGCCTTCCTTGACCTTCGACACTTTGCCGATCAGACCACCTTGGGTGACGACCTGATCGCCCCGGCGCACGGCCTCGACCATGGCCTGATGTTCCTTCATCTTTTTCTGCTGCGGACGGATCAGCAAGAAATACATGATCGCAAAGATCAGGATCAGCGGGAGAAACTGGGCGATTGCGCCACCTTCCATGGGATATTCCTTTTGGTTTGGTGTTTGCGGAAAGGCCCGCAAATTTTGCGAGAACCTATTCTTTGAACTGACTGTTTGCAAGGAATGGCGGTACAGGTTTTTGCACCCAAACTTAGATAATGCGCAAAGATTTGGCCAAGCGTTGCAGTTAAGTCCTAGAAACAAGCGCTTGCGTCGATATAGTTGAACCGCGGGGGGTCCAATGGCGCACATTCATCTGAAACTGGGATTGCTACTTCAGATACTGGTCACGACAGTATGGGTTTGCCTTTGTGCGGTACCTGCTTCTGGTCAGGAAACGGTCGAAGTCCCTGTCGAAAATGAAGAACAATCCGAGACTTTCAAAGCACCCGTTATCGTGGACGGTGATACTCTGTTTTTCTTACGTGGTTCCAGTGCACTACCAGCATCGGAACGCGCCGAAGCAGTACAGGAAAAAATAATAGAAGCGGCCGAAGCTTCGGATAGCCTCGAAGTCACAATCACTTATGAGGATACTGAACTCGGCACACGCATACTGGTCGACGGACTTTCGGTATCGGTTGTGACAGTCGCCGACGCGGAACTGGAGCAGATTGAACTGGAAGTTCTCGGTTTTCTCCATGGCGAGGCCATTGAGCAAGCGATCCAGGCCTACAGGTCCAATCGAACTGATCAAGCGCGAGTTTCCGGAGCGATCGAAGCCACCGCATGGACAATAGGCTTTGGTATCTTTGTTGCCATAATCCTTTGGCTGCATCGCAGGATCAGACGCAAGACGCTGAAATTCGTACAACGGCATCTGAAGGACGTAGAAACCGCAACCGCAAAAAGCGTTCAGGCTGAAGCAATTGCCGCACTGGTGCGATATGGCCTGAATTTCGTTCTGCTGGTGATCTTCTTTCTGGGTTTCTACTATTATTTGTCCTTCGTCCTGCTCGCCTTTGCAGAAACCCGGTACTTTGCGCAGCTTCTGCTGACTTACCTGACTGAGCCTGTTCTACTGATCTTCAAGGGCATCCTTAGTTACATACCCAACTTGATCATGCTGGGTCTAATCAGCTGGGTCACGCTTTATATCATTCGGGGCATGCGAGTGTTCTTTGACGCCGTCGAGGCCGGGTCATTCGATCTGGGGGATTTTGAAAAACACTGGGTGAGTCCAACTTTCAACATCGCACGCGTCGTCGTCATCCTGATCGCGCTGGTCTTTGCCGTTCCTTACATTCCGGGATCAGATTCCGCTGCTTTTCAAGGCTTGACCATTCTTGTAGGCGCGATGCTGTCACTAGGTGCGAACTCGGTCGTTTCGAACATGCTGGCCGGGCTGTTCGTCATTTACCGCCGCTCGACCTCAATCGGGGACCGCATTCAGATTGGCGACCACATTGGCGACGTGGTTCAGATCAAGCTGATGGAGACACATCTGAAATCCATCAAGAACGAACTGATCTCGATCCCCAACGCGCAGCTGATGAACTCTGACGTGGTGAATTTCTCAAAGAAAACCGATGGCAGCGGGCTGCTGCTGCACACCACCGTCGGCATCGGATATGAAGAACCGCCCGAAAAGGTCGAGGCCATGCTGATCGAGGCCGCCCGCCGAACCAAAGGGATCAAAGCCAAGCCCGAACCCTTTGTTTTGTGGACGGCTTTGGCCGATTACGCGATCAATTACCAGATCAACGGCTATAGCACGCGGGGCAGCATCATTCCCAAGATCCGATCCGACCTGCACCGCAATATCGTGGCCGTTTTTAATGAAAACGGAGTACAGATCATGACCCCATCTTACATGGCTGATCCACCCGAACCCAAGATCCCGGTAGAAGAATGGGATGGCCATCTGGCGCATGAATCCCACGAGGGAGCGGATAAGTCGTAACCGGTGCTACACCCTGCCTTTCAGATGGTGCATAAGCGGTCTCAGTGATTCACGCATTCAAGGATCTGAGACATGCACGACATCCGCGCCATTCGCGAAAACCCTGCCGCCTTCGACGTCGCCCTTGCGCGCCGTGGGGACGCGCCGGTGTCGTCGGACCTGCTGCGGCTGGACGAAAGCCGACGCGCCAAAATTCTGGCCGCCGAGACCGCGCAGGCCGAACAGAACAAGGCCAGCAAAGAGGTCGGCGCCGCCAAAGCGCGCGGGGATGAGGCCGAGTTCGAACGCCTGCGCGCGCTGGTCGCCGAGAAAAAGGCCGAGATCGCCCAGATGCAGACCGAGGCCAAGGATTTGGACGCGCTGCTTGCGGATCAACTGATCCGTATCGCCAACCTGCCCGCCGAGGACGTGCCCGAAGGCGCGGATGAAAACGACAATGTCGAGGTCAACCGCTGGGGCACCCCGCGCGCGCTGGATTTTGCCCCGAAAGAGCATTTTGAGATCGACGCCGTTCAGACCGGTATGGATTTCGAAACCGCTGCCAAACTCTCTGGCTCGCGCTTCGTGCTGCTGTCCGGCGGCGTTGCCCGCATCCACCGCGCGCTGGCGCAGTTCATGCTGGACACGCATATCAACGAAAACGAGCTGACCGAGGTCAACGGCCCGGTTCTGGTTCTGTCCGAGATGATGCAGGGTACAGGGCAGTTGCCGAAATTCGGCGAGGACAGCTATCAGACCCGCGAAGGCTGGTGGCTGATCCCGACGTCCGAGGTCTCGCTGACCAATATCGTCAACGACACGATGATCGAGGAAAACTACCTGCCCCGCCGCTATACCGCGCATTCGCTGTGCTTCCGGTCTGAGGCCGGTTCGGCAGGCAAAGACACACGCGGGATGCTGCGCCAGCACCAATTCGAAAAGGTCGAGATGGTCTCGGTCACCCATCCGGACAACTCGGACGACGAACAAAAACGCATGCTGCGCTGCGCCGAGGGCATTCTGGAGAAACTGGGCGTGCCCTATCGCACCGTGATCCTGTGCACCGGCGACATGGGCTTTGGCGCGCGCCGCACCTACGACATCGAAGCGTGGCTGCCCGGTCAGGACACGTACCGTGAGATCAGCTCAGTCTCGACTTGCGGGGATTTTCAAGCCCGCCGCATGAACGCGCGCTTCCGTCCCGAGGGCGGCGGCAAGCCGGAATATGTTCACACGCTGAACGGTTCGGGTCTGGCGGTCGGGCGTTGCCTGATTGCGGTGCTGGAAAACGGGCAGAACGCCGATGGCACCGTCACCCTGCCCGAGGTGCTCTCTCGCTATCTTGGCGGCAAGCTGACGCTGCAAACGGACGGCACACTGGCATAAGAAAACCGGCGCGCCGCAGCCGCCGGTTACAACAAAATCAAGGGGCGAGGAGGTCTTACTTCTTCGCCTTTTTCTTATCCTTTTTCTTGCCGCCCTTCTTGTCATCTTTTTTCTTACTGTCTTTGGCTTTGTCGTCCTTTTTGGACTTTTTGCCCTTCTTCGTCTTGGCCTTCACCTTATCCTTGGCTTTCGAGAACACGGCTTCCATCTCGGCCCGTTTCTTCGCCGCCTTTTCAGCCTTGGCCTTGGCTTTGGCCTTTTTCTTTGCCTTTGCTTCTGCAGCTTCTGCTGCTGCTTTCTCCTCGGTCGCTTTGCGCGCCGCCTCTTGCGCACGTTTTTCAGCGGCGGCAGCGGCCACGGTCTTGCGAGCCGCAGGTTTACGTGTGGCCGGTTTGTGTACGGCCGTCCGACGTGCTGCAGGTTTTGCAGTTGGTTTGGTTGCAGGTTTGGACGACACCGCCTCTTTCGCGGCGGCAATCAACAAAGGAGCGCGCGCCGCCCCAATTCGCGGGACCTTGACCAGATCAGCGGGGTTTGCCTTGGCAATGGCTTCGGCTGTCTTGAAGCCATTAGCTACAAGCGCTTTTCCCAACGCTTCGCCTACACCTTTGACATTGGTCACTGCGGTCATTCTTTGTCCTTTCTTCATCACCCAATGAATTGTATATACACAGAATATACAATTCCGCAAGCGATATGATCTATAGGCTAGCTGCTATGGGCCAGATTTGTTGTCCGCGTCTTCTTTGGGAAAGGTACCAGGCGTTTGGCATCCTCGTCCCACAGCTTGAGGTTCAGTGCCGCGACGGCCTCGGGGAACTTGATCCGGCGGGGCGTATACTCGGCAGGAAGGTTATAGTGGCATTCGCGCAGCCGATAGGATGGGATACGCGCATTGAAATGATGGATGTCGTGCAACGTTATGCAAGCGACAGCATTGTCGAACCACCAGCCGAAATCCAGCGCAGAGGAACCGTGCAAAGCTGCCAGCTTGGGGTCAAGGTCGGGACGGCGGTCCCAGTAGGTGTCCTCGAAATTGTGCTGGAGGTACACGAGGAACACACCCAGCATCCCGCCCAGAAATGAGAACACAATCCATACCAAAATGCCGGTACCGCCAACGATGAAGTAAAGCAGACCCAAAAATACGACGATCGACAGGTTGTGCAGCGCCACACCTGCCACCCCAAACCGGACAGTGTTTTTGGGCCAGCGATAACGAATGAAATAGGTAAACAACGCACCTACTGGAACCAGAATGAACGGATTGCGATAAAGCCGATAGAAAAAACGGGTTTTCCAGTCTGCCTCACTCCATTCACGCAGGGTCATGGTGTGGATTTCACCGGTTTCGCGATGTTCCAGATTGCCTATGCCCGAGTGGTGAAGGTTGTGGTTCTGCTTCATCACTTCAAAAGGGGCAAATGTGAAGGGGGACAGCCCGCGCCCCGCCCACTCGTTTTGCTGGCGCGTCTCGAACAGTGAGTGATGCCCGCAATCATGCTGCAAGACGTAAAGCCGCACAGCTGAGAAGGCAAAAACAACTCCGGCAGGGATCATGATGAACCATTGATCCACATATGCAATCGCCAGCGCCAGCGACGTAAAATAAACGGCAAAAGTTCCAAAGTAACTCAGTGCAGCCAGCCGGTTGTCCTGGACTGCGTATTGTCGTGTGTATTCCCTAAGATCCATCCAGCCCGCCCCTCACGATGGCCCGGTTCAATATCAATTTGAAATTAGGTGCGGAATCTCCGCATGCAACCCGTGCGTGCAAAAACAGATGCACGCGCTTGAATGCTAGCGCGCAGTTCGCGGCATGTCACGCCCTACCGCCGAAAATGCTGAAAATTGGCGCAGTTACGCGCGACCTTTGAGATGCTTGGCTAAAGCACCGGCGTTTTTCTTGCGCCGCCCCTTGTAGGGGTTCTTGTCACCCTGCCCGCGCAGCGTCAGGCGGATGGGTGTGCCGGGCATGTCAAAATCCTCTCGCAGACCATTGACCAGATAGCGGTTATAGCTTTCGGGCATCTTGTCAGGGTGCGAACACATCACCACAAACCCCGGCGGGCGGGTTTTGGCCTGTGTCATATAGCGCAGTTTGATTCGGCGACCTTGCGGCGCTGGCGGCGGGTGCTGCTCCAGCATTGCGGTCAGCCACCGGTTCAGCGCCGCAGTCGGTACACGGCGGTTCCACACATCATGGGCCCGCAGGATGGCAGCGCGCAAGCGCTCCAGCCCCCGGCCTGTTTTCGCAGACACGGTGATCAGAGGCGCGCCGCGCAACTGCGGCAGCAGACGTTCAAAGGATTCCTTGAGGTCGCGCAGTTTCTCTTGCTTGTCCTCTTCGATATCCCACTTGTTCACCGCGATCACGACCGCGCGGCCTTCACGCTCTGCCAGATCGGCGATGCGAAGGTCTTGCTGTTCAAACGGAATCGCCGCGTCCAGCAGGACCACTACGACCTCGGCGAATTTCACCGCGCGCAGGCCGTCCGAGACGGATAGCTTTTCCAGCTTTTCCTGCACTTTTGCCTTTTTGCGCATACCCGCCGTGTCGAAAATCCGCATCGGCGTGCTATCGCCATCTGGGTCAGCCCAGTCAATACGCAGGCTGATCGCGTCGCGGGTAATCCCGGCCTCGGGGCCAGTCAGCAGACGATCTTCGCCCATGATCTTATTGATCAACGTAGATTTTCCGGCATTCGGGCGACCTACTACGGCCACCTGCAACGGCTTGGCCGCAGTGATCAGAGGCGTTTCGCCCTCACCATCCTCATCCAGTTCGATATCGGTTTCCGGTGCCTCATCCTGCGCCTGCTCTTCGGCCGCGTCGGCCAGAGGCATCAACTGGGTATAAAGGTCTGTCATCCCCTCGCCGTGTTCACCCGACAGGCGGACGGGTTCACCGAGACCCAGATTATAAGCCTCAAGCACACCGGCATCGGCGGCCGAGCCTTCGGCCTTGTTCGCCGCAAGGATCACATGTTTCGAACGTTTGCGCAGGATATCCGCGAAAAGCTCATCGGTCGGTGTCACGCCCACGCGTGCGTCGATCATGAAAAGGCAGACATCGGCCATGTCCACCGCACGCTCGGTCAGACGGCGCATCCGGCCCTGCAAGCTGTCATCGGTCGCGTCCTCAAGCCCAGCGGTGTCGATCACGGTAAAGCGCAGATCGGCCAGACGCCCCTCGCCTTCGCGCAGGTCTCGCGTCACGCCTGGCTGGTCGTCGACCAGGGCCAAGCGTTTGCCCACAAGGCGATTGAACAGGGTGGATTTGCCCACATTGGGGCGTCCCACGATGGCGAGGGTCAGCGACATGATACCAAACTTTCAAGACTCAGACGCGCCCTTTAGCGCATCTTTTCGTCAACGGAAAGCGTGTAGATCACCTTTGGTCGATACGACATACAGCGTCTGCCCCGCCACAACCGGCGCCGTTGTCGCCCCGCCAGGTACTTCCACACGGTTTAACAGTGTCCCGTCGACGGGATTGAAGAACCGTACAAAACCGTCGTTCGAGGCAACAACAATGCGCCCCCCAGCCAGAATGGGCCCATAATGCGCAACGATCGGTCCTCGGCGATTGGGCTTGTCCTTGACAAAACCCGGCAGATCCTGCGCCCAGATGATCGACCCATCGGACGAGTCCAGACGCACCAACTGGCTGCGGTCGCTGATCTGAAACAGGCTTCCGCCAACTGGCCAAACAGTGTCAATTGCACCTTCATCGGCGGTCCATTTCCGCTCGCCCGATCCGATCTCGAACGCCACGGTCCGGCCCGAATGGTTACCGATATAGATAGTGTCCCCGGCCACCATCGGCCCTCCGGTCACATCCACGATCTGGGCCGCCGCCCGTCCACGACGCCCTCCAGCGACCGAAGCATTCCAGCGACGAATTCCGCCCTTGCGGAAAGTGGCCGCCACATCGCCGGATCCAAATGCAAACACCGCAAAATCCTGCGCGATCACAGGGGCCGGAGCCCCCAGAACATTGCCCACGCTCGGTGTGCCTTGAATCTGCCAGGCAATGCGTCCGTTGCTGGTATCCACGGCCCAACCTGTTTCGTCCCCTGCGACCAGATAGAGCAGCCCATCGTTGACCAGTGGCGCGCCACTTCCTGTCGCGTTCAAGCGCTTTTGCCAGCGGATTGCCCCAGTCTTGCCATCCAGTGCTGTCAGACGGCCAAACCCGGACGACACGTAAAGCACCCCTTTCGCATACGCCATTCCGCCGCCGGTTGCGTCCTCGTCACCATCATTTGCGGGAATAAGGTTCGTGCTCCAAGCTTTCTGACCCTGGGTCGAGGTCGCGGTCACATTAGCCTCGGAATCAAGCGTGTAGATCAATCCGCCTGCGACGACGGGTTCTGCTGTGATCCGTTGTTTGCGCGAATCCCCTTTCCCAATCGACGCCGACCAAACCCGTTGAGGGGTCGCGCGCAGTTGCGGGTGCGTTGTACGATAGGCAACAGTGCCGGGACTTTGCGACCAATTGGCGTTGGCCTGTTGTGCCGGCAGGTTGATCGGTTTCGATCCGCGTGTCTCGACTGCTTCATTGTCCGAAGCTGGACGAATATCCTCGCGGACGCCGGGAAGGATGACCTGAGGTTCCTCACATGCCGCCAAAAGCGTGACAGAAGCCAATGCGACCGACACTCCAACCCGAGAAAAGAGACTTGTTACCATGATGATCCGAACTCGTCTGTCAGTGTTGTTTGCGCCGCAGTTCAGCCCTGACGGGCTACCAAGGGTTCCGGTACGCCCCCAAGGGCCACAATCAGTTGCGCAGCGCGCTGCTGCAGGTCAGCACCGATCTCGGCATCCTGACGCAATGTCTGCAACCGTTCGATAGCCGCATCGGTGTTACCCTCAGCGACGTCTATCAGCGCCAGTTGTTCTTCAGCCAGCAACCGCAGCGGTGCACCGGGCGCAGCCAGCGCTTCGAATTGTTGGCGGCGGTCTGCTGCGGGCATCGTATCGCTTTGCAACAGCAGCGCTTTGAAAGCGGCAATCGCACGGTAGATTTCTGGCAGGTCCCCCTGAACCGCAATCGTGTTCAGGCTATCCACTGCATCCTGCTCGGATCCGGCTTCAACCTGTGATGCGGACAGCAGCATGTTTAGAACAGCGTCACCACCCGGCGAGGCACTCTCGACTGCTGCAAGATCAGTCGCGCGTTCACCCGAGTCGTTCTTGGCCAGCGCCGCAAGAATCGCGTCGCCTAATTCCTGAGCCTGCGAAGTTGCCCGCGATTTGCGGATTTCGTTGAACGCGGCACCGCCGACGATAAGAACCACAAGCAGGACACCAATCCACCCCCACCGGCGCAACAGCAGGTAAAGGCGGTCTCGGCGCACCTCTTCGGTCACCTCATCAATAAAACTGTCGACGTCGCTCATCCCTGCCCTCCGGGCTGTGTCAGTGGTGTATGGCGCCATGTCATACCCCGGCACCCTTGCCAAGCCAAGGGCCGGAATTCGCACATTTTCACCCTATCCCGTCAGGGTTGCGCAAAAATGTGAACCAAACTATTCAGTTCAGCGTAGAAAAGATACATAATCAGGCCCACATTTATGCCTGAGCGCCGAAGAAATCTTGGCGAAGAATTCTGGGAGAAATTCTACATGCGTTTGATTTCACTGGTAAATGCCTTGCTCGTTGTCGTCGCGCTGTTTCTGCTAGTCTTCGAACGCGACGCCCTTTTCGCTTTGGCTGGCCGTGCGGAAGCCGACGAAAATGTCGCTTCTGACGCACAAGGTGA
Source organism: Ruegeria sp. HU-ET01832 (assembly GCF_040371315.1). Lineage (NCBI taxonomy): Bacteria > Pseudomonadati > Pseudomonadota > Alphaproteobacteria > Rhodobacterales > Roseobacteraceae > Ruegeria > Ruegeria sp. HU-ET01832. The sequence goes on from NZ_BAABWL010000001.1 coordinate 576,008, forward strand.
GGCTGTTTCGGGGGCTTCTCAGGCCGTCGTCGGTGTTGTTGCCGTTAGGTCATCCGCACGCGAAATCGACAGTGCTGTTCTGCTGCGTGGGCAGACGAAAGCCAACCGGCAGGTCGAAGTTCTGGCCGAAACAACCTCGACCGTGATCTCAGATCCCAAACGCAAAGGCAGCTTTGTGAAAGCCGGCGACTTGCTGTGTGAACTTGATCCGGGCACGCGTCCAGCCAGCCTGGCCGAGGCCATGGCGGGCAAGCTAGAGGCCGAAAGCCGTATCCCCGAAGCCGAAGCCCGTCTGGAAGAGGCGCACGCCCTGGTCGCAGAGGCCGAGATCAATCTGACCGCCGCCGAGCGCCTGTCTGAAACCGGGTTCGGCTCGGAAACACGCAAAATTTCAAGCCAGGCGGCCATGCGCACAGCCGAGGCAGGGATCAAGACCGCCGAGGCTGGGCTTGAGGCGACACGCGCAGGCATTGAAGCCGCCATCGCCGAAGTCGAAGCCGCGCGGCGCGAAATTGATCGTCAGACCATTGAGGCACCTTTTGACGGTCTGCTGGAAAGCGATACGGCTGAACTGGGTAGTCTCATGCAACCGGGGTCTTTGTGTGCGACCGTGATCCAGCTGGACCCGATCAAGCTGGTTGGCTTTGTCCCCGAAGCCGAGGTCAACCGTGTGATTGTCGGGTCCGAGGCCTCGGCAACATTGGTGACCGGGCTGCAGGTCGCCGGTCGCGTCACATTTCTGAGCCGATCGGCCGACGAAACCACGCGAACCTTCGAAGTTGAAGTTACCGTTCCCAACCCCGATCTTTCGATCCGCGACGGTCAGACTGCGGATATCCGCATTGCCGCGGAAGGCGCCAAAGCCCATCTGCTGCCGCAATCGGCCCTGACCCTGAACCACGAAGGAAAAGTGGGCATACGAACGATCGGCAGTGGCAACGTGGTCGACTTCAAGCCTGTCAGTCTGCTGCGCGACTCGTCAGAGGGCGTATGGTTGGGTGGGCTACCCGAAACCGTTGACGTGATTGTTGTTGGTCAGGAATTCGTAACCAGCGGTGTGACGGTTGAGCCTACATACAAGGAACCCTCCGAATGACCGGTATCGTCAGTTGGGCCGCTGGCCGGGCCCGCATGGTCCTCGCCTTTATCGCGATTTCGCTGGTGATCGGTGGTTTTGCGTATGTTGGCCTGCCCAAGGAAGGCGAGCCGGACATCGAAATCCCTGCCCTGTTCGTTTCGGTTCAGTTTCCAGGGATCTCGGCCGAAGACTCTGAGAACCTTCTGGTCAAACCGATGGAGACCGAACTGGCCGACCTGGACGGCTTGAAAGAGATGACCTCGACGGCGGCAGAAAGCTATGCCGGGGTCGCGCTCGAGTTCGACTTTGGCTGGGACAAGACAGCCATCATGGCCGATGTGCGCGACGCGATGAACAGCGCTCAGGCCGAGTTTCCGGACGGGGCCGAACAGTACTCCCTAACCGAGATCAACTTTTCCGAATTCCCGATCGTGATCGTCAACCTGACCGGAGCAGTCCCCGAACGCACGATGGCGCGCGTTGCCAAAGATTTGCAGGACGATCTTGAGGCCATGGACTCGGTTCTGGAAGCCGGCATTGCGGGCAACCGGGACGAACTGCTTGAGGTCATCATCGACCCGTTGCGGCTTGAAGCTTATGACGTCACGGCCGCTGAATTGATCAACGTCGTCCAGAACAACAACCAACTGATTGCAGCCGGTGAGGTCGAAACCGAACAAGGTACCTTCTCGGTCAAGATTCCTTCATCGTTCAAAACGGCTCAGGACGTGTATGACCTGCCGGTCAAGGTGAACGGTGACCGCGTCGTCACGATGGGAGAGCTGGCGCAGATCAATTATACGTTCGAGGATCGCGAAGGCACTGCCCGGTTCAACAGCGAATCCACCGTCGCCTTGCAGGTGGTCAAGCGCAAGGGCTTCAACCTGATCGACACGGTTGAAGACGTCAAAAAGACCATTGCCGAGGCTCGCACCAAATGGCCGCCCGAAATGCAGGCCGCGATCCAGCTTGGCACATCGAACGACCAAAGTCGCATCGTCGGATCAATGGTTAGCCAGCTCGAAGGCTCGGTCCTGACGGCGATTGCACTGGTTATGATTGTGGTGTTGGCCGCATTGGGTACACGTGCAGCCCTGCTGGTCGGGTTCGCCATTCCGACCTCGTTCCTTTTGTGTTTCGCCTTTCTTGCAGTCATGGGTGTCAGCATCTCAAACATCGTTATGTTTGGTCTGATCCTTGCGGTGGGCATGCTGGTCGACGGCGCGATCGTTGTCGTGGAATATGCTGACAAACGCATCAAGGACGGCGTCGGGCCAATGCACGCCTATGTCGAAGCCGCCCAGCGGATGTTCTGGCCCATCGTGTCCTCGACCGCGACAACGCTGTGCGCGTTTCTGCCCATGCTGTTCTGGCCCGGTGTACCGGGTGAGTTCATGGGCATGCTTCCGGTCACCCTGATCTTTGTTCTGTCAGCCTCGTTGATCGTTGCCCTAATCTACCTGCCGGTCATGGGCGGTGTTTCGGGCCGTCTGAGCCGTATGTTTGACCGCGCCTCGCACTGGCTACGTGCGCGGTTCTCATGGAACATGCGCGCCCTGATGGTGCCGCCCGCCCTTCTGCTGATGTTCCTGGGCGCGATGCAAATGTTGAACCCAGCCTTCCTGATCCCTGCGGGTGGCCTTTTGCTGGGCGCGGTTCTGTTCATCCTCGGAGCTTTTGCTGGGTCGATCACTCTGAGCGCGATCAAGATCGAGCGCGCTCCGGATCCGCATGTGCATACTGCGCGCGAACACACTCCGTTCGGGCATGTCATCAAATTCCTGGTTGGCAACCCGATCATGCCGGTCGTTTCCATTGTCGTCGTTGCAATTCTGGTAATGGCGGTCATGTTCGCCTACGGCAATAACAACCGCGGGGTCGAGTTCTTTGTCGAAAGCGAGCCGGAACAGGCCACGGCCTATGTCCGCGCGCGGGGCAATATCTCGTTGGCGGAAAAAGACGAGATGGTGCTGGCTGCCGAGCAAATCATTGGTGCCCATCCTGCGGTCATCAATGTGTTTTCGTTTGCGGGTGAAGGGGGGCTGAACCAGAACAACGGTGGCGCACAGGCACCGGCCGACACGATCGGTCGCGTACAGTTCGAGATCATCCCGTGGGAGGACCGCCCTACCCTGTCCGAGCCGATCCTCTTTGGCCTTTTGGACCGCCAGACGATCGCTCCGGAGTATGACGGTGACTTCGTTCTGGATCAGTTGAACGCGGAACTGGCGACGTTGCCAGGAATCGTGGTTGAGATCCTGCCCTTGGAACAAGGCCCGGCTTCAGCCAAACCGGTGCACCTGCGCCTCAAGGGCGACAACCGAGAGCAGCTGACAGCCGCCACGACTGCCGCACGGGCGGTGTTCGATAGAACTCCCGGCCTGATCAAGATCGAGGACACCCTCCCGCTGCCGGGTATCGACTGGCAGATTGACGTCGACGTCGCAAAAGCGGGCCGGTTTGGCGCAGATGTAGCGACCGTAGGGGCGATGGTGCAACTGGTCACGCGCGGCCTTTTGCTGGGGGAAATGCGCCCCGAAACGGTCGATGAAGAGATCGAGATCCGTGTCCGCCTGCCCGATGAAGATCGCGTCTTGTCGACGCTGGATACTCTGAAAGTCCGGACAGCCGACGGACTGGTCCCGCTTTCCAACTTTGTCACCCGCCAGCCGGTTGCAAAACTGGCCGAGATCAACCGTGTCGACCAGCAGCGATACTTCGATGTGAAGGCGGATGTGGAACCGGGCCTCAGCAAGGTTACAACTCAGGCCGCTGACGGCACCTCCACAAGGTTGGCCGTGCTGCGACAGGTCGCTGCAGACACGACTGCAACCGATCTAAGCCTGACTGGCACCAACGGCGTCGAGTACGATGTTGTGTTGCTGACCGGGTCTGAAAACGTGGGCGCCCTTCAGGCGTTGATCGACGAAGGGTCTGCGTCGATCTCGCCGGTGAACCCCAACGAACGCATTGCAGTGCTGACAGAGTGGCTGGACACGAACCCCTTTGGTCCGGCGATCTCTTGGGAATGGACCGGCGACCAAGAGGAACAGGCCGAATCCGGGGCTTTCCTTGCCAATGCATTCTTGGGTGCGCTGGGGTTGATGTTTGTGATCCTGTTGGCGCAATTCAACAGCTTCTACAACTCGGTTCTGGTGCTGTTGGCGGTGGTGCTGTCGACCACCGGTGTGTTGCTGGGCATGATGGTAATGCAGCAACCCTTCTCGATCATCATGACGGGGACAGGGATCGTAGCTTTGGCCGGGATCGTGGTGAACAACAACATTGTTCTGATCGACACCTATCAGGAATACAGCCGCTACATGCCTCGGATCGAGGCGATCATCCGCACCGCCGAGGCCCGTATTCGTCCGGTTCTGCTAACCACCCTGACCACTATGGCAGGTCTGACCCCGATGATGTTCGGCCTGTCGCTGGACTTTATCAACGGTGGTTATTCCATCGACAGCCCGACTGCGCTGTGGTGGAAGCAACTTGCAACAGCCGTGGTCTTTGGTTTGGGAATTGCCACCATCCTGACCCTGATCGTCACGCCATCATTCCTTGCCCTGCGCGTCTGGGTTTCGACCTATGCAGTGTTGCTTGCGAAACTTGTGGTCCGTGCGTCCAGCGGTCAGTCCAGCCAGGTCGCCAAAGACATGGAGACCGATAAGGCTGCACTTGAAGCACAATCGGCCGAAGTGATCTGGGACGACAAACCCGAAGACCCGCGCAAGGACACTCCACCAGGGTCACCTCTTAGGGCCGCTGAGTAATACATCGGGGTCGGCAGTGCCGGCCCCGCTTCTTTACAGGCGCGTCCAGGATTGATGAGCGCAGATATGATGCTCGCAGCCCTTCACCCGCAAAGTATCGCCCTCAAGCGTCATCTGCGGCACGGCATCCACGTCAATCAGGGGAACCCAGAATTCGCCCCCTCCGTATTTGCCATTGCCTTCGCTGGTCACATCCCAAAACAGTTTCTTACCGATGTTGGGCGTCTGAACCTCTTTGCCCGACGCGTCATACGCCGACAGGATTTGCCCGCAAAACGCATCGCCACACGCGGTGATCTTGATGTGCGACGTCAGGTTCTTGCGATCCGGCTCGGTCTTCCAGACGCCTATGATCGGGTCATCTCCGGCCCAAGCTGCACTGCATGTCAGCGTCGCCACGCAAACAAAGGATATCCACGAAAACTGACGCATTCCAACACCTCCGGAGAATATCCCGAAGTCTAGCACAAGATTACGCTGCTTGCGCATCCGATTGCTGCCGGTTCCACAATTGCGCGTACCGCCCTTCACGCTGCAGCAATTCGTCATGAGTGCCTTGTTCGATGATCTCGCCACGTTCTAACACAACAATACGATCGGCCTCGGCGATTGTGCTAAGACGATGGGCAATGGTTAGCACCGTGCGTCCTTTGCCAGCTTGGGCCAACGCGTCCTTGATCTCTTGCTCAGTGTCGGTATCCAGCGCCGAGGTCGCTTCGTCCAGCAAGAGGATCGGAGGGTTCTTGAGCAACGTGCGCGCGATCCCAACCCGCTGCTTTTCCCCGCCTGACAGTTTCAGCCCACGTTCCCCAACCTTAGTGTCATACCCTTCGGGCAAAGTAACGATAAAGTCGTGGATTTGCGCCGCTCTTGCGGCGGCTTCGACATCCTCTTGTGTGGCACCATTGCGGCCGTACGCGATGTTGTAGCGGATCGTATCGTTGAACAATACGGTATCCTGCGGGACAACTCCAATGGCCGAATGCAGGCTGGTTTGAGACACGTCCCGTACGTCCTGCCCGTCGATTTTCAATGCCCCGCCGGTCACATCATAGAACCGAAACAGCAGACGCCCTATTGTGGATTTACCCGACCCTGTTGCCCCCACGATTGCCACAGTCTGCCCCGCAGGAACGGTCAACGACACGCCCTTCAGGATTTCACGGTCAGGATCATACCCGAACCGGACATCCTGCAGCGTCACCTCGCCGCCAGTCACATCCAGCGCGGGCGCATTGGGCTTATCCGTTACCTCGGCCGGCTGCTCTAACAGATCGAACATCTGCCCCATATCAACCAGAGCCTGCCGGATCTCACGATAGACCGTTCCCAGAAAGTTCAAAGGCACTGTAATCTGGATCATGTAGGCATTCACCATCACGAAATCGCCCACGGTTAATGTACCCGCTTGCACGCCTAGCGCGGCCAGCACCATGACCCCGATCAACCCACAGGTAATCAGGAAGGACTGCCCGAAATTCAGGAAAGCCAATGAGTACGCCGTTTTGAGCGCGGCCCCAGCGTAAGCCTTCATCGACACGTCATAGCGTTCAGCTTCGCGTTCTTCCGCATTGAAATACTTGACGGTTTCAAAATTCAGCAGACTATCGATGGCGCGTTGGTTGGCTTCGGTGTCCTGATCGTTCATCTCACGGCGCAATTTTACGCGCCATTCAGTCACCGCAAAAGTGAACCAGATGTAAAGCGCGATGGTGACCGCGACCACAACCAGATACCACACGTCGAACAACCACATCAGGATGATCGCAACCAATAGCAGCTCAAGGATCAAAGGCCCGATAGAGAACAACAGGAATCGCAGCAGAAAATCGACCCCCTTGACGCCACGCTCGATGATCCGGCTAAGGCCACCGGTACGGCGGGTCACGTGATAGCGCATCGACAATTGGTGTATGTGCTGAAAGGTCTCAAGCGCCAAGGCCCGCAATGCCCGCTGACCGACAGGTGCAAACGCCGCATCTCGCAACTGCTGGAACCCCACCGTCATCATCCGCGCAACACCGTAAGCGACCGTCAGCCCAACGGCTCCGAGTGCAAGCGGAGGCACCCCCTCGGCGGCAAGGCTGTCAACCGCGCCCTTGTAAAGGATGGGCGTGTAGACAGCGATCAGCTTGGCGATAACCAACATACTCATGGCGATAACGACACGTCGTTTCACCCATGGCTCATCCTCGGGCCATAGATAGGGCGCGACCTTGCGGATCGTTCGCCAGCCGGAACGGCGTTCGTCGACCTTGGGCATGTCTTCAGAATGCATATGGGCTGCTCGTCTCATCACGTACCAAAACTGCGGTCAGAGATTGGCCCCTGACCCAAGAGGGTCAGAGGTACAGGATTACTCGGGAATGGTGAAGACCTGCCCTGGATAGATCAGATCAGGATCACGGATCGCATTGCGGTTGGCTTCGAACACACGCACAAACAAAAGCCCATCCCCATAGCGATCACGCGAGATTGCCCACAACGTGTCGCCCTCTTGAACAGTGACCGAACGGATGACCGGCGCATCGGGTGCGGCAGACCCATTGGCGGTATCAGCAGCACGCAGAACCTCTAGCGGTTCGCGTTTGAAGGGCGTCTCAAGACGGCTGACGACGGTTCCGTCCGTACCGACCTCATCCACCCGCAGGGTGTAAACACCGGGGTCGACCCCCTCAAGCTCGCTGCGCCACTTACCGTCATCGGTTGGCGGCAAATCCGCAACCAATCGGTTGTTCAAGTAAAGGCGCACCACCGAACCGTCAGGTACGCGGCCCGTCAACTCGACATCACCGGCGTCAGAATACCCGATAGTGTCCAGTGCAACCTGATCCGATGCGTTGTCCTGCGGAGACGCAGGTTGCACCAGCTCAACCCCGTCTTCACCCGAACGCAGTATCGCAACCTGTTGATTTTGGGTTTCTTCCTGCACAGGCTCTTCCGGAGCGTCAGGCACAGCATCCGCGGTCGGAGCGGTTTCCGCTTGCGCGGTGTCAAGCTGTTCGCCGCCCTGTGTCGGGGCGCTCGTCTCGTTCTGTTCATCGTCGGACTGCTGACTGGCGCTCGCGACCTGATCATCCTCGGGCGCTGACGTCTCGGTCTGCGCGGTTTCAGCACCTGCCGAAGAGGATTCCTGCGATTCGGGCGTTGCTGGCGCGTCTTCAGCGGGTTCAGCCGCCGCAATTTCGACCTTGGGCTCGGGCAAGGCGGCGATCAAGTAGTCATCCGACCGGACCGGCTGATCGCCTCTGTCTGTCTCCAACACAAGCCCCCGCGCGGTGTTGGCGAACGGGATCGTGACGAATACGGCAAACTGGCCGCTGCCGTCGACCGTAAAGCTGTGCAGAGTTTCCCCATCCAGCAGGACGCGCACCAAAGCACCTGGCTCAGCCGAGCCGGACAGAACCGCGTTCCCGTCCGGTTCAACGAAAATCTGATCAAGAGTCGGCGGTGACAATTCGGGCGCCGCTTCAGTTTCTGCTTGGGCCGTTTCGGCTTTCGGCTCTGCGGGAGTCTCGGTCTCTTCCGCTTCTGTGTTTTCCGAAGGGCTTGGTTTGCTGCCTTCACCCTCGGACACGGCCGCGCTTTGCTCTGTTGCGGTGTCTTGAACCGGCTGATCGACTACATCCGTTTGAGCGCCCGACCCTTCGGGCTCTTGGTCAAACACCCCGGACATATAGGCCCCCGTGGCCCCGACCAGAACCAGTATCCCGATGATCACCCCCCAGGTGACAGGACCGGTGCTTTCGCTTCCCGACTTGGCGTCCATTTTTTTCCTTTCACTCCGCAGCGCAAATGCTTTGACTTCCACACATTCTGCGTGACGGTTGAGCCAATCTATCAATCCCGCTATCAGGGGTCAAAACCGCAGTTACAACCCCGGAGAGCCTATATAATGACCCAGAAATCCGTCTGTGTGTATTGCGGGTCACGCAATGGTGTTAATTCGGCCTATGCACAGGCTGCGCGCACATTCGGGCAGCACCTTGCCAAAGAAGGCTGGCGTCTGGTCTACGGCGCCGGAGATGTGGGGCTGATGGGAGAGGTCGCCCGCGCCACACAAGACGCAGGAGGCGACACGTTCGGCGTCATCCCAGTTCACCTGTTGCAGCGCGAGGTTGGCAAGACCGACCTGACCCGTTTTGTGATCACCGAAACGATGCACGAGCGTAAGAAGGTCATGATCATGAACGCGGATGCGGTTGTCGTCCTTCCCGGCGGCCCCGGATCGCTGGACGAGCTGTTCGAAGCGTTGACATGGCGCCAGTTGGGCCTGCACGACAAACCCATTCTGGTGATGAACGTGGACGGGTATTGGGACGCCCTGCACGATCTAGTGCAGCAGGTCATTGGTCAGGGCTTTGCCGACGCTTCGCTGGGCGATTTCATTACGTGGGTCGACGGGCCGGAAACGGCCATGGCAAATCTGCGGACACTGTTGGCCGCCTCCAGGGGATAAGCAGGCGAGCGTGTCGCCTGCTTTCGGAATTTAGTCTAAGTTGCAGGCTTCAAACGGTTAATCAAAACCTGCTCGACCTTATGGAGTGGGTGGTTGGTCAAAGTCTTGTCAACTTCGGCCACGACCTTGCCCAGCACTTCGCTGTGCAGACGCCGACGCAAAAGGCCCAGGACATGAGGGCTGGCGACCAGGACAAGCCGTTTATACGCTCCCTTCAACCCCTTTCGGTTCAACAGGTTAGCAACGTCTTGCACGAACAGAGACTTTGCCTGCGCTTTCCACTTGGGTTCTTCAACCGCGGATTTCTGGTTCGGACCAGCATCAGCGCGCCGCCCTGCCCGATCCGATGGTCGGCCTGCCGGCCCGTCGGTCTCTTCGACGGAAACAATCATCAAATTCGGGTCTTCCGCGTCCGTAATGTTCTCCATGAACAGTGCTTTTTCGCCGTCAGCAATGACAATCCAAGTTCCCTGTGAAAGTGCGACCATCGTGATCTCCTGTTGTGGTTTTATGTGACCATCCCTTGTTCAACGGACATAGGTATCCCTTTGCGCGCCAACGGTTTTTCAGCGCGCTGCTTGAGCTTTTTTAGTAGATTGGCGGCTCTCTCCCTCCGCCTAATATAGCTAGGGACGACCGAGGCCCGTACAATACTCATTCAGATTAATTCGAATTTATCGGCGGGAAACTACCGATGGGTACGCTACCGAACCAGAAGCGGATGAAGATGCTAATATGCGAACCGGCAATCAAAGTGTGCCGCAAAGTACAACCAATTCAATTTCTGCCCTGCGAGACAAAGCTGCCGTTGGCCGCACCGCAGCACGCCTTACCCGAATGATTGTCCGGTTGGCGGACATTGGTGCCATTCGAGGAAAGCCTTTAGCCCACGCTCTCAAAATTCCACTTGCTAAATCTGAACTTTGACGGGGACACGAAACCCTCAAGCTCGGGTCGACCGAAATCAATGGCGGTAGACGTAGTCAAACCGATGCTGTACCGTGAGCCGACGGCAGAACAGGCAGAAGCAAGTCCTTACTATTTCCGGGGGGGGAGATAATGCCGCGAAAACCACCGAAAAACGATAGCGAAAGCTCTGTAATTTACTTAGACGTGCTTGCGTCCAAAAAGAACTTCGATAGATTTATAGATCACCTTTATACTGACGAGGAGAATGTTCCTCACTTCGATTTTTATTCCGCCAAAGGAAAACAGGCTCCGGTTCATGTTGTTGGCAGCGATGTCAGTGAGGATGTTATTCTCACTGACTTGGACGATGTCGCCGAAATGGGTGACGGTAACGATGTGGTCGTCGGACTGTATGGGAATGATACGATCTCGGGCGATGACGGTGACGACTACTTGTTCGGAGATACGGATTGGGCAGTTGGCTTCGGCCAGAACTCCGACGATGTTTTGAACGGCGGAGCAGACGACGACCTGATCGTAGGCGACGCTCCGAACCTATACGGCGACACTGTCGGAGGTAACGATATCATTGTCGGAGGAACTGGAAACGACGACCTCTGGGGAGATGGTTCTCTCTTTGAAGAGGCCCAAGGAGGAGCCGACAGTTTCGTTTTTGAACCGGACAGTGGGCTAGATACCATCCATGACTTTGAGGTGGGAAAAGATAAGCTGGATATTTCCGGGTATGGTATTGCCGAGACAGAGTTCTTGTCGTTGGATATTCAAGAGATAAACGGTAATACCATCATCGACCTCGATGGCACCGCTTTGGACTTGAACGAAATTACACTTCTAGGAGTCGTCGGTGTAAGTGCTGATGATTTCGTCTTTGCCTAGTGTGGAAAGTCGCGTGAACCACCATTGATGCAGTCATTCGCTGCGCTTGATCCAAACGTCTCCTTTGGGCTCAAAGTGGTCATAGAAATGAAGAATGCTGCCGATTCCTCAACCTCCTGCAGCAACCGTTAATTTCAAAAGAAAAAGGCCTGCTCACTTACGCAAGCAGGCCCTCAAAAACGTACTACCCGTCAGCCGATCACATCCGCGAGGCGACGTTTTCCCAGTTGACCAGATTGTCTAGGAAGTTGGTCAGGTAGGCCGGACGCTTGTTGCGGAAGTCGATGTAGTAGGAATGCTCCCACACATCGCAACCCAGCAACGCGGTCTGACCAAAGCACAACGGGTTCACGCCGTTTTCGGTCTTGGTGACAGCCAGCGAGCCGTCTGCGTTCTTGACCAACCACGCCCAGCCCGAGCCGAACTGGCCAGCACCTGCAGCGCTGAACTGCGACTTGAATTCGTCAACCGAACCAAAGCTTTCGACCAGAGCCTTCTCCAACTCACCGGGCATGGCGTTATCGCCGGGGCCCATCATCTCCCAGAACTGGTTGTGGTTCCACAACTGGCTGATGTTGTTGAAGATACCATTCTGGGCGACAGCATTTGCGTCATAGGTGCCCACGATGATCTCTTCCATCGACTTGCCGTCCCATTCGGTTCCGGCGATCAGCTTGTTGCCGTTGTCGACATAGGCCTTGTGGTGCAGGTCGTGGTGATATTCCAATGTTTCCGCGGACATGCCCTTGGCTGCCAGCGCGTCATGTGCATAAGGAAGATCAGGAAGTTCAAAAGCCATCTCGGCCCCCTGTTGAAATGATTGTTGCGGTTCCAAAGGTTAAATGCTTTGGCAACGGCCATAGGTCAAGGGCAGAGACAAGAAAACCCGGAGGTCCGCGATGCTGACACAGGCGCGCAAGATGTTTTACCGCGCCCGCGGATACTATGCAGGCAGTCTGAATGGAGAACGGTTTCGGCTGGACCCCTACCATTCGAAATTCTGGCGCAAGGCCACTGCTGGCTTGTGGGAGCCCGAGACTTTTGCCGTGTTGGATGCTCATCTGAAACCCGAAAGCGATTATTTGGATATAGGTGCATGGATCGGCCCCACCGTTCTTTACGGCGCGCGGCGCGCGCGACATGTATGGTGCTTTGAGCCTGACCCCACAGCTTACCGGTACCTGGCCTGGAACATGGATTTGAACAACGTCCGCAACGTCTCGGCCTTTGGCGTAGCCCTGTCGGATCGGTTCGGCGTTGCACGTATGGCCTCGGTAAGGGGAGAGCCCGGTGATTCCACCAGTTCCCTTTTGCATGACGCGGCTCATGGCAGTGATGCGCTGACCATTGCCTGGGATCAGTTCGAAGCTGCGACCGATCTGTCCAGTGTGTCGCTCGTTAAAATGGATATCGAGGGGGCAGAATACATGGTTCTGCCCAGCCTTATTCCGTTTCTAAAAGTGACCCGCCCCGCGCTTTATCTTTCTACCCACGCGCCGCTTTTGCCCGAGGCGCAACGTCAGGATCGAATGGCCAAACTGGCGGATTTGTTGTCGTTTTACCCATCTTGCCGCAATGCCAACGGCGAAGAGGTCGGGGAGCAAGCCCTGACTGCGCCAACGTCGTTGAACGGTTTTCAGTCGTTTGTCTTCAGCGCTTAAGCTTTTTCCCAGCCGCTTGTAGATCTAAAACAAGGTAGGCGCGGATATCGGTTGGCAGCGCCCAATTCCACTGGGTCGGTTTCCCAAATTGGCCTGCGGGAAACTTGCCGACATCTTTAACTTGTTCGTCTCGGGGTCGACTGTCGCAGTATACGACACACGGTATTGGCGCGTAGAGTTTGAGGACAGTGTAAGGCGCCATGACAATCGGTATTCGCCTTTTCGCGTGAGTTTGAACTTGGCATTTGCTGGTGTGTTTTCATCAACCCGCGCAAGCTCATTGGCAGAGCGGATTGCGCCATCGAACGCCCGCGCGCGTTTATTGTCAGCATCGACACTCAGCAAAACAACCGGAGGAATCCATCCTTGCGCTTCCAAGCTGTGTAACTCGCACTCATAATTCACGATGCCCGCCTGAGCAGACACCGTACACATGACAGCCGCGATCGAATACAAAAACTGTTTCAAAATCCTAGTCTCCTAAATCAGGATTTGGGGGTTCCAATAGCTTTGCAACGTCCTTTTGCAAAACCGTCGCGCGCCGCATATGCGGATACAGTGGAAGACTTTGTAATCGCTTTCATCGTTCTGCAATCCAAAGCAATCGAGAACTCCTGATCCCTCAGATCGATTGCATCAATACGCGATTCATTACCTGCATACGTTCTTCCCGTGGCCGCATACAAATAGGTCTGACCGACCGACGCGATCGACAATTTGATCGGAGAATCTAGTCGGATTCGGCCCGACCCTGTGTCAGTTACGATGCCCGGAATCTCGAGCTCATGCGGCAGAGCAGAACGCCCGAATTCGTCCACTGAAAACACCACTTTCTCAGGTGTCGGACGATTCGCCAGGCCTTTGCCGAATGTGCACTCCAAAGTTTCTTTATATGTCTCAGCCAAAACCACTGCTGGCGAGACGATGAATGCGGCACAAACCGCAGTCATTCTTAGTGAAATCATTAATTCCGTTTACCCTAGCAGCACTGTTGAACACTATCGGCACTCCACACGTCATACGTGAAAATATCAGCCAACACTCCAACAATGCGTGTCGCTTGAAGGAAATCCATTCTTACGTCACGAACTAAGCCTATCCAATCAATCACAACTGTGCTGTCGCAGCAACAAAAAGGGCCGCCAGGTTCCCCGGCAGCCCAAAAATCAAGCATTTAAAAATGCTTAGTAAACACCAACCTCACTGCCCGGTTGCGCCGCAACCTTAAGCAGTTTGAACGCGTAGTCTGCAACTGATCGGAAGCAAACCACGCGGAAGGTCTCGGCGTCGTCCATCCAGAACGCACCCGCAACCTGCGCCAAACGCGAGCGGCGGATCTGGCCGGGCTGGAAGGTATCTGCCGACAAATCAACCGGAGCCAGCTTGCCCATTACCTCACGCGCAGAAGATCCCGAAACGCAGAACACCGCCCTGGCATCCGAGACGTTCACGGCCAGCGCATGTGTGCCGCTAAGCGTTTCAGTCATCTGCGCCAGTTTGGCGTTCACCGCTGCATAGGGCACCAGCACCAGCAATTCGTCCGGAGACATCCAGCACACGCCGGTATCCCCATTGACGCTTGCCTCGCGCTGACCGGGCACTTTCTGCCCGGTAGCGTCCTTGACGGCCTTGGCCAGTACCTTGTCCGACAGATCGCCGCGCAGGGTGATCATTCCCTGCAAGCCGCATTCCGTTACCTTGGCGATGCCGTCATAACTGGCGTGGTTCAGTGCGCTGATGGGTTCAGACATTCTGCTTCTCCCCGTCCTTGTCGTAGAAGATCTGATCGACGATCTTGGCTTTGTAGGTTTTGCCGTCGGTGCCCGGGAACTCGACAATCTCGCCCATCCGGTCAGGACCGTGCTTGATCAGGCCCATGGCGATGCCCTTGCCCAGATTGGCCGAGTAATAGGTCGAGGTGACGCGCCCGATCATGTTGCGCTGCCCGTTGGCATTGACGCCCTCGCCCACCGCATAGGCACCATCGGGAAGGACAGAACCATCCACAGTCTCAAGTCCGACCAGTTTCCAACGGTCCGGATCGGCCATATGGCTGCGCGTGTGGGCGCGCTTGCCCAGATAGTCCTCTTTCTTTTTCGACAGCGCCCAGTGTAGCCCCAGATCTTGCGGGATCACGGTGCCGTCTGTCTCGTCCCCGATCATGATAAAGCCCTTTTCGGCCCGCAGGATGTGCAGACATTCGGTGCCGTAAGGCATCACGCCGAACTCTTTGCCCGCGTCGACCAGAGCATCCCAGAACGCCTGACCCTGAGACGCGGGAACCGCGATTTCATAGGACAGTTCACCCGAGAACGAGATGCGGTAGGCCCGCGCATCGAACGCGCCGATCTTGCCGTCACGCCATTCCATGAAAGGCAGCGCTTCTTTCGAGACATCCATGCCGCCGCCTGCTTGGGCGTTCAACTTCTCCAGCACCTTGCGGGCGTTGGGGCCAACAACAGCAACCTGCGCGTATTGCTCGGTGACGTTCGCGACATAGACTTTCCAGTCCCACCACTCGGTCTGCAGCCATTCTTCCATGTGACCATGGATACGCTCGGCACCGCCGGTGGTGGTGTGGCACAGCCATGTATCTTCGTCGATCCGCGCGACAACACCGTCGTCGATCAGGAAGCCGTTCTCTGAACACATCAGGCCATAACGGCATTTGCCGATCTTCAGCGTGGACATCATGTTGGTGTACAGCATGTCCAGGAACTTGCCCGCGTCGGGGCCCTTGACGATCAGCTTACCCAGGGTCGAGGCGTCCAGCAGGCCGAGGTTTTCACGGGTGTTCTTCACCTCGCGATTGACCGCGTCATGCACGGATTCACCGGGACGGACATAGGCATAGGTCCGACGCCAATGGCCGACCGGCTCCCAATCAGCGCCGTTCTTGTCGTGCCAGTTGTGCATCGGGGTTTGACGGATCGGCTGGAACACCTCACCGCGTGCCTCACCGCCGATCGACGCCAGCGAGATGGGCGTATAAGGCGGGCGGAAGGTGGTGGTGCCGACCTTCGGAATCTCTGAATCCAGGGCATCAGCAAGGATCGCCAAGCCATTGATGTTGCTCAACTTACCTTGGTCGGTCGCCATGCCCAGCGTGGTGTAACGCTTGGTGTGTTCGACGCTTTCGTAACCTTCGCGCGCCGCCAGCTGAACGTCGGATACTTTGACGTCGTTCTGGAAATCCAGCCAGGATTTCATCCGCAGCCCGATCTCGGCATTCGCCGGCATCAGCCAGACCGCCGCCATCGGAGCCTCAGCCGTGGTCTCACCGACCGGGGCCTTGGTGCGCTTCGCTGTGAACCCGGCCGCCTTGGCCGCTGCTTTACCCGCCGCATCAGCGTCGGTCAGAACATCGCCCAGCGCCAGCGGACCATTCGACGAGCCCGCGGCCAGCACGAACCCTTCGCCATCAGCACCAAGCGGAGGTCGCGACGGGTCAGGACGGAAATGCGCCTGCGCCTCGTCCCAGATCAGCTTACCGCCGCAATGCGACCACATGTGAACGACCGGAGACCAGCCGCCCGACATGGCGACCGCGTCGCATTCGACCTCTTCACGCGCGCCACCGATGCCTTCCTGATTGCACAGTTCGACCTTTTTGACGCGTTTGCCGCCCTTGACCTTGGCAATCGCTTTGCCGGGGTCAACGCGGATGCCGAGTTCGCGCGCCTCATTCGCCAGCGGACCAGCCGTGTCGCGTGCATCGACCACGCGCAGCACATCCACACCGGCTTTCTTGAGGGTGATCGCGGTGCGATAGGCGTCGTCGTTATTGGTGGCCACAATCACACGTTCACCGGGGGTCACGCCCCAGTTCACCACATAGTCGCGCATGGCCGAGGCCAGCATCACGCCCGGCACATCGTTGCCCGCAAAGGACAACGGACGCTCGATCGCGCCGGTGGCGGTTACCACTTGTTTCGCGCGGATGCGCCACAGCCGGTGACGTGGGCCTTGGGTGCCCGGTTTGTGATCGGTCAGGCGCTCATATCCCAGCACGTAACCGTGGTCATAAACCCCGGCCCCCATGCAACGATTGCGCATCGTGACGTTGTCCATTGTTTCGAGTTCGGAAACCAATTGTTCCACGAACTTATCCACAGGCTCGTCATTGATCGTGCCGCCATCAACCGGAGCACGCCCTCCCCAATGGGCTGTCTGCTCGATCAGCATGACTTTGGCACCGGACGCGGCTGCCACCTTCGCAGCCTGCAGACCCGCCACACCGCCGCCGATCACCAGAACATCGGTGAAGTGATAGAAGTGCTCATAGGTGTCCGCATCGCGGTTGTCTTTGTCGGGCGCTTTGCCCAGACCGGCGGACTGACGGATGAACGGCTCGTAGACGTGTTTCCAGAACGGTTTCGGATGGATGAACATCTTGTAGTAGAAGCCAGCCGGCAGGAACCGCGCCAGCGCCGTGTTCACGGCACCAATGTCGAACTCGAGATTCGGCCAGTGGTTCTGCGAGATCGAGGTCAAGCCATTGAACAGCTCGGTCGTGGTGGCGCGCTGGTTCGGCTCGAACCGGTTGCCCTGCCCCAGACCGACCAGAGCGTTCGGCTCTTCCGCGCCGCTGGCGACAACGCCGCGCGGACGGTGATATTTGAACGACCGGCCCATCATCATCTGATCATTGGCCAGCAGCGCCGAGGCAAGCGTGTCGCCGTCGTAGCCCTGCATCGAGGTGCCGTTAAAGGTGAATGTGACCTGTTTCGACCGGTCGATCAGCCGGCCTTGATTTGCGAGACGGGTGCTCATGTTGCGGACCTTTCGCAGGCGGAATTACGGGTGGCTGGGCGGATCATTCGAACTCTCTCCAGGTCCAGCCGGCGCGCTTGGCGGTTATCGCTTCGCGGATTTTTTTGGGCGGCTCGGAGGTCTGGGCCGAATAGGTGCCAAATACCTCTAGCGTGTCCGTCGCACGCGCGGCGTGGAACCACTTGCCGCAGCCATTCACGTGACGCCAGCGTTCAAAGTGAACACCTTTGGGGTTTTCACGCATGAACAGATAGTCGTGGAACTCGTCATCAGACGAGCCGGGGCCAAAGCGCTTCAGATGCGCCTCGCCGCCAGCGGCCAGTTCAGTTTCTTCGGCATCGACGCCGCAATAGGGGCAATTCAGGATCAGCATATGGTCATCCTCTTCTCGGTCGGTCGACACTCGGGCCGACCAGAATTCTGTGTTGTGGTCACTTCGGGCAGAGGCCTTAGTGTGCCACCCCGGCGGCGACGCTTTCGTCGATGAAACGGCCTTCCTTAAAACGGTCCAGCGTAAAGGCTTCGGTCAATGGCGAATGGCCCGTGGCCATCAGTTGCGCCATACCCCAGCCCGAACCCGGAATGGCCTTGAAGCCCCCGGTGCCCCAACCCGCGTTGATAAAGCATCCACCCAAAGGCGATTTCGACAGGATGGGCGAGCGGTCGCCGGTCATGTCCACAATACCGCCCCACTGGCGCAACATCTTCAGGCGCGAGATCATCGGGAAGGTCTCGACCAATGCGCGCACGGTTTCCTCGATATGGTGGAAACTGCCACGCTGGGTGAAGTTGTTATAGGCGTCAGTACCGCCACCGATGACCATCTCGCCCTTGTCGGATTGCGACATATAGCCGTGCACGGTGTTGGCCATTACGACCACGTCCATGCAGGGTTTGATAGGCTCGGACACCAGCGCTTGCAGCGCTACGGCCTCAAGCGGCAGACGGAAGCCCGCCATCTCAGCCAGTTGACCGGAATGGCCCGCGACCACGATGCCTAGTTTTTCACAGTCAATCGCACCTTTGGTGGTGTCGACGCCGACAACGCGGCCATTGTCCTGACGTACGCCAGTGACTTCGCATTGCTGGATGATGTCCATCCCCATAGCCGAACACGCACGGGCATAACCCCAGGCCACCGCATCGTGACGCGCGGTGCCACCGCGTTCCTGCCAAAGACCGCCCAATACCGGATAGCGCGGCCCGTCCAGATTGATGATCGGCACCAGCTCTTTGACGCGCTCGGGCGTGATCCATTCGGTCTTCACGCCTTGCAACGCGTTGGCATGGGCCGTGCGCTGATAGCCACGGATCTCGTGCTGGGTTTGCGCCAGCATGATCACCCCACGCGGACTGAACATCACGTTATAGTTCAGGTCCTGGCTCAGATCTTCGTACAGGCTGCGCGCCTTTTCATACAATGCCGCCGACGGATCCTGCAAATAGTTCGACCGGATGATGGTCGTGTTCCGGCCGGTATTGCCACCGCCCAGCCAACCCTTTTCGATCACCGCGACATTCTGGATACCGTAGTTCTTTCCAAGGTAATACGCCGTGGCCAGTCCATGGCCGCCAGCACCGACGATGATCACGTCATATTTCTTCTTTGGCTCGGGCGAGCGCCAAGCGCGCTCCCATCCTGTGTGATAGCGCAGCGCTTCGCGCGCCACAGCAAAGGCTGAATAGTGTTTCATAAGCGAATCCATCCGGTTCGGTGATTGTGCGCAGATATGCCGTGTAACGACAGTATACCCCTGCCATCCAACGCCGTAATAGCGCACTATTGCGACATAGCCCTCAATATTGCGACATGAAGTCGTCTCGCGGCCATTTGCCCCTTTTTTCCGACTGCTCGCGGGTCTAAGTCAAGGCAGCCATTTAGGAGCTAACATGACTTTCTGGGCCCTCTTGATCCTGACCGCACTGCTGATCGCAGTGTTCCTTGGATATTCTATGCTGAAGGGACGCAAAGACCGCGAACCCGCAGCCGCATTTGACCTTCGCGTTTATCGCGAGCAGTTGGCTGGTGTGGACCGTGATCTTGCACGTGGTGTGATCAGTGAGGCCGATGCGGAACGGGTGCGGACCGAAATCTCGCGCCGGATTCTGTCTGCTGACGCGCAGATGCAAGCGCAGGGGACACAGGTTGGCCCTCCGGCCTGGGCCAATACGGTGGCTATTGTCGTGGTTGCCGCTGTCCTGATCGGCGGCGGTTTTTGGATGTACCGCCAGATGGGCGCCGCCGGATTGCCGGACCAGCCCTTGTCGCTACGTAAGGAGTTGGCCGAAACAATGCGGGCCGAACGCCCCAGCCAGGCCGAAGCCGAAGCCGAAGTTCTACCTGACTTGCCCCAGCAGCTGGACGAAGGATACGCCAACCTGTTGCAACAGCTGCGAAATACGGTTGCCGAACGTCCCGACGATTTGCAAGGGCACGTACTGCTTGCCCAGCACGAGGCGAATGCTGGCAATTTTGCAGCCGCATACAAAGCGCAGCAGCGGGTGATTGAACTCTCGGGTGGAGCGGTCCCTGCAGATGCTTACGCACATCTGGCCGAAATGATGATCCTGGCCGCTGACGGATATATATCACCCGAAGCCGAAGACGCACTTCGGCAGTCTTTGCAACGCGATCCCCGAAACGGCCCCGCGCAATACTATCTTGGACGGATGATGACACAGGTTGGCCGTCCTGACATCGGATATCGCATCTGGGTCGAGGCGCTGCGCACATCGCCCGCAGACTCGCCCTGGGCACAGGCCATGCGCGCCCAGTTGGAGGAGTTGGCGTTCCGCGCCGGTGTCTTCAACCCACCAAACATCCCGGCCCCGTCCGGACCGTCTCAGGAAGACGTGGAAGCCGCCGCAAACCTGACACCGGAAGAACGCCAACAGATGATCATGGGCATGGTCAACCAGCTTTCGGATCGACTGGCGACCGAGGGCGGACCGCCCGAGGACTGGGCGCGGCTGATCAGTGCGCTGGGCGTGTTGGGTGAAGGTCAGCGCGCGATCGACATCATGCAAGAGGCAAACGCGGTCTTTGCCGGGGATGCCGAAGCGCTGGAGATCATTGACGCCGCCGCATTGCAGGCCGGGATCGCGCAATGATCCATGACGCGTTCGAGGATTTCGCCGCTTCGCTCACACCGATGACCGCATTGATGGGATTGGATCTGGGCGAAAAAACCATCGGTGTGGCCGTCTCGGACCGGATGCGCGGTGTGGCCAGCCCTTTGGAAACCGTTCGGCGCAAAAAGTTCACTCTGGACTCTTCGCGCCTGCTGGAATTGATCGCCGAGCGCGAGATCGGAGGGGTCATTCTTGGCCTGCCGAAAAACATGGACGGATCAGAAGGTCCGAGGTGCCAATCCACGCGCGCGTTTGCCCGCAACATGATGCGTTTGACCGAAATTCCCATCGGGTTCTGGGACGAGCGTCTCAGCACGGTTGCGGCAGAAAAGGCACTGCTCGAGGCGGATACGACACGAAAACGTCGCGGACAGGTTATCGACCACGTTGCAGCAGGCTATATTCTGCAAGGAGCGCTGGACAGATTGCGCTTTCTCTAAGGATCGGATGACACCAATGACAAACATGGTCTGGAAACGGAACGAGGTCGAAAGCCCCTGCGTCCAGATTTGTGTCGTTCACCCGACCGAGCGGATCTGCACTGGTTGCTATCGGACCATCGACGAGATCACACGTTGGTCCAAGATGGACAGTTCCGAACGCGCCGAGATCATGGAAGCCCTGCCCGCACGAAAGCCGCAGCTTGCGAAACGGCGTGGCGGTCGTTCGGCCCGCCTGAACAAATCCTGAGCCACAGGCTGAGCCTGCGCCGTTGCAGGTTGGTCTGAACTCCGAGGGGGTCAAGTTCGAAGACAAGTGGTGAGTGAGTGGCAACCCACAACGGCGCGCTTCAGCATTGGTGTTTTCCAGACGTGGTAAGACCGGAAAACCCTTGAACCCTATTTCTTTTTTGACTGACTGATCAAGAAATAATAAGAGGCGAGCATTCTTACCTTGTGTCAACCTAAGGGCGATCAAACTTGATGGTGCCGGTTATCCTGCAGCCAGCCAAGTTTTCGCGTGCTCAATATCTTCCGACGGGAAATATTGGGTTCGGGTGCCCAGCACATGACCGGCCACGCGTTGCGCCATATGCTGCCAAGCCTTGTCGCCAACAATCGCCGCACGATCCAGCAACCCGATATGACCGCGTGCCAGTCGGAAATGCGCAGCCAGAGCAGACAATCCCTGCCATCCGTCAAACTCCCGCAGGTCGATCAGCAGGCGAAAACCGGTTTTTCCTGCAAGCATCTGGTCCAGATGCGCCTCGGCCTTTTGATACTCTTCGGGGTCAACCTTACCCAACAGGCTGATCTGAACGCATGGCCCACCAAGATCGGTCACATGGATCGACCCGAGGGATTCGCGGATCCAACGGCGCGCTGTTTCGACCTCGGACAGTTCAAAAACCTGGACCGGACAAGGCAAAATCGGAGCCGCCAATCGCACACTGGTCTGAACCCAACTCTGATCGGCCACCACGGCAATCCGGTCGAACCCGCGCCAATGGCTTAGGCCCAACTTGGTGTCCGCCCAAGCAGCACCCAGGTCGTACCCTTTGAATTCTGGCTGAACGATTGCCATCAATCGAACGGTTTCATGTTCGATCAGCGCGGCCTCGATGGCGGGAATTAAAGTATCGCTGTAATCCGCGCTGGTGACTTCGCCGGACAGCTCGACCTCGATCTGTGCTCCGTCGGCGAGTGTGTGGACCGTAATCATGACCCCATACCTCCTAACCAATACATGGCTGTAGGTTACGGGGATTCGATCCACTCGGCCACACCGCCTTGGAATTCCGGGCGGAAATAGGCGATCATCCGACCATCTGGCCCAGCCGAAGCACTGTCCGACCAAGGGGCCACCCCATGCAGGCAGTGACGATGCAAAAGATACGTCTCACCAGGACTGGCGGGCAATTCCAGGCGAGTGCAGGTCTCGAACACCTCGCGTCGGGCAGACTGATAGATGTCTGTAACATCCACCTCGTGCAACGTATCACGCGGTCTACTATGCAGAGCCTTTTCGAAAGCTGCCCGCAAGACCTTGTGGCTGCCTTCCCATAAAACCATCGGCGAAGCATCAGCGCTCACTTCGGTCAGCGGAAGGCCAAGTATCCAGGCGTGCGGTTCGTCCACTCTGCGGCGACGGTCAGGACCCATAGGGCGCAACCCATCCACATGCGCTGCATCACGGTTGCGTCGGTAACGCCCGGCTGCCTCGCTTTCGCCGCGGCGTAGCTTGGGGTAGCCGGGATACATCACAGATACCTGCCCCTTGTGCAGCGGCAGAGTTCCATAATACTCGGTCACGAATTCCAGCGCCTGGCCCTGCAGCGGCCCTGATCGCCCCACCCTGCCCTCTGCATCATTGTCCAGCGCATCAACACCGATGAACCATGTGCCTTCGCAGTCCATCCATTCGGCATGGGCCGGATCAACGACTGCAGCCCGAGCAGCTGGCAGAGCGTGTGCTACCCATTCAGCGACGGCGGGGTCATAGGGGAACTTTACCCAGCCTTTATGCCAAAACGTCGTCAAAGGCCCATCGCTTTGCGCAGCATGTTAAGGGCCACCAGCGTCAGGAAAACGGCAAAAACACGTTTGAGAGGTTTGGGGTCCATCGCGTGGGCCAGCTTAACCCCCCAAGGGGCGGTGATCATTGTCATCGCCACAACAATCGCAAATGCCACCAAATTCACCGCGCCAATGGTCATTGGCGGGCGGTGTTCAGGTGCGATATTCAAAAACAGAAACCCGATGACGGACGGAACCGCGATGATCACCCCAAAGCCAGCTGCCGTCGCAACGGCCCGGTGAATGGGCGTGTTGAACAGGCTCATCAAGGGCACACCAAAGCTGCCGCCTCCGATCCCCATCAATACCGACAGAAACCCTACACCCGGTGACAAAGCGGCCCGGCGGAGCCCCTTGGGCATCGCGTCCCCAAGCCGCCATTCAGATTTTCCGAAACCCAGATAAGCACCAATCACCATCCCCAGAATGCCGAACAGCGCCTGCAGTGCCTCGGTGTGTAGGGCCGAAGCCACGGTAACTCCGATCACTGCCCCGATTGCGATACCCGGCCCCCAGCCGCGCAAAATTTCCCAGTCTACGGCCCCTTTTTTGTTGTGGGCCATCACGGACCGGACCGAGGTCACGATGATGGTCGCCAGAGACGTCGCCAGACACAATTGCATCAATTGCGGGCCGCCGTAGCCAAGGGTTTGAAACGCATAGAAAAATGCAGGCACCAATACGATGCCGCCGCCAACCCCTAGCAAGCCCGCCAGAACTCCGGCCAATGCGCCGATCACCAGCAATAGGCCCAGCATCTGGGCCAGCAAAAACGTTTCGGGCATTCCCCCCCCATATCGGCCGGTTGGCCGCTTTTTAACTCACTTCGACCTGCGCGTCGGGCGCGACCCGATCCAGCGCCTGCAGCAGAACCTCTGGGCCTGCCCCCTCGTGAACGGCACCTTCGGACAAGACACGCCGCCATGCACGCGCCCCTGGCCGCCCTGCAAACAGCCCAAGCATATGACGGGTGATCTGATGCAAACGCCCGCCGCTGGCAAGGTGTTGTTCGATGTAAGGCACCATCTCATGAACCACCTCGAACGGGTCCGCAGGTTGCCCAGCCTCAAAGATCGACGGATCTGCCCCTGCCAGGATGTCTGCAGGCTGGTGATAGGCAGCGCGTCCGATCATAACCCCATCAAGGCCGGCATCCAAATGCGTGCGCGCCTCCTGCAAAGAGTTTATTCCACCGTTGATCGAGATATGCATGTCGGGAAACAACGCCTTCATGCGGTGCACCAAGTGATAGTCCAGCGGAGGGATATCGCGGTTTTCCTTTGGACTCAGCCCTTGAAGCCACGCTTTACGTGCGTGGATTGTAACCCTCTGGCAACCCGCAGCGTGGATCGCATCCAGAAACGCTGGCAGCACGAGGTCAGGATCCTGATCATCTACTCCGATCCGGCACTTCACGGTGACCTCGACGCCTACAGCCTCGCGCATCGCCGCAACACATTCGGCTACACGCGCGGGATCTTTCATCAGCACCGCACCAAACGTGCCAGATTGCACCCGGTCGGACGGGCAGCCGCAATTCAGGTTGATCTCATCATAACCTACCTCGGACCCCAACCGCGCGGCTTGCGCCAGCTCTTGCGGGTCCGAGCCGCCCAGTTGCAACGCCACAGGGTGTTCCTGCGGGCTGTAGTCCAGCAGATGCATCGCCCCACCCCGAACCAACGCCGGGGCCGTTACCATTTCCGTATAGAGCAAAGTCTGACCGCTCAGCAGTCGATGCAGAAACCGGCAATGACGGTCCGTCCAATCCATCATCGGCGCAACCGAGAGCCGCGCCGCCCGCCGAGTTGTGGCGTGGTTTGAATGTGCTATCTGAACCTCTGGCATTTTCCTGGCTTTTACCTCGAAACACATCTTACGAGGGGGGCGTCTAGCACTGTTTAGACCATAAACGCCACAGGCAAAGCCATCCAAGCGGACAGCAAAGGCGGGTCAAATGCCATAACGGCTAAGTATCATCTCAACACTGCTGTCAATCGTGGCCGTCATTTCGGCCTCACTCAGGACGCTGCCAGTGAAGACCATCGGCCAGAATGCCTTGGCCTTGATCAACCCGATGAACTCCTGCCCCGCACTTTGAGGGTCGTCTATCCGCAACTGCCCGTCTTCTGCCGCGTCCTTCAGCATCGACACAAATATCGCAGTCTTATCCAGTTTGCCCTGCGCCGCTGCCGCCAGATCGGGGTTGCGCAAAGTTTCGCTGATAACCATTCGGGACATCGCCATCACCTCGGGCAACATCAGGATGCGCCCTTCGGCCCATGCCAGTTCGATCAGTTGCTCCCGGATATCACGGCCTTTTTCATAGCGGATATCCAGTACACCGGCAAAGCGGTTTGATAGCTCGACCACAATAGAGCGAAACAGGTTTTCCTTGCTTTCGAAATACTTATACAGCGTCCGCTTGGACACTTCGGCGCGGGCGGAAACACGGTCCATGCTGGCGGCGGCGAACCCCTTTTCCTGGAACTCGGCCACCGCAGCCTCGATGATCTGAGCGTGTTTGGCCGCATTCGGCGCGCTGCATTCGTTCATGTCTGAAAGCTATAGTCCCATTGACATGACAAGGTCAAACACTAGGTAAACCCACGGGTTTACACGATTGAAAACGTCACTTATGGTAAACCCGCAAGTTTACCGATTCAGGTAGCCAGCCCAACATGGAGTATCCCCCCTCATGTCACTGACCTTGAAACTGAACGGCCAGACCCACACGGTCGACGCCGAACCCGGCACCCCCCTGCTTTGGGTGATCCGGGATGAGCTTAAGCTGACCGGAACCAAATTCGGCTGCGGCGTTGCGTCCTGCGGGGCCTGCACCGTGCATCTGAACGGCGAGCCCGTGCGTTCGTGCCAAACCTACATCGAAGACGTCGAAGATGCCGAGATCACCACGATCGAGGCCGTGGGCGACGACAAAATCGGCGCCGCAGTCCAGCAAGCCTGGGTCGAACTGGACGTGGTTCAGTGCGGCTATTGCCAGTCGGGTCAAGTTATGTCGGCTGTCGGGCTGTTGTCCGAAAACCCCAAGCCCTCGGCCGAGGAAATCGACGAGTACATGTATGGCAACGCCTGTCGCTGTGCCACCTATCAACGCATCCGCGCCGGCGTCCAGCGCGCGTCCGAGATTCTGGAGGCCTGATCCATGACCATCAACACCTCTCGCCGTGGATTTCTGAAAGGTGCCGCTGCTGCCGGTGCCGTGCTGCTGGTCGGTGCCCGCCCCGATGGCGTATTGGCGGCGGCTTCGTCCGAGACCACTCAATTCAACCCATTCGTGAAAATCGACGCGGATGGCACCGTGACGGCCATCGTAAAGCATTTTGAAAAGGGTCAGGGCCCGGCCACCGGCCTGCCGACGCTGATCGCCGAGGAAATCGGCCTGACCATGGATCAGATCGAATATGAATTCGCGCCGTCGGACCCGAATGTCTATAACAACCTGCTGTTCGGCCCGTTCCAGGGCACGGGCGGATCGACCGCGATGGCGAATTCCTGGCTGCAATACCGTCAGGCCGGTGCCGCCGCCCGCGAGATGCTGATCAACGCCGCCGCCCAAAGCTGGGGCGTGGATGCGTCGGGCATCACCATCGAGGAAGGCATGGTCAAGGCCGGTGACAAATCCGCTCCGATTGCGGAGTTCGTGGCGGCCGCTGCGCAGCTAGAAGCGCCGGCCGAGCCGCGCCTCAAAGACCCGTCCGAGTTCCGCCTGATCGGCAACGCAGCCGTGCGCCGCAAGGACTCGGCTATCAAGGGCAACGGTCAAGCGATGTATGCGATGGATGTGCATCTGCCGAACCAGTTGGTCGCGATGATCAAGCGCCCGGAATCCAAGGGCGGAATTGCACTTGGCTTTGATGACAGCGCATCAAAAGAGGTCAAAGGCTATATCAGTGCCGCTGTTCTGCCCAATCAGGCAGGTGTTGCGGTCTATGCAGAAAACACCTGGGCCGCGATCCAGGCCCGCGACGCGCTTGAGGTCGAATGGGACAAGTCGGGCGCTGAGACCCGCGATTCAGATCAGATCAAGTCCGAGATCATGGCCGCGCTGGATGCAGAGCCCACCTACAACGTGAACAAGGCGGATGTTGCAGCGGTTTCAGCAGCCATCGACGGCGCGGATAAGGTGGTTGAAAAGACCTTTTACTTCCCACTGCTGGCCCACGCGCCGATGGAGCCGCTGAACTGCACCATCGAACAAACTGCTGAGGGTGACATCGTTCTGCATGATGGCGCGCAGATGCCGACGGGCCCGCATATGGCCTATCAGCAGATCTTCCAGCTGCCGCCCGAGAAGATCCACATCAAGACCATGCTGGCCGGAGGCTCGTTCGGTCGCCGCGCCACGCCCGATGCGGATTATCAGGTCGAAGCGGCGCTGGCCTTTGTGGTCACAGACCGCTCGCGCCCGGTGAAACTGGTCTGGACGCGCGAGGATGACATTCGCAGCGGTTACTATCGCCCTGCCTTTGGCCATAAAGTCCGCGTGGGTCTGGATGCGGATGGCAATATCGTGGGCTGGCAACATCAGATCGCCGGGCAATCGGTGATAAAAGGCACCGCGTTCGAGGCCGTTCTGGTCCATGACGGCGTCGATCACAGCTCGGTCGAAGGTGTGGCTGACAGCCCCTATGCCATCCCCAGCATGGCCGTTGGCCTGACCGACACGCCCAAGGCGACCACGGTTTTGTGGTGGCGCTCGGTGGGTCATACCCATACGGCCTATGCGATGGAAACCATGATGGACTTGGTGGCCGAAGCCGCAGGTCGTGACCCGGTTGAATTCCGTCTGGCCCACCTCTCCGACAGCGCCAATCCAGATCAGCAACGCAAGGCTGCCGTTCTGAAACTTGCGGCTGAAAAAGCGGGCTGGGGCAATGCGCCTCCTGGCCGTTCGCAAGGAATCGCGGTGCATAAATCCTTTGGGTCTTACGCGGCTGAAGTCGTTGAAATCTCGGGCGATCCGGAAGATGGCATCAAGATCGAAAAGGTCACCTGTGCCGTGGATTGCGGCATCGCGGTGAACCCCGATGTGGTCAAGGCGCAGATGGAAGGCGGCATAGGCTATGGCATCGGCCATGTGATGCGCGACCAGATCACCCTGACCAGCGGCGCGGTCGATCAGTCCAACTTCCCGGATTACGAGCCGCTGCGCATCAGTGATATAGCAGCCATCGACGTGCATATCGTGCCGTCCGCCGAAGCGCCGACTGGCGTGGGCGAACCCGGAACGCCCCCGTCCGCACCGGCGCTGGCAAATGCGATCCACGCGATGTCGGGCATTCTGGTGGCCGAGCATCCGATGGCCGAAAACGGTGTCAGCTTCGCCTGACCCCCTGCCCCGCGCCGCCTGAACCCGGCGCGGGGTTAATTTGATCAAATTTCGTGACAAGGCGCGTCGTGTCGATTAAACCTCGGGAGAACCACAATGATGGAGCCCCCGATGGACCTGAGCGCCTTGCACAGTTTTCGCGTTGCAGCCTGTGACCTGAACGGTCAGTTGCGGGGCAAACGCGTGCCGCCCTCGTATTCCGACAAGCTGGACAAAGGCTCCGTGCGGATGCCGTTCTCGGCGCTGAATGTTGACCTGTGGGGCGCGGATATTGACGGCAGTCCGCTGGTGTTTGAATCCGGTGATGCCGATGGTGTGCTGCTACCCACCGATCGCGGTGCGGTCCCTATGCCTTGGCTTGAGGTGGACACCGCACTGGTGCCGATGTGTCTGTACGACGACCACGGCACCCCCTTCGCCGGAGACCCCCACCACGCGCTGAGCGCTGTACTGAACCGCTATGCCCAGCGCGGTTGGTCCGTGATCGCAGCGACCGAGCTGGAATTCACACTGCTGGATTCATCCGGCACGCAGCCTCGCCCCCCGATAAACCCCTTAACCGGGCGCAGGTTGGTGGATGAGGCCGTGCTGTCCATGGCCGAGATGGACGCGTTCGATGCCTTTTTCACCGAGCTTTACGATGGCTGCGCCGCAATGGGTATTCCCGCCCAGACCGCCATTTCCGAAAGCGGCATTGGTCAGTTCGAGATCAACCTGAACCATCAGGAAGCCATGCGCTGCGCCGATGATACATGGCTTTTCAAGGTGTTGACGCGCGGCCTTGCCCGCAAACACGGGTTCACCGCGACGTTCATGTCCAAACCTTATGCCGATGACGCAGGCAACGGAATGCATGTGCATTTCTCGGTTGTGGACGATCAGGGCCGCAATGTGTTTGACAATGGAGGCCCCGAGGGGACGGACACGCTGCGCTACGCCATTGCAGGCTGTCTGGCGGCGATGCCCGGCAGCACACTGATCTTTGCGCCGCATGGCAATTCCTACACCCGGCTGGTTCCCGGCGCCCACGCGCCCACCGGCGCTAGCTGGGCCTATGAGAACCGCACTGCCGCCCTGCGTATTCCCGGCGGTGCCCCTGCTGCCCGCCGGATTGAACATCGTGTGGCCGGAGGCGACATCAACCCTTACCTCATGCTGGCCGCCGTTCTGGGTGCTGCGATGAACGGGATCAAGGACGCAACCGACCCGCCCGCCCCAATCACCGGCAACGCCTATGATATCGACGGCCTACCCCAACTGGCGGGTGATTGGGAGGCCGCGATCACTGCCTTCGAATCCGATCCCCACGTGGCGCGTATCTTCCCCGCTGATATGATCCGCTTTCTGGCGATGACCAAACGGCAGGAAATCCGCCGCTTCGCCGAGCGCCCCCCAGAAGAGCACTGGCTAAGCTACGTCGAGGCTGTCTGACCCCCCTTGCCCGGCCCCTTTTGGTTCGCTAGAATGAATTTGATCAAATTTGGTGACCTATGAAAATCGGCATCCTTGTAACCGGCCACCCTCCGGATGAGCTGCGTTCAGACTTCGGCACATATGACGGCATGTTCCGTACCTTGCTGGGCGGCAACGGCTTTACGTTTCAGACCTACAACGTGGTGGACGGCCAGTTCCCTGACGGCACAGACTCCGCCGACGGCTGGGTCATCACCGGCTCGCGCCATGGGGCGTATGAGGATCACGCGTGGATCCCCCCGCTGGAAAATCTGATCCGCGCGATCCGCGACAAAGGCCAGCCGCTTATTGGCGTCTGCTTTGGCCACCAGATCATAGCACAGGCGCTGGGCGGAAAGGTTGAAAAGTTCACCGGAGGCTGGGCCGTTGGGCGCACCGACTATGACCTTGATGGCCAGACAGTTACGCTGAATGCGTGGCATCAGGATCAGGTAGTCGCCCTACCCGACAGCGCGCGCGTCACCGGTACCAACGATTTCTGTCGCAACGCCATGGTGGCTTATGGCGACACGATCTGGACCGTACAGGCCCACCCCGAATATGGTGACAGCTTTATCCAGGGCCTGATCGAGACACGCGGCAAGGGCGTGGTCCCCGATGAATTGATGCAAGCGGCCACTGACCGCCTGCCCGCCAATGACGACAACCCCAAAATCGGGCAATTCATGGCGGAGTTTTTGAAGAAAGAGAGGGCCTGATGGCCGACTGGACAGA
This sequence comes from Ruegeria sp. HU-ET01832, assembly GCF_040371315.1. Taxonomy (NCBI): domain Bacteria; kingdom Pseudomonadati; phylum Pseudomonadota; class Alphaproteobacteria; order Rhodobacterales; family Roseobacteraceae; genus Ruegeria; species Ruegeria sp. HU-ET01832. Next base: position 606,749 of record NZ_BAABWL010000001.1, read on the forward strand.
CCAACTGCCGCAGGCAGCCCGCAGCTATTTCGACGGCCACCGACTGGACGAGGTTGAGTGCATCATCTCGGACCTGCCCGGCATCGCGCGCGGCAAGGCGGTACCTGCCTCGAAATTTGCCAAGCAATCCTACTTCCACCTGCCAGACAGCATCTTTTACCAGACCATCACGGGCGACTGGGGCGAGGCCGCGGGTGAGGATGGGTTCATCGAACGGGACATGATCCTGAAGCCCGACTTCACGACCGCCTCCGCCGCGCCGTGGACGGGCGACTGGACTTTGCAAGTGATCCACGACGCTTATGACCGTGATGACAACCCGATCCCGTTCAGCCCGCGGAACGTGCTGAAACGCGTGGTCCAGATGTATCACGACAAAGGCTGGAAACCCGTCGTCGCGCCCGAGATGGAGTTCTTTCTGGTCGCCCCCAATGTGGACCCTGCGCAAAGTATCAAGCCGATGATGGGCCGCTCGGGTCGTCCGGCGGCGGCGCGGCAGGCCTACTCGATGACGGCCGTGGACGAGTTTGGTCCGGTGATCGATGACATCTATGATTTCGCAGAACATCAGGGTTTCGAGATTGACGGCATCACGCAGGAAGGCGGCGCAGGCCAGTTGGAAATCAACCTGCGCCACGGCAACCCGGTCAAGCTGGCCGATGAGGTGTTCTATTTCAAACGCCTGATCCGCGAGGCCGCGCTGCGCCACAATTGTTTTGCCACCTTTATGGCGAAACCGATCGTGGATGAGCCGGGCTCGGCCATGCATATCCACCATTCGATCATCGACATGGAAACAGGGCAGAACATTTTCTCGGGACCGCAAGGGGGCGAAACGGACGCATTCTATCACTTCATCGCCGGGTTGCAGAACCACCTGCCCTCGGGGCTGGCGGTGATGGCGCCCTATGTGAACTCGTATCGCCGCTACGTGAAAGATCACGCCGCCCCGATCAATCTGGAATGGGCACGCGACAACCGCACCACCGGCATCCGCGTGCCTCTGTCGGGGCCCGAGGCGCGCCGGGTCGAAAACCGCATCGCCGGGATGGACTGCAACCCCTATCTGGGCATCGCCCTGTCTCTGGCCTGCGGCTATCTGGGCCTGGTCCAACAGGAACGCCCGCGCCGTCAGTTCTATGGCGACGCTTACGAAGGCGAAGGCGATATCCCTCAGGTTATGGGCAATGCTCTGGACCTGTTCGATGAAGCGACCGCCTTGCATGAGGTTCTGGGCCCCGAATTTGCCCGCGTCTACGGCATCGTCAAACGCGCCGAGTATGAAGAGTTCCTGCAGGTCATCTCTCCGTGGGAGCGTGAGCATCTGCTGCTGAACGTCTGATCCGCGATGAACCTGCTTTATTCCAACGACCGCAAGGCTGAATACCCGGCCAGCTGGTACGCGGCTACGGCCAATTCGATTGACCGCTTTCCTGTTCTTGCAGGCGGTGAAAAAGCCGACGTCTGCGTGGTGGGCGGCGGTTATACCGGCCTGTCCGCCGCGCTGCATCTGGCCAAGGCAGGGTTCAGCGTTGTGCTGCTTGAGGCGCATCGTGTGGGCTTTGGCGCATCAGGCCGCAATGGCGGGCAATTGGGCAGCGCCCAACGGATGGATCAGGAAGATCTTGAGCGGCTGGTTGGCGATGACGACGCCGCCAAGCTGTGGGATCTGGCCGAGGACGCGAAGGCGCTGGTCAAATCCCTGATCGCCAAGCATCATATCGACTGCGACCTGAAACCGGGCGTAGCCGTTCTGGGCCTTTCCGCTGGCGAACAGCAGGAATTGCACGATCACGCGGCGCATCTGTCCGACCGCTATGGCTATGACCAGATGGAACTGCTGGACGAAGGCGCGGGCCATGGTCTGTGCCCCTCGCCCGCCTATCGCGGCGGCTATCTGGACATGGGGGCCGCCCACCTGCATCCGCTGAACTATGCGCTGGGTCTGGCGCAGGCGGCGGCCAAGGCAGGCGTGCGGATATATGAAGGCACCGAGGTGACTGGCATCGAGGAAATCTCACCCGCCATCGTCCACACCGCACAGGGCAAGGTTACGGCGGATCACGTCATTCTGGCCTGTAACGGATATCTGGGGGGCCTGAACAGCAAGGTCGCCGCGCGGGTCATGCCGATCAACAATTTCATTGCTGCCACGGAACCGCTAGGCACCGATGCCGCCCGTGTTTTGACCCGAGACGTGGCGGTGGCCGATACGAAATTCGTGGTGAACTATTTCCGCCTTAGCGCTGACAACCGGCTGCTATTTGGCGGCGGCGAAAGCTATGGCTATCGCTTCCCGGCAGACATTGCCGCCAAGGTCCGCAAACCAATGGTCGAGATTTTTCCACACCTGCGCGACGTCAAAATCGACTACGCCTGGGGCGGCACGCTGGCGATCACCATGCGGCGGATGCCCTATCTGACGCGGGTTGCGCCCAATATCCTGTCCGCCTCGGGCTATTCCGGCCACGGGGTCGGCACCGCAACCCATGCGGGGCAGTTGATGGCACTGGCCATTCAGGGACAGGCCGAAGGGTTCGACACCATGGCGCGCGTCCCTGCCCTGCCCTTCCCTGGAGGCCCCGCCCTGCGCAGCCCTCTTCTGGTGCTGGCGATGACGTGGTTTGCTTTGCGGGATCGGCTGGGGGTGTGATTGCGGATCGATTAATTGAGTTTTAGTAAGCTACCGAAATCGCGTAGCACCCGAAATCCGGCAGACATTCTTCGTCCGTCCGGGTAATTTCTGCCTCGTGTTGCCACACGCGAGAAATCCATCGCAATCCAGAAAGCGCCCCCACGCCCAACTTGCCACTCACAATCTGTCTCAATGGCTTGTTGCAAATAGATACTAGATAAATTCCATGGCTCATGTTTTTGACCCCAACAAGACAACGTGACTTCTGACACATTTCCGGACATATGCCGCAATCCCCACGCATTTTCGGCGTCTAGTTCATCCACTCGAACCGGATGGCCTCGCCGCGCCAGATCGGGGCGCTTGACACCCAGCATCTCTTCCGTTGGCTTGCCGTGGAAGTTGACTTGATCGGTGGTTACTTCCTCACCCTGAGCAAAAGGGGTCTGCGTCCCAGCGCGGGCCGCGTATTCCCATTCCGCCTCAGTGGGCAGGCGATAAACTTCGGCCCCCACTTTCTGGTTGAGCCATTTTGTATATGCAAGCCCGTCCAGATATGACACATCGACGACCGGGTAATTACCACGAATGTCTATGCACGGCCCATCAATGCGCGGTGTGCAAGCACCCGGGATATACCCCCTGCAACCTCCGTCGTTTACACAGGCCATCCACTGGTCATGGGTCACCTCGTTGCGGCCCATTGCGATGGGCATATCGATCGTTACCGGATGAACCGGTCCCTCGTGATGGGCAATATAGGGCTCTTCCGGTGTCGCGAGACGAAACCCCTTTTTGTCCCAATGGAAGTTGCGCTTGGATTCTCCAGGTGGGGCGCCCATCAGGAACTCGCCCACGGGCAACACGATCATCTCGGGGCAGACGTCGCATTCCTGAAACATCTCAAGCGGTGCGACCTCGGTTCCGTCGGACAGGACGTATTGCGCCTGAGCTGGCAGAGCGAGAATGGACAGTGAAAAAGCAAGTCTAGCAAGCATGATGGCAAAAATCCGGACCGTGAAATGCAGTGTTTAGATTGCCCCATTGCCACCCGGATTCCCCGATGGACGCAAGGCGCAATCCGGGGTCGGGACGAAGTTACCCTCTGGATTGCGACAGTTGGGTGAAATTTTGCTGCATGGGCACGTAGGGGCTTGGATTGAAGTTCTTTTAGCTTTATCTTTTCCAAAGATAGAATTTGGGAAAATCAAATATGACGCTTCCTCCTAACGTTCATGACGCCGAACCCATCCCTGCCGCCGCGCGTGAGGCCATCGACGCCCTGATGCAATCGGGCGACCTGTTTCGCTATACCGCGCCGCAGGATGCGCCTGTCGCGCTTCTGGAAAGCGAATTCGCGGCCCTTTTGGGCACGAAATACGCGCTGGCCGTATCGTCCTGCTCGGCCGCTTTGTTTCTGTCGCTCAAGGCATTGGGCCTGCCCCGGGATGCGCGGGTGCTGATCCCCGGATTTACCTTTGCGGCCGTACCGTCTTCGGTCGTGCATGCGGATTGCATTCCGGTTCTGTGCGAAGTGGGCGAGAACTATCGCATCGACATGGCCGATTTCGAGGCCAAGCTGAACAGTGTTCAGGCCGTCATCATCAGCCATATGCGTGGCCATACATCCGACATGGACGCGATCATGGCGCTGTGCAACGCGCGTGACATTCCGGTTGTCGAGGACGCGGCGCATTCGCTGGGCACCACATGGCACGGCAAGAATATCGGCACGATTGGCAAGGTCGGTTGTTTTTCGTTCCAGTCCTACAAGATGATCAACGCGGGCGAAGGTGGCATTCTGATCACCGACGACGCCGATCTGGTGGCGCAGGCCGTGATCATGTCAGGCGCGTATGAGCATAACTGGAAGAAGCACAAAACCCCGCACGGCGACAACTCGCCCGAGTTGGAGCAGGCCTTTGCCCGCTGGCAGAACAAGCTGCCGCTGTATAACCTGCGGATGAGCAACCTCAGCGCCGCCGTGATCCGTCCCCAGATCCCCGAACTGGCGCGGCGCGTCAAGGATGGCTTGACCAATCATGACTATGTGGCCGAGCGTCTGAGTAGCTCTGATTTCATCGACGTCCCTGCGCCCCTGTCACCCGAACGCCGCGCGCCGGATTCGATCCAGTTCAATCTGGTTGGTCTCAGCGATGACGAGATCCGCGCCTTTGCCGAAGCCTCCGAGTCGCGTGGGGTCAAGGTTCAGGTCTTTGGTCAAAGCGAGGATAACGCTCGCGCCTTTTGGAATTGGCAGTTCCTGCCGGAACAGTTTGAACTGCCGCAGACTCGTGACATGCTGATGAAGGCATGTGACGTGCGCCTGCCCGTGCGCCTGACACGTGAGGAACTGGACGTGATCGCCGACATCCTACTGGCTTCGGTTGGTGAAGTAACCGGGCCAGTTCCGGTCTATGGCACCTAACTGCTAGTTCCCTTGAGGACCAACAAGGTCCGACGAGACAAACAGCGCCGTGACTCCTTGCGCGGTCGCGGCCACACGCGACAGAACAGCCGCCACCTTTGGCCCCTGAGGGCCATCCACCAAAAGCGGCGCACCCGAATCCCCCATCATCACGGGGCAAATAGCCACTAAAATTCCTTGCTCTGCGCGGGTTGGCGGGCATGACGGGGTGCGGCTCAGGACATGAGGCCGCACCCCGGGATAGCCCACCAGATAGGATGAGGGCGCAGCGGTTTTCGCTAAAGGCACCGGTGTGATCTGTTGTCCAAGAGGCTCGGTCAGTTCCAGCAGCGCCCAGTCCAGATCCGCGCGCCGGTTGAATGTTGTTGGTCCCTGCCCGGGCGGCAGCCTATATCTCGAAACGTTCGAGACCGCGACCGCTTCTCCTCGCTGATAACCAGCTGCGAACCGTATGCTGGCGGGTGGGATCCAACGGTTGCGTGCCGTGTTGAAAAGGCAATGCGCCGCAGTCAGAACCAAACGCTCTGCCACCAGAGTGCCAGTGCAATGTGATCGTTGGTCCCGACCTGCAAAATTGACCCGCCCGACTGCGCGCCAGGGCACTTGCGTCGCGTCCTGGATCTGTCGTTCACGCACGGCGTCGCAACCGAGTGAGGCCGCGCTGCCCAACCGGCAAACCTCGGACCAATCATCCGAATAAACACCTTGAGACAGCGCAGGGCTTGACCATGCCAATGCGACACCCAAAACAAGCCAGAGCATTACCGGTCGCGTCAATTCAGCTTGGATAGCTTTTGCTGCAGCTCAGCCAGTTGTTTCTTGATTTCGTCCAGATCCTCTTTGGGTTCCGTCGCAGGCTGTTCTTCTTTGTCCGGGCCGGACCAGTTGCCCGAAAGTCCACCGGTCATCGCCTTCAAAAACGCCTGTTGCTGCGCCTGCATCGCTTCGAACCCCGGCATCTGCGACATCGGGTTCATGGCGCTCATGTTTTCCATCATCTTCGACTGGCTTTCGCGCAGCATCTCGAACGAGCTTTGCAGGAACTGAGGCATCATACCCCCGCCCGGCAGCATGTAGCTGCGGACCAGATCGTTTAGCACGTTCACCGGCAGAACGTTTTCGCCCCGGCTTTCGTGTTCCGCAATGATTTGCAACAGATATTGGCGTGTCAGGTCATCACCTGTCTTCAGGTCGATAATCTGCACTTCGCGTCCATCGCGGATGAACACGGCGATATCCTCTAGCGTGACGTAGTCGCTGGTCTCGGTGTTATACAGCCGACGGCTGGCATAGCGTTTGATCAACAACGGTTTTTCTTGTTCTGACACCGTTTACCCTCCCCAAGGATGATGCGTTGCAGCAGAGATTATGCGACTGCAGAACAAAAAGAAAGGGCAGGTCTTTCGACCTGCCCGACGCGATTGCACCAGATGGGAGGATGGGTGCGCCTCGCGGCCTTACTTACTTGGCAGCTGTTGCTTTCTTGGCAGCAGCAGTCACCTCGTTGGTGGCTTTCTTGACAGCAGCAGTTGCGTCTTCTGCAGCGTCTTTACCGGCAGCCATCAGCAGCTCGACAGTTTCGCTCTGAACTTTTTTCGCGATTTCGGCGAAGGCAGCCAGGTTTTCAGCGGCAACTTCGGCCGACGCGCTTGCGAAGTCGGTTGCGGCTTTTGCGTAGTCAGCAGGCTCTGCTTTTGCTTTCGACATCTCGGTCAGTTTGGCCAGAGTGTCTTTGGTCCATTTGTTCGAGATTTCTGCCGATTTCTCTGCAGCTTCCAGAGCAACGCCCGACAGTTTTTCGTTCAGGGTTGCGGTCGACTTGAACGCACCTTCCAGTGCGGTGGTGTCAACGGGAAACGCGCCCATGATGTCTTTCAGAGCAGCGGTGAAGTCTTGTGTCTTAGCCATTGTCCAAATCCTTTTTGCCGAACCGGGCCTGCCCCGGTTTTCATCAGCTTGAGGACAATATGATTGCTGCATCGCAGCATTACAAGAATTTTCTTGCTGCGATGCAGAAAAAACTTCGGGTTCCCTGATAAATCAATCGGTTGCCTTGACCAAAACATAACTTCCGGGTGCCGGACACAAAGACGGATGGTCCGAATCGCCCGGTTCACGCGCTGGGATTTGCTTGCCAGAACGCTTTTTCAACCAAGCTTCCCAAAGAGGCCACCACGATCCCTCATGGAAATCTGCCTCTTTCATCCAATCATCGGCATCTGCCTTTAGATCGGGATTGGTATAGTGTCCGTATTTCTTCTTGCTGGGCGGATTGACAATCCCCGCGATATGGCCGGATTGCGAGACAACAAACGTTTTTGACCGCGAGCCCATCTGCTGCACGCCACGGTAGCAGGCTTTCCATGCCGCGATGTGATCCGTTTCGCATGTTATGGCCATCAATGGCACATCCACATCGCGGATATGCAGCTTATGCCCCAATAGCTCGAACCCATCATTGACGAAATCATTGCTTTGGCAAAGACCCCGAAGGTATTCGATTGCCATTCGACCGGGCAGGTTTGCTCCATCCCCGTTCCAGAACAACAGATCAAAGGCCGGGGGGGTTTCGCCCATCATATAACTACGGATTGCAGGACCATAGATCAGGTCATTGGACCGAAGGAAAGACATCGTCCGCCCAACCACCCAGGCTTTGAGAACACCGTCTTTGCCGACCTGATCCTCGATCCCGTCGACAAAGTCATTCTGGAGGAACGGGGTAAACTCGCCCTGATCTCCGAAGTCGGTCAAGGTGGTGAAGAATGTGGCCGACTTGATCGACTTGTCCCCGCGCTGTTTGAGCAACGACAAGGTCAGGCTAAGCGTCGTTCCCGCAATACAATAGCCTACAGCGTTGACCTGCTTGACCTTGCAGATCTGTTTCACCTGCTCAATCGCGGTCAGATAGCCTTGCTCGATATAGTCGCCCATCCCGATATCCGCGTGGGAGGCGTTCGCGTTCGCCCAACTGACAACGAATAGCGTATAGCCTTGTTCAGTCACCCACTTGATCAGGCTGTTCTGCGCCTTGAGGTCCAGAATGTAGAACTTGTTGATCCAAGGCGGAAAGAGAATAATCGGTGTTTCGAAAACGGTCTCGGTCGCGGGTTTGTACTGGATCAGCTCCATCAAATCATTGCGGTAGACCACCTCACCCGGTGTAGTGGCAATATTGCCTCCAATCTCGAACGCGCTGTCATCGGCCAGACGTACGACCATCTCGCCATTGTTGGCTTCGAGATCTGAGACGAGATTCTCCAGACCTTTAATCAAGGATTGACCTTCGGTCTCAACCGCCTTTTCCAAGGCATCGGGATTTGTGGCCAGAAAATTCGTAGGGGACATCATATCGATGATCTGCTGCGAGAAAAACTGAAGCCGTTGCTTGTCTTTTTCGGGCATATCGTCAACTGATGCGACCGCCTGAGCGATCGCTTGGGCGTTTGTCTGGTATTGCTGACGTACAAAGCGGAAATAGGGGTTTGTGTCCCACATCGGGTTGGAAAACCGCTTGTCCTTCGGGCCGGGTTCCGCAGCATCGGGGTTTCCGGACGCAAGAGCCTGCTGCGCTTCGGCAAAGTTCAGAACTGACTTTCCCCAAAACTCGATCTGATGCTCCAACAGCTTGGCAGGATTTTGCCATGCCTCGGTCATATAGGCCGTTGCTGCTTTTGCAAAAAGATCTTGATTCGGGCCATCTAACGCGGGGGAATGCGCAGTTTTTCCAGCCATGACTTCAACCAGCCGCTTCGACAAAGCTTCGACTTTGTTCATATTTTCTTTAAGCCGCTCAAGGTGTTCCTCGGTCAGCTCTGGCGATCGGTCTTCGGTTGTTGTCATTTTAACAATTCCCCCCTACTATTTTCTGCTATGCAGAATAACGTCGCGGAAACTATAAGGCAAAGCGACGAAAAGTCCTTACGTACAGGCTGACACTCATAGGGGGCCCAATCCATGCGCTACATGATGACCTACGATCTGATGGAAACCATGCGCAATACCAACCAATGGATGGGCGCGACAGCAAGTGCGATGGCTTCGTACCCGCTGTTTGCAATGGTACCCAATCCCGCGTTCAGCATGATGGCTGCCTGGGGCGAAGTGACCGAACGGACATTTCAGCGAATGATTGTCAAACCCGACTGGGGCATTCGCACCTTCACCTGCGAAGATGGTAAGGACCATTTGGTAGACATCGTGCCTGTGTTGGAGCGTCCTTTCGGTGACCTGATCCACATCCGCGTCAACGGACGAAAAGAACAATCTCGCAAGGTTCTGTTGGTTGCGCCCATGTCCGGGCACTACGCCACCCTGTTGCGGTCCACAGTCAAAAGCTTGCTGGTAAATTGCGAAGTGTATGTCACCGATTGGCATAATGCACGCGACATCCCTGTGTCTGAGGGCAAGTTCGATGTCGAGGACTATACGCTATATCTTGTTGATTTCATGAAGGAGCTCGGCCCTGAAACGCATGTAGTTGCCGTCTGCCAACCTGCTCCTTTAACCTTGGCCGCGACAGCCTATTTGGCCGAAGTCGAGCCAAAGGCACAACCCTGCACCCTGACGCTGATCGGCGGACCAGTGGACCCGGATGCAACGCCAACTGACGTCACCGATTTTGGCCGCCGCGTGACCATGGGGCAGTTGGAAGAAACGATGATTCAACGCGTGGGCTTCAAGTACAAAGGCGTCGGGCGTATGGTCTATCCCGGCCTGCTGCAGCTTGCCTCATTCATGTCGATGAATGGGGATCGCCACTCCAAGGCGTTCTCGGACCAAATTCAGCGCGTCATGCGCGGTGAGGCGTCGGACCATGACGCACATAACCGCTTTTACGATGAGTACCTTGCAGTGATGGACATGACGGCCGAGTTCTACCTGTCCACCGTGGAGCGCATCTTTAAGAACGGTGAAATTGCGAAGAACGAATTCATTGTAGCGGGACACAAAGTAGATATCGGCAAGATCACTGACGTAGCAGTTAAAACGGTTGAAGGCGCGAATGACGATATCTCTGCGCCTGGCCAGTGTATCGCAGCGCTTGAACTTTGCACCGGCCTGCCCGCTTCGAAAAAAGCCAGCCACGTCGAGCCCGGCGCTGGCCACTACGGCATCTTCGCAGGGCGAAGCTGGCGCGACAATATTCGTCCGTTGGTTATCGATTTCATGAACGCCAACACGCGCAAGCCTCAACGTCGCCCGGCAAATAAAAACAAGGTCGCCTGACCAAGATGCGTAAGGCAAAGGCAGTGGATACAGCCTTTGCCTGTTCGTGTGGTTGTCTGCGCGGTCATATTACCGCGGCAGGTATAAGGTGTTCGACACATGTCGTTTGCTATTGCAACGACTGCCGCGCGGCCCAGCTGTATTTCAACCAACCCGATCCCGCGCCCGGGCCGGTCGAAGTTCTGCAGATGTTGCCCGAAGAAGTTCGTATCGAAACCGGTGCCGAACATTTGGCATTGATGCAACTCAGCCCAAAAGGAATGCTGCGCTGGTACGCCAGTTGTTGCGATGCCCCATTGGCCACCACGTCGCGCACAGCAAAATTCCCATTCGCAGGATTCATTGTCGCGCGCATGTTGGATACATCCGCCCTCGGCCCTATCACAACACGTGGCTTTGTTCCAAAACCCGGCGGCAAGCAAGAGCATGAAAAGCTGGGATACGCGGCTTTCGGGCTTGTCTCACGGGTACTCAAGTCTCTTTTGACAGGAAGCTGGAAGCACACTCCGTTTTTTGACATCGGCACGGGTGATCCGATCAGAACCCCTGTTATCCTGACCAAGGCTGAACGTTCAGCACTTTATAAGTAAGGCAACCCGACTCTAATATTCAGCCATTCTTCCAGCGCTTGCGTGACTTCTGCGGACGTCTCTAGAGGGGGCAAGTGCCCTGCGTCTTCCATAATCTTCAGTTCGGCGTTAGGGATCATCTCGGCCATGAACCGGTGCCGCTTAACTGGCGTAAGCTGATCATGTGCCCCGCAAATGATCAGTGTCGGCACGTTTATGTGCCTAAGCGCAGGTTGCTGATCCGTGCGCCTCTGCAGCGCCCGCATCTGCCGTTCAAACAGCTCTGGCCCCTGATCCTTTGCCATAGCCATAACCTCGTTCAAAATCGGCACGCGCCCCGGCCCCGGAGCAAGCGTCTCCGTTCCAATCAAGCGCTGCATGACCTCTTCGAACCGGCCTGATTTGGCCCCTACGATCAACTCCTCTCGGTCAGCAGCAATCTGGGGTGTATCGGCCTGTGCGTCGGTAGACATCAGACACAAACGCGTCACCCGGTCAGGAGCCCTACGGACAAGTTCCAAAGCAACGACCCCGCCCATGTTAAACCCGCAGAGCGCAAAGCGATGTGGCAACTGGTCCAACAACCCCGAGACTATTTCCTCGATCCGTTCGCCGCCCGATACTGGGGCAACCGTCACAGCACGAGCACCAGAAATCTGCAAAATCTGGGCGCCGAACAACCTTGCATCACACATAAACCCGGGCAGAAATACCAACGGTTCAATCACACAGGGCCTCCTTGAAATCGACCACTTTGTGTTACGTTTTCCGTAAGATGCGTAGTTTTGTTGAACTGGGCAAGCAAAAGTTCAGGGATAAGCGATCCCCTTGAACGGCGGAAAATCTGCATAGCGTGTGCGCCGTCGATGCTGATTTTCTGCAGGCTCGGCGCCGGGTCGCAACAGGCATCCGCGCGGCGCAATATAACTGTCGATCCGCTTGTGGGGGATCGGCCTCCAGACCAAGTTAAACGCGCAGAGTTTGGGAAAAAACCATATCTCGGAATAGTCCAGATGATCGTGCATCCACCACGCCAGATCCCGCCAGTCCCGGCCTGCGTCATACTGATCAGCAAACCAAGGAATCACGATCGAAGCCCCCGCTATGCGCGCGTCCCCTTCGCCCCGGTCCCAGATGTGGCACTCCAATGGATTGTCGTTGCGCGCGCAATTCAGCCGGTTTTCATTGCCGAACCGGTTCAGCGACGGCGACCGATAGCCCGAGCGTACGGCGACACGCCCAAAGGTTTCCTCTAAAGGATCCAGTAAGGTTTTGCACAGGGCCTGACCTGTTTCTATGGCAAGATTGGGGTTATCTGGAAGGTTTTGTTTTTCATGGAAATTCCCGATCTCGGAATACAGGAAATCGCGCATGTAGAAATGTTTGGACAGTCGCACGCGGCCCAGCGTCTCAAGGCTCCACATGCTGCCCGGTTTGCGCATGGTTATTCGACCCCCAGAGTTTTAAGCCATGCCAGAATACCCGATACGGTCGCATCGGTTTGCCCCGGCGACATCAGGCGTCCGGCTATGACATGCGATGCGGGATCATCCTCGGGGCCCATAGTCACCAGTTCGACCACAGCGGGTCCGCCCCAGGCTTGCGCAACTTTGTGGGTTAGATCAGGGCGCACCACCTGATCGTCATCCGAGAACCAGAATAATGCCGGCACCTGCGCATCCGAAAAATCAAGCGCATAGACCACATCCACCAATACAGTCATGGGAACCACTGCTTCCCAAGGATAGGACGCGGACCAATAGGTGTTCTTTTCTTCGTCTGGCCCCGAGACATCTCGGGTTTCACCCATCAACAGAGGCAACCAGCTTCGAGCCCATGGCAGACCAGGAACCCAAGCCCCGGGCGCATTCACACCGAAATTCGGTGACACGAATACCATCCCCGCTACATCCTGGCTTAACTCAGGGTTTAAGGCTGCTGCTGCTGCAAGTGTCCCGCCAGTTGAGGTTGAGATCACTACAACCTTTTCTCCAACGGCGCGGGCTGCGGCCAATCCTTCGGCGACATCCTGCATCCAACCCGAGGCCGTGCCCTCAGCCATTGCTTCGCCACTGCGGCCATGACCTTGAAGCCGCGTGTAAACCAGATTGGCCCCAAGCGCATCGGCCACCATATCAGGGACCGGGCGGATTTCCTCGGATGAAGCTGAAAACCCATGGAGATACAAAATGGAAACAGGTGTGCGCTGCTCTTTGAAACCGTCCTGCCAGATCACGCGCTTTTCGACACCGGGTACGATATCGTCATATGCCGATTCTGTGCTTTCGAAATAGACCTGAACACCTTCCCCGAATTTGCGCGACTCGAATGTGGGGTTGAGTTCCACCGGTTCGCGTGGACCAAACCAATAGGTCCCGACACCTACTGCGACTAATAGCAGACCAGTCCAAACCAATGCGCGCTTCATTGTGATGGCATCACGTCAAGTACCGCCTGTTCGATCAGTTCAAGACAAGGGCCATCCGAAAACCGATGGTCGGCGTCTTTGACCAGCAATAGCCTCATATCCGGCCCGTCGGCGTGCTCCAACAGACGAACGGCAGTTTCAGTGGACACGGCGGTATCCGCAGTGCCTTGCAAAAACCGAACTGGGAAGGGCAAATTCAGCGGTGCGCGCAAGACCAGCCTTTGCCGTCCGTCCTCAATCATCCGCTTGGTAATGACGTAAGGCTCCATGTAGTCCGAGGGCAACTCCACATGCCCCACCGTCTCCAGCGCTGCTTTCTGCGCGTCACTGAACGAGGCCCAATACCCATCCTCGGTGAAATCGGGCGCGGCTGCGATGGTGACCATCCCGGCCATCCGCTCGGGCAGCGCCTTTGCCAGCAGCAGCGCCTGCCAGCCGCCCATGGAGGATCCCACAACGATCAGTGGCCCCTCGGTCAGCGCCTCAACCGCCGCGACCGTATCCTCATGCCAGTCTCCAATGCAGCCCTCTTCGAACGTGCTGGAACTTTCCCCGTGCCCGGAGTAATCGAACCGCAAAAATGCCTGTCCGCGCGCCTTCGCCCATGCTTCAAGATGCACCGCCTTAGTGCCTTCCATATCCGACTTCAGCCCGCCAAGAAAAACGACCGTGGGCCCCGACCCCTCACTTTTGTTATACGCCAATCGCCGCCCCTTCGCGGTCTCCAGAAATTCAGCCTCTGCCATAAAACCCTCTTTGCTTTGTCAACATCATGCACGTCCCAACCCCAACCGCAATTCCCCGATCCGACCTTCATCTGGCTAAAAATATCCCGGGGTGCGCGAGGGGCAGCGTCCCTCGCTCCCGCACTTGACACAATCCCCACCACCTGCCAAAGCAGCCAGACGCAAATAACCCGCAACCGGGCGTTCTCAGACCTCGCGCCAGCGAAACCCCCACAAATATAGATAAAACCTCTTTAATAACAGGTTCTTGCTTGCATCAGCAAGCCGCTTCACTGCCCCTGCCCGACCCACTCGACCCCTGTTAATATCACGCTATGCCAGTGACGTATCAGTGACGATGGGCTGGCGGGCATGCGGCGGCGCTGATAGGTATAGGAAGTCGGGGGGCGCTCCAACGCCCACCCGACTAACACGACCGAACTACTTAAGGACACGGCCATGCCGAAGAATACATCTGACTTTCTGACATCTGTTGCAAGTCTCGTCGATCAGGACGATCGCGACCCGCGCGAGGTTGTTGCGGACCTGATGCAGGCTGCACTCGACACGGGCATCCGCAAGGAACTGCGCGCCAGTGTTGCGTTTGCCCTAGAACAGGCGAGCGGCACCGCACCCAAGGAATTGACTGATCTGGCCTGCCGCCGTCTGAAACCCGGTCGGCGTCTCTCGGACCCGCAATACGCGGGCCTGACGCTTGTCGCCACCACACGGGGAAAGCGTTGGATATACCGCAGCCAGAAAGGCAAGCGGCAGCGTCAGGTGACCCTCGGGCATTATCCCGCCATGAGCCTTGCCGAGGCACGAGAGGTGTGGGCCCAACCCATCACCAAGGTCGCCGACAAGCGGTCTGAAACGACACTGGACGAACTGACCGAAGCCTACATAGTGGCCATGAAGATGCGCGGCACAAAGTCGTGGCGGCGGTCGCAGAACATCCTCACCAAGAACGTCCTGCCCAACCATGGCGGAATGCGCCTCGGCGCGCTAGACGTGGAAGCCCTGAACGCGACGTTTGCCCACCTGATAGACGAAAAACCCGGTGCGGCGCACAACATCCGCATGGCAATGGCAAGCATGTTCAAGTGGGCCAGCGAGAAGAAAATGATGCCCGCAGGCGTACCGGTCCCGCAGTTAGACAAGACCCCAAAATCACAGATCAAGGACTACCGCCCGTCGATGTCCGAACTGCGCACGATGGCCCGTGGCCTCGACGCGCTGCAAGACATCGACCGGGACATCATGCGCCTGCAACTGCTGTCGGGCACCCGCATCAGCGAGGCGCTGGGCGCTGAGTGGTCAGAGATTGATCTCGAACATGGGCGATGGACTATTCCCGCCCAGCGCATGAAGGCCAAGAAAGAACATCTGGTTATGCTCTCGGCGCAGGCGGTCGAATTGCTGCGTAACCAGCCCACGCGTGACGGACGTGTTTTTGGTCGTCGTGGTCGCAAGACGGTTTCGCTGAACTGGGCGCGGCAGCGCGACAAGTTGGGCCTGCCTACTGACTACACCAGCCACGCCAACCGTAAGGCGCTGCTAAGCTGGGTCGCCGAGCACGGCGGCGGCAAGGACATTCGCGACCGCCTGTCCGCCCACAGCCCCGACACCAGCGAGGCGGACGCGCATTACCAACTATCCGAGTTGAACCGACCCGCCGCCGAGTGGTGGCAGAAATGGGCGGACTTCCTCGACGGCCTCACAGCCGAGAACGTGGTGCAGTTGTCGGAGGGACGCGCATGAGCAGTAAGCGTTCTGTTGTCTGCACCAAGACACGACTAGACCCGACACACACCTACATCATCGACCTATACGAAATACCCCTCGACGACCCGGAGGCGCTGCGCGAGATGCTCGAGCGCATGCACGCAAACATCATCGACATGACCGAGAAGGCGGCACTGCCCAAGCGCGCCTCTGAGGCTGCCGCACAGGCCCGCAAGAAAGAGTTAGACGAAATGTGTGCAATCGTGGACGCGCGCCTCGGATTGCCGGAAAAGGACGCGCTGGATGAGGTGGCTGTGACATTCAACCTGTCAGACCGAATGCAGCAACGCCTCACGCGCTACATAAAGGCTCGCCGATTGGGTGCATCACCAGAGACGGCGAAATGGGCCAGCGCAAAGGGGAACTGGCAACAGTTCTCGAAAGTCCTCAAGAAACTGAAATAAAAATGCGGCGCTTCCACGGAAGCGCCGTTTTATTTTGTTGCCGGGTCAAGTTTTATGCACAGAATGCGGTGTCATCACTGTTTTGTAAGAGGTGACATCAATGCCGAAAAAGACCGGTCGCCGGGGCGTCCCGGCGCGTGACAAAGCCCGCTCACTCCATCCCATGGCCGACTGTACCGTAATCGAAGCGGCGGCGCTGATCCGGTGCAATCCGTCCACCATCTACCGTCTCATCAACCGCGGTGAAATCTCGGCTTACAGCCGCAACGGCCTCACCCTTATAGAGGGCGAGAGCATCGTGGCCATGAAAGAGCGCCACCGCATCAAGCCGGGTGACATGCCCGAAACAAACGACCCGGACGCCGCGCCCAAGTGGAACGCGGCATGAGCGCCCCCATCCCTACTCCCAACCAATCATCGGACCTGTCGGTGAAGGAAACCTGCCGCGAGTTGCAAGTATCACCGTCGACTGTCTGGCGCTGGCTCGATTCCGGTGAACTGAGCGGCTACAAGTCGGGCCGTGTCACGCGCATCGACCGGGCGAGCATCGACGCCTTCAAGGCGCGCAACCGCATCCAGCCGTCGGAGGCTAGCGATGTCGCCTGACAAAGACATCACTCTGCGCATCAAGGCCGTGAACACGTCCGCAACGCCCACAATGATCGGGTCTATGCGCTGCGCACATTTGAGCAGACCCCACGGCTTCCGGAGGCACGCGACCTGATACGGGCAGCGGACAAGGCGCTGAGCGAGGCTCTTGCGCTGCTCTACCAACACGCAGCGGGCAGATAAGTGCCGTTTCGGAGGGGCATCAGTAACGCGAACAGTGACGCCCCGTGCCCCCGCCTTCGAAACGCAAAGGAAAACGACGAATTGCCCGCAACACAAGCTTCTGTGGGCGCAAGATGAAGGAAAACGGTGAAATGGCGCGTAATCAGAACACCCCGCCGCTCAGCTACACGCGGATTGAACTGACTAAACCCGAGACGGGTGGCAAACACTACCGCTGGGGCGCTGACAACGAACTGGATAAGGAAACCGTTGGCTGGCTCAGCGCGGGGCGGGCGTTCGTGGACGAGGCCACCGACATGGCGGATTTCGCTACAGTGCTGAACACTGAACTGCGCGCTGGGCGGGACGTGCTGACCTACGGAGTCCCGACAATCGACATGCCCGACGATGGTGTGCCGCTGGTTACCAAGGAACGGCTCACAACCGGCACCATCGCCCGCAGCGAGGACCATTTCGCATGGCCCGAGGGTCCAGCCATCCTCGCTGCCGACTATGACCCACGACCCGACCACGCCGCGCTGAGCCGTGACGATTTGTGGCGACAGGTCGTGACCGCCGTGCCGGGATATGCCGACCACGACGTGTTGTGGGGTTGCTCATCGTCCTCCTATATTTTCGATACTGTTCTCGATTGCGAGGTGGTCGGGCTCAAAGGGCAGCGCCTGTACATGGGCGTTGAGGACGGCACGGACATACCCCGCGCAGCCGAGGTCCTGCTCAAACGCCTCTGGCTGAACGGGTTCGGCTACATCCTCATCTCAGCTAATGGTGCGCAACTCATCCGTGCCACGCTTGACCCGTGCATGTACCAACCCTCACGGCTGGACTACGCCGCCGGGGCCGTGTGTGGCGAGGGATTGGAGCAACGCAGCCCTAACGCCTTCCTGATCAGCGAAGGGCTGGCACTAGCCGATACACGGCGGGTCTTTCCAGACCTGACATCCGATGAAGAGCGTGAGTATACAGAGCGTGTCGCGCGTGAAATATTACGGACACGCGACGACGCACACGCCCAGCGCGAGGTCTGGGCAGACGAACGGCTTGAAGTGGAGGCGCGCACTTCTCTGGGCGTCGCGGCTACGCCACGAGCCATCACCGCGCACGTGACCGATGCCACGCAGCGCGGACGGCGCAAAGAACTGCTGGACATGTTTGAGACGGAACACATGGTCCTTGGGTCCGAGTTCGTGCTGCACCTGGCCGACGGGCAACTCGTGACCGTGGGTGATGTCCTGATGCAACCCAGCGCCTACGAGAAAGCCAAGACCCGCGACCCGCTGGAACCCGATTACCGGGGCGGTGCCATCACCGGCATGATCTTTGCTTATGGCCGACGCCTCACGTCCCACGCACACGGGAAAGTGCGCAAGTACATCCTCGGCACTGACGCGGAGTACCGGGACATATTCGCCCGCCGGTTCGACGCGCTCAGAAAGCTCCCGAGACGCGAACAAGACACCCGCGAGGCGAGAATCTCCCGCATGATGGAGACTAGGTTGAAATGAACAAAAAGGACATCAAACGGCGTCTGGCGGAAATCGCTGAGATGGACTGGCTCGAACATGACGACGCGCTCGACGCGCTACGGGACGACTGCACCGACGCAGGTGTTCGAATGACCAAGAAGAACCTCGAAAAGTCGCTCAAGCGGATGATCAAGCACCGCGACGCAGACGAACGACAGGACGCCGCGCAACAGGCCACGGAACTTTTAAACGCAGAATTCTTCGCGTTAATCATCGGCAGCAAATTCCGCGTTGGTTATTGGGTTGAGCAGCCGATGCGGCTCAAGAAGAACACGACCGGCGACATGAAAATGCGCAAGGTTCTTTCGCTGCTCACCAAGACAGATTTCTTGGCTCTGGTCGAAAACATCACCGTTGCGACGCCCGAAGGGTTGGTGCCTGCCGGTCCACTTTGGATGGCATCACCCGACCGACGCCAGTACAAGGGCAAAGTCATGATGCCCACAGGCGAGGTTCCTGACGGTTTCCTGAACCTGTGGATGGGTTGGGGTGTTGAGCCGAAAGAGGGGCCGTGCGACCTGATCCTCGACCACATCCGCGACGTGATCTGCAATGGCGACGAAGCGCTGAACGAATACACCCTGAATTTCATCGCTGCCAAAATCCAAGACCCGGCCCGTGTAATGGGCGTCATGCCCGCCTTTCTCGGCGGGCAGGGCACGGGTAAAGGCATCATCTTTGACGACCTGTTGGCGCAGCGTATTTTCAACCAACACGCCGTGGTGATCGAAGAAAGCGGCCACCTGCTGGGGAAATTCAATAAGCACCTCATGAGCGCCTGCTACGTGTTCGCAGACGAGTGCTTCTTTGTCGGTGACAAGAAGGCCAACCAGAAAATGAAACGGCGCATCACGGCCAAAACGATGCTGCTTGAGGCCAAGGGGCTCGACGGCGAAACCACCCCCTCATATCTGGGCATCGTCGCCGCCACTAACGAAAGTCACGCCGTCCACGTGGAGCATGATGACCGTCGCGTCGTAGTGGGTCGGACCAGTGATGACCGGAAGCGTGATTATGAATACTTCGAACGCCTGTCCAACCACATTGAAGGCGACGGCGCGGCGCACTTCCTACAAAAGATGCTGAACCGCGACGTGTCGGACTGGAACCCAGAGCGCGACCGCCCCCTCACAGCTGAAACCATCCACCAGAAAGAACAGTCTCTCAAAGGTGTCCACCGATGGTGGATGGAAGCCGTTCACAGCGGAGAATTCCCGGTAGAGGGGTACTTTTTTGAGCACAGAATCGGCGAAAAAACCCCCGATTGGAGGAAGGAACCAGTCCGAATTTCCCGAAAAAAGGTTCGAGAGGCGTACCAAAAGTGGACTTTGAGCAATGTCGGTGAGCGGTACTCAGACCACGGCTTCAAGGCGTTCTGGAACACCTTGGGAGAGATAGCGGACTTTGGAGAGCCGGAAGGTTCGAACAGCGACCAAAAGAGCATTTTTTCGGAATTACAAAAACAAATCAAAAAGTTAAATGCTTTTTTGGGCCTTCCTGACGAGTTTTGAGAGGAAGGAACGGAAGGAATCAATATATATAATCATATAATACCCGAGAGCGCGCTCCCTCCCGAACTGTATGACAGGGAGGTGTATATACATACAGACGCACCGCGCACGTCATAAATATAAAAAATACCCATTCCTTCCTCAGTTTCCTTCCTCTCGGGCCTTTTAACATGAACCGGCACGAGCGCAGGAAGCGCGCCGCACAGGCCCGCAAGTCCGGTGTCGTCACCATTGAGGCGACGCCCCTCATATTCGAATTTCTGGACGGTAATCCCGACGCCGTGGAGGTCGCCACACGGGTGTTCGGTAGCCTCGGCAGAGATATCCATGCCTGTGCGGCCTGTGACATCCGCTGGCACTACGACCTGCAACCTGTTCTCCTAATCCGCATTCGAGAAGGCAAGCGCCGTGACCGGACATATGTCGGGGCAGAATACCACGAGTGTATCCAGCGACATGGCGTAAAGTGCTACTGCGCCGCTGACGTAATGAGAATACGCGCGACGTGGCCTGCGTCATCCAACCCGCGAAACCCAAAACCAACGGCGATCGGGGTGCGCAAAGAGATCGACCTAGTACCAGCATGCAGTGAGGCTTCGTCGTTCGAACGGTAGGCGTCGGGGTGGGTTTTGTCAGGCCAGGCAAAATCCCGAAAATACCCCCCCCCACCCCGACAAAAACACGGGGGCCAGTGGAACTGGGCCTCCCCACATCGCTTCACCCTTCAAAATTTTTTTTCGATTTTTACGTATTGCGTTCTGCCCAAAAATTTTTCGATTTTTCCCGAATACAAAACCTCAGAAAGCGGAAGGCTGATCGCTCAGGGCACAATTGTTGAAGTTCCGACCGTGAATGGCAGCTGCTCTCAAAAGCGGACGCTGGCGGAAATTGGAGCAATGACCGAAACGCGGACGAAGCCGCCGTTGAACCCGCCAGGTTAAGTGTCCGGTTCGGCGAGCAACTCAGTTTTTTCGCCGTTCTCGACTTCCTGCAATTTTCTAAAAGCGGTTGGCGTCATGCCGTTTGCGCGGCGGAAGGCTCGAGCGAAATTGGCGGCATCCGTGAACCCCAGCGCTGTAGCGATATCGGAAACCGACCTACTGGTCGTGACTAGAACCTCTCTTGCGTATTGCTGCCTCACGAAGCTTATCTCGTTGGTAATATTGGTCCCGTTCTCAGCTAGTCGTCGTTTCAGCTTGTGCTGGCTCATCGATGCGAGAGCCGCACATTTTGAAGCGCTAAGGTCAATCTGTTCGATGTGCGCCCGGAGCATTTGCCTAAAAGATTGAACAAACCCGTCGGCAGCCGTGCCGGATTTTTCCTCCGTGGCTAAACTGGATGACGCAGGATCCAGTTTTAGGGACAACCAAGACGACGGAAAGTGAATACTGAACCCCATTCTGTTCCCCTTCATTGGGTGCATCAGGTCGAATTCCGATGGCAGAACCTTGGGGTCGCTTACAGTAACTGTTACTTTCGATGGGTCCAGCCGGTTGCGTAGAGCCCGCCGGAGAACGGCCAAGCCGAGCGCCACCATGAATGCGTCGTTCTGAGCGGGCAGAATTTGGGGTGCAAAAGATCGCGTCTCTCCAAAAACTGCAGTTTGGCCGACTATATTAAGATGTTCTGTGACAGAACTGGCAATCTCGTTGGACCGCGCGATAAAGATCGACAGGAAGTCTCCAACCGTTGTCGCGCGCGCCTCAGCGTCCTCAAGTATCGTCCAACCCTGAACATCGAGTTTGCTTCCAACGCGGGCCCCAAAAAAGGGATCTTCGGCAGACTTGGCGGCGTTCTCGACAAACTGGTGGATGACCATGACGTGAACTGAGAGGTCAGCCTCATAGATTGCACTCTCAGTTAATCCGACGCTCTCGAACACTGGTTCCGGCTCAATGCCGCATTCGCGGAGTTCCATGGCGAAGGGGCGCAAAACGCTCAGTTTTACGAGTGGTAAAGTGTGCTTCATCGATCCAGGGTTCGCTTTGATGTTCAGTTTCATTCTAGCGACGCAGAACAATTAAAAGGGAAAAAAATTGCTCAAAATTGTCCCTATGGGGCAAAATACTGTCCTTCGCGCACCTCGAAGACAGGCGAGAGTTCCGTCACTCGTTATACTGTCTCTCAGTTCAAACGCCCCGAGCGGGGGGGCTGATCCAATGGGAGATGGAAATGAAAATTACTCTACAATCTGTTGCGGGGGTTTTGCTCGCGACAGCAACGGCTACGTCGTCGCTCGCTCAGGAAGAGGCTTCACCGGCACTGGTTCTATTCACGAACTGTGCGGTGTTTGATGGTCTCACCGAAACCTTGATTGAAGGGCAAAATATTCTGATTGAAGGCAATCTGATTTCGGCTGTCGGCGATACGTCGCTTGAGGCAAAAGGGGCAAACCAGATTGACTGCGATGGACGCACTTTGATGCCTGGGCTGATTGATGCGCACACGCACCTCTACATGAACATGCCCGGTGGTGTTGGCGGCATGGAGGGTGGCGCGTGGGACGAAATCGGTCCTCGGGCTGCGCATATGGCCAACGAGTATCTCTACAGCGGGTTTACCAGCGTCCGCGAAATGGGTGGCGGAGGTTCCGGTCTGAAGAAAACTGTTGACGCGGGGCTGGTTGAAGGGCCGCGCATATACCCGAGTGGCGCCTTTGTGTCGCAAACCTCGGGGCATGGTGATTTTCGCAACGCGTCACAGCGAAACCCGAACCTGCCGCCCTATGCCAATGACAGCAGCGCGCAACGGCTCGGCATCACATATGTCGCTGATGGTGTGGATGGCGTCATGACAGCCGTACGGCAGAACCTGTCCCAGGGGGCAACGCAGATCAAGCTGATGGCCGGGGGCGGCGTCGCCTCGATCCTGGATCCGCTGCACACTCTGCAATACCAGCCCGAAGAACTTGACGCAGCAGTACGCGTTGCCGCCGATTGGGACACATATGTCGGCGTTCATGTTTTTTCGGATGAAGGGATCGTGCGGGCCGTCGAGGCCGGCGTAAAAAGCATCGAGCACGGGTTTTTCGCCAGCCCCGAGACGCTGCAGCTCATGAAAGACAATGACGTTTTCCTTGTTTCGCAGATGACCGGTATCTCGCCCTATCTGGAACAAAATCCCGGCCTGCAAACCAAGGCAAATCAGGACAAGCTGGCACTTGCGACCGATCAATCCAAGGACTTCGTCGAGAACGTCAAGGCGATCCGTCCTAAGATGGCCTTTCAGTCCGACGTCGTGTTTGCCACGGGAGAGTTGCTGCGAACCCAGCTGGACTATGAGAAATGGTTCCATGCCCACCTATTTGGAAACCACGCGATGCTTGTTGCGGCAACCTCTTCGGCAGGGGAGCTTCTGGCATACTCGGGAAAAGCCAACCCTTACCTCGAAGGTCCTCTTGGTGTGATTGTCGAAGGCGCTTACGCCGACGTTCTCATTGTCGATGGAAACCCTCTTGAAGACATCAGTGTCATCGGCGGCAACGAGAAATGGTACGACGCCGAACCGCGTCCTCGTGACATCCCGACGATGCGACTGATCATGAAAGATGGCGTGATCTACAAGAATACTCTGAACTGAGTATAGCGCAGGGTGGTGGCCTACCTCGGCCACCCTGCGCGACCTCGCCCCTGTGAATGTTACGGTGAATTGATTTTCAGAGCCTTCTACATGTGCTAAACATCTTTAGCGGACATTCAACCTGTCCCTCTGTAGCCGTCACTTTGGGCTCGGAGCGGTCGTTCGCTACGCAGCGCATCAACAACTGCTGTGCGGACAAAGCGGTCGCTAGACTGTTCTGGGATAAGAAGCTAGATCATCCAAGCTCAACTGCAAAACTACTCAGTATTTCCACGTTTTTTGCAGTTAGTGCGAGATCGATCTCGGGGGTTATTCCAAACACTCAAGAATTGGTTTCAAGCTAAGAAGATGGAAAATATACGGCTTGCTGGCAGCGAACATTAGCGTTTGCCGCCCTACAACTAGTGATGGCGCTTGTCTGCCTTGAACGGGGCTAGGCTCTCTTGGAACTGCTCGATGAACTCAAGCGTCACTAGTGACGGTTGCTTCAAAATCGGACGCACAAGGGAAAGCGTATGTGACAAGAGCGGTTTGAACGGTCGGTAGCTCAATCCGTTGTCTGCATATTGGACGGCGTCCAACTCGCTGACCACGGAAATCCCGACACCTTTTACAGCCAATTCACAAGCCGCCGTGAACTGCCTGACTTCGATGTGGGAATTCAATTTGACGTTGGCGTTTTGAAACGCTTTTGAAAGCTGTCCAAAAAAATCGCTGTCGCGCCGTGTGTGAATAATCTTGGCGTTTGCAAGATCCGTGGGTGTCACCTCGGAGAGTTTTTCCAATTCATGCCCGGTAGGAAACACGCAAACTGTACGGACATCGATGTCTCTGCTTTCGACGGCCGGATGCCCGTTAAAGTTATCTGTGATTCCGAAATCATATTGCTCACCGATCATCCACTCGAGAATGCGTTCCGGTCTGTCAGGTTCGATCGTCATTGTTACACCTGGCCGATCTTCTAAAAACGTGGCAATGACGTTGGGAAGGTGACTGGTGGCGAACCCGGGCAAACATGCGATGCGGATGTGTCCCGCTTTGCGTTGGGTTATGTCTTGGCTAACGTCCGAGATCTGCTTCATCAATTCCAAAACGCGCTCTACGCTGGGTTGCAGATAACGCACCTCCTGCGAAGGAACTAAGCGACCTTCACGGCGATCAAAAAGTTGAAAGCCAAGCGATTTTTCCAGATCAGAAAGCAGTCGGCTGACCGCAGGCTGGCTTATCCCAAGATCCGTAGCTGCAGCGGTGACCGACCCATTTGTGGAAACTGCCATGAGCGCTTCCAATTGGCGGATCCTCAAAGTTTGACTCATACTTTGAACCTGGTTCGTTGTTTCTTAGTCAGTTTATAATGTAATGTTATGTTTTTCTCAAAAATTAAATGCTTGAATTATAAATTTGTAACGTTAACGTCGTGAAATCGTCATGTGTGCTGATTACGCGTTGCAGTTGGCATTCAACGAAGCATCAAAACTGATGCATGGGAGGAATCATGAATAAGCATTTTCTCGGCGCTCTTGCCGTAACCACTGCGTTGTCCCCCGTGGCGGCGATGGCGCAAACTGAAGTTCAGTTCTGGCACGCCTTCACCGGCCGACTGGGTGAGCTTGTTAAAGCGCAGGTCGAAGAGTTCAACGCCAGCCAGGATGAGTTCGTCGTGGTCGAAAGCCACAAAGGCAATTACTCAGAAACTCTGAACGCAGGAATTGCGGCTTTCCGCGCCGGTGAGCAGCCCCACATTCTAATGGTTTTCGAAGTGGGCACTGCAACGATGATGTCGGCCGAAGGTGCGATCAAACCCGTCTATGAAGTGATGGCTGAAAGCGGTGCGCCGTTCGATCCTGACGCATATATTGGCGCTGTCAAAGGGTACTATACTACAACGGACGGAGAAATGCTCTCACTGCCTTTCAACTCGTCCACACCGGTTCTGTGGGTCAATCGTGATGCCTTCGAAGCGGCGGGTGTTGATCCGGACACAGATCTATCGACCTGGGAAAAGGTTGGCGACGTGCTTGAACAGCTGAAGGCTGGCGGTGAGGACTGCCCGCTGGTGACCGCATGGCAAAGCTGGATTCACCTCGAGAACCTGTCCGCCTATCACGACGTTCCGTTCGCATCGCAGGACAACGGTTTTGCCGGTCTGGATACCGAGCTGATGCTGAACGGTCCGGCACAGGTCGCACACCTGACAGCAATGGGGGACTGGGCCAAGGATGGCAAGTTCATCTACACCGGGCGCAGAAACGAAGGTGGCGCAAATTTCCGGGCTGGTGAATGCGCGTTGTTCACCGAAAGCTCGGCTGGTTATGCCGGTATCAGCTCTGAAGCTGAGTTCGAGTTCGACGTGCGCCCGCTACCCTATTGGGAGGCCGTCACCAGCGAGCCTCAGAACACCATTATCGGCGGCGCATCGCTTTGGGTAATGGAAGGCCATGATCCCGAGGAATACAAAGGCGTTGGCGAGTTCCTGAGCTTCCTTTCGTCGTCGGACGTTCAGGCTTCTTGGCACCAGAATACCGGTTATCTTCCAATCACGTCCGAAGCTGGTGAAGCTACTCGTGCTGCAGGTTTCTATGACGAAAACCCAGGCACCGACATCGCGGTGATCCAGATGACTGCGAAGGAACCAACCGCAAACTCGAAAGGTCTGCGTCTTGGATCGTTCGACCAGATTCGCGGCATCATCGACGAAGAGCTTGAGGCCGTCTGGTCCGGTGAAAAGACCGCTCAGGAAGCGATGGACAGCGCAAAAGAGCGCGGTGACGCACTGCTGCGCCGGTTCGAATCCGCCAATCAATAAGTCTTAATTTGATGCGGGCCTGTTAAGGGCCCGCATTTTCTTTTTCGGTGGAATATCAGGATGGAAAAACGCGTCACCTTCCGCGGCTGGCTTTTGCCATTGGCGCTGATTGCCCCTCAGGTCATCATTTCCGCCGTTTTCTTCTTTTACCCCGCAGGCCAGGCTGTTTGGCAATCTCTGTTCATACCTGACCCCTTTGGGCTGTCGTCCCAGTTCGTGGGACTCGGCAACTTTGAATTCCTGCTGAGCGATAAATTCTACCGAGCCTCCTTCGTAACGACGGCAGTGTTTTCAACGCTCGTCACATTCTGCTCGATGATACCGGCGTTGTTTCTGGCGGTCATCGCGGACCGCTTGATCAAAGGATCGGGCGTTTACCGGACGTTGCTGATCTGGCCCTATGCCGTTGCCCCTGCGGTCGCAGGCGTGCTTTGGCTGTTCATGTTCAACACACGCGTTGGCGTCGTCTCGTGGTACCTCGGCCAACTCGGTTATGACTGGAACCATGTCCTTAACGGAACCGAGGCCATGGGGCTGGTTGTTGTCGCCTCGGCCTGGGGGCGCATCAGCTATAACTTCCTGTTTTTCTTCGCGGCATTGCAGTCAGTTCCAAGGTCCGTGATTGAGGCCGCTGCAATCGACGGCGCGCGCTTCTGGCGTCGGTTCTTCACGATCGTGCTGCCGCTGTTGTCTCCGACTGCATTCTTCCTGCTGGTGGTGAATGTCGTCTACGCCTTCTTTGAAACCTTTGGCGTTATCCACACGATCACCGGAGGCGGGCCGCAGCAAGCGACGACTATTCTGGTCTACAAAGTCTTCTCGGACGGGTTCGTTGGGCAGGATCTTGGCTCATCGTCGGCGCAGTCGGTCATTTTGCTTATCGTCGTCGGCCTGTTGACCGTCATCCAATTCAAATACGTGGAAAAAAGGGTGCATTACTGATGGCGGCCCAACAACACGGAATGGTCGAAAAACGCGGGATGGGGATCTGGTTGACCCACGCATTGATGATCCTTGGAGTGCTGATCGTCTTTTTCCCAATCTGGCTGGCATTTGTCGCCTCGACTGTCACTCAGCCAGAGATCGTGTCACCGCCTATGCCGTTGGTGCCGGGTGACCAGTTCTGGGAAAACTACAAGGCCGCGCTGTTTTCCGGTGTGAATGTCCCGGTCGCTACAATGTTGTTCAACAGCCTCGTGATGGCCATTGGTATTGCGGTGGGCAAGATCGTAATCTCACTATTGTCAGCCTTTGCGATTGTCTATTTCCGATTTCCCGGGCGCACGACGTTTTTTTGGCTGATCTTCCTGACCCTTATGCTCCCGGTAGAGGTCCGTATCGTTCCAACCTTTGAAGTTGTTGCCGGCTTCGGTATGCTCAACAGCTATTACGGATTAATCTTCCCACTTATCGCTTCGGCTACGGCGACGTTCCTGTTCCGGCAGTTCTTTCTGACCATCCCAGATGAGCTGGCCGAAGCAGCGCGAGTCGACGGTGCTCGCCCGATGCGGTTCTTCATTGATATCGTTGTACCCATGAGCAGGACCAATATTGCGGCGCTATTCGTAATCCTGTTCATCTATGGCTGGAACCAATACCTTTGGCCGCTGCTTATCACCACCGACCCTGAAATGAACACCATTGTGATGGGCATCAAACAGATGTTCCCGTCCGGCGATGATGTGGCCGAATGGCCGGTCATCATGGCCACATCAATTCTGGCAATGATCCCACCGGTCATCGTGGTGGTGTCGATGCAAAAGCTCTTTGTCCGTGGCCTTGTCGATAGCGAGAAGTAAGAAATGGCAACAGTAACCCTAGAGAACGTCAAAAAGAGCTTTGGCCCAACGGACGTCATCCACGGCATCGATATCGATATTGCTGATGGTGAGTTCATCGTGATCGTTGGGCCTTCGGGCTGCGGCAAGTCCACGCTGTTGCGGATGGTTGCGGGACTTGAAACCGTGACTGATGGCGAAATCCGAATTGGAGAGGAACGAGCCAACGACAAAGAGCCGATGGATCGTGACATCGCGATGGTCTTCCAGAACTATGCGCTCTACCCACATATGTCTGTGCGCCAGAACATGGGATATGGCCTGAAAATCGCCGGGTTGCCGAAGGTCCAGATTGATCAGAAAGTGACCGAGGCCGCCAAGCTGTTGCAGCTGGAACCCTTGCTGGATCGCAAACCCAGACAGTTGTCAGGTGGTCAGCGTCAGAGGGTGGCGATGGGTCGGGCTATTGTCCGCGAGCCAGCAGTTTTCCTGTTTGATGAGCCGCTCTCAAACCTTGATGCCAAGCTGCGGGTCCAGATGCGTCTGGAAATTCGCGAACTCCAAGAAAAGCTGGGGATCACGGCGCTCTATGTGACCCACGATCAGGTCGAGGCCATGACGATGGCCGACAGGATGATCGTGATGAATGGTGGCATTGCCGAGCAGATTGGAACGCCGTTGGAGGTTTACGAAACGCCCAGAACTCTGTTCGCGGCACAGTTCATTGGCAGCCCTGCGATGAATGTGTTTGACGCCTTGCGTGAAAACGGGACGATCAAGATCGGTGAAATTTCAGTCGGCCGATCTGCAGGTCCTGATACCGCGTTGAATCTGGGGATTCGCCCAGAGCATCTGCTGTTGGATGATAATGGTCCGCTGGAAGCAGCGATTCAGATGGCAGAACCGTTAGGGGCCAACACTCTGTTGCACGGTCAACTCGCGGGCGTCGGCGGAGCGATCACGATAAGCCTTCCAGGCGTCCATCCGATCGAAGGCAGGCATCCGAACATGCGGTTTTCGGTCGACCCAGAACACATGCATCTGTTTGACCAATCAACCGGCGAAAGGCTGGACGGCTAATGGCGTTTCCTCAAGTCGAAGCCTTTCGTGGTGGAGAAAACCTGATCCGGGTCGTGGGCCATCGAGGGGCAAGAGGCGTTTTGCCTGAAAACAGCATGATTGGCTTCGACTTCTCGCTGTCCATTGGCGTACCGCTTCTTGAATTCGATGTCGTTCTGACGGCTGATGACGTTCCGGTTATTACCCACAATCATCGTCTGCACGCATCTGGCTTTCGCGACGCCAATGGCCTGTTTCTTTCTGGAGAGGAGCCGAAAGTCTCATCTCTGACTTTCGACCAAATCCAGCAATTCGATATTGGACGGTTAGACGGGCATTCTGACTATGGTCAACGCTTCCCAGATCAGGCGCAACTGGACGGTGTTCGTGTCCCAAGGCTGATAGATTTGCTCGATTTGGTCGCCGAACCAAAATACGGCAATGCCTATCTGATGCTTGAACTGAAGTCGGATCCTGACCTGGCTCACGATGCAGTGTATCGAGAGAACTTTGTTGGGCGAGTTCTCCAAGAGGTTCGCGCCAAAGGTCTATCTATGCGCGCGGTTTTGCACAGTTTTGACTGGAACCTTTTAGAAGAATGCCAGCGACAGGCTCCGGATATGCCGTCTTCTTACCTTACGCAGCTTCCGGAAAACGAGGACGATGTGGGCGAGGATTCCTCGAAAGCGGTTTGCCCAGACCTTCGCGGTCGTCGCGATGAAATTCCAAATTTGGTCAAGCAAACTGGCGGTTCGCTTTGGTGCCCGTACTACGCTGATGCAACAGCTGAAAATGTGGCGCGCGCAAAAGATCTGGGCCTATGTGTTGCCGTTTGGACGGTCAATGAGCACGAAGATATAAGCAGGATGATCGACCTGCGCGTGGATGCAATCGTATCTGACTACCCCGGCCGGGTTCAAAGGCATCTGTCGGATTTAGGCCTGGGATGGCAAATCGAAAACGGGTGAATTCTGCGTCGCTAATTCGTGACGTTTTTTGTGTTTCTGCCAGTCACAATCGGAAAGGATCGATCACATCATCACTTCAACCTGCTGTGGAGGGCGAGAACCATAGTGGATCAGCGTACAAAACAAGTTGCAGCATTGCCTCTGCAATTGTTCGGCGGCCGCCTCAAGGTGCTCCTTATAACGTCACGTGACACAGGGCGCTGGATCATGCCCAAGGGCTGGCCGATGGACGGCGAGCAAGACTGGCGCGCGGCGGAAATTGAAGCGTTGGAGGAGGCTGGGGTAGAAGGTACAATTTCCCGCAAGCCGATCGGTGAGTTTGAGTACGCCAAGGTTTTTAACGACGGAACCAGTGTCCAAGTGAAAGCCACGGTCTACCCTCTCTACGTCGATAAGGTGAAGCGCCGGTGGAAGGAAAGGCACCAAAGAAAAAGGCATTGGTTCTCGCCCAAGAGTGCTGCGAAAGCACTCAAACAGCCAGAGCTGGAAGACTTGCTCCTCGAACTAAAAAGCAATCCTAGAAAGAACAAATCAATCCGCGAGTTGCTACCTTGAGCCGATACCGCGTACTTTATCCAGACTCAGGTCGATAGCTACTTTGCTCTGGAAAACCGACCTAACCCTTTCATTCAGAAATTGCTATCTAGGCTTGAAACCAGCGGAAATCTGATCTCTTGGGACGAGCGCCAAACATCAAAGCCTCAGTTTTCAACGAAGGTTGAATGTCCGCATCGCAACTCGATGAAACCATCTTGAGGTTCGTTCAATTCAAAAACCTCTTCTGAAGGCAAGTTCAAGTAAATCCCTCGAAAGACGCGCAGGGTTAAGCCGTGGCCAACAACTATGACAGCCCCCTCAAAAGACTTGCTGGAATACCAAGAAGAAACCCGGTCATGTACGTCAGCATAAGACTCTCCGCCCGGTGCGGAACAGTTCCAACGGTCAGCGCAACGCGCCTCCCATTCTTGGGGAAATCGTCTTTTGATCTCGTTTTCCGCCAAGCCTTCCCATCGCCCGAAACTGCATTCCATCAAACTGGTTTCATACTCGATGGCTTCCGGGGGGAGGCCAAGTTCCTCGACAACGATGGAAGCCGTCTGTGCCGCTCGACCAAGTGGGCTTGAAAATACCGTCAGAGGGTGACGGCTGCATAGGCGGTGCCTTAGTCTTTTTGCACTCGCCACTGCCTGAGCGACCCCTCGCTTGGTCAAGGGCGAATTCTGCCGACCTTGACGTCGTTTTTGAAAATTCCATTCGGTTTCACCATGGCGAAGCAAGAAAATAGTAGGGTTGAGTTTTTGGTTCAAAACGTATCGAAGCCTTCCTGTACTGAAGCAAACCGAAAAACCTGATTTATCTTCCACGCAGTGCAAGTTTAAACGGAAGCCCCAGAATTCAATAGAAGCTTCGGATTTGTGCGATTAAGTCTAGGGCGTAAAACAACGTGGTCATACAATCTTCGCGTCCAGTGCTTTGTCGCTGCACTTGTTCCGCATTGGGCTCGAAGCAGTCATTCACTCAATCGCGGCGAATGTCTGCTCTGCGGACAAAGCGGACCTTACGGGGATGTCTTAACTAACGCACGTGACCTAAAGGCTGGTGGAACGGGTTGGTCGGCTTGGTAAGCTCTGGAGCGGCAAGCTACGTCACCCTTTGAATTGCAAGAACTTTCTACAATAGCTCGTGTTCTCTAAAACCAAGCTTCTACGGTTGATTTTTTGACTCAACTCTTTGACTCAGTCATTCTTCTCCAGGGGGGGGAACGCGATATGAATGGCGCTGACCAGAAAAGCCAAGCAGACAGGTACGAAGAAGGTATAGCGCTTCTGGATGTGGGTGTCGGCATATTCGATGACGCACTCCGACTGGTTTACTGCAACCCCGCATTTCGCGAGATGCGACGCTACCCACAAGAGCTCTGCCGCCGTGGTGTTAGTCTAGAAGATTTGCTGCATTTCAACGCCGAACGCGGAGATTTTGGCGCGGGCAAAACTGATCGGCTAGTGGCCGATCGAATGAATGAGATTGGTGCCTCTGGTGAGCGCGCGCTCGAGCATGAGATGGCAGACGGGCAGATTCTAGCGATCAGCTATCGCAGAACGGCCTCTGGAGGAACGATGGTCACCTATCAGGACCGCACCGCCGAACGAAAAGCAGAAAGAGCATTGCGAGAAAGTGAGGAGCGCTACGCGCTTGTTTCAGACGCTGCGGAAGAGGCAATCTACGATTGGCACATTACCGACGACCAGTTTTATGCGTCCCCACGACTTGAGACTTTCCTAGGGCTTGAGACCGGTCCTAAGGGAGAGAGAACGTGGGTATGGCAAGACATTATTCATCCCGACGATTTGCCCTCTTACTTGTCAGCGTTGGAGGCGCATATATCCGGTAAGAAGAAACGATGGGAATGTGAGTACCGACTCAAAGTAGCCAGCGGAAAGTGGCGCTGGGTATCGGATCACGGCACCTCGATTCGCGATACTAACGGCTACGCGACGCGTATGGTGGCCGCAATTCGGGACATTACACCCAAGATTGAACGGGATGCAGCCCTTGCCGCAAGTGAGGAAAGATACCAGTTGGTCACTCAAGCTACCAGCGATGGAATTTATGATTGGGACGTGACCAATGATGTTCTGTTTGTCTCTGCTGACCTGAACGATCTACTCAGTTTGGACGAGGCCAATTCGTCTTCGACACGATGGGCCGAGCAGATCCATCCGGATGATTACGACGCTTATGTCAAGGCAATCGTTAACCATTTCAAGGGCGGGACTGATGCCGTTGAATGTGACTACCGGCAGAGGGCGCGTGATGGCGGTTACCGTTGGGTTCACGACCGAGGCGTTGGTGTGCGAAACGCCGAAGGCCGGGTCGTTCGGCTTGTCGGTGCCGTGCGCGACATAACTGAAATCCGGGATGCACGGGAACGAATTGTCCGAATTGAAGGTCGGCTACTCGGAGCAATTGAAACGATCGCCGATGGTTTGCTTTTGGTGGGACCTGAAAATCGCGTCGAGTTATTCAACGACCGCTACGTCCAGATCTTCAGCGACGCCGCTGGCGGCGCCGATTTGAGCAACCTAATTTATGAGGGCCGCGAATTCTTCGACATGATCCGCAACGGCTATGAGCTTGGGATGTTTACCGAACATCCAGACGGCGTTGACGGTTGGATCGCTGCCCGCCGCGTCGCTTGGGAGAAGCCAAAGGCGAACTGGGAACTAGAGTTGGGCAACGGTGTGTGGATCATGCTCAACGAACGTCGCCTGCCTGATGGTGGCCGCATCATGGTTTACAACGACATAACCGAATTCAAACGCAGGGAGGCAGATGCGCAGGCCGCACGGCAGCGGTTTGAAGACGCAATTGAAGCGATTTCGTCTGGTTTTGCATTGTGGGATGCCGAGGATCGGCTAGTTGTATGTAATGAGCGCTACCGCACCTACATGAGCGAACTCGCCGACAAGGTCGTACCCGGCGTGAAATTCGAAGAGATCATCGGTGCCGGCATCAAGCGCGGCCTATTTCCACTTTCCGAAGGAGAAGTAGAAGGGTATCTTGAGAGAATTGCCGAAAAACGCAAGAAAGCCTCGGGCGAACCACGCGAACAGCTAGTCGCCGGGTACTGGCTGCAGATTACGGATCACCGCACTTCGGATGGTGGCATCGTCTCGATCTATACCGACATTACCGAACTGAAGACCAAACAGCTGGAGATCGAACAACAATCAGCGATCCTCGAGTTAACAATGGAGAACATGGGCCAGGGGATTACGCTGGTAGATAAAGAGCTGCGCACAATTGCGTTGAATTCGAAATTCCTCGACCTCATGGAGTTTCCTCGCGAACGCTTTCGCCCCGGATTCACAATGGAAGAGGCATTTCGGTTCAATGCTGAACGAGGGGAATATGGGCCGGGCGACATTGATACCCAAGTGCGCGAGCGGGTGGAACTGGCCGCAAAATTCTTACCGCACAAATTTGAGCGTATTCGTCCTGATGGTACGGTGATTGAGATTATCGGCAACCCTATCCAAGGTGGCGGCCTAGTTGCAACCTACACTGACATTACGGACCGCAAACTGGCTGACGAAGCACTGAAAGCGGCACTGGCAGAATTTAACGCGGTCATCGATCACGTCGACTATGGAATTCTGTTCATGGGACCGGATTTACGTGCGCGTATAATAAATCGGGCATTTGCGCGAATTTGGAACATCGATCAGAAATTCATCGACCAGCGCCCAACTATGCAGGAGCTGATAGAGTACAACAAGGGCACAGGAGTCTATGATGTCGCGCCGAAGGACTGGGATGACTGGCTGTCCATGCGGGTCGAGGCAATACGGGCAGGAAACATGACACCGGGCGAGTTGTGTCGGGCTGATGGCATGACTTTGAGTTTCCAATGCGTGGACCTGCCGGATGGCGGTCGCATGCTGACCTATTTCGATATCACCGAACTAAAACGGCGTGAAGCGGAGATTTCCAACGCGCGTGATGCGGCTGAACAAGCCCTCAACGATCTGCGGCAAGCCCAAGAACGGCTCATCCAGTCCGAGAAGATGGCCAGCCTAGGCCAACTTACTGCCGGCATTGCCCACGAGATCAAGAACCCGCTGAATTTCGTCAACAACTTTGCCAAATTGTCTGGCGAGTTGTTGGAAGAATTACACGAGATATTAGAAGACCCGATCGCGGCTCTGGAGGAAGAGGATCGCGAGGAAGCTAAGGACCTATGGCAGACAGTACGCGGCAACTTAGGCAAGATAAACCAACACGGTCAACGTGCTGACAGCATCGTTAAAAACATGCTTCTGCATTCCCGTGAGGGGCCAAGCGAGTTGCAACGTGTTGCACTAAACCCGATCGCAGAAGAAGCGCTGAACCTTGCCTATCACGGTGCTCGGGCGGAGGACTCCAGTTTCAATGTCGAAATACGAGCCGACATTGATCCCGACGTTGACCAAATCGATTGCTATCCGCAGGATTTGATGCGTGTTTTTCTTAATCTCATCAGCAACGGCATGTATGCGGCCAACAAACGTAAAGACGCGGAAGAAGGTGACTTTTCACCGACGATCTGGCTGTCGACGCGAGCCAATGGTGACCGCGTCAACGTCACTATTCGCGATAATGGTACGGGCATTCCAGAAGAAATGAGGGAGAAAATTTTTCTACCGTTTTACACCACAAAACCCGCGGGTGAAGGCACAGGGCTCGGCCTTTCGTTGAGCTATGATACCATCGTCAAGCAGCATGGTGGAACTTTGACTGTGGACAGTAAGCCAGGGGATCACACAATTTTTGTCGTTTCGGTCCCGGTCCATTCTCAGGGGGACCTAGCATGACAGGACAAATTCTGATGGTAGATGACGAACCCGACGCACAGGACCTGATTCGACAGAATTTTCGGCGGGAGATACGAAAAGGAGTCTACAGTTTTGGGTTTGCCGGGTCTGGCGAGTCCGCCTTGGACGCAATAAGTCATTCGAAAGAAGAAGTAATGTTGGTGCTTTCGGACATCAACATGCCCGGCATGTCAGGAATCGAGCTTTTGCAGGAACTGCGCGCTCGCTGGCCTGAATTACCGGTTATGATGATCACCGCCTATGGTGATGCAGCGACCGAGGCGAAAGTCCGGGAACTGGGAGCGGAACAGTTCCTGACCAAGCCCGTCGATTTTGTTGAACTGAAAGAGCGGCTCTCACGATTTGTCGGAGATGCGACGTGACGCCGCCACGCATTCTTGTTGTCGATGACGAGCCCGACCTTGAAGCGTTGATTTCGCAAAAGTTTCGGCGTCGCGTACGCAAAGGGGAACTGGATCTATTGTTTGCTCATGACGGCAAACACGCCCTCGAAGTTCTCGAAGAGAACCCTAAAATAGATATCGTCCTTTCCGACATAAACATGCCCAGGATGGATGGCCTCACTTTGCTTGAGCGGTTGAGCGAGATGGAAACTGATCTGCAAACTGTTATGGTTTCGGCCTACGGCGACATGAACAATATCCGCGCGGCTATGAACCGCGGGGCTTTCGATTTCGTGACCAAACCGATCGAGTTCGATGATCTCGACCGGACCATTGCCAAGACGCTGGAACACCTTGAGTTGCTCCGCCAATTGCGCACGGCCCGTGATAATGCCGAGCAAGCGAGATTGACGCTGTCACGGTATTTCTCTCCTACGGTGGTTGAGACGTTGTCGCGTGATCCAGAGGCAATAGAGGCCAAGGGCGAGCGCCGCGTAGCAACCTTTCTATTTACTGATCTGGCCGATTTCACTCAGCTGGTAGAAAGCTCGGATTCCGACCTGATCGTCGAAATTCTCAACGAATACCTAGATGGCATGACCCGAACAATCTTTTCGCACGGCGGAACAGTCATGAAAATCATAGGCGACGCCATCCAAGTAATATTCGGTGCGCCAGTTGACGACCCGGAACATGCCGCGCACGCGGTGGCCTGCGCCTTGGCGCTCGACGAATTTGCCCAAGGTTTTCAGAAGAAACTACTGGATCGCGGCATCGCGTTGGGAGACACGCGCATAGGTGTGAACAGCGGCGGTGCGATCATTGGCAATTTCGGCGGCAAGAGCTATTTCGACTATACAGCGTATGGCGATGCTGTGAACACTGCGGCAAGGCTGGAACAGGCTAACAAGACGATAGGGACGCGCATCTGCACTTCGGAAAGTGTTGCCAAGGGGATCGACAACTTCTCTGGCCGCCCAATTGGAAGACTCTTGCTGAAAGGCAAAACGCAAGCGGTGACCTGCTATGAACCCTTGTCAGAGGCGCTTGTCGACAGCGATCAAGTGAGAGATTACAAGGCGGCGTATGAGCTGCTAGAGGCGAGTGACCCCAAAGCGCGCCAATCCTTTGCGGCGCTTTTGGTCGAGTGCGAAGACGACCCCTTGATCTTGTTTCACCTTGGTCGATTGCTGGCCGGTGAAACTGGTGCAGACATTGTAGCAGTGGGTTGATCGCCAGACCTGTCCCAACGTCATTACCGCTAAACAACCATGATAAGGCTGCCCAACACTCGCCGCGAGCCGGTCGACCCCGACCCAACAATAACAATAGGGTTGCCTATATCGGCGGCAAGAACTGCGATTATGCGACGTTTCATAGACGAGCACTACCACACAGCTTACTAACCAGCGCATGTCCACTTCGGGCTCTTAACAGTCTTTCGCTGCGGAGCTTCGCGCACAATTCTAATTAACGGCAACATTGGGCTCAATGCGGTCGTTCGCTGCGCAGTGCATCAGTGGCCGCTGTGCGGACATTGCAGTCATTGACCTAAAGTTACATGATCACCACCTGACGGGATCAAGTGGAGACACCATGGCAGACGAGAGAGTGAGCCACTGGGAGGAGGTCTACCGCGAGAAAGACGATACCCAGCTGAGTTGGCATCAGGATGATCCCTCGATCTCATTGGAGCTCTGCGACGTGGTCGGCGTCGATAATGCCTCCTCTGTGATAGACATAGGCGGAGGCACTTCACACTTCGCAGAACGCCTGATCGAAAGAGGACTGAGCGACGTTTCTGTGCTCGATGTATCCAAAGCTGCGCTTGATCGATCTCGTGGACAACTTGGCGCCGTAGGCGAGCAGATTGAATGGATCGCAGCCGATGTCACAACCTGGAGCCCGGAGAGAAGCTATGATCTATGGCACGATCGCGCAGTATTTCATTTCCTTGTCGATGCGGACGACCGTTCCGCCTACCGGGACCAGTTGTACCGCTGCCTTCTCCCAGGTAGCCATGCGATTATCGCAACGTTTGCGCTCGACGGTCCGAAGAAGTGCAGCGGTTTGCCGATCGTTCGCTATGATCCAGAGGGGCTATGTGAGGTATTAGGCGATCGTATTTCCCTGGTCACGCATCGGAAGCACACACACCATACTCCTTGGGGAAGCTCTCAGTCCTTCCAATTCAGCTTGTTACGCGTGGGCCAGTAGCGCTGCTGTTGCGCTTCGGCACGACTGTGACATCCAATGGCCTTGCTCATGCCTTCGCTGCAACTTTACTCATCCGGCGGCCGTCTTGCGGACGAAGTCGCCCTTCGGTTTCTTTCCAAGCCTGCGCATGATAATCTTTGATAATTGCACTTTGCTCGGAGGAGGATGACCTCTGAAACGCAGGCTGACCGCCATACTAGCAGCCGATCTGGTTGGGTATTCCCGCCTTATGAACTCGGATCAAAGCGGAACTCTCAGCGCGTTGCGAGAGCTTCGATCTGGGCTTTTTGACCCTTCTGTAGTCGCGCATCGCGGCAATTTAGTGAAATGCATGGGGGATGGTTGGATAGTCGAGTTTCCATCAGTCTCTGACGCTGTGACCTGTGCTGTCGCCATTCAGAACTCTTTGGCCAGCGAGAATACACTGAAGTTGAGAATTGGGATACACACAGGTGAAGTCGTTTTCGAGGAGGATGATGTGTTTGGTAACGGCGTTAACGTCGCCGCTCGTTTGGAAGCGCTTGCCGAAGCCGGGCAGGTTCTCATCTCCGGCTCCGCCTATGAATGCCTGGACAGCAAAACGGCTTGCGCCTTCCAAGGCGGAGAAAACCGTGAGCTTAAGAACATTGATCGACCGGTGCCAGTCTGGTGGTGGGGGGACGCCGAGTCTGTAGATCCGCTTTATGATTCTGAACCGCCCGGGTCCCCTGACGGAACTGCGATCGCCGTATTACCATTTGACAACATTTCAGGCGACCCTGAACAGGAATATTTTTCGGACGGGTTGTCCGAAGACATAATTACGGCTCTGTCGAAACACCACTGGCTCGAGGTCGTCGCGCGCAACACGACCTTTGCCTACAAGGGAAAATCCCCGAATGTTCGGCAGCTCGCCGATGACTTGGACGCCGACTACGTTGTCGAAGGCTCAGTCAGGAAAGCGGGCGCGCGCATTCGAGTCACGGTTCAGCTGATTGACGCATCGACTGGCAACCACGTGTGGGCGGAAAAATATGACCGTCAGTTGGAAGACATCTTCGATGTTCAGGACGAGATCACGGAAAAAATTGTTGGCAGGCTGGAGCCCGAGGTCGGAAATGCGATCCGGCGCAAGTTAGAAGATACGCCGCGCCGAAACCCCCATGCCTGGGACTGCTATCATCTTGGGCTTGCGCACTTTTACAAGTTTACTGCCGTAAGCAACCGTGAAGCTCAGAGGTTGTTTCTCCAAAGCCGCGAACTGGACCCCAGTTTTCCCGAGGCACATGCCTGGTGGGCCTATGCCACGATTCTCGGGATGGTGTATTGGGACACGGAACCGGATTCTGCCCTTATGGACGAAGCGCTGGCTGCCGCACGCACCGCCGTTTCAATGGATAACCAGAATGCGCTGCTCTACATGCTGATGGGCAGAGTCCAACTGGCCCGCCGGGAATACCGCAGCGCGCTGGCTGAGAATGAAACTGCAATCAAATTGAACCCGACGCTGGCTCCAGCATATTGCGGATTGGGAGACTCACTTTCTTATGAGGGACGATACGAAGAGGCGATTGCCAATTTCGAAAAAGCCGTGGAGATGAGCCCTAACCATCCACAGCTTTGGGCCTTTCTGAGCTATGGCGCGCTGACTCTGCTTTTCGATCACCAGTTCGAGAAAGCTCTGGACTGGGCAGAGCGGGCTCGCGATGTGCCAAATTGCCAATACTGGGCCACCGCGCATGCAGTCGTGGCGCTTGCCAATCTCGGGCGGGACAAAGATCTGGCCAAGATGGTACATAACCTAATGGTGGAAGAGCCGAAATTCTCGCGGTCATTCGCAAAAAATAAGCTGTTCTATCTGAAGCGGGAGGATCAAATGGAACTTTACCTTGCAGGGCTTGCAAAGGCAGGTATCCCCGCCTGATTTTTCCTGTGATCGGCCCTTGCTTTGCCGCTTGTCTTGAATGCTTGCGTCAGGTCAAGCCGAATGACCGCAAAGGATTCGGAGCGGGACTTAAACTCCCGCAGAAATTGCTTGTCCGGTGACGTGTTGAAGATCGCTCTGCGGTGGCCTTTATCCAGCCTGTGAATACACCAATGTTTCCTCAGGCAATCGTGATCAGCCACCCGCCCCAGGCAATCAAAACCAAACCCAATCCTCGGCTCAGAAACCGCCCGAATGGCAACGTCTTTTCCGCCAACACTACGATTGTAAGTACGGCAACCCACGGCAGGTTCATGACGCCCAACACAAACAACAGCACCATCAGCATCCAGCAGCAGCCAAGACAGTAGGCCCCGTGGTGAAGCCCCATCTTCGCGGCACCCAGGGTTCCCTCGTGCCAATGAGCCGTCAGAAAACTCATGGGCGAGCGGCAATGCTCTAGGCAAGCGTTCTTGAGTGGCGTCCATTGAAACAAACCGGCAAGTATCAACATCACGCCGCCCACAGTCGGCGCAACCCTCCCCATCATGGATGAAAGCGCGCCACCCGTGTGCAGCCACCAATTCAATACCGTCGCCGCCAGCGAGAATACCAGCCAAACCAACAGATACCCCGCCACGAAGCTGCCCGTTGGCACGAAGGGTCGCCCTGCCTCCTCCCGCTTCGCGCGGACCCGCTCGTAGATCATTACGGCGGGTGTAACTGAAGGCAGCATCATCGCGAACATCATTACCGCCCACATGACAAGCATGAAGACAAAATCCGCGACGGACCACTGCATCATCATCGGCATGGCCATGTCGCCAACCATCGTCATCGAGGACGAACCAAGCCCGAGGTAAATTATATAGGCCCACGTCAGCGCCGTGAGCGCGGCTAGCGCTGCCAGCACCAGCGCCCGATCTCGTCGTGCAACTCCTACAGCATTCATTATGACGGCCTGACGATCCGGCCCGGCCTCAGCCGGCCCAAGCGACTTGTCCGACCACACCCGACCGGCCCGTCCAGGTCACGGGCATATCCGCGTCGTTCCAGGTGGTTCCTTCACTGGGGGCCAGATCACCTTCATGCCCTTCATGCCCGAAGGCCAGGCTGAACGCGGCGTTCTGCAGTTTCATCTTGTTGCCGAGGTCATTGACCAGGCGACGGGATTTCATCTCGCCCACATCGGCCACGCTTGCAGTTACTTCGCCATCGGCCTCGGTCACGCTGATCTCGGCGCGTTTGGTCGGAAGCCAGGTCGACAACAGGCTTGCCGGCACCTCCATGCCGCCGCCGGACGCACCCTGCAAGATAGTCTCCAATGCCGCCGCCTGCGCATCGCTGGCGTTTTCGTCAATGTACACTCGCCCGGTGCCGTTGGCGTCGAATAGTGTCGGCCCGGGGAAATGCAATGAGACAATCGCGTTTTGGCCAGAAAGGTCCACGCCTTCATGAGAGCCCTCGCGAATGCGTATCAACAGCGACGTCGCGCAATACCCTTGGTCCAAGAGCATAAGGTCAGCTTGTCCGAACCAGCATGGGCAAAGCATGTTGCAATTGCAGGTTTCGACGAGCTCCCCTGAAACATTCCAAGACATGATTTCTCCTCCCATCCCACATTTTCCACGGATTCATTTTAGCAGAAAGGCTGCTTTTCACCAATCAACCAGAAGGTTAACCATGTCTCCTCAGGGCACAGAGCTGCCTATCCCTACAGCTTACATGATTAGCTGGTTGGCAGCCCAAGCCGGTCCTTCGCAACAAAGCCGCCATTCGTCACCAAGCGAGCCATACCGAAATATCATTGGGTTCGAAGCCTAATTTATTTGATCACGTGGGCTTTATCAGTGTTTCCAGATATTCTCGAGTGTCGGCGTCCCATGAGCTGGGGTCCTCTCCATGGGCGACCACCGCGTGCAGTTCCATGAGCTTCCAGACTTCGTCCTTGGTCGCTGCAACCACTTTGCCTGGGCAGGCCTCCATGCCCTCGCAATCCTTGCAGGCATATGAATAAACAGTGTTCATCGCTTTCTCCTCCGTTCGCTCGAAAAGTTGGTTAGAACTCAGGAAACGTCGGCAGCCCGTCGTCGAGTTTTATCCATGGCTGCTGATGTGACACGAAGACGTGGGCCTTGGGTTGCGCAATCGATGGGTCGTCCAACGTTACAGCAGAAAACCAAGCGTCAGCACTCCAGTCTTGGCCCTCAACTTCATTTAGTGCGGCATAGGTCAGCGTCGTTCCGCAGTCCCGACAAAACCCGCGGCGAATACCCGGAGTTTTCTCAATGTGTTGGATTTCGCCTTTGATAACGGCGAAGTCTTCCGCTGCTACTTTAGCCCAAGTTACAAAGGCGCCGCCAAGGGCCATTTGGCATGAACGACAATGGCAATGTCCCGACCAGACAGGTGGTGTCGCGATCTGGTATCGAACAGCACCACAGTAACATCCACCTTGAAGTTTTTTCATCGTATCAAGCTCTCATAACGTGCGGCTAGGTTTACATCGATAGTGAGGCATCTGCTCTAATATCTCATGATTTTAGAACAGGTTTCACTGTGAATAATGTCAAGAATGCCGATATCATGCGACTCAAATAGTCTAACAAAGCTTTAGAAAAACTACAGTATGGATTGGTTGCACCTTCCCCCGATGAACGCTTTGCGCGCTTTCTCAGCAGTTGCGGAAGCAGGGAGTTACACCGTGGCGGCTGAACGCTTGAACGTTACCCAAGCGGCTGTCAGCCAGCAGGTGAAATCGTTGGAAAGACATTTGGGTGTAGCTCTCGTTGCCAGACGTGGGCGCAGCATCGAATTGACAGAGCCAGGCATGATTCTTGCGCGTGAACTGGGTATCGGCTTTGAAATTATCGGAAGGGGTGTCGAACGACTGACAGAACACACAGCGCAGCGCCCAGTTCAATTGACCATGTCACCCGCATTCGCGGTGGAGTGGCTATTGCCGAGAATGGCAGAGTTTCAACGTGAACATCCAGAGATCACTTTGATGCTGAACCCAACTTCGGAACTGGTTCAGATAAGACCAGGTGGTATCGATGTCGCCATTCGGTATCACGACAGACGCATGCCGAGAAAAGAAGAGGATACTGTCCTTGTTTCCGACATGGTCGTGATCGGGGCACCTTCACTGGTGGGAGGCCAAGATCTACGTGACCCGGCCTCTTTAACGAAGCTGCCCTGGTTGCAGGAACTGGGCACCAACGAGGCGGCTGACTGGTTCACCTATCACGGGGTTATTCCTGCCGAACCATTGACCATAAATCACATGCCGGGGAACCTGATCATGACTGCGGTTCGCCGGGGTGACGGTATCACGTATACCGCCAGAGCTTTTTTCGAGGACGATCTATCATCTGGTCGGATGATTGAATTGTTCTCTGAGCCTCTCTTCGGCGTCTATTACATCCAGACGCAGGCAGAATTTCAGCGCCCCGAGGCTAAGGTTTTCGTCAATTGGCTAAAATCTCAGTCGCAAGTCGTATCGGCGAACACGTCCGAAAACTGATCCAGTTGCAGTTGGAAACTTTCGAACCAAGCTAGGCTCGAGGTTGTCGCGCACCTCATTTGTTCGAAGTGGAAATCAAGTGATCAACTACATACTCCGCGTCCTCGCCCACGCCATAAAACAGGCCAGACCCTTGTGTGTGCATCCAATGCAGCCCGCAGAAGTACAGGCCTGCTATATCCGTAATACCTCGCTCATATTGCGGATAGCCAGTCTCATCGAAGACCGGCAAGTCGATCCATCCAAAATCGCGGTGAAACCCAGTTGCGTATATGACGGTCGAAACATTCGCCGCATCCAAGTCGAAGAACGGTGGTTCAGGTTTGGGCTGCCAGTTGATCGGGTCAACAATTTCCTTGGGATCATCGAGTCCATTCTCTGCAACAAACGTGTCGATGCTCTCCATTTCCGCGAGACACACATCGTCCACTGCC
This sequence comes from Ruegeria sp. HU-ET01832, assembly GCF_040371315.1. NCBI lineage: Bacteria > Pseudomonadati > Pseudomonadota > Alphaproteobacteria > Rhodobacterales > Roseobacteraceae > Ruegeria > Ruegeria sp. HU-ET01832. Next base: position 650,809 of record NZ_BAABWL010000001.1, read on the forward strand.
TTGAGTGTTTCTTCAAGTCCGCCCGCCAAAATCAGACACCCGTCTTGAACACCCTCAACCTTGCTGGCTAGTTTGACCCCGTCGAGCGCCATCTGGCGCAGATCAATTATACGACCACCCTCTCGCCCAGAGAGATGTGGATGGGCTTTGAACCGGATAGCTGTCCCTTTGGGATGGTCCTTTACCGCCATGTTCATGTACCCAGTCGCCAAGTCCCATTCAAAAATGTCGCGACCCCTATAGCGACGTGGGATGCGGCCAGCACTGCCCACTGCGAGATGTACGTCGCGCCCGGATAAGTGCAGGTCCTCAGCGACCTGACACCCTGACTGACCACTTCCAATAATGAATACCGCACCATCCGGTAGGCTCGCTGAGTTGCGATAGTCACACGTATGTATGCCAGTAACCCTTTCGGGCAGATCGTAATGCCAACTTGGTATATTCGGGTGTTGATGCGTGCCTACGGTGACGATCAAGTTCTGCGCTCTGATTTCGCCATCTGATGTGGTTAGTTTGAACCTACCCGGTCCTGCACTTGCCTCGATTCTAGCCACCTCGACGCCCCCTCGATAGGGCGGACCAAAACTGCTCGCATAGTCTTCGATGTACTTGACGATCTCATCGCGGAGCATGAAACCATCGGGATCATCCCCATCGTAATGGAAACCGGGAAGTCTGCAGAGTTTGTTAGGAGAGACCAGGCAGAACGAGTCCCAACGGTTACGCCATGTATCGCCAATCTGCCCGCGGTCCAAAACAACGTGATCATGACCAGCCTGCTTTAAGTGCCAGCTAACGGAAAGACCAGCTTGACCTCCGCCCACAACCACAGTGTCAATCAGGGTGTACATAGCAGCAAACCTTTCTATGAAACTCTATCGGCGACAGCTAGTTGCTTCAACGTATCAATGTCCGCTCAGGGCTCTATCCGGACCTTCGCTGCGCAGTGCATCAGTGACCGTTATGCGGACATTTCTGCCATTCGCGAAAAAGCCTAGTGAATTTGCCGCTTAAAAGATTACGTTTAGGCCGGAGAGTAACTCCAGCGACAAGTCTGACTTGTTTTCAAAAAACTACTCGCGCAACATCTGCGAATGTCCGGAACCAATTGGGAGGTTGGCATGGCAGAGTTACGCGAAATTGGTAAGACAGGGATACGGGTTCCTCGCATCGGGTTTGGATCTACCGGGTTGGGAAGTATCCCGGAAATCTATGGGTATGAAGTTGAGGAAGACCGCGCGATAGATACAATTCGGGCAATTCTTTCGCAGCCAAATGCGTTCCTGGACACATCGCGTTGCTATGCCATGGGGCGAAGTGAGGAGCGCATAGGAAAAGTCATTCGCGAGCTTGGTGGGTGGCCGGACGGCCGGGTGCTTTCCACCAAAATCGACCGGGACATGGAAATCGGTGCTTTCGATGCTTCTCAGGCACGTAGATCATTCGAGGAAAGTCTTACGGCACTTGGCGTCGAAAGCGTTGATATACTCCACGTCCATGATGTCGAATATGCAAATCACCTATCTGAAGTCAAAGGACGGGGTGGCGCAATTGAAGAGTTGTTCCGTATCAAGGAGGAAGGTCTGGCAAAGGCGGTCGGCGTCGCGGCGGGACGTATCGATTTAATGATGCCAATTTTGGAGGGTTGGGATTTTGACGTGGTCCTGACACACAACAGGCATACGCTGGTAAACGATAACGCGGAACCTCTAATAGAACTCGCAAAATCACGAGGCGTTTCGATTTTGAACGCAGCACCGTATTCCGGAGGTGCATTGGCCCGAGGCAGCGCAATCCACCGCTTCTATGTTTATCGACCAGCAGATGATGAAGTACTTGCCCCAATACGTGCTGTTGAAGAGATTTGCGGGCGCTACGATGTCCCGGTTGGAGCAGTGGCACTGCAATACTCGATGAAAGATGACGACATAACTTCAACTGTTTGCGGAGTGACATGGCCTCAGCACGTTCAACAGACGATGGAATGGGCAGAGTGGTCCATCCCTGAAGGCGTTTGGCAGGACCTCGCTGAGCTAGGGAAATCTTCGAGCGACCCAGAAGCTTAGAGGTGATTTTCGGATAGGATACTGTTCTGCCAATTGACTGCTTTTGGGCTCGGTGCAGTCATCTGACAAAAATCGTCGGATGTCTGAGGCGAGATGGTAAGCGGACATTCATTGACGTGAACTCTCTCCAACACCGTGCCGTTCAAAGACAAGTGTCAGACTTTTCTCCTACGCCCGATCTGACGATATCCATCTCATCTGAGGCATAGGGCTTTAGCAGTTCAAAGGCCTCCGCGGCGCTGCCACCCAACCAGGCCTCATAATCACTAGGACGGAGTATGACTGGCATTCTCTGCGGATGTATTGGACGCACAATGTCATTCGCTGAGGTGGTTATCACTGTGTATGCTGGAACCTCTTCTCGCCCTTCTTTGCCATCGTATCGCGATACTTGCCACATCCCGGCAAACGCAAATGGTGGGCGAGCCCCGGAGCCCTTGAGCGCGAACCAGTGGTATGTGGCTGGATTGCGCCCTTGCGCCTCGCAGAACGAACTTGCAGGTACGAGACAACGGCGCTCTTCGAAGCTGTTCTTCCACAGCCCGCTCTTCAGGACCTTGTCGTCCCGCGCATTGTTCCAGGCATGAGGTTGCAGGATGGCGCCAGTCTTTTTTGATTTCTTGGTCGTTCGAAACCCCCAGGACAGAGACACGAGTTCACGCGCCCCGTCTTCGTCTTTCCTGACGATGGGCGCCATGTGCTTTGGGTAGATTGCTGGAAGCGGTTCCGCGTTTCCGAGCCTGTCTTTTTCTACAGCGACGTCGAATAGCTGCCGCATCGCATCTGCCGGGGTCGTATTCGAATAGAGGTTACACATTAATCTGCCTCACTTACCTCAGCCTCTCGGATAAATAGATGGCGAACAACAGTTCAGCCCACGATGACGAAAGCCACGGCTACGCTAATCCTGAATGCATTTGTACAGCTTCCCTAGGAAATTTGAGAGAGACATAATTGCGGCCTTGCCTGGTGCGTCTATAGAGTGCGCAAATGATCGCAATTTGGCATCCATTATGCTATACAAAAGATATACATATCTCTTGGTGTCTTCACCTTCTGAGAACAGAGGAGTCCACTGTGCCAACACCTCTCTTCAAGCCCGGTCATTCTGGTAATCCCGGTGGACGACCTAAACTGGATCCCGAGACAAGAAAGTTGATCCAGTCGAACGGCGAGATCGCTGTGAAACGCATGAACGATCTGTTGTCGATGGACGAACTCTTCAATCGCCGGGATGAGAATGGTGAATTTGTATCAGGAAAACTTTCGGGGAAAGAACAAATTGCCTTGCTGGCCTTAGCTCAGGACCGAGCATTCGGACGCGCTGATGGCGTTAGCATCACCCATACCCACAGCGGAACAGTCGGCATGAGCGTCAATCCAACACAGCGTCTCAAAGATATCAGCGATCGTCTTCCAGAGAGATTGGCGCAGCAGAAAAGGATCGAGTCAAAACTGGATGACGACGAATAGTCTCCAACCATCACGTAGCTACTGCCGGGTTTAGAGGTTTGGGTTTGTGCCTACAGGCCATGCGCCCGCACACGTAAGCCGCCTCGAGTTGACGACCCTATATTGTATTTGATATCGAAGGCGCCCTTTTCCAAAAAATTAGGAGGACCTGCATATGTGGGTAGCATTCTCGACGCCCGAGGGTTCGGGCTTTTTCTCTGCCGTTGCAAAGGATGAGGACGGCAAGACCAGCGGGCCGAACATCGGTTCTCGCGTCTGTCTGCGGTTCCGCCGCGCTCAGGACGCCGAACTTCTGCGCGATTATGGTATGGACGGCGAGGTGATCGAAACACCGAGCGGCGACTATCGTTTCCGTGCGTTCATTCCACGCAACCACCTCGTGACCGTGCTGATGAACTTGGGCAATCACATGTCCTACCCCAATTTCAAGAGCAGCATTCCCGAGGATGACAAACTACTAGCAAACGCCTGCCACGAGGCATGGGCAGTGTTCGGCGACTTACAGGAGGGCGGGCCATACGGTGCATGACAGTGATTGCACCGCCCAGACAATCGCTATATGAGACGCGTCGTGGCTTTATTGTCGCCAAAAGCCACAAAACAGTGACGAGTGACGCCGAAACGTCCAGAAAAATTACTGTTTTCAGAACCTTAAATGGCGATACCCGCAACCGGGCGTTCAGTGGGCGCCAAACCGACGAGGAGAGCCAACATGGCCCTGGATTCGAAATCCGTCTCTCTCACCTTCCCCGATGGCAATGCACGTTCCTATGACGCAGGCGTAACACCCGCGCAGGTGGCCGCCGATATCTCGACCTCGCTGGCCAAAAAGGCAATCTCGGCCACGGTCGACGGCAAGCATTGGGACTTGCAATGGCCCATTGACGCCGACGCCCAAATCGCCATCCACACCATGAAGGACGAAGACCAGGCCAATGAGCTGATCCGCCACGATCTGGCGCATGTCATGGCCCGGGCGGTGCAGGAAATCTGGCCCGCGACCAAAGTCACCATCGGCCCCGTCATCGAAAACGGCTGGTACTATGACTTTGACCGTGAAGAGCCGTTCACGCCCGAAGATCTCGGCCTCATCGAGAAAAAGATGAAAGAGATCATCAACAAGCGCGACCCCGTCACAACCGAGGTCTGGGACCGCGACCGCGCGATCGAATTCTACAAGGCCAATAACGAGCCCTATAAGGTCGAGCTGATCGAATCCATTCCGGGCGATGAGCCACTGCGCATGTATTGGCACGGCCACTGGCAGGACCTGTGCCGCGGCCCGCACCTGCAGCACACCGGCCAACTGCCCGGCGATGCGTTCAAACTGATGAGCATCGCGGGCGCCTATTGGCGCGGCGACAGCGACCGCGCGATGTTGCAGCGGATCTATGGCGTGGCTTTCACCGGCAAGGAAAAGCTGAAAGCCCACCTACACATGCTGGAAGAGGCCGCCAAACGCGACCACCGCAAGCTGGGCCGCGAGATGAACCTTTTCCACATGCAGGAAGAGGCCCCCGGCCAGATCTTCTGGCATCCGAACGGATGGAAAATCTACACCACCCTTCAGGACTATATGCGCCGGATGCAGGAGCGCGACGGCTATGTTGAGGTGAACACCCCGCAGGTTGTCGACCGCAAGCTGTGGGAGGCTTCTGGCCACTGGGACAAATACCAGGAAAACATGTTCATCGTCGAGGTTGACGAAGATCACGCCCGCGAAAAGGCGATCAACGCCCTGAAACCGATGAACTGCCCCTGTCACGTTCAGGTGTTCAATCAGGGTCTGAAATCCTATCGCGACCTACCCCTACGCATGGCCGAGTTCGGGTCTTGCGCACGTTATGAACCCTCGGGCGCGCTGCACGGGATCATGCGGGTGCGCGGCTTTACGCAGGATGACGGCCATATCTTCTGTGCCGAGGATCAGATCGAATCCGAGACCGCAAAGTTCATCGCCTTCCTCTCAAAGGTCTATGCCGATCTGGGTTTCCATGATTGGACCATCAAACTGTCCACCCGTCCCGAAAAGCGGATCGGGTCGGATGAAAGCTGGGATCTGGTGGAAAAAGCCCTTGGTGATGCCTGCAAGGCGGCCGGGTATGACTATGAGATCCTCGAAGGCGAAGGCGCGTTTTACGGACCCAAACTGGAATTCACCCTGACCGACGCGATCGGGCGGACGTGGCAATGCGGCACGCTGCAGGTTGACCCCAACCTTCCCGAGCGTCTGGATGCCAGCTTTATCGGCGCAGATGGCGCAAAACATCGCCCCTTCATGCTGCACCGAGCAACACTGGGATCGTTCGAGCGTTTCATCGGCATTCTGATCGAAGAGCACGCAGGCAAACTGCCCTTCTGGCTCGCCCCGCGTCAGGTGGTTGTCGCCTCGATCACCTCTGAGGCGGATGACTACGTCAATGAAGTGGTCGAAACCCTGCGCGCCGCTGGTGTCCGGGCCGAGGCCGACATTCGCAACGAGAAAATCAACTACAAGGTTCGCGAGCATTCAGTCGGCAAAGTGCCTGTCATTCTGGCCGTCGGACACCGTGAAGTTGAGGAACGCACCGTCAGCGTTCGCCGTCTGGGTGAGAAACAAACGCAGGTTCAATCACTTGAGGCTGTAACAATTGAACTTTCCAAGTCGGCAACTCCGCCCGATCTGCTGTAACATTCGGTGAAAATTCACCGCTGATCCGGCCCCGAGATAGGGGCCGGGTTGAAATATTTTCCTTTTTAGATTTCAAAAACAATGTGTTACGCTGCAATAGGGCATGACAGTGCCTGACGGGGTTGTGAGACACGGGCTCGTGAATTCAACTCTGCCCCGCAAGCTACTACCTTTGTTAGTGTCAAACACGGACATACGCAGTCATCAAAAGGATTACCGAGATGTCGAACACCGCTAAATCCCTGGTTATCGCAACCGCAGTCGCAGCCGCCGTATCCGGTGCCGCCACCACCGCAACCGCCCAAGCCAAAGAAAAGTGCTATGGCGTTTCGCTGGCAGGTGAAAACGATTGCGCAGCCGGCCCCGGCACCACCTGCGCCGGTACTTCGACCGTTGATTATCAGGGTAACGCATGGACGCTGGTCGACGCAGGCACCTGCGCCGATATCGAGCTACCCCAAACCGCAGACGGTTCGGACCGCAAAGGCTCGCTCGAGCCGCTGGACCGCGACCTGCCGGCATAAGCCCGCGCACAGGAAAACCGAAGGGGCGGGCCTTGTCGCCCGCCTCTTTGTCGCGAACCGGAGACTATTGTAATGCTGGACAACGCTATTCGATCAAACAGACTGCCCGCAGCGCCGGGTGTCGGATACAAACCCCAGCATTTTCAACAGATTCTGGATCACGCGCATCCGGTGGCATGGCTGGAAATCCATGCCGAGAATTACATGGGCGATGGCGGACGCCCGCTGGCGCAGCTGCGCCACCTGTCGGAACAGTTTCCTGTTTCTGTGCACGGTGTCGGCCTGTCCATTGGCGGCGAAGGCCCATTGGACCCCGATCATCTGGCCCGTCTGAAACATCTGGTCGGCTGGCTGAACCCGGCTAGTTTCTCCGAGCATCTGGCGTGGTCAACCCATGACAGTCACTTCCTGAACGACCTGTTGCCTCTGCCCTATACTGACGTAACACTTGCCCGGATTTGCGAACACATCGATCAGGTGCAAGAGGTTGTCGGGCGGCAGATGCTACTGGAAAACCCTTCCAGCTATCTGGCGTTTGAGGAAAGTACGTGGTCCGAGCCTGACTTCCTGCGCGAAATCTCGCGCCGCACTGGCTGCGGCCTTTTGCTAGACGTGAACAACGTTTTTGTCTCGGCCACCAACCTGGACTTTTCACCACAGGGCTACATTGACGCCTATCCACTGGAAAAAGTTGGCGAAATTCATCTAGGCGGCCACGACGAAGACGAGGACGACCACGGTCGCCCCCTGCTGATCGACAGCCACGGGCGCGAGGTCGTGGACCCCGTCTGGGCCTTGCTGGACTACGTGCTGGAAAGATCGGGTCCGAAACCAGTCCTGATCGAATGGGATACAGATGTTCCCGACTGGCCTGTTCTTCGAGCCGAGGCTGACCGGGCACAAGCGGCATTGGACCGCATCCCGGCATGAGCGTGTCTCAATCCACCTTTCACACTGCCCTTTTGAACCCGTCTGAGGCGGTTCCAGAGGGGTTGGTGGATGCCAGCGCCCAACCGGCAGGCCGACGGTTCAGCGTTTATCGCAACAATGTTGCGGTGTCCCTGACCGAAGCAGTGCATCAGGCCTTCCCGGTAATCGCGAAGCTGTTAGGCGCTCAGAACATGGATGGTCTGTCGGGAATTTTCCTACGCCAGCATCCCCCGACGACGCCGATGATGATGTTCTACGGCGAAGCGTTCCCTGAATTTCTGGCGGGAATGGAGCAGCTTTCGCACCTGGGATATTTGCCCGACGTTGCCCGGTTGGAACTGGCCCTGCGTCGCTCCTACCACGCGGCGGACAGCACGCCTGCACCGGGTGATGCACTGGCCGTGGACCCAGAACAGGTCATGCGGGCCAAGCTGGAATTCGCACCATCAATGCAGGTGGTCCGCTCTGAGTGGCCAATATTCTCTTTGTGGCGGTTCAACACCATAGACGACGCCCCCAAACCCCAGCCCGGTGCTGAAGACGTGCTGGTTACCCGCCCCGAATTTGATCCCGCGCCGCATCTGCTGCCTGCAGGCGGCGCAGATTGGATATCTAAGATGCAGACTGGTCATACGATCGGTCAAGCATTCGAAAGCGTATCCGCTACCACCCCCGAGTTTGACCTTGGGGCCACTCTGGCGCCTCTGCTTCAAGGTGGCGCCATTACTTCTGTGACTATCGAAAGGCTGGCACAATGACTGCCCTGATCTCTCTTCACAACAATGTCCTGGGACGGCTGGACAGCTCGGCCAACTGGCTGACACCGACCCTGGCACGGCTTGTTTTTGTTGCTGTATTGCTTGTTTACTACTGGAATTCGGCCACTCTGAAGATTGACGGGTCGATCTTCTCGGCGTCAGCCGGTGCCTTTGGCCAGATCTTCCCCAAAGCGGCTGAAGCCGTTTTGTATGACGTCACCCAGATGACCTTCTTCCAGCGTATCGTGATCTTTTTAGGCACCGTGGCCGAGTTTGTTCTGCCGGCATTGCTGCTGGTCGGTCTACTCACCCGCGTCGCAGCCCTGGCCATGATCGGCTTCGTATGGGTTCAAACCATCGTTGATGTCGCCGGTCACGGTGTTAAACTGGGTGGGCTGTTCGACAATGCCATCACCTTGATGGACCAACGCGTCATGTGGACTTTCCTGTTCCTGGTCATCGTGATCAACGGTGCAGGCCCCATTTCAATAGACCGCATCTTGCGTCTAAAGTGATTTAGAAATGCGCCTTGGGCTCGTCCGGTTTACCTGCGGCCAGCCCAAGGGCCCCTGCCACCCCGGCAAATGCAACCGGGAACATGGTAAAGGCATTGAACCCAAACGCGTAATACATGCCGCCGGCTGAAATTAGCAACAATGCCCCGCCAATCAATGCCCTCGCCTTGGCCATAGCCCCTCCGGCAATCGCCAGCAAAGGTGCCAGGATCGACATAGCCTGGATAAGCTGCGCGTTGTCGACCTGCTCGGCAAGGCCGTCGATCTCTCCGAACCGGTCGATCAGTTCGACATATCCATAGCCGACAAAACCGACCAACATGCCGATTAGCCCGGCAATCACACCCAAAATCATCGCTGCGTTACGCATCTTTCGCCCTCTTGCTTGCGCCTTTGCAGATAAGCATCCGCTCAGTCGACGCCAAGAGCAGCCTTCGTCGCCGCCGTCCAACCAAGAAAAAACTGCCCGTCACGCTCGATCAAAGGACGTTTCATCAAGGTCGGATGATCGTGCAACAGCTCCAACGGTGCCCGCGCGCGCTCGTCTTCGCTTAGGCCCCGCCATGTCGTGGACCGGGTGTTGAGCAAAGCCTCGCCGAATTGTGTAAATGCCCGTGACAGCACTGTTTCGGGCACCCCATCCGCTCGCACGTCGACAAAATCAACACCTCCCAATGATTTCAGTGCCTTACGGCAGGTATCACAGTTCTTTAGTCCATATAGGCGCATTTTAGGGGGCTTCCTGTGCTTGTGTGAATTTTAGGCAAATTCGCCAAGGTGTTCCGGTAATTCTTGATTTTTTACTTCACCGTGCAATGTTGAAAAAGACGAAATACGCAATTCGGGCCGAAGCGTGTGAGCGCGGCGGTGATGAAAGGCGGTGGCGTCAATCACTTCCCCCACCAATTTGTGGGACAACGTGTAAGTAGAAGGAGACACGGGAAATGCCAACTGGCACCGTGAAATGGTTTAATACCACTAAAGGCTATGGGTTTATTGCCCCCGATGAAGGTGGCAAGGACGTATTTGTACATATCTCGGCTGTTGAACGGTCAGGTCTGACCGGGCTCGCAGACAATCAGAAAGTCTCATACGAATTGCAGGACGGACGCGACGGTCGCCAGATGGCCGCCGATTTGAAACCGTTGTAAGGCCCCCTCCCGACGGGAAGACAAAGCAGGGCAACGGCCAATTTCCGGCCGTTGACCAATTATGGTTCGACCAATGTTAACCGCGCGCCGGATCTGCGTCGGCGTGCGTGAACCAGTCTTGACCCATCGCAACGATGCAGGACGTGCCGGTCGAATAAGTGACAACCATCGTCCAATCACCTTTCTCGCTAGTCCAGACTTCCATGATCTGTTCGGGACTGCGCACCCCGGTGGCCGCGCGCTGCGAGCCGAACTGACGTTCAAGCTTGTCATGCAACCGGGACGTCGGCTCACACAGCACCTCAGCAATAGGGGATTTGGCCAAAGCCGGAGCGCCAAGCAACGACATCAAGCACACGTATCGGATACAGGAAGGAAAAGCCATGGAGCCAATGTAACAGCTTCATGACAGCACGTATAGACAAACGATATGCGCTTAATTTTCGCGAATGACCGCTTCGAACTCGCGCCATTCGCGGGCGGTCATGCCCGAAGTTTCTTGCGTCACGGCCTCTCCGGCCAGCATCCGCCGCAGGCTATCGACCATCTGCGCGGATAGATTCACCGCGCCGAGACGGTAATCTTCAAACGCCTTGTAAGCGAAAGGAACCCAGTCGGCGACGATTTTGCACATCGTGTCCGCATATACCCGGATTTCATATTGCGCGTGGGGGTCCGCTCGCAGCCGCAGGAAGTGGAACAGATTGTGCAGGTCCACCTTCCAGTACCATTGAGTGTAGATATTCGCCGGAAGGTTCATCCGCGCCAGTTCACGTGCCAGACCCTGCTGACCATCCTGACTGATCATCGCCTCGTAATTGTCATAGCACCGGGCACTGTCTGCCTTGAGCATCTCAAGAACGCGCGCGGCTTCTTCCCCCTGCAACGCGTCGCCCCGGCCCTGGTTGTTCACCTCGGACTGCGCCGCCACATGGTCGGGCGCGGGGATATAGAACTCGCGGTCCAGGATAGAATAGCGTGCCGAGTATTCGTTCACATTCGCCGTCCGATGCCGGATCCATTGCCGCGCCACAAAGACAGGCAGTTTCACATGCAGCTTGATCTCGCACATTTCAAAAGGGGTCGAGTGCCAGTGACGCATCAGGTAACGGATCAGGCCCTCATCATTCTGTACGGATTTGGTACCCTTGCCATAGGACACACGGGCAGCCTGACAAATCGCCGCGTCATCGCCCATATAGTCGATCACACGTACAAAACCGTGGTCCAGAACCTGATGCGCGGTGTACAGGTGATCCTCCATCCCCGGAGCAACAACACGACGCGTTTGATACGATTGCGCCCGTTGCGCTTCGATCTCGGTCAGTTGGTCAGAGGACAGCGGCATGAAATTTCCTTTCCAGCAAATGAGTCGCAGACCACTATATATCGGCAAAACCACGACAGGAACCGCGATATGTGCGCTAACTTGCGCAAACTCTAAATTGTGTCCGCTGCGCCCCTCGACAGACTACGTTAGCGCGCTAAGGTGCATGGCATCACCTGAACAAAAAAGGAAACCGCAATGGGGCTGACATACCTCCACACCATGGTCCGTGTGAAAGATCTTGAGAAATCCATGGCGTTTTACGAACTGCTGGGGCTGCAAGAAACCCGCCGGTATGACAGTGAACAGGGGCGGTTTTCGCTGATCTTCATGGCGCCTCCGGGGCAAGAAGATCGTCCGATCGAGCTGACATATAACTGGGATGGCGACGACGGATTACCTGGCGATAGCCGCCATTTCGGTCATTTGGCCTACGGGGTCGATAATATCTACGAAATGTGCCAACTGCTTAAAGATAATGGCGTGGTGATCAACCGGCCGCCGCGCGACGGGCGCATGGCGTTTGTGCGCTCGCCAGACAACATTTCGGTCGAGCTGCTGCAAAACGGCGACGCGCTGGACCCCGCCGAACCCTGGGCCAGCATGGAGAGCACCGGTCATTGGTGATCCGCTGGCTGGCAACCTTGGGACTGGCCGCGCTGGCCAGCCCCCTGCGGGCCGAGACGTGCCGGCTGGCGCTTGCCTTGGCGATGGACATATCGACCTCGGTAGACGCCACTGAAGACACATTGCAAAGGCAGGGTCTGGCCGCGGCTCTTGTGGCGCCTGAAGTGACCGAGGCGTTTTTCTCATCGCCAATGCCCGTCGCGCTTGCGGTCTATGAATGGAGCGGGCGCAGCACGCAGCGCGTCATTCTGAACTGGTCGATGATCCGTACACGGGCGGATTTGCTGGCTGCAGCCACGACGGTGCAGCAGTCGGTGCGATCCGACAGCGGATCGGCCACGGCGATGGGATATGCGTTGGCCTTTGGCGCGACACTGATGCAGCAAGCCCCGCCCTGCCTTTTCCAGACCATTGATCTGTCTGGTGATGGGTCGAACAATGACGGGTACGGGCCGGATTCGGCCTACCGCCACTTTCCGTTTCAGGACGTCGTGGTGAACGGGCTGGTCATCAACGCTGCTGATTTCGAAGGTGAGCTGTTCCTTATCCCGTTTTTCGAGAACAATGTCCTGCATGGCCCCGGCGCTTTTCTTGAAGTGGCGCAAGGTTTCGAAGACTTCGAGCGCGCCATGCGCCGGAAGCTTGAGAGGGAATTGCAGGGCCTGCAAATCGGCGCTCTGTCCGGTGAAGCGCCAAAATGATCCGGTACCTTGCCGCTGTCGCAGCCTTTTTGGGAACACCCGCCCTGTCTGAGTGCAGACAGGCTCTGGCATTGGGTCTGGATGTCTCTGGCTCGGTCGATAGCGCCGAATACAGTTTGCAACTCGGTGGTCTGGCCGCTGCCCTGCAACGACCCAAGGTCAAGCAACTGCTTCTTTCGGGCCTTGGCCCTGCGGTGCGGCTCGCCGTATTCGAATGGAGTGAGGCCAGTCATCAGCGCATGCTGCTGGACTGGACAGAAATCCGATCCGACGAACAACTAGCTGGCATTTCAAACCTGTTAGACTCGGTAACGCGCAGCTCGGCGCCTCAGGGGACAGCAGTTGGATCGGCAATGCTGTTTGGGGCTGAATTACTGTCCCAACAGCCCGAGTGCTGGAAGCAAACGCTGGACCTTTCTGGCGACGGAAAGCACAACATTGGCCCTCACCCCCGCGAGGTGAAACAAGCACTGCAAGTCAGCGGGATCACCATCAACGGACTAGTCATCGGCCCCGATGACGCCAATGTCGGGGACAAGCGCGACGTACAGATCAGTGAGTTATCCGCTTACTACAATGCCTGGGTCATTCTAGGCCCCGACGCCTTTGTCGAGGTTGCCGTCGGGTTCGAAGCCTATGAGGATGCGATGACCCGCAAGCTAATCCGCGAGCTTGAGGACTTGGTCCTGTCCGACGCCGGGCCACACACTCGACCCTGATCAGTAAATGTAGCGGATCTGGTCCGTCCAATAGCGTTCAACCCGACGGAGAGAGGTGGTGATGTCCTCGATCCCCTCAAGCCCCAACACGCCACGTGACTGCAACCCATCGGCATGGCGCGCGAACAGCTTGGACACAGTGTCACGAATTTCACGTCCACGCGGCGTTAGACGCACACGGACCGAACGGCGGTCAATCTCGCAACGCTGGTGGTGCATATAGCCCATCTCAACCAGCTTTTTCAGGTTATAGCTGACATTACTGCCCTGGTAATATCCCCGGCTTTTCAGCTCACCTGCCGTGACTTCATGATCGCCGATGTTGAAAAGCAGCAATGCCTGAACCGCGTTGATTTCAAGTACGCCGACACGTTCGAACTCGTCCTTGATGACGTCCAAAAGCAAACGGTGCAGCCGTTCGACAAGGGCAAGCGCCTCAAGATAACTGGTCATGAAGCCCTTGGCCCCGTGCGCGGAGACCTGCATTTCCATACTCATCCGATCCTCCGATTCAATCGCGCTGTTTCAGGCAGAATGAGTCGAAAAACCGAAAATTCGGTTAAACTGTCTTTTTCTTTATTTTTGAAATGTTTGTGCGATATCAGTTATCAGATCCCCGAACCGTTCTGGGGCGGCGACCTGCCCAGTCACCCATTGATACAGGTCCTGATCATTTTCGTGCAGCAGCGCGTCATAGGTTTCCAACCCCGCACTGTCCATCGCCGCCAAATTGCGTTCGGCATACGCCTGCAGGATCAGGTCCATTTCCTTGATCCCCCGGCGCATGGAGCGCATTTTCAATCGCTTGATTTGAACGTCACGCAGCTCGGTCATTGATTTCGCTCCAACATCAGGCGCACGCGTTTCTCCAACTTGGCGGCCCGCTCGGCGCTGGCCCGCATCTCGCCACGGATAGCGCGCAACTCGGTCACGACTTCAACAAGCTCAGGCGCGTTTTCCACCACCTCAACCGGGGCATCCATGCCCTCACCCTCGCCAGTCAAAAGCCACATGATCGAGACGTTGATCATTCCAGCCATCATCGACAAACGGTTGGCGCGCGGCTCAGAAAGGTCGTTTTCCCAAGCGACGATCGTGGCCTTCTTGACGCCAAGCCGCCGCGCAAGCTGCGATTGCGTCATACCTGCCGCTTCACGCGCGCCTGCCAGCCGGTCGCCAAAAGTTGCTGATTCCGGGCCGTACCAGTCGCTTTCGTCGTTCATTCGCGTCTCCAATTCCACTGTGCATATCGCTTGATCGTCATTCGGGCGCACCCTATGACAGACAGGTTGAACATACAAACCGAGGCCGATCATGAGTTTCCTGTCTGCGACACTGTCACGCGTAAAACCATCACCGACCATCGCAATGACAGCGAAAGCCGCCGAATTGAAGGCCGCAGGGCGCGACGTCATCGGACTGAGCGCGGGCGAACCCGATTTCGATACGCCGCAGAACATCAAGGACGCGGCTGTCGCCGCCATTGCCGCGGGGAAAACGAAATACACCGCGCCCGATGGCATCCCCGAGTTGAAACAGGCGGCTTGTGCCAAAATGAAACGTGATCACGGGTTGGACTATTCGCCCGCCCAGATCTCGGTAGGTACCGGCGGCAAGCAGACGCTGTATAACGCCTTGATGGCCACCATGAACGACGGCGATGAGGTGATCATCCCCGCCCCCTACTGGGTCAGCTATCCCGATATGGTTCTGCTGGCAGGCGGTACGCCGGTCGTAGTGGAAACAACCCTGGAAAACCAGTTCAAGCTGACGGCCGAACAGCTTGAGGCCGCGATCACGCCGAACACCAAGTGGTTCATCTTCAACTCTCCGTCCAACCCTACTGGTGCGGGTTACAGCCGGACCGAGCTAAAGGCGTTAACCGATGTGCTGATGCGCCATCCGCATGTTTGGATCATGTCTGATGATATGTATGAACATCTCGCCTATGACGGGTTCGAATTCTGCACCCCGGCTGAGGTCGAACCCGGCCTGTATGAGCGCACACTAACCTGTAACGGTGTGTCCAAAGCCTATGCCATGACCGGCTGGCGGATCGGGTATGCCGCAGGCCCGGCCGAGTTGATCGCAGCGATGCGCAAGATCCAATCGCAGTCGACCTCGAACCCTTGTTCGGTTAGCCAATGGGCTGCGGTCGAGGCGCTGAACGGCACGCAGGATTTTCTGGCCCCCAATGCCGAGACATTCAAACGACGCCGCGATCTTGTGGTGAAGATGCTAAACCAGATCGACGGCATCACCTGCCCCACGCCCGAAGGTGCTTTTTACGTCTATCCTTCGATCGCGGGTCTGATCGGAAAAACAACCCCGGCGGGTAGCGTGATCGCATCGGATGAGGCATTTGCGACAGCGTTGCTGGAAGAGGCGGACGTTGCCGTTGTTTTTGGTGCCGCGTTTGGCTTGTCTCCGAATTTCCGTGTCAGCTATGCTACATCGGATGAGGCGCTGACCGAGGCTTGCACCCGCATCCAAAATTTCTGCGCTGCACTGACCTGAGCCCGGAGGCCGTATGGCGACTGAACTGCCCGAATACTATTTCCGTATCCGCGAGAATGGAGCTGCGGTATTCCGGATCGACACGGAAAACCGCCAGCAACGGATCGAGATGGACCAGATCGCCGTCATCAACATCCGAAATGGCGAGGTCAAACCGCAAGGCCAGCGCACCCTGACCGAAGCCGACCGAGCCGAAATCGCGCGCTGGATGCAGGCGCGCAAGGCCCTGCTGGCCCAGCGCGACATTGATGATATCCACCGGGCCGTGGATTACCTGAACCTGACGACTCAATGGGCACAGTCAAAGGCGACCGATGATCAGCTTGAGGATGTGACCGACAGATTGTTGATGGCCATGCATGACCTGCGCAGCGTCCTCGTGCGCAAAAAGGCGGATCGACTCAGCAAGGGCTAAGCCGCCACCGGTACAGACCGAACCGATCGCATCCAGAACCGTGCCATCAGAAGCACCGCCGCACAAGCCAGCCCCAGAACAACACCCAGCCAGACTCCAATTCCGTCCATCCCCCGGACAAAGCCAAAGTAATACGACGCTGGAATGCCAACGACCCAATAGCTAAGCCCCGCCATTACCATCGGCACTTTGGCGTCCTGCAAACCACGCAACAGGCCCAGCGCAATCACCTGCGCGCCATCCACCAGTTGGAACAGGGCCGCCATGGCCAGCAACCCGGTGCCAATCAACAGGATTTCCCCCCGCTGCGGATCGTCTGTTTCCATAAACAACGAGATCAACGGCTCGGCGCAGGTCAGGAACAGGATGACCGTCAGCACCGACATCACCAAAGACATGCCCGTTACGGCAATCGCGCCTTTTTCCAGATGCGCCCGGTCCTTGCGGCCCAGCGCATTACCCGCTCGGATCGTGGCTGCGTTCGACAGGCCCAGATGCACCATGAACGTGGCCGAGGCCAAATTCAGCGCGATCCCGTGCGCCGCCAGCGGCACCTGACCCAGCCACCCCATCATGATCGCGGACATCGCAAACAAGCTAACCTCGGCCAGAGTAGTCAATCCGATGGGCACGCCCAGACGCAGGACGCTGAAGAAGAACTCCCAATCCGGGCGCCAGAAACGCTGAAACAGGCTGTGTTCGGGCAAGACACGCACCGCATAGATCACCACAAAGACCAACGAAACGATCTGTGTAACCACCGATGCAACGGCGGCGCCGATCACGCCCATCTCGGGCGCGCCCCAGTTCCCGAAGATCAGCGCATAGTTAGTTAGGCCGTTGACCACGGCAGCTGTGACCGTAATCCAAAGAACGATCTGGGTCCGTTCCAACGCGGCCAGATAAGACTTCAAGACCATCACGATAAGCGCCGGGAACAGGCCCCACCCTGCGACCCGCAGGTACTGGGAAGCCGTTCGCGCAACATCAGGGTATT
Source organism: Ruegeria sp. HU-ET01832 (assembly GCF_040371315.1). Lineage (NCBI taxonomy): Bacteria > Pseudomonadati > Pseudomonadota > Alphaproteobacteria > Rhodobacterales > Roseobacteraceae > Ruegeria > Ruegeria sp. HU-ET01832. The sequence continues at coordinate 668,203 of NZ_BAABWL010000001.1, forward strand.
GATCCAAAGCAATCAGGATCGGGTAGGACCACCATAGCAACGGCATCATAAGAGCCGCATAGATCAGTGACAGCCACAACCCCATGCGGGTCGAGCGGCGAATACTCGTCTCGTCCTCTTCCGCAGCGGCCGTGGCGACGATAGGCATAACGGCCCAGCCGAACCCGGCCCCGAACAGAAACAGCACGAAATAGTAGCTGCTGGCCAAGGTTACAGCAGCCAAAGCCTCGACCCCGTACCAGCCCAGCATGACCGTATCGGTCAGGCCGATCGCGAACTGCGCCAGATGCCCGCCCACCAACGGCAGGCCGAGCACTGCGATGGCCCGGAAGTGGCCGCGATATGTCATCACCTTATTCATTGCCCCAGCCTTATGCCCGGCTAGAAGCCGGGACAAGACCAGATCAACGAAATTTCAAGGTGAGACTCTCAATCAAGAGCCGGTAATCAGCTTCGAATGGCCCTTTCAAGCGTCCGGATGCAGAGACGTACCCAGTATGTGCTCGGACCGATGGATCACGTGATGTGCCTGTCCGACGATCAGCGGATCCGGGTCGCTTACGATGTCATGGTTCTTACCGGGATAGTCCAGCGTCGACAGGAAGTGGCGCATCGTGTTCAGACGGGCACGTTTCTTGTCGTTGGACTTGATGATCGTCCAGGGCGCATCGGCCGTGTCGGTGTAGAAGAACATCGCCTCTTTCGCCTCGGTGTAGTCGTCCCACTTGCTAAGGCTCGCCTTGTCGATAGGCGACAATTTCCACTGTTTCAGCGGGTCGGTTTCACGGCTTTTGAACCGGCGCTGTTGCTCTTCCTGCGTGACCGAGAACCAGTATTTGTATAGCTGAATGCCCGAGCGCACCAGCATCCGCTCAAAATCCGGGGTCTGGCGCATGAACTCCAGATACTCATTGGGCGAACAAAAGCCCATCACCCGCTCAACGCCCGCGCGGTTGTACCAGGAGCGGTCATAAAAGACCATTTCGCCCACGGTCGGCAGTTCCTGAATATAGCGCTGGTAATACCACTGACCCTTTTCTTCCCAGGTGGGTTTGTTCAACGCGACCACACGGGCCTGACGCGGGTTCAGGTGCTCCATGAACCGTTTGATCGTACCACCCTTTCCAGCAGCGTCGCGGCCTTCAAACAACAACACAAACCGCTGACCCGTCTCTTGCGCCCACAGCTGAACCTTCAGCAACTCGGCCTGCAACTCGGCCTTTTGCGCCTCATACGTCCTGCGCGCCATTTTGCGACCATAGGGGTATTTGCCGCTTTCAAAAGCCAGACGAATTTTCTCGGGACTGGGCGCTGCAGAGGCGGGCACCACAGTAACGGGCGTTTCTGTCTTTTCTATCTGTGCCGCTGTTTCCATTCAGTTTCTCCTTGCTAAGCTTGTTAGATGAAAGGCTAACAGGGACCGGCACTTCGCGCTTTGATTGGTGTCAAATTGCTGTATCTTAGGTGCTCTGTATTTCGATTTCAGACCATAGGGTTAGCCCCATGAACAGCAGGTTTGTCACACTCAACGGTCAGCCGTTTTTTCTACGCAGCTGGGGTGATCCCAATTTGCCCACGCTGCTGATGCTGCACGGGTTTCCAGAATATGGCGGCGCATGGGCCGATCTGGCACCGCACCTCGCCCCGCACTACCATTGTGTTGCGCCCGATCAGCGCGGTTACGGGCAAAGCTGGGTGCCGGAAAGCGTTGGCCACTACACCCTGTCCAACCTGGTGACGGACATGGCCGCACTGATCGAAATGCAGGGCGGGCCTGTGACGGTTCTGGGTCACGATTGGGGGGCTTCGGTGGCCTATGGCCTGGCTATGTTTCGGCCCGAACTGGTCGACCGCCTGATCATCGCGAACGGAGTTCATCCGGTTCCGTTTCAGCGCGCCATGGCGGCCGGAGGCGCGCAGTCCGCAGCCTCGCAATATATCAATGACCTGCGCGCCGAGGACGCAGCCGATCGTTTTTCAGCCAATAGCTTCGCCCTGCTTGAACGTTTCTTCAGATACGGCATGGGGTTGGATTGGTTGTCTGATCATCAGATGCAAGACTATCGCACCGAATGGGCCCGGCCCGGTCGGTTGAACGCCATGTTGAACTGGTATCGCGCTTCTCCTTTGGTGGTGGCCAAACCGGGCGAGCCTTTGACGGACCTGCCCGAGTTGCCGGTAGAGCGCCTGATGGTCCGATGCCCGCATCTGCTTCTTTGGGGACCGGAAGACAAAGCGCTGCTGCCAGAGGCGACCTCTGGGCTCGAAACCTTCGCGCCTGACCTGAAGCGTGTCGACATTCCCGGTGCCGATCACTGGCTGCATCACCAACGACCTGATGCAATGGCGCAGGCAATTCTGGACTGGAGCGGTGCCTGACGGCCTAGCGATGCCCCCAATCCGCCGGGTCCTCGGAGTTGTTGGGCGATAGTCCCAAAACATCCCCATCGGTGTCGCACCCCAGCCCCAGAACAGTGCGGTTGGCATACGAGAAATAGGCGCAGACCTGATTAATCTCGAGTATCTGGCCGTCATCCCACCCCGCCGCGCGTAACGCGTCGATATCTGCTTCTGTCATATCCGCCGGTGCCTGAGTCAACATGCGCGCATAATGCATCCCCGCGACCTGCGCGGCATCCAAAGGGGCGGTATCTGGCGCTTTGGCCTCAATCGCTGCACGAATAGCTTCTGCGCGTGCAGGATCGTCCAGCAAACGCTGTAGACCACTGAAGTGATGCTCGACACAGTATCCACAACGATTCAACGAACTGACCCAGACGCCCAGAACCTCGAGAAACCATTTCGGAATGGTGTTGGCCGAATGGTGCAACACGTTTTTGTACAACGCCATGTGGCCTTCCATCGAATGCGGGCGCAGGGAATGCACCATCATGATGTTGTCAACGTTGTTCCCCGGCCCGGTGACCCGTTCATACAGTTTCTTCAATCGACCTGTTGCCTGCTCGTAGGGCACCGTCTTGATCCAACTCATTCCACTTCCTTACGATTTTGGTCGCGTCAATCACAGATTGAGTTGTTACCGGCGATGCCCCAGGAGGCAAGCTTCGATTTCAAAGGTGGGGTTAATCCATTTGTCCGACAAAAGTCGTGGCCGACAAGGGCATCACCATATCCTCTGACCCAAAACGCTGATCCAATGCCTTTGCCATTTCCACCGCGACCTCCTCGGGATCGGCACCGCCCCGCTCTTTTATTTCGTCCACCAAAGGGTTTCCGAACACCAAAGCGCGCGAGAATGCCGCGGGATCCAGGATCTTTTTACTCAACCGTTTCGTCTGGAATGTCACATTGTGCCAACCGGCGGCGGACAAGTCAGCCAATACGGCCTGCGGGTCTCCGTAGTGAAACGGAACTTGGTAAAAGCCCGGAGGGTCGTCCGGGAAGACCTGCGCAACAACGTCCTGAGCCATCTGCGAAACCGGGTTTTCAGCCATAGAACTCCAGACATTAAAAACGTAACGCCCTTGGGGTTTCAGCACTCTCGCGGCCTCACGGAACGAGGCGACTTTGTCAGGAAAAAACATCACGCCAAACTGACACACCATCAAATCGAACTTTGGTGTTTCGAATGGCAGTTCCATCGCGTTGACAACGTCAAAACGAACGTTTTCCGAGCTAGAAAACTTAGTCTTGGCAACATCCAACATCGGCGCGTTCAAATCAGTGACCAGCAGGTTTGCTGCTGCAGGCAACTGATCTCGGAGCATTCTGCTGACTATGCCGGTTCCGGCTGCAAGTTCGACCACTTCGCTAGCGGGTTCGCTGCAACATGTCTCGACCAAGTGTTGTGCGTAATCGACGAAAATATTTGGTCCAAGACCAGTGTCATAATATGTCGGAATGTCACCAATAAACTCTGCGGAATTTGCCGTCATCCAATTGCCCCTAGTTGATAGAAAATACAAACTGCCCCCATCTTAGTCGAAAACAGGCCATATGCGAAAACCCGCGTGATCCTCGCATTTTTCTACAACACTTCGCGCCCCTCTTCCCCCGGACCACATCACCTGCCATAATGGATAAAACTCAAAAACAAGAGCAGCACCGATGCCCGACGATCTGTTGACGCCTGAAGCGACTTCCACCTATGACGCCTCCTCGATCGAGGTGCTTGAAGGGCTGGAACCCGTTCGCAAACGCCCCGGCATGTATATCGGCGGCACGGATGAGCGCGCGCTGCATCACATGGTGGCCGAAATCCTCGACAACTCGATGGACGAGGCGGTCGCCGGTCACGCCAACCGGATCGAGGTCGAGCTGCACGCAGATTACGCGCTGACCGTGCGCGACAACGGGCGCGGTATCCCAATTGATCCGCATCCGAAATTCCCGGACAAGTCCGCGCTTGAGGTCATTCTGTGTACCCTGCACGCGGGTGGTAAATTCTCGGGCAAGGCCTATCAGACCTCGGGCGGTCTGCATGGGGTTGGTGCCTCGGTGGTGAACGCCCTGTCGGACTCGATGGTCGTACAGGTGGCGCGGGACAAGACGCTGTTCGAACAACGCTTCTCGCGCGGTATCCCCTTGGGACCGGTCGAGAAAATCGGCGCGGCCCCCAACCGGCGCGGCACCACCGTGACATTCCACGCCGATGCGGAAATCTTTGGCCACCACAAGTTCAAACCGGCGCGGTTGTTCAAATCCATCCGCTCCAAAGCCTACCTATTCTCAGGCGTGGAAATCCGCTGGAAATCCGCCATCGACGACGGCGAAACCCCGACCGAGGCTACGTTCCATTTCCCCGGCGGCCTGTCTGATTACCTCAAGGAGACGATGAACGGCTCGTCCACCTATGCCGAGCAGCCCTTCGCAGGCACCGTGGACTTCACCGAGAAGTTCGGGACACCGGGCAAGGTCGAATGGGCGATCAACTGGACACCTTCGCGCGATGGGTTCATCCAATCCTACTGTAACACCGTGCCCACCCCCGAAGGCGGAACCCATGTGGCGGGTTTCTGGGCCGCGATCCTCAAGGGGATCAAGGCTTATGGTGAGCTGATCAACAACAAGAAAGCCGCGCATATCACCCGCGAAGACCTGATCACCGGCGGCTGCGCGCTGGTGTCCTGCTTTATCCGCGAGCCGGAATTCGTCGGCCAGACCAAAGACCGTCTGGCCACGGTCGAGGCGCAGCGTCTGGTCGAGAATTCGGTCCGCGACCATTTCGATAACTGGCTGGCCGCGGACACGAAATCCGCCGGCGCGATCCTCGACTTTGTGATACTCCGAGCCGAGGAGCGTCTGCGCCGACGAGCCGAGAAAGAGACACAACGTAAATCCGCCACTAAGAAACTTCGTCTTCCCGGCAAGCTGGTGGACTGTAGTAGTTCAACACGCGACGGCACCGAGTTATTCATTGTCGAAGGCGACTCGGCCGGTGGCTCGGCCAAAATGGGGCGTGACCGCAAAACGCAGGCCCTTTTGCCCCTGCGCGGCAAGATCCTGAACGTTCTGGGCGCGGCCAGTTCCAAGCTGGGCACAAATGCCGAGATCAACGACCTGACCCAGGCGCTGGGTGTGGGGCTTGGTACCAAGTTCAACGTCGACGACCTGCGCTATGACAAGATCATCATCATGACCGACGCGGATGTGGACGGCGCGCATATTGCGTCCTTGCTGATGACGTTCTTCTTCACCCAGATGCGGCCCATGATCGACGCGGGCCACCTGTATCTGGCCTGCCCGCCTCTGTATCGCCTGACCCAAGGCGCCAAACGCGTCTATTGCCTGGACGAGGCCGAGCGTGACGAGTGGCTGGAAAAAGGCCTGGGCGGCAAGGGCAAGATCGACGTTTCACGCTTCAAGGGTCTGGGCGAAATGGACGCCAAGGACCTGAAAGAGACCACGATGGACCCGGCCTCGCGCAAACTGATCCGCGTCACGATTGACGAGGACGAACCCGGCGAGACCGGCGATCTGGTCGAGCGTCTGATGGGCAAGAAGCCAGAACTGCGGTTCCAATATATTCAGGAAAACGCGCGGTTTGTGGAGGAGTTGGATGTTTGAAAATTGATTGCTACCGCTCACGCTTAGCAAGCTTATTTTAGATAAAAGAGTTAGAGAACAATGGCCTCCGAAGAAATTCATCGAATTCAACTACGAAGAGCTCTGGATGATGCAGCGAGAATCCAAGGAGTTTTACTTACTGCAGAAGCGAGAGCTATCTTCGTTAATCGCGCAATTCAACATATCTACGCACGTTATCTTGCGGAACAAAATCGTGATACCGAAGTAGAAAAAGCAACAAGAAACGCTCAGGTTTTGTTGCGGAACCTTTCACCACTTGTCGAAAACCGCGTCTCCAAGAGCATTGACGATACTGCCGTGCGCGGTTTTATTGAGCGTTCAACAAACTGTATTTACCCATTTTGCCGACCTACACCATGAAACGATTTGAAGTCGCGCTTGAGATATCCAAACAGCTGATAGCTATTTGTAGCGCGATGCTCGTAGGTATTGCCGCGCTTGCCGGGGAAATATTGAATAACGAGGCCGATGGACGAGTATTTACCGCATTGGTGTTTCTTTATGTTTTTTTGTCGCTGTCGATATTAGCCGGAATCTTCCATCTAGGAGCAGTCACGAACCTCGCTGAAAAAGCAGAACGCCGAGAACACGAAGGTAAGAACAAGGATTTCGTCTCAATGTTTGATGGTCCGGAAGCCCCAACTACTTGCATGCTTCAACAGATGCTCTTCTTTTTCTCAATTCTTTTGCTCATTGGCATTTTAGTTCTGGACCGAAGCTTAGGAGTGCCTGCGGCTGTCCCAAGTTGAACTTAGAAAGTTCATTGAGCCACGTTTCTAGACTCTAAATTTCACCTAGTCTGAGGATGGGTTCAGAACGCGCCCGCCCATAGGTGCTGGTCAGGCGCGTGCTTGATGCTTTGAATCAAGCAATCGGCGGAGGTCGCGAACCATCCCTGCGCGCGCAGTTAAACCCCTTGCCTAACCCGTTGATCTCGTTCACACTTACCCTCAACCCGTCATTCAAGAACGACATTTGAGGTTCCCGAGCGTCCAAGACCCATTTGACCAACTGATTTATCAACGGGAGGACGACATGAAGACAGTAACCCTTGGGCTGGCGCTGGCCCTGCTGGCCAGCCAAGTGACCGCGCAGCAAACCCTGACCACCGCATCCCCGATCCCTGACGGGGCTGAGACCCGGTTTTGCTATTACGCAGGCATGGCCTATTCACAGGACGCTTTTGTCGTGATCTTCGGCGACAATACTGTGACCGACACGATCAGTACCCGTGAAGAGCACCTGCTGCGCTGTGTCAAGAACGACGACGGCTCACTCATCTGGAAACCTCAAAGCAGCTTTCAGATCAGTCGGTGACACCCGGCGTCTGATCCAGCCAATCCGCGATCTGTCCGGCCGGTCCTTCCCAGCCGGGCTCCATAAACAGAAAATGCGCGTGGTTCTCGGCGGGTAGAAAGGTCGCGCGGTCGCCGTAGAGTTTCGCCAACGCGCGGCAGGTGTCGGGGTTCACGGCCCGATCCTCGGTGCCGGAAACGATCAGGACGGGGCAGTCCACCTTGTCGATATCCACTTTCATCGCGTGGTGGTCGTCGAACATCCAAAAGAACATCTCGAACATCACCCGCCCGCTTTCGGGGCCAAGCTGGTCGAACACCTTATGCTGCTGCGCTTCGGGCAATTTGTTCAGCGCAAAGGGGGCCATCAGGTCGAAATCAACGCGCATGGGCTGTTTCCAGAACGCCCCGCCCTCCATCAGCGCACGCGGCACGGCGCGCTCATCATCGGTTTCAGGCAACGTCCCCCAGGCTGCGTTCGGGTTAATTAGGACAATGGCGCTGGCCAGCCCGCGAGACGCCACCTGCTGCGCCACAACCCCGGCGATGGCGTGCCCCAGCAGCACCGGCTTGCTGTCCAGCCCCTGCACAAAGGCCGCAATGTCGTCGGCGTAGTCCATAACGCTGGTGTCGGTCAGGCCGGGATTGGGCTCGGCCTTAGGGTCGCCGCCATGGTAGCGCAGCGCAGGGGTGTGAACCGTCCAGCCGTGCGCGCGGAAGAAGCCCGCGTAATCCTCCATACACCACGGCCCTGCAAAGGCCCCGTGGATCAGAACAATCTCTTTGGTCATGAAAATCTCCCTCACCTGCACACAGTATGCGAGGTGAGGGAGCGGGTCTGCAACCCTGTTACAGCGCGGCTTTGAACAGCGCGGTCAGGTTGTCTTCGGTCAGCTCAATCGGGTTGCCGCCACAGGACGGGTCGGTGATCGCACCTTTGACCAGTTCGGGGATCGACGCTTCGGTCACGCCCAGTTCGGACAGTTTGCGCGGGATGGCAAAGCTGTCGTTGAACGCCTGCACAAAGGCGCGGAAGCCGTCAAAGCCGCCTTCGATGCCCAGATACGCCGCCGCCTGCTGGAACCGATCGGCGATTGCGGGCGCGTTGAAATCCAGCACGGCAGGCATGCAGACCGCGTTGGTGGTGCCGTGATGGGTGTTGAACACCGCGCCAATCGGATGGCTCATCGCGTGGATCGCGCCGAGGCCCTTTTGGAACGCCGTCGCGCCCATTGCCGCCGCGCTCATCATCTGGGCGCGGGCTTCGATGTCGGTGCCATCGGCATAGGCGCGCGGCAGGTAGTCCTTGACCAGCCGCATCCCTTCCAGCGCGATGCCCTGGCTCATGGGGTGATAATGCGGGCTGCTAAACGCCTCGACGCAATGCGCAAACGCGTCCAGACCGGTGCCGGCGGTGATTAACTTAGGCATCCCGACGGTCAGTTCGGGGTCGCAGATCACGACCGCGGGCAGAACCTTGGGGTGGAAGATGATCTTCTTCGCGTGCGTTTCCGAGTTGGTGATGACGCTGGCGCGTCCCACCTCGGACCCTGTCCCGGCGGTGGTCGGCACGGCAATGATCGGTGCGATGGCGTCGGCATCCGCGCGAGTCCACCAGTCGCCGATATCCTCGAAATCCCAAACAGGGCGGGTCTGGCCGCACATAAAGGCAACCATCTTGCCAAGATCCAGCCCCGAACCGCCACCAAAGGCAATCACCCCGTCATGGCCACCCGCATTATAGGCGGCAACCCCGGCTTCGAGGTTCTTTTCATTGGGGTTCGGGTCTACTTCGCTGAACAGCCCTCGTCCCAGCCCTGCGGCCTCGAGGATATCCAGAGTGACCGTGGTGATCGGCAGATCGGCCAACCCCTTGTCGGTCACCAGCAGAGGGCGTTTCATCCCAGCAGCCGCGCAGGCCTCGGGCAATTCCTTGATCCGGCCAGCGCCGAATTTGATCGCGGTCGGGTAAGACCAGTTTCCAACAAGGCTCATGATGTCACCTTTTTCAGATGGTAGGATTTGGGACGTGTGAGGTTGTGATAGCCGATGACCGACAATCCGCCCCCGCGCCCGGTATTCTTGCAGCCGGTCCAGCACAGGCCCGGGTCCAAATAGTCAGCACGGTTCATGAACACGGTGCCGGTCTCGATCTGATCGCCCACCTGCGCCGCACGATCCACATCGCGGGTCCAGAGGCTGGCAGTCAGGCCAAATTCGCTGTCATTCATCAGCGCGATGGCTTCTTCGTCCGAGGACACTTTCATGATGCCCACAACCGGGCCAAAGCTCTCATCCCGCATCACGCGCATGTCATGGCTGACATTGGTCAGGATCTGCGGCGTCAGGTAGGCACCGCCATCGTCCTCGGCGAAGGTCTCGATATGAGCGACGGCACCTGCCGCGACCGCCTCAGAAATCTGCGCGCGTACCTCATCAGCAAAACGAACATTGGCCATCGGGCCGATCGTCGTTTCAGTGTCTAGCGGGTTGCCCAGCTTATAACCCTTTACGACCTCCACCGCCTTGGCGACGAAATCGTCGAACAGGCTCTCATGCACATAAATCCGTTCAATCCCGCAGCAGCACTGGCCCGAGTTGAACATGGCCCCGTCGATCAGCGTATCAACCGCCGCATCCAGATCGGCATCCTCCATCACATAGCCTGGATCCTTGCCGCCCAGCTCGGTGCCAACGCCAGTAAAGGTGCCAGCCGCCGCGCGCTCCATCGCCTGCCCGCCCCCGACCGAACCGGTAAAGTTCACAAAATCAAACGCCTTGCCCGCGATCAAATCATTGGTCATGTCATGGCTGAGGAACACATTCTGGAAAACATCGGCGGGCACACCCACCGCGTGGAAGGCCTGCGCCATCCGCTCACCCACCAGCAAGGTCTGCGTGGCGTGTTTCAGCACCACCGCATTGCCCGCAATCAACGCTGGTGCCACCGTGTTGATCGCGGTCATGTAGGGATAGTTCCACGGCGCCACCACAAAAACGACCCCGTGCGGGATGCGCTTTATATAGCGTTTAAAGGTCTCATCCTCACCCACGGCGATATCAGCCAAAGCGTCTGAGGCAATTTCGGCCATATGAGTGGCGCGCTCATTGAACCCGCCAAACTCACCGCCATAGCGCACCGGTCGGCCCATCATATGCGCAAGCTCTGGCACGATCTCATCATTCATCGCGCCCACAGCAGCCACACCTGCCATTACAAGATCAATCCGCTCCTGCAACGGCCGCGCCGCCCATTCCGCCTGCGCGGTACGTGCCCGCGCGGCGACCTCAAATGCCGCCTCAGCCGACAGCACTTCACGCTCTGCATAAACCGATCCATCAATCGGCGAGACACATTTCAACATCTGCCCCATCTTCACTCCATTTCCGAAAGAAACAGGATCCCTGCTTCATCTGGCCAAAAATACCTCGGGGAGCGCGAGGGGCTGGCCCCTCGCTTCCACCTCTAAGCCCGCTCAAACCCGCGCGCGATTTCCCAATCGGTCACCACACGCTCGAACTCTTCAATCTCGACCTCTGCCGCGCGGGCGTAGTGATCGACCACGTCATCCCCCAGGGCCGCGCGCAACATGGCCGACCCATGCAACGCATCACGCGCCGCACCCAGATTGCCGGGGATCATGCCCGTTTCCCCCTGGTAGACGTCGCCCTGTGTCGGAGGCTGCAATTCCAGCGCTTCCTCGATCCCGGCAATCCCAGCAGCCAGCATCCCCGCCATCGCCAAATAGGGGTTCATGTCCGAGCCCGGAATACGGCACTCCACCCGAACTGCCTTGGTGCCATCCCCGCACAGACGGAAGCCCGCCGTGCGGTTGTCCACCGACCAGATGATCCGCGTTGGCGCAAACGTGCCCTTCATGAACCGCTTGTAGCTGTTGATATAGGGGGCCATGAAATAGGTGTAATCAGCGGCGTATTTCAGCAAACCCGCCATATAGCTTTTCATAATACCCGACATCCCGAGCGGATCTTTTTCATCGAAAAAGGCTGGCACCCCATCCGCCCAAAGCGACTGATGCACGTGGGACGAGCTACCGACTTTCTCATGATGCCATTTCGGAAGGAATGTCGCGGCATGGCCATGCTGCCACGCGATCTCTTTCACTGCGTTCTTGGCAATCGAGTGATACTCGGCCGTCTCCATCGCGAGAGCGTATTTGATGTTCAGCTCTTCCTGCCCGGTCTCAGCCTCACCTTTGGAGTTCTCGACCGGAATCCCCGCGTTCCACAGATGATTGCGGATCGGGCGCATCACATGCTCTTCCTTGGTGGTCTGCAGGATGTGATAGTCTTCGTTATAGCCCGATATCGGCTCCAGATCGCGAAACCCTTCCTTGCGGATCTGGTCAAAGCTCTTCTCGAACAGGAAAAACTCCAGCTCGGTAGCGCACATGGCGTCATAGCCCATGGCCTTCAGCCGGTTCACCTGCTTTTTCAGGATGGACCGAGGTGCGTGGGGTACTTCCTCATGCGTGTGGTGATCCAGCACATCGCACATAACCATGGCGGTGCCTTCAAGCCACGGAATCGGGCGCAGAGTGCTCAGGTCGGGCTTCATCACATAATCGCCGTAGCCGCGCTCCCAACTGGTTGCGGCATAGCCATCGGGTGTCGCCATCTCAAGATCGGTTGCCAGCAGGTAGTTGCAGCAATGGGTTTCTTCCCACGCACCGGCCACGAAATGCCCCGCGTGGAACCGCTTGCCCATCAGACGCCCCTGCATGTCGACCATGCAGACCAGCACGGTATCGACCTCACCGGCTTCGACCTTGGTTTTCAGGTCGTTCAAACGTGCTTCATTGCCCATCCCGTTCATCCTTTGTCACTTTCCGGGACTGTTGTCCCAAGCTCTTGCCCTCGGCCTTAGTCCTCGACCGTTTCGTTATCCATTTCCATCACCAGACGTGTCTCCAGAACCTGCCCGCTTTGGTAGAGGATCGGATAGGCGATGGCGGCGATATGCCCGTGCAGGTCGCGCATGGCGCGCAACGTCTCAAGATGCAGATCGCTTGAGGCAAAGCTTTCGGTCTGCCCCCTCTCAAGCCGCTTCAAATGCGCCTTTCGGCTGTTCCGCGACAGGCGCTTAACCTCGGCTTTGTCCAGCACCAGACGGCGGGCGCAATCCATGTCATCCACCAGCAGCACATGACGAGCCAGAGAGAAACTGGCCAGCACCGCCGCGTGCAAATCCTTGAGTTCTTTCCAGCCCTGTGCCGAAAAATCGGTGCGTTCGGTGTGTTTGATCTGCGCGGTTCGGGTCATGCGGTTCGACACCACGTCGCCCGCCGCCTCAAGCCGGATCGCGTATTCGACCAGGCCGCGCGCCGCCTTGATCTGCGCTTTGTTCATGTTCTGGCGCGGCAGTCGGGCAACAAAGCGTCGGATTTCGGTCAGCTGCGCGTTCACCCTCTCATCCTGCTGCCACAGGGCCGAGATCGCATCGCTGTCATCCTGCTCATAGATATCCAGAACCGGGCGGAACATGCGCTCAACCTGCGTGACCATCTGCAACAGCTCATGCCGGACCGAGGACATCGCAACATTCGCCCCCGAAACGCTGGGATCGTTCAGTGGGCTAAGCGCGTCAGAGAAGTGGTCCATCGCGTGCGCCTTAACCTCGGGCTCGGGCAGCAGCAGCGCCATCGGTCGCTCCATCCAGTTCACGAACCCTGTGGCCAGCACAAAAACGGCGAGGTTGAATCCGATATGAGCCAGGATCAACGACTGCCCTGCCCCTGCGACCATCAACGTCTGATGCGTGCCAGTCACGTTGACCACAATCAGCATCACCAGCGCCGCGCTGCCGCGTAGCAGAAGGTTGGCCAGTGGAATACGACGCGCGGAAACCGTAAGGTCACGGGTCAGCCAGATCGGAATAAAGGCCGAGCCCAGATTGGCCCCAAGAACCAGCGACAGCCCGGCAGCAAAAGGGATGGCTCCGATCTGAACCAGTGTCACGCACATCAGGATCGTCGCAACCGAACTGTGCATGACAAAGGCCAGTACCGCGCCCACGATAAAGGCGCTGAAATAGTCGCTTTCCAGATAGCCCGCGATGGCGGGCAAAAAGGCGCTCTCGCGAATCGGATCAACCGCATCGCGCAAGAACTGCAATGAAACCAGAATGAACGCGATGCCCAGAACAATGCGCCCGATCAGCCGCACATTGGCGCGGTCGGACTTGAGGTACAGCCACCCGCCCAGCGCCAACAGCACGGGCTGCAGCCAGCCCAGATCATAAGACAGAACCTGAATGACAAGCGCTGCACCCAGATCCGCGCCCAGCACCCCGGCCAATGCAAGGCCAAAGCTGACCATGCCTGCCGCGGCAAAACCGGTCAGCAAAACTGTAACCGCAGCCGAGCTTTGCAGGATCGTTGCCAGAACCATGCCAGCCCCGCCGGCAACAAACGTGTTGGAATGACGCGTCAACAGCGATTGGAACAATGCGCCAAAGCGCCTTTCGATGCCCGTGCGAACCAGTCGAACCGCAAACAGCAGCAACATGGTCGCCGCAAAAATCTCGATCAGAAACCCAGCTATCGCCATTGGTCTATATCCCCCTCGCCCGGTTCGCGCCAACGCGCGACCAGAGTGTTCTTGTCTGTTTCAGAGGCAAGCCTAGCATCAGGGATCGGGGGTCCAGAGGTCCAATACCGGCACGCGACCGAGGCCGCGCGCCGAAATTGTATGGAATTTAGCCGTAGCGATAAGGCCGTCCGGCCTTGAGCATATCGGCGTTATACTGCTTGAAGATTTCGACGACCTTGGCCTTGGTTTCGGATTCAGCCGCGATCTCATCCCAGAAGGCAACGGCGGCCTCTTCGACCTGCGCCCATTCTTCATCTGGGATCGTGGTCAGCTGCATCTTGTCTCCATTGACACGCAGGCTGGCCTCGCCGCCCCAATACCACCACTGACGATAGTAGTGCGACTGATCACAGCAAACGCGGAACAAGGTCTGCAGGTCTTCGGGCAGCTCGTTCCAGCGGTCCATATTGGCAAAGAACGACCCGGCCCATGCACCTGAGATATTGTTAGTCAGGAAATAGTTGGTCACATCGGCCCAACCCACGGTGTAGTCCTCGGTGATGCCCGACCACGCGATGCCGTCCAACTCGCCGGTTTGCACTGCGACCTCGATGTCTTCCCACGGCAGAGTGACTGGCACAACACCGAACTGCGACAGGAAGCGGCCCGCTGTCGGGAAGGTGAAGACTCGCTTGCCCTGCAGGTCGGCTAGGCTGTTGATCGGATCTTTGGTGGCAAAGTGGCACGGATCCCAAGCACCCGCGCTGATGTGCTTGACGCCGACCTTGGAATATTCCTCATCCCAGATCTCGTTCAAGCCGTACTGGTTGAACAGCACCGGCACGTCCAGCGAGTAGCGCGAGGCAAATGGGAAATAGCCGCCGAACACGGTCACATCGGTGGGCGACGCCATCGAGTCGTCATCTGACTGAACCGCATCAATCGTGCCCTTCTGCATGGCGCGGAACAATTCTCCGGTGGGAACCAGCTGATCAGCATAGAACAGCTCGATCTGCATCCGGTCACCAGCGATCTTGTTGAACATCTCGATCGCGGGGTCGATCACGTGAGCAGCCAGCGCAGGACCGGCATAGGTCTGCATCCGCCATGTGATCGTGCTTTGCGCCAATGCCGGCGCGGCCAGAGGGGCAGCGGCAACGCCGACCCCGGCTGTTTTCAGAAACTTACGTCTTGTTGTCATGTCATTTCCTCTCTGTTGCAGGTTTGCGTGCCTCTTGAGCGGGCATTCTTGTTAATTTCCGTAGACATATCCGGGCAGCCACAGGGCCAGTTCCGGGAAGATCATGATTATCGTCAGCGCCAGCACCATCACCGCCACGAACGGGAAGATCGAGCGATAGATGTCGCGCAGCGTGATCTCGGGCGGGGCCATCGCGCGCATCAGGAACAGGTTATAGCCGAAGGGCGGCGTCATATAGGCGATCTGGGTGGTGATCGTATAAAGCACCCCGTACCAGATCAGGTCAAATCCGAGCACGCCCACCAAAGGCACATAGAGCGGCGCCACGATGACCAGCATTGCTGTGTCGTCCAGAAACGTACCCATGACGATAAAGCTGAGCTGCATCAGGATCAGGATCACCCAGGGCGACAGGCCAAGCTGTTCGGTGAACAGGTTGTCGATGGCTTTCACCGCACCCAGCCCGTCGAACACCGCGCCAAAGCCAAGAGCCGCAAGGATGATCCACATAAACATGCACGAAATCGCCAGTGTCTGCTTGGTGCAGTCTTCGAAAATCTTCCACGTCATGCGGCGTTTCACGACTGACACCACCAGCGCCGTCAGCGCCCCGATGGCCGAGCTTTCCACCAGCGAGGTCCAGCCATTCACAAAGGGCACCATCATAGCGGCAAAGATGATCAGCGGCAGTGCGCCCGCGCCCAGCAGCCGCAGCTTTTCCGCGCGTGGCACTTCATGGGCGTCTTTCATCGCGGGGCCAAGCTCGGGCTGAATGCGACAACGGATCCAGATATAGAGGATGAACATACCCGCCATCAGCAGCCCCGGCACGATCCCCGCCAGCCACAGCTGCCCCACCGGTTGCCGCGCAATCATCGCATAGAGAACCAGCACGACCGAGGGCGGTACAAGGATGCCCAGACTGGACCCCGCCTGAATGACACCCGTGACCATCGTCTTGTCATAGCCCCGCCGTAGCAGTTCCGGCAGCGCAATGGTCGCGCCAATGGCCATCCCCGCGACGCTCAGCCCGTTCATGGCCGATACCAGCACCATCAGGCCAATCGTGCCAATCGCAAGCCCGCCATTCACCGGACCCATCCAGACATGGAACATCCGGTACAGGTCATCGGCCAGACGGCTTTCCGACAGCACGTAGCCCATGAAAATGAACATTGGTAGCGTCAGCAGCGGATACCACTTCATCAGCTTCATCGCGGCCGAGAACGTGATGTCCTGCCCGCCTGTACCCCACAGGGCCAGTGCGGCCACTGTGGCAACCGCTCCGATCGCGCCAAAGACGCGCTGACCTGTGAACAGCATCAGCATCATCGACGCGAACATGAAAATGGCGATATATTCCTGGCTCATGCCCGAGCGACCCCGATTTCCTGCCCGTTGATCCGGGCAATGTCTTTGAAAAATTCCGAAATTGCCTGCAGCAGCATCAGGAAGAAGCCCAGCACCATGATCGCCTTGATCGGCCAGATGTAAGGCCGCCATGCGGTGGACGAGCGTTCTAGCCGCCCGATCTCTTCACTGCCGGTCAACAGACCAGTGAAGTACGAGATCGGAGAATCCCCCCAATATCCAAGGCTATAGGCGGTGGACCCCAGCCCGCCGTAAAACAGCACGCCCAAATACAGGATCAACAGCAGAACGGTGAAGGCGTCGAACCACGCTTTTTTCTTGTGGCTCCAGTTGTGATAGAACAGGTCCATCCGCACGTTCGAGCCCAGCTGGATCGAATACGGCCCGCCCATGATGTAATAGGTCACCATGGCAAACTGCGCCATTTCCAAGGTCCATAGCGATGGCAGGAAGAAGGTTTTCGAGATCGACGACCACAGCAGGATGCCCATCATAACGAACAGACCCCACATCATCACCCGTCCGATCCTGTAATTGACCGCGTCAACAACACGGACATATACGCGCATGGCCCGGATCATTCTGCCGCCCTTTCTTCAAACCCCGAAAGGGTTCGCGATATCCAAGGAACAAGGCAGCCCGCCACCGCATTTTGCTGCTCGGTCGTGCGGATCAGATCGTTTCGAACCTCGATCATCACGTTCAGCAAACCAATCGGCAAAGCCTGCGCATCCAGAGTGTGTGCAACACCATCAGCGGCCGAGTATGGCTCGTTCAACATGGTAACATAAGGGTTTTCAACCGCCTTATGCGCCATCATCGCTGCTGCAAACCGGTCATCGGCGCCGTGCAGGATACCCAGTTCGACCTGTCGGCGCTTGCCCAAATAGACCGGAGTGAAACTGTGGACCGTCACCATCAGCTCAAGCGTTTCCCGGTGCTGCAGGATCAGCTTGGAGAGGGCTTGGCGAAACGGTTCGTAGACGCCCTCAATCCGCGCCTGCCGTTGATCCTGCGTCATCCGAGTATTTGCGGGTATGTCGATATCTTCACTGCGCGACGGCATAGCGCCTTTTGCCTCGGGCGGCCGGTTGCAATCATAGACCAACCGCGACACACCACCATGTACCAGCGGTGCAGCCATTTGCGCCGACATCCGCTTGGCCACCGCCAAAGCTCCGGGATCCCATGCGATGTGGCTTTCACGTGCCTCAGCATTTAGCCCCATATCCCCCAGAAACGCCGGGATCCGGTTCGACGCGTGCTCGCAGACAAAAACGACCTTTGGCGCACCGTCTGCCATATCCGTGTGAACGACTGTTCCGAAATCCAACCTACTGCCCTGCGATTCCCAAAATCATCATTGCGGAAAAATTTCCACACACGTCGATCACCTGTCAATAATTTTCCTGTACAATTTTCTCCAGACTTGATCTTGATGAAAAATTATTCACATTATGCCTTTGTCGCATACAGGAGGATCGTTCAGTGCGGGTGACGGACAGGCTGCTGGCCCATCGGGACAAGATGACGCCTTCGGAACGGCAACTGGTCAGTGTTCTGCTGGATGACTATCCCATGGCCGGCTTGGGCAGCATTACAGAACTGGCCAGTACCGCCTCGGTCTCGACCACCACGGTGGCGCGGATGCTGCAAAAGACCGGGTTTGACGGCTATCCGCAGTTTCAGGCCGCCCTGCGGGGCGAAGTGAAAGAGATGATCTCGGGCCCCATCGCCAAGCGCGACGTCTGGCAAAACGACTTGCCCGAGGAACACATACTCAACCGCTACTCCCAGCAATCCCTCGCCAATCAAAAGCGCACGATTGATGAGGTTGACCCGGAAGAATTCGATAGTTTTTGCAACCTGTTATCTGATCCCGATCGGCGCATTTTCATCACTGGAGGGCGCATCACGGGTACAATGGCGCAGTACCTGTACCTGCATTTGCAAATGATCCGTCCCGACGTCCGAATGCTACCGGTGGCTGCGTCATGGACCCATGATCTGCTGGATGTGCGCAAAGATGATGTCCTGATCGCGCTGGACGTGCGACGATATGAAAACTCGACCATGTTGATCGGTCAGCTCTGTCAGGAACGCGGGGCCGAAATTGTGCTGTTCACGGACCAGTGGCGTTCCCCCATTCACCGGCTGGCCAAACATACCTTTGCCGCACGGATCGCGGTGCCGTCCGCTTGGGATTCGATGGCGTCAATCCTGACACTGATGGAATGCGCCATCGCCGAGGTTCAAGAACGCCTTTGGGACTCAGTCAAGAACCGCACCGACGAGCTTGAGGCCGCTTTTGACCGCACCAAGCTGTTCCGCAAATTCGGCCAAAGCTCGGGTTCTTAACATCTGAAATTGCTATAATTTACAACTGCCCGTGATCAGTGTTGCCACTTCGGGGCCGCGCGTTCACTTTATGGGCATGAGCTTTATCGCCGATAACCAACTGCCGCTTCTGATCCTGTTCTTTCTGGTCGGACTCGTGGGCACCGGGTTTCTGTTCCGCAAACCTGCGGGGCATCGGGCGTGGAAACTGGCCGATCTGGTCTGGGTCGTGTTGGGCGGTATCGGTGCGTTGGTTGCCGTTTTGGCCGGCCTTTACACCGCCGACAGTTCTCGGCTGGACCGGCAGATCGACGTAGCCTATGCCGCAACCCTGGCCTTTGACCGAGACGCTGCCCGCTTTCGCCTGCGGTTTTGCGACCCGGCCTATGATGATGACATTGGTGTTCTGTGCGAAAAGGTGGAGTTCCTATCGGCCTCAACCGCCAGCAACGCTGACCTGCCCCTATTTATCGCCGTGACCAACGAAGTCGCGCCGCTGCAAGGATTGCATTTCCTATTCGGACGTCAGGCAAAAGACGATATGGACGACGCACGCGCGATGGCCGCAAAGGCCAACGCTTTCGACATTGACCAGTTTCTTGTCTTTACGACCGTTGACGACAAGACCCAGATTGCCATCGACAATATGCGCCGCAAGGTGCCTGCGATTGCCGGTGACTATCTGATCCTTGCCCGAAGCTATGAGGATCTGATTGCGCAAGTCGGGAAGTTGAAAGACGAATGGGAATACCTGCAGGCCAACGCACATATCCTGGTGCTGCAGATTATCGCTTTGTGCCTTGTCAGCTTCGCCGCCCCGTTCCGATTGGGCAAGTCGATCGTAGAATTGTGCACTGCCTTCAGCGCCGATACGCCCGCGCCAGTTTTGCAGGATCTGCCCCCAGAAAATACCGCAACAGAGTCCACAGATTCCGCGCCCCTCGGCGCATCCACCCCGCCTTCTGGTATCGATCCGCGCTCGTAAGCGCACGAGAAGGCAATAACGCTACGCCCCGCACCCGGCGCATAAGTGCAACGTCTTCCATGAGGGGTTGATCCGGGAACCCTCCGGCCTGTTCATAAGTCCGTCGCGGGATCAGCAACCCCTGATCCCCATAGGGTAACCCCAACACCCGGCTACGCAGATTGGCCCATCCAGCAACCCAACCGGGCGCAAATCCCGCAGCGCGAAACGCCAGTCGGAAAACCGCTGGCTTGCCTGATCGAAGGTGGTCGCCGACAGCTTTGGTCCAACCATCCTCGAGAACCGTGTCGGCATGCAAAACCAGCAGCCACTCGCCTCTCGCCTGTTTACACCCGCGACGCAACTGCCCGCCACGCGAGGCGGCGCCGGTGACGATCTCGGCACCGGCCTCATCCGCAATCTCCAGAGTTTGGTCGGTGGATCCGCCATCCGTAACGATCAATTCGCGGATCAGCCCAGTGTGCAGCCCTTCCATCAATGCCTGAAGGGTCGCAGGCAAGGTCTCGGCCGCGTTCAAAGTCGGAATGACAATCGAGATCGGTGCTGGCACGTGGATTACCCTCTGGTCTTGTCGGCGCGAACTCCTATATCACGGGACCGAGGGAAAGCACGAGGATACCCCCATGCCCAATCGCCGCATCCTGCGCCTAAGCGGTGCAGACACTGACAGTTTTCTGCAAGGGCTGGTGACAAATGACATCGGCGGGCTTGAGGATGGCCTGGTCTATGCTGCGCTTTTGACTCCGCAAGGCAAATATCTTGCCGATTTCTTCCTCAAACGCGAGGACGATGCTGTTCTGCTGGATGTGGCCGAGATTTTGGCCGAAGGGCTGGTCAAACGTCTTGGGATGTACAAGCTGCGTGCAGACGTCACCATCGAGGAAAGTGGGCTGAACCTGCAGCGAGGCACCGGCCCGGCACCACAAGGTGCCTTACCTGATCCGCGTCACGTTGACATGGGCTGGCGGGCCTACACCGCAGCTCCCGAAAGTGATGACGGCTCCGATTGGGATGACATCCGCGTTCGCCATTGCATCCCGGAAACAGGAATCGAACTGACGTCGGACAGCTATATCCTTGAATCCGGGTTCGAACTGCTGAACGGTGTCGATTTCAAGAAAGGCTGCTATGTCGGGCAAGAGGTTACAGCTCGGATGAAGCACAAAACCGAGCTGCGCAAGGGACTGCGTCGCGTGACGGTAGATGGAAGCGCCCCGGTCGGGACTGAAATCTTTGCAAACGGCAAGCCAGTGGGAACCTTGTTCACCCAATCTGGCGGCGCCGGAATTGCCTATCTGCGACTGGATCGCGCCACAGGGGATATGCAGGCCGATCTGGCCAACGTTGGTCTAAGCGATTGAATTGTTGCGCAAGCGGCACGGCTGAACTGCGGCACAGCGCGTATAGATTGCACCCCCTACCCTGGCCCTGTCACAATACGGGCAGGTCACAAGACGGGTGCGGGCATGTTCAAACTATATAGGGCAATCTGGCGTGCCAGTGCCGGACGGCAGATCATCCTTATCATTCTTTCGATCGCCGTGGCCGCTTTGGCGGCTGTACCGCTTGAATTTCAGCGCGACATTATCAATCACCTTACAACCGACGATGTGCAGGCTGACCGCCTGTTATGGCTAGGGGCCGGTATGATGGCGGTCATTCTTCTAAGCCTCGGCCTGAAATGGGTTCTGGGTTATCGCGCCGGAACACTGGGCGAAGACATGGTCCGCCTGATCCGCCAACGGCTGTTGTTGCGTTCGGCCGATCTGAAAGAAACCGGCGAAGATGTACGTAAGGGCACCATGACCACCGCCATTTCCGCCGAGGCCGAAGAGCTTGGCAAATTCGCAGGTGGTGCTTTTTCTGACCCCGTCGTGCAGATCGGGACGTTGATCAGCGTGATCGGCTATATCTCATCGACGCAACCGGGGCTGGGGCTGATCGCGTTCTCGATGATCGTTCCGCAGATCGTCATCGTGCTGGCTTCACAGCGCAAGGTGAACGTCTTTGTCGCAGAACGAGTCCGCATCCTGCGCAATGCGACCGACCGACTGACCACTGAGCAGATCGAGGAAACCTCGCGCGAGATCGAGACTGAATTCGATTCAATCTATGAAACCCGGCGCAAAATGTTCATCTGGAAACTATCCGCCAAATTCCTGCTGAGCGTTATCAATGGCGCAGGTACTGTTGGCATATTGATGCTGGGTGGCTGGCTGGTCCTAGAAGGCCGCACAGATGTTGGCACTGTGGTCGCTGCGACAAGCGGGTTGGCCCGGATACAGGGACCGACCGCGTTTCTGATCGCCTTCTACCGACAGGTCAGCGCCAACCGCATCAAGTACGAGCTGATGTTGGAACTGTTCGGCCCCAACCCCGAGCAATACCGCCGCATCAAGCGCCGCACATAAAAAAGGCCGCGTATCGTTGCTGACGCGGCCTCTTGGTGATTTCAACGCGGATCAGGCGCGTTCGGAATATTCCATGGTCTCAGTGTTCACCACGATCATCTCATCCTGACCAACAAAGGGGGGAACCATGACCTTGATGCCATTGTCCAGAATGGCCGGCTTGAACGAGTTCGCCGCGGTCTGACCTTTTACGACCGGTTCGGTTTCAACGATCTTGCAGGTCACCTTTTGGGGCAACGAGGCGTTCAGCGCCTCGGATTCGTAGAACTCGACCACAATTGTCATGCCGTCCTGCAGAAAAGGGCGACGCTCCCCCAACAGGTCCGATGGCAGTTCGATCTGCTCATAGGTCTCGGAGTCCATGAACACCAGCATCCCGTCGGATTCGTAGAGGAACTGCTGATCCTTCTGTTCCAGCCGCACCCGCTCCACCTTGTCCGCCGAGCGGAACCGTTCGTTCAGTTTCGACCCGTTGCGCAGGTTGCGCAGTTCGACCTGAGCAAAAGCGCCGCCTTTTCCGGGCTTTACGTGATCAACTTTGACAGCGGCCCAAAGACCGTCATTATGCTCAAGCACATTGCCGGGGCGAATTTCGTTCCCATTTATCTTGGGCATGACATAAATCCTTCACAAACGGTTGATGCGTCAGTTGCGCTTCCTATATCTGGCGTGGCAACACGTGGCAAGACAACGAAACCTTGTGTTGCAGGCGCAGCGAGCCATGCAGATGACGCAACGCAACTATGCATATTAGCTGTATCCGAATCACACTTTATCGGTCATAAGGACCGTCACGCCGAAAATGCAAGAGCAAGAACAACAAGGAAGACGAGATGAGAGATTTCGTTGACGGCACCGCCTTTAACAACGAACAAGGCAACCGTGCGCGCAAACTTTTTGCAGCCGTTGTGTTGGCTGCGCTGGATGATGCTATTGCCGATGACAAGAAATATGGCAATGGCCCCGAACAAATTGCCCGCTGGGCACGTTCGCGCGATGGCCGCGAAGTGCTGTCCTGCGCCGGTATCGACCCGAACGAACGGGTTGTGAGCGGCTTAATGGATTTCGTTGGTCGTGGTGTGCGCACCTCGGTTGCACTGTCGCGTGAAGAAAGCGAACGCCGTAACGCTGCTCAGCAGGCCGAAGCCGCCTGACCTAAGCCGCTGTTTCCAAGAAAAAGCGCGCTCGTGCATTGCAGAGCGCGCTTTTCTTTTGGACAGTGGCTATCTCAGAAAAACATCAGCCATTGCCGCGCGACCCATATTTCCGCTCCAAGCAACACCCCAAAGAACATCTTGGTCGAAGCGTCTAACCCGCGCCGCCAGAGTATCACGTAGGATGCCGCACACGCCGTGATCGAGACGGGAACAACCCATTGCGCATGATGCGCACTGTCCCAATAGCTGACCGGGCTATGAAAGACCCAGTTGCTTATCGGCCAAAACTGCGGCCGCCCATCCCCGGCATGCAATACAAAGTCGGTTATCAAATGCAGTAACCCGGCCGAGGCCCCAAGGACCACAGGCCGCGCGCCCACCCACAGCGCCACGACTAAAGCCAACCCCCAAACCAGAAACGAATTGTCGATGGCGAACACTGTTTGCCATGCATCGGAATAGTACAGTCGCCCGAAGACCACTTGCTCGGGGATACCCAGAATGAACAGCGACACACCAGCCATCAGGTAAAGGGACAGATCCGGCAAAACTGATCCGATCAACACCGCGCGCAGAATGCGCCCTTGCGGCGGGCGGGCAAAGACGGCGGCTCCGATCAAAAGATGGGCGGGTGTGTTCATCCGGTCTTTTCCTCTGCCGTCAAATCGGGTCATGTGCCCGTCAGGTTATAGGAGATCAATCATGGTTCGCGCCATCATGATACAAGGTACTGGCAGCAATGTGGGCAAATCGGTTCTAGTGGCCGGCCTGGCACGCGCTTATTCACGGCGCGGGCTTAGGGTGGCTCCGTTCAAGCCGCAGAACATGTCGAACAACGCAGCCGTAACCGAAAACGGAGGTGAGATCGGGCGTGCGCAGGCGCTGCAGGCGTGGGCTGCGAACAGGCCAACTCACACCGACATGAACCCGATCCTGCTGAAGCCCGAGACCGATACAGGTGCTCAAATCATCGTTCAGGGTCAAAGGGCGGGCACGATGAAGGCGGGTGACTACCGCAAGGACAAATCCAAGCTGTTGAGCGCCGCGCTGGAAAGCTTTGACCGTTTGTGCGGTGATGCCGACCTTGTCCTGGTCGAGGGCGCAGGCAGTCCGGCTGAAACCAACCTGCGCAAGGGTGATATTGCCAATATGGGATTTGCTTGCGCTGCAGGCGTACCCGTAGTGCTGGTCGGCGACATTCACCGCGGCGGCGTGATCGCGCAGATCGTGGGCACGCAGGCTGTGCTGGATGCCGGTGACCTTACGATGATCAAGGGCTTTGCAGTGAACCGTTTCAAGGGCGATGTGTCCCTGTTCGACGAGGGGCGCGATGACATCGCCGCACGTACCGGCTGGCCATGCCTGGGCGTCGTGCCGTGGTTCCAAGACGCCTGGAAGCTGCCCGCCGAAGACATGATGGACATCCGCTCTCACACCGGTGGGGCATGCAAAGTTGTAGTCCCGCAACTAGAACGCATGGCAAACTTCGACGATCTGGACCCGCTGTCTGCCGAGCCCGGCGTCACGGTCGAGGTCATTCCAGCTGGTCGCCCCCTACCCGGTGACGCAAACCTCGTGCTTTTGCCCGGCAGCAAATCCACCATCGGTGATTTGACCTATTTCCGCGCACAGGGTTGGGACGTTGACCTTTATGCCCATGTGCGGCGCGGGGGGCATGTGCTGGGTCTGTGCGGCGGCTACCAGATGCTTGGCAAGACCATCTCTGACCCCGAGGGCGTAGATGGGCGACCCGGTACTGTCGAAGGTTTGGGTCTTTTGAATGTTGAGACCGTCATGGTCGGACAGAAAAAAGTGACACTCCGAACGGCGCGCGCCCTACCGGGACACGAGCCGGTAACTGGATACGAAATCCACATGGGTCGCACGGATGGCCCCGATTGCGCGCGCGCCTGGCTCGAGGTTGCAGGCCGCGCCGAAGGTGCCACTGATACAACCGGACGCATCCGCGGCAGCTACCTGCACGGCATATTCGCATCGGATGCGTTCCGCGCGCGGTATTTGTTGGAACTAGGCGTAACTTCCGATCTGTCCTATGAGGACGGTGTCGACAAGACATTGAACGCGTTGGCCGATCATTTGGAACAGAACATGGACTTGGACCGACTGCTTTCGCTGGCCGAAACACCCCGTAGGGCATGAGCGTTAGTCGGGCTTGTGTTCAGCCAGCGCGCGGTAGATTTCGCGCCGCACCAGTTTGCGAACGTTGCGCGTGATCCGCTCACCCAATACGCCCTGCAGTTCTTCGCGAACCACCTGTGCGATCAAGTCCCGGAGCGCGTCTTCATCCAGCGGTGTGCGCTCCGTTTTAACGTCTTGCACCGGGTCAGCCTTCGCCGTCACCTTCGGATCGCGGATGAAAGTGGCTTTGGTTTCCGAGACGAGCGGTGCGTCAGCGGCGTCTGCTTCGTCTTCGTCAGCCTCGGCCTGCCAACTCAACGACTGAGTCAAGGTCCCAGCATAGGCATCTTGGCCTTCACCGTCGGGTTCCCACTGATCCTCTGTCTTGGCGATCGCCGCCTCCAGCGCTTCGATCTTCGAGCTCAGGCTTTCAACAGGATCGTTTACGCGTTCTGTTGGCTCTTCAATGCGTGGCTCGTTTTCTTTCACTGAGTCGGACGCCCGCAGAACCATGGGCTTCACAGAGACCTCGGCCGCATAGCCTGATACCACCGTATCAGACGGAGTTTCCTTATCACCTTGGGATTCGCTTACTCGTAAGGAATCGGTCAGAACCAACCGGCCAGGCTTACGCGCACGAGTGGATTGCATGATATCCGGGATTTTGCGGCCTTCTTCGCTTACCAACCGCTTAATAGAGGACAGGACGTCCTCTACATTCCCGTTTGCGACATTGTCCGACATTCTTGAATACCACTCTTTCCTCAGGATTGAGTGTAGCCAAACACTTTCAACCTCACAACAGATAGTCGCGGCGTTTAATCACGCCGCAATGCTTTGAGGACGCGATCCAGATCCTTGCTCTGCCTGCTAACCTGAGCTGGGGCTTTCTTCACCAGATTGTAATAAAGCGTCGGATCATAAATCTGCACCGCAAGACCCAGGCGTTCAGCGGTAAGCAAGCCTTGCGCTTGCAGCAGCTGATATGCCGCCCGCGACCGTTCAGTGCGCGAAGCAACTTCGTTCAACTGCGCATCCAACAGATCTTGCTGCGCATTAAGCACGTCCAGCGTGGTCCGAGCACCCAATGTTGCTTCTTCGCGGATACCATCAAAGGCAACTTGCGAGGCCCGAACCTGTTCTGTCGAGGCCCGGAGGCTAGCCGCTGCAGCCTGAAAGTTGGCGTAAGATGCCGAAACGCCCTGAGTGATGTCCTTTTGGACGTTTAGCAAGTTGGCGCGGGTTGCATCACGTGTCGCCATAGCGCGGCGGACCTGAGCGGCCAACGCACCGCCAGCGTAAATAGGTTGGTTGAAGTTCAACGCGATCCTTGCATCTTCGAGGTCATCATCATTGTCAAAGCTTTCGGTGATACCCGCATCGGCGTTAAGCGACACGTTCGGACCCAGATTGGCCCTTTGCTGCTGAACCAGCAGATCAAAAGCGCGCACTTCATGCTGCGAGGACAAGATCGCCGGGTGGTTGCGTTGCGCAAAAGCAATGGCCTCAGATTCTGAATTGGGAAGGCTCGGCAAATTGGGCTGACCCGCCGTAGCGCCGGGGGCATTACCAACAGCGTTCACATATTCGGCCTGCGCGGTGCTGAGGTTACCGCGCGCGACCGCCAGTTCTGCCTGTGCACTAGCAAGCTGTGCTTCGGACAGCGCCACGTCAGTACGAGTCACTTCACCAACGTCAAATCGGTCCTGCGACGCACGCAGTTCTTCGGCCGAGACTTCGACATCGTTCAACTGAATTTGGACAGTTTCTTCTTGAAGAACTACATCCAGATAAGCGTTCACAGCCCGGAACAAAACGGCTTGTTCGATATCAATCAGATTTTGACGCGTGGACAGAACGATTTCTTGCGCAGACTGTTTGCCCAGTACCGAAAAACCACCATCATAGATCAATTGGCTCAACGTCAGGCCGGTAAAGAAGTTAGTCGGTTCCTGACGGTTCACAACGTCATCAACAGTCGAGCGAGTGTAGTCTTGACTGATTTGCACGGTCCAGTTGATGATCGGCCGCAAAGCTGCCAGCGCAATCGCAACGTCTTCGTCAGCCGCACGCAGCAAAGCCCGGTTCTGCTCGAGCAACCCGCTCGTATTGTATGCCCCGATGAACGCATCCGTCAGATTATCCGCCCAGGCGAACCGCCCGGGTAAAACACTAAGCGCAATTCCGGCCGTCAGCGCCATCGCCTTGACCAGTTTACCTCCCGCTTTGGAACTCATCACGAAATCCTCTCAAATCAAAAATTACGCTGCCCTGTCGACAGTTTGCGCGTTTGTTTTCAACTAATCAAGGCGGCAGAAAAAACTATCACGGAATTATAGCGAAAATACACTTTCTGTGGAAAATGCTGCCAAAACCGGCGCATTGGCGTTGAACGCATGACGCCAGGTCACACGGCCATTCGACTTATGACCGATCCGAACGGTGCCCAGTGCACCTTCCATGAACACGCACGCAATTCGACCGTGGTCTTTCAACTGATCAATCAGCTTGTCCGGAATCTGCTCGACCCCTCCTTGCACCATGATCACGTCGTATGGCCCATGCTCGGTCGCGCCTTGCTCGAGCGGTCCGACATGGACGATGGCATTGTCGGCGTCTGCATCCATAAGTATGGTCTGAGCCTCTGCTGCCAAGTCTTCGTCGTCTTCCACGGCCACGACCAATTCGGCCATTCGCGCTGCAATTGCTGTCGAATACCCCATGGCCGGAGCAATATCCAACACGGCTTCATCATTAGAAATATTCAACACGTCCAGCATCTTAGCCAGAGTTCTGGGTTCAAGCATACAGCGACCGTTCCCGAGGTCGATCAGCTCCTCGACATAAGCCGCCTCGCGCTGCGAATCCGGGACGAAATTCTCGCGCCGGACGGTAAGCATCGCGTCGATGATAGGAAATTTCGTGACGTCAGAGGGTCGGATTTGCGTGTCAACCATCGTACGGCGACGGGCTGCGAAATCTGTCATTGGATCGCTCGTTCTGTTCCCTAGTGTGCGTGGCTTGTGCCATATCCAGAAGAAACCGGCAACGCCTCAGTGCCTTCAAACTTACGATATCAGGCAATAATTCAGGACAAGAGCACTGCTGTGACAAATAAGCAGACTGAAATTTGCGCCCACCCCTCTGGACGCCCCAGACGAAAGCTGCTAAAACGCCGGTCACACCACGACAAGTATTTGATTTTACTTGAAAAGGCGAGTTGGCGGAGTGGTGACGCAGCGGATTGCAAATCCGTGTACACCGGTTCGATTCCGGTACTCGCCTCCATTTTACTCTAAATCATTGACTTAGCCCTGTGGTGCTCGGGTGTGACACAAAGTGGGACACACCTACAATGAAATTGTCATCCTATCTAACCCTCTCAAGACATGGCGTTTATTACTTCCGGTGGCCAATCCCTCGGTCCATAAAACGAAAGCGAACATCTGTAAGACTATCGCTGAGTCAGCGAATACTACTGGGTTGCCCTATGCAACGCCCACGCCCTCCGGGATGGATAAAAAACCATAAGTGACAATCTGGCTAGCCGAGGGCGCCATTGAACTCAGGGCAACGCTGCGCGGCGTTGGCGTGCGCCTGTTGATGTTAGGCTTACCGCTTTCAAGCGAAAGTCACAAATACGGTCCTTGATCTGACAAAGGACGCTGATGTTCACCAGGACACAGGCGTTTTTGGATGTGCGACTGGAAGAAAAAAGGAACTTGGCGTACATGCTCGCACGACCTTGTGGTCGCGAAATAAGCAGGCGAAATCCTACTGAACGCATAGGCATGAACGAAGCGGGCAGAACCGGATCTACGGAAAACGGGCGGCTCGCGGGAATGCAAGCTCGTAACTTGCGACATGATTGGCACTTAGTATTTGAAGTCTTCGAACAGGTTTTCCTAGGGTTTGTCTATTCACCATACTTGGGTCTATCCGCACACAAATTGACTCTTGCCCCGTTGGTTCAGGTAGTTCAGTGGCCTGACAAAGTGGCAGCGAGCCCAATACTCGCCGCCTCTTTTCCAAGCTGGTCAAAGCGTTTTCGCGCAGTGCAATTGCGTCATTCGGCCCGACGTCCCTGCGGAATAACCTCGTATCCGGACGCTTCCGGCTCGTAGTCTTCCATTTCGGACGGGAAGCCGGGGGCTGTGATATCCAGCCCGGTGGCCTCTTCCAACCGCTTGATAATATTAGGGGACAACTCTCGGTCGCCATAACGGGCGATGCCGTCGTCAAAGATGCGCATCATCACCGGGTTGATCTCGAGCGGCACCCCCGCCCGGTCCGCCACATCCTGAAACAGGCCAATGTCCTTTTTCACCAAATCCATCGTGAACGAAATGTCCCGCGAGCCGTTCAGAATGACTTGGCTTTCGGTTTCATGCACGAAGGATGTCCCAGACGAGATCTTGATTGCCTCATATGTGGTGTTCAGATCCATCCCGGCGGCTTTGGCGGTCACAAGTGCTTCTGCGCAGGTGATCAGGTTGGCGGTGGCGAGGTAATTGGTCAGCACTTTCAACACCGAAGCAGTCCCGAGGTCACCGGTATGCAGAACCCGTCGGCCCATGGTGGTCAGAAAGGGCAGTATGCGCTCGAACGTGGCCCGGTCGCAGCCCGCGAAGATCGAGATATTGCCCGTCGCGGCGCGATGACAGCCACCCGACACAGGACAGTCTACCGCTGCGCCGCCACGTTCGATCACCTGGGCGCCCAATCGCTTGACTTCGGCTTCATCAGTGGTGGACATCTCCATCCAGATTTTGCCGGGGCTGACCTCAGGCAGCATCTCCTGCATCACCGCGTCCGAAGCGGCAGGTGATGGCAGGCAGGTAATAACCGCGTCGCAATCGCGCATCAGCTGGGCCGGGCTTTCGGCGGCCTTGGCCCCCTGTGACACGAAACCGTCGACGAGGTCAGAGTTCAAATCATGTACCGTCAGTTCGATCCCGTTGCGCAGCAAAGACCCTGACAGTTTGCCGCCCACATTGCCCAAGCCGATAAAGCCCACCTTCATGCGATACACCTCCCTTTTTGGCGCCGTTTTGTTCATGGCAGCATGCCGCCCCACCCAAAGTCATGCCGCCCAGCGACGCTGTCAGGTCGCTTTTAACCCGAGGTGCGAAAGATGTTTGCGACTCGCTTGACAAGGGCCTGCCCGGTGCCGCATGTCCGATCCGTTGGTGTCCATCTGCAGATGGATGAAAAGGGAATGCGTCAGCGGGTCATCCGTCAAACGCAGCCGCCCCCGCGACCGTGACCGGAGAGGGTGCCCAAGCCACTGGCCAGCAAGGCCGGGAAGGCGGGTCATCCGACAGGGCAACCGCCCTGAAATCCGCAAGCCGGGAGACCTGCCAGCACCCGCGATTGAAACCGGACGGGGTGTTCCGGTGCCGGGTCACGCACGACCCGCATGAAACCCCGTCCCCCACGATGAGGATTTAGGGGGATGAGAGACATGACCGAAACCGCTCCGGTCGAGCTGCTGGTTTGCACCACCTGCCGCCGCGGCCTACCCATTGAAGATGACGCCCAACGCCCCGGCACGTTGCTGCACAAGGCGTTGGAACAGGCTGAACTGCCCGAGGGCGTGGCGCTGAAGGCCGTTGAATGCCTGTCGAATTGCGATCAGGGCTGTTCCATCGTGCTGCGCGGCGGGCCGGAACGCTGGACCTTTGTTTATGAGAACCTGAACGAAGTCGATCATGTCGACGTGATCGTAGACGGTGCCACCAAGTATCTGGCCACCGAAGACGGTCTGGTCAAATGGCGCGAGCGCCCCGAACATTTCCGCAAAAACTGCGCCTCGCGCATTCCCCCGATTGGAGCCTGACATGTCCACTTTGGACAAACTCCCCGTTACTGTGATCACCGGCTTTCTGGGTTCGGGCAAGACCACGCTGGTGCGACACCTGATGCAGAACCCGCAGGGCAAGCGTCTGGCCGTTGTGGTCAACGAGTTTGGCGATGTCGGCGTGGACGGCGATATCCTGAAATCCTGCGCCATCCCCGATTGCCCGGCAGAGAACATCATGGAACTGGCAAACGGCTGCATTTGCTGCACCGTGGCCGATGATTTCATCCCCACGATCGAGGCGCTGATGGCGCTGGAGCCGCGCCCCGAGCATATCCTGATCGAAACATCTGGTTTGGCGCTGCCGAAACCGCTGCTGAAAGCGTTCGACTGGCCCGATATTCGGTCGAAAATCACCGTGGACGGCGTGATCGCGCTGGCCGATGCCGAGGCGGTCGCCGCCGGCCGGTTCGCGCCGAATGTCGAGGCAGTGGATGCCCAGCGCATGGCCGACGATTCCATCGACCATGAAACGCCTCTGTCCGAGGTGTTCGAGGATCAGATCTCCTGCGCCGACATCATCCTGCTGACCAAGCCTGATCTGGCCGGCCCCGAAGGTGTCGCCAAAGCCAAAGAGATCATCGCCGCAGAGGCCCCGCGCCCTCTGCCGGTCGTCGAAGTGGCCGAAGGCGTTGTGGACGTGCGCGTCGTGCTGGGTCTTGAGGCTGCCGCTGAGGATGACATGGAGGCGCGGCCCAGCCATCACGATGGCCACCATGATCACGAGCACGATGATTTCGAAAGCATCATCGTCGAGCTGCCGGAACAGACCGACCCGGCCGATCTGGTAGCGAAAATCGAACGTCTTGCCAAAGAACTGAACATCCTGCGCGTCAAAGGCTATGCCGCTGTTCAGGGCAAGCCAATGCGCCTTCTGGTTCAGGCTGTGGGCGCGCGCGTGCGTCATCAGTACGACCGTCCGTGGCAGCCCGGCGAAGAGCGCCGTTCGCGTCTGGTGGTGATTGCCGAGCATGACGACATCAAAGAGGCCGAAATTCGCGACATCCTCGTGGGCGTCACCGAGGCTGCCGAGTAAACCATGCACGTCGTCTTCCGCGAAAGCCACGGGTTAGAGGAATCCGAAACCCCAACCGATCTGGGCCAGAGCCCGGCGGATTTGGTGGTGCTGTCGTTCTCGGACAGCGACCTTGGTGCTTTCGCGGCAGGCTGGCATCGTGGCGGCGGACCCGAGGGTCGGATGCCGACCTTGCGGCTGGCCAATCTGACGGCGCTGAAACATCCCCTCTCGGTGGATACCTATGTCGAGCAGACGTTGGAGGGCGCCAAGGGCATCCTGATCCGACTGATCGGCGGGGTGCCCTATTGGTCCTACGGACTGCAGCAGGTTCTATCGCTTGCGCAGACCAAAGGGATTGCTGTGGCCGTGCTGCCGGCGGACGGGCGCGAGGATACGCGGCTGGATGACTATTCGACCCTGCCCGTCTCCACCCTGCGCCGCTTGGCGCATCTTTGCGACACCGGTGGCGAGGTTGCAGCACAAGCCGCTTTGGCGCAGATGGCATTGGCAGCCGGTCTGTATGCGGGCCCGGTGATGGGCGCCAAGTCCTTGCCCGACTGCGGCGCATGGTGCCCGGACCGCGGTGTGATCCCGGCAGAACAGGCGTTTTCCGGGGATGCGAAACGCATCCTCGTCACCTTCTACCGCGCTTATCTGACATCCGCCGACACCGCCCCCGTGGCCGCCCTAATCCGCAGTCTGCGCGCACGCGGGTTGGACGCCGTAGGCCTATTCGCTCCCTCGCTGAAAGCTCCCACCGCCGCCGACTGGCTGCGCGACACCATCGTATCTCTGGCCCCATCCGCGATCATCAACGCCACCTCCTTCTCGGGTAAAGGCGCATCTGGCACCTCGCCCTTGGACGCCGCCAATGTACCCGTTTTCCAAGTCGCACTAGCCACCTCGCGCCGCAAAGCCTGGGCCGAAGCGGAACGCGGTCTCTCGCCCGCCGACCTCGCCATGCATGTGGTGCTGCCCGAGGTGGACGGGCGGATTTCAGCAGGCATCGCCTCGTTCAAGGAGCCGGGCAAGCGCGACCAGCATCTGGAATATTCCCGCTTTGCCCACCGGGCCGAGGAGGAACGGATCGAGGCCATCCTTGACCGTGTGACCGGCTGGCTGAACTTGCAAGGCAAACCCAAATCCGATCAGGTGCCCGCGCTGGTTCTGTCCACCTATCCCGGCAAGGACTGGCAGATGGCCCATGCGGTCGGTCTGGACGCGCTGGCCTCGGCCGAGGCAATGCTGTCCGACCTACAGGCCGAAGGCTATGACACCGCCCCCGCCGAGCCAATTTCTGACGCGCTGTTGGACGCGCGGATTGCATGGCCCCTTGCCGACTATCAGGCCGCGCTGGCCGACCTACCCGAACAGCTACGCATCGACCTGCAAACCGTCTGGGGTGCGCCCGAGAGTGATCCCGCTTTCGCGGATGGTGCCTTCCACTTCACCGCGCTGCGCCGGGGCAAAGCTCTGGTCGCACTGCAACCCGAGCGCGGCACGCCCGAGCTGCGCGATGACGACTATCACGACCTGTCACGCACCCCGCGCCACAGCTATGTCGCCTTCTACCTGTGGTTGCGCAAAAGCCTGCACGCCGACGCGCTGATCCATATCGGAGCCCATGGCACGCTGGAATGGCTGCCCGGAAAATCCGTCGCCCTGTCCAACACATGCTGGCCCGAGGCGCTGATCCGCGACCTGCCCGTGATCTACCCCTTCATCGTCAATGATCCCGGCGAGGCCGCGCAAGCCAAGCGTCGGATCGGAGCCGTCACGCTGGGGCACATCCCGCCCGCGCTGAAAGAAAGCGGCACGCCCGACCGGATGGTCCGGCTGGAATCCCTACTGGATGAGTTCTCGAACGCCGATGGTCTAGACCCCAAACGCCGCGACCGCCTGCAAGAGGATATCCGCGACGAGGCACAGGCCATCGGGCTGGAGAGCGATCTGGGTCTGGATCAGGCCACCTGCACCGCCGAGGCGATTACTCGCATCGACCGCTTCGTCTGCGACATCAAAGAGAGCCAGTTCGGTAACGGTCTGCACATCTTTGGCCGGGTGCCCGAAGTCACCGGTAATTTCGACCCCGCGCCTTCTGCCCAGTCTGAGCGCCGCGCGCTGATGGATGCGCTGGCTGGAAAACGGATCGAGGCCGGGCCGTCCGGTTCGCCTTATCGTGGCCGCTCGGACGTGCTGCCGACGGGGCGGAACCTTTACACCACCGACCCGCGATCCGTGCCCACGCGCGCGGCCTATACCCAAGGTGTGAAACTGGCCGAGGAACTGGTTCGACGCCACCTGCAAGAGGAAGGCGATTACCCCAAGGGGCTGATCGTTGACCTCTGGGGCTCGGCCACCATGCGCACGGCGGGTGAGGAATTCGCCATGGCGCTGCACCTGCTGGGCGTTAAACCGGTCTGGGATAAAGGGTCCGAGCGGGTTTCGGGCATCGAGGTTCTGCCCATCACCGACCTCAGCCGCCCGCGTCTGGATGTAACGCTGCGGGTCTCGGGCCTGTTCCGCGACGTGTTCCCGACGCTTTCGGCGCTGTACGGTCAGGCGATCCGGGCCTTGTCGGCGCGCGATGAGGCGGCCGACTGGAATCCCTATGCCGGTCAGAAACCCGCCGCCCGCGTCTATGGCCCCGCCCCCGGAAGCTATGGCGTGAACATGACGCAATTGTCCGAAATCTATACCGATGAGGCGCGCACACAGGCGGGCGAGGCATGGCTGGATGCCAGCTCTTACGCGTTGGAAGGCGAGCATGTCGCGCAGGACAAGGACGGCATCACCCAGCGCGTCGCCAACGCCGACAGTTTCGTCCACCTGCAAGATTTGACCGAGACCGACCTGCTACTGGCCAATGATTACGCCACGCATGAAGCCGGATTTGCCGCCGCCAAAAAGATCACAGGCGGCACGGCGCAGCTGTATCATCTGGACAACACCAACCCCGACACCCCGCGCGCGCGGACCCTGCCCGAAGAGATCAGCCGCGTGGTCCACGCCCGCGCCGCCAATCCGGGTTGGATCGCCGGGATGCAACGCCACGGATTCCGGGGCGCAGCCGAGATCGCCGCGACGCTGGATCATATGGCCTCATTCGCGCATCTATCTGGCACAGTCGCGCCGCATCTGTTCGACCTCTACCACGATGCCACGTTGGGCAACGAAGACGTCGACGCCTTTCTGGCCGAGGCCAACCCAAAGGCCCATCAGGCCATGCAGGACCGGTTCCGCACCTTGCTGGAGGCGGGACTGTGGAACACGCGCCGCAACTCGATTCGCGCCGATCTGGAGGGGCTGGGATGAGCGCTCCCATCGTCCAGGGCTGGTGTCCCGGCGCGCACCGTCCGATGATGTCGGGCGATGGGCTGGTGGTCCGGGTGCGGCCGCGGCTGGCCCGTCTGACAGCTGAGCAGGCCATGGGTCTGTGTGATCTGGCGGAACGCTTCGGCAATGGCACCATCGACCTGACCAACCGCGCCAACCTGCAGCTGCGGGGCGTGGCCGAGGCGGATCATCAATCCCTGCTGGCCGAACTGGCCGCGCTGAACCTGCTGGACGCCGAGCCGGGGATCGAGGTGCGCCGCAACATTCTGGTCTCACCTCTGTACCAAGCCGGAGACCTGACCGCTCGGCTGGCGCAAGAGCTTATTGACCGGCTGGCGGAACTGCCCGCCCTGCCCGCCAAGTTCGGCTTTGCCATCGACACCGGACCTGAGCGCCTGCTGGCTGGGGATTCAGCCGACATTCGGCTGGAAACAGCCCCGGATGGCCTGATCCTACGCGCCGATGGGGCCGAGACCGGACGTCTGGTCCAAGAACCCGAAGCCGTCAAACAGGTGATCGCCCTGGCCGCATGGTTCGCCCAAACCTGCACGCCCGAGACGCGACGCATGTCACGCGTGGTCTCGGTTCTGCCACCGGAGTGGCAGGGCGCAGCTCCGGGATCTATTGGCCCTCCGTTGCAACCCGGCCCCTGCGATCCGGGAAAGCTCTATGGTGCGGCCTTCGGGCAATTGCCTGCGCACGCACTGAAGGACCTGATCGCGCAAAGCGGGGCCGTTGCCTTACGCGTCACCCCGTGGCGGTTGATCCTGTTGGAGGGCGGGGCGGCGATATCCGCCCCAGCCTTTGTCACAGATGGCACCGACCCGCTGATGATCACCGACGCCTGCCCCGGCGCGCCATATTGCCCGCAGGCACAGGTGGAAACCCGCGACATCGCGCGCGCTTTGGCGGCACGCGTACCGGGCAGCCTGCATGTCTCGGGCTGCGCCAAGGGATGCGCGCGCATAGGCCCGGCAGATGTGACCCTGATCGGCAATGCCGGAAGATTTGATCTTGTCAAACAAGGCCGCGCGGGGGATGAGCCCTGCCAGACCGGCCTGACCGAAGAAACACTTATGAATATGGACTTCACCTGATGCCCTATACTTATGAAACCGATGGCGCGGCGATCTATAAGGAGAGCTTTGCCACCATCCGGTCCGAGGCTGATCTGGCTCGGTTCGACGCCGACGAAGAACAGGTCGCTGTCCGCATGATCCACGCCGCTGGTATGGTAGGGCTGGAAGAGTTCGTGCATTTCTCGCCCGGGTTTGTGGCCGCCGCCCGCACCGCACTGGAAAACGGCGCGCCGATCCTTTGCGATGCGCGCATGGTCAGCGAGGGCGTGACCCGGTTCCGTCTGCCCGCCGACAACGAAGTGATCTGCACCCTGCATGACGAACGCGTGCGCCCGCTGGCCGCCGAGATGAGCAACACGCGTTCCGCTGCTGCGCTGGAGCTGTGGCGTCCCGATCTGGAAGGTGCCGTTGTCGCCATCGGCAACGCGCCCACTGCCCTGTTCCACCTGTTGAACATGCTGGAAGACCCCGACTGCCCACGCCCAGCCGCCATCATCGGCTGCCCCGTGGGCTTTGTCGGCGCGGTCGAATCCAAAGACGCCCTGTGGGAGGCACAGCCAGTTCCCTCCTGCATCGTCAAGGGCCGCCTGGGCGGCAGCGCCATCACCGTCGCCGCCATCAACGCCATCGCGAGCCGCGCGGAATGAGCGGCACCATCTATGGCGTGGGCCTCGGCCCCGGTGATCCCGACCTGATGAGCGTGCGAGCTGATCGCCTGCTGCGCAATGCCCGCCATGTGGCGTTTTTCCGCAAGCCCGGTCGCAGTGGACAGGCGCGCAAAATCGTCAATGGGATGATCCCCGAGAATGCCGTTGAATTCCCGATGGAATACCCGGTCACGACCGAAATCCCATTGACCGATCCGCGTTATAACGAACTGCTTGCAGCGTTCTACGAAGACTGCGCCGCGCATCTGAAGGCGCTGTCTGATAAAGGCGAGGATGTGGTGGTTCTCTGCGAAGGAGATCCGTTCTTCTACGGCTCTTTCATGCATCTTTACAATCGTTTACGCGACGTCTCTGATGTAGAAGTTGTGCCCGCCATCACTGGCATGTCCGGCGCGTGGACAGCGACAGGCGACCCGATCACATGGGGCGATGACATCCTGACTGTTCTGGCAGGCACGTTGTCCGAAGACGTTCTGGCCCAGCAGATGGCGCAGACCGACGCGCTGGTCGTGATGAAGATCGGCCGCAATATCGACAAAGTGAAACGCGCGCTGAAAACGGCTGGGCTGTATGACCGAGCGTGGATCGTCGAATATGCCCAGATGCCCAATCAACGCGTCTGCAAGCTGTCTGAAAACTGCGACGGCATCACCCCCTATTTCTCGATTATCATCGTGCATGGACAGGGGCGCAGACCATGAGCGGCTGGGTCAAGATCGCCGGTCTTGGACCGGGGGATGAGGCGCTGGTGACGCCCGAGGTGACCGCTGCTTTGGCCGAGGCCACGGACGTGGTCGGCTATATTCCGTACGTGGCACGCGTGGCCGAACGCGAAGGGCTGACGCTGCACGCCAGTGATAACCGAGTTGAGATCGACCGCTCGCAGCACGCGCTGCAAATGGCGGCCGAGGGCAAACGCGTGGTCGTGGTGTCCTCGGGCGATCCCGGCGTGTTTGCAATGGCAGCGGCCGTGTTCGAGGCCCTAGAGGATGGACCTTCTGAGTGGCGTAATATCCAGATTGACGTGCTGCCGGGGATCACGGCGATGCTGGCGGCCTCGGCCCGTGCGGGCGCGCCAATGGGGCATGATTTCTGCGCCATCAACCTGAGTGACAACCTCAAGCCGTGGTCCTTGATCGAAAAGCGCCTGCGGCTGGCCGCGCAGGCAGATTTCTCGATGGCGTTTTACAATCCGCGCTCGAAGTCCCGCCCCGAGGGCTTTGTAAAGACGCTGGAAATCCTGCGTGAGGAATGCGAGCCCGAACGGCTGATCCTGTTTGCCCGCGCCGTATCCCGTGCCGATGAAGCCATTCGGATTTCAACACTAGCCGAAGCCACGCCCGAGATGGCGGATATGCAGACGGTGGTTATCGTTGGCTCGTCCCGCACCCGCGTGATCGAGCGCGACGGGGCGCCGATCGTCTACACCCCGAGGTTCACCCCGGAATGAGCCAGCCAGTCCAGAACCTGAGCGACGCTCGACAGTTCGACCCGCTGCGGCAGGGCCGGACGGTCGATCATCAGCACTGGCAGACCCAGCGCCCGCGCCGCGTCCAGCTTGGCGCGCGCGCCAAGGCCGCCTGCGTTCTTGGACACGACCAACTGGATCTTATGACGCTGCATCAACGCCTGATCATCGGCCAGAGTGAACGGCCCGCGCGAGACAACCACGTCGCAGTTCGGCGACGGCAGAGTACCCGGTTCATCGACCAGCCTCAGCAAGTAGCGATGCTGAGGCTGTGTGGCGAACTCCTGAAGATGCATCCGGCCCACGGCCAGAAACACCCGCTGCGGCGCACCGGACAGGGCGGCCACCGCGCCGTCGATATCCGGAACGTGCTGCCAATGGTCTCCGTCCTTTTCCACCCACGCCGGGCGGGTCAGCGCGGCCAGCGGCACCCCGCTTTGATGGCAGGCGGCCACCGCGTTGGCGCTCATCTGCGCGGCGAAGGGGTGCGTGGCGTCGATCACATGGGTTACAGTATGGTCGCGCATATAGGCGGCCAGACCGGCAACGCCCCCGAACCCGCCTACGCGCACCGGCAGCGGCTGCGGGCGCGGGTTGCCGACGCGACCGGCATAAGAGTAGGTCGCTGGGATGCCCAACTCGGCCACGGTTTTGGCCAGTGCGTTGGCCTCGGTGGTGCCGCCAAGGATCAGGAGATGTGTCATGCATGAAGCTCCGTGGCTGACCGTTCTGGGCCTGGGTGAGGATGGGCTTGATGGCCTGTCGCCCGCAAGCCGTCAAGTGCTGGATCGCGCTGAAATCATCATGGGTCCGCCGCGCCATCTGTCGCTGATCCCCGAGAGCCCCGCCCAAAGGGTCGAATGGCCGGTGCCCTTTGCCGATGGTCTGCCCGTGCTGACGGGGTTCCGGGGGCAGCCCACTGTAGTGCTTGCCTCGGGCGATCCGTTCTGGTTTGGCGCGGGGTCTGTCATCGCGCGCAATTTCGAGGTCGGGGAGTGGACCGCCCTACCCGGCCAATCGACGTTTTCGCTGGCCGCCGCCCGGCTGGGCTGGCCGTTGGAAGCAACGCTGACCTTTGGCCTGCACGCCGCGCCCCTTACCCGGTTGCGACCACATCTGTCGCCGGGGCTGCGCGCTATCCTGCTGTTGCGCAACGGCGCGGCGGTGGCCGAACTGGCGACCTACCTGACCGAGACCGGTTTTGCTGACACCCGCCTGCATGTGATGGAGGCGCTCGGCGGCCCTCGTGAGCGTTCCCGCAGTGTGTCCCTGACCGAGGCGCTGCTGGGCGGGTTCGATCACCCGGTCTGCGTCGCGCTAGAGGTCGCGGGTGATGGGCACGCACTGCCGAAATCCTCGGGCAAGCCGGATGAGATATTCGAGACCGATGGACAGATCACCAAACGCCCTATCCGCGCCCTGACCCTGTCTGCGCTGGCCCCACAGCGCGGCGAGCATTTGTGGGATATCGGCGGTGGCACCGGCTCGATCAGTATAGAATGGCTGATGTGTGATCCGACACTGACGGCCACCACAATTGAACCTCGCGCAGATCGTGCCGAGCGTATTCGCCGCAATGCGGATGCGCTGGGACAGGATCGGCTGAGTGTAGTCCACGGCACTGCCCCTGTTGACCTGACCGGGCTTGCGTTGCCCGATGTGGTGTTTATCGGCGGCGGATTGAACGCAAACCTTCTGGCATGGTTGCGCGATGCGCTACCTGAAGGCACGCGGTTGGTCGCTAATGCGGTGACGCTGGAAAGCGAAACGTTACTGGCGCAATGGCACGACGCATTAGGCGGCGACCTTCTGCGGATCGAACTGGCTCAGGCTGCGCCTTTGGGCCCCCGACGCGGTTGGAAATCTGCCTATCCGGTGGTGCAGTGGAGCGTCACGCTATGATCGTCGCGGGCCTTGGCTTTTCCTCCGCCGCCACCATGGACAGCCTGCGCGCGGCCTTTACGGCGGCCGCCGCGGACCACCCCGTCAGCGCCTTGGCGACCGTCGCGGACAAGGAAGGTCACGCCGCGCTTGCAGAATTCGCCGCCGAAACCGCCCTGCCCCTGCATTTCATCGCACCCGCCGATTTGGCCGGGCAGCGCACGCTCACTTGCTCGCCCCGCAGCCGCGCCAGTTACGGCGCCGGCAGCGTGGCCGAAGCGTCCGCCCTTGCCGCCGCCGGACTGGGCGCGCGGCTGCTTTCACCCCGACAGATATCAGACGACCGGCTGGCCACCTGCGCCATCGCCATCGGAGGACAGACATGACCGTTCATTTCATCGGCGCCGGACCGGGCGCTGCCGACCTGTTGACCCTGCGCGGGCGCGATATCATCGCGTCCTGTCCCGTGTGCCTTTATGCGGGTTCGCTGGTTCCCGAAGAGATCCTGAGCCACTGCCCCAAGGGGGCCAAGATCATCAACACCGCGCCGATGGATCTGGATCAGATCATGGCCCAGATCGACGCCGCGCATAAGGCCGGTCAAGATGTGGCCCGACTGCATTCAGGCGATTTGTCGGTCTGGTCCGCCATGGGTGAGCAAATCCGCCGGTTGAAAGAAATGGGTATCCCGGTCAGCGTCACCCCCGGCGTTCCCTCTTTCGCTGCGGCTGCCGCAGCCTTGGGCACCGAGCTGACCCTGCCCGGCCTCGCACAATCGGTGGTGCTGACCCGCACGCCGGGCCGCGCGTCTTCGATGCCCGAGGGTGAGACGCTTGAGAACTTCGCCCGCACCGGCGCAACGCTGGCCATTCACCTGTCCATCGGCAATTTGGACAAGGTCATTGCCGACCTGACCCCGGCCTATGGCGCCGATTGCCCGGTGGCCGTGGTCTATCGCGCCAGCTGGCCCGATGAGCGCATCATCCGTGCCACTTTGGACACCCTGAAAGACGTGCTGGACGAAAGCATCGCCCGCACCGCTCTGATCATGGTCGGCCCCGCGCTGGCGGGCGAAGGGTTCGACGAAAGCTGTCTGTATTCCAAGGATTACGACCGCCGCTATCGCCCGCAAAGCGCCGATAGCCCGTGGTCCAGTTGGAGCCCCGAGGATGAATGACGCGATGACTAACCCTCCGGGCCTTTTGATTTCCGCGCCGTCCTCGGGAACGGGCAAGACCACGGTCATGCTGGGCTTGTTACGTGCGCTGGCCGAGGATGGTCTGACCGTTCAGCCTTTTAAAAGCGGACCGGATTATATCGACCCAGCCTTTCACCGGGCGGCGGCGGGGCGGGCCTCGTTCAATCTGGACAGCTGGGCCATGGGTGAGCCTTTGTTGGACGCGATTTCAGCGCAGGCCGAGGGCGCGGATATTGTGGTCACCGAGGGTTCGATGGGGTTGTTCGACGGCGTCGCCAAGCCCGGCGAACTGGGTCATGGGTCCAGTGCGGAAACCGCGTTACGGATGGGCTGGCCGGTGGTGCTGGTGCTGGATGTGGGCGGTCAGGCGCAATCGGCGGCGGCAACGGCTTTGGGGTTCAAGATGTATAACCCCGATCTGCCCTTTGCGGGCGTGATTCTGAACCGCTGCGCCAGCCCTCGGCATGAGCGGTTGACGCGGTTGGGAATGGAATGCGCGGGCCTGCCGGTTCTGGGCGTGCTGCCCCGTCGTGGAGACCTGACCCTGCCCGAGCGGCATCTGGGCCTGATCCAGGCGGTTGAACATCCCGATCTGGAAAGCGCAATTGTGGGCTATGCCGCGTTTCTGCGCGAACATGTCGATGTTGAGGCGATCAAGCGGGCGGCGTCCTCAGGCCCGAATGGGCCATCGTCCGCCGCGCTGCCGCGGCCACCGGCGCAACGGATCGCGCTGGCCCGCGATGCGGCGTTTTCGTTCACCTATCCGCATTTGCTGGAAGGCTGGCGGGCGGCTGGGGCCGAGGTGTTACC
Source organism: Ruegeria sp. HU-ET01832 (assembly GCF_040371315.1). Classification (NCBI taxonomy): domain Bacteria; kingdom Pseudomonadati; phylum Pseudomonadota; class Alphaproteobacteria; order Rhodobacterales; family Roseobacteraceae; genus Ruegeria; species Ruegeria sp. HU-ET01832. The sequence continues at coordinate 711,017 of NZ_BAABWL010000001.1, forward strand.
GTTCTCGCCATTGGCGAATGAAGCCCCGGCGGCGGATGCAGATCTGGTCTGGTTGCCGGGCGGATATCCCGAGTTGCATGCAGGCATTCTGGCCGCCGCATCCGTCTTTCAGGAAGGGTTGCGAAACCACGCGCAAACCAAGCCCGTGCATGGGGAGTGCGGGGGTTATATGGCGTTGGGACAGGCTCTGATCGATAAAGAGGGTGTCTCGCACCAGATGGCCGGGTTGTTGGGGCTGGTGACGTCCTATGAAAAGCGCAAGTTCAATCTGGGCTATCGCCGCGCCGAACTGCTGGCCCCGATGCCCGGCTTTGCCGTAGGCACAGGCCTGCGGGGGCATGAGTTCCACTATTCCTCGATCATCGAGCAACCTGACGCGCCTTTGGCCCGTGTGTTTGACGCAGAAGGGGCCGAAGGGCCGCAGACCGGATCGGTGCGTGGCAACGTGACCGGCACGTTCTTTCACCTGATCGCGGAGGCCTCAGTATGAGTGGGTTTGTCTCGTTCATTGGCTCAGGCCCCGGCGACCCGGAGCTGTTGACGCTGAAGGCTGTGGACCGGATGCAGAAGGCGGATGCGGTGCTGTTTGATGACCTCAGCAGCGGGCCGATCCTGACCCATGCGCGCGACGATGCCGATCTGGTGGGCGTGGGCAAACGGGCGGGGCGCCCCTCGCCCAAGCAGGACCATGTCAGCCGGTTGCTGGTGGATTACGCCCTGACCGGGCAGCGGGTCGTGCGGTTGAAATCCGGCGATGGCGGCATGTTCGGGCGTCTGGAAGAAGAACTGGTGGCCCTGCGCGCGGCTGGAATCGAATACGAGATCGTACCCGGCATCCCCTCGGCCGTGGCGGCAGCGGCGGCGGCGGGCATCCCGCTGACCCGCAGGCTGACCGCGCGGCGGGTGCAATTTGTCACTGGTCATGATGTCAGCGGCAAACTGCCCAAGGACCTGAACCTGGCCGCTTTGGCCGACCCGGACGCGACCACGGTGGTCTTTATGGGTAAGCGCACCTTCCCCCTGCTGGTTGAGACGCTGCACGCCCATGGCCTGCCGCTGGAGACGCCAGCACTAATGGCCGAATCCGTCTCGACCCCCGAACAAAAGCTGCATCGCAGTACTGTAGGCGTGCTGTCCGAAAAACTGGCGGACGAGATAGGCACCGCCCCGGCGCTGATCCTTTATGGCCCGCTGGCAGAGTTTGACGATGTTTGACCTGACCTTGATCGGCATTGGCACCGGGAACCCTGACCACGTGACCTTTCAGGGCGCGCAGGCGATCCGCTCGGCGGACCTGATCCTGATCCCCCGCAAGGGCGAGAACAAAGCCGATCTGGCCGGACTGCGCGAAAAGATCATCGCGCAGGTGACCGACACACCGCCGCAGATCGCCTATTTCGACATCCCCAAGCGCCGCTCGGAAGACGGGTATCTGCGCGGGGTGGACGAATGGCACGACGCGATTGCGCTGCGCTGGCGCGAGGCGATTACCGCCCATCCCGGCGCACAGCACGTGGCGCTGCTGATCTGGGGCGATCCGTCGCTATACGACAGCTCACTGCGAATCGCGGCGCGGTTGGACCCTCAACCGACGACGCGGGTGATCCCTGGCATCACAGCGCTACAGGCGTTGACGGCGGCCCACGCGATTCCGATCAACGATCTGGGTGCCCCCTACATCGTGACCACGGGGCGGCGGATTCGCGACGAAGGGTGGCCGGACGGTGCATCAAACGTGGCGGTCATGTTGGATGGTGAGTGCTCGTTCCAACATCTTCAGATGGCAGATTATGACATCTGGTGGGGGGCTTATGTGGGCATGACTGAAGAAATCTTGATCAACGGCACTCTGATCGATGTTGCACAGTCGATTCTGGACACCCGAGCGACTGCGCGCGCTGATCATGGGTGGATCATGGATATTTATCTTCTCAAAAAGCGCGTGATCTGACCTAAAACGTCGCAAATGGCGATTGCGCGACAGCAGATGTAACGGCTAAATGAACCTGTCTGGTCCTGTCGGCAATACCGGCAAGCTAAGAGGGAATGTGGTGAGACCGCGCGCGATCGAATCCACAGCCGCCCCCGCGACTGTAAGCGGTGAGCCCTGTTCAACCAGCCACTCCTGAGTTTCAGGGGGAAGGCGAACAGAGGCATCGACCCGCGAGCCAGGAGACCTGCCAGGCACGAATGAAAACACCAACCGTCGGGTGCGACGGTAAAGGAGAACTAAAAATGGCAACTCAAGCAACAACCGCATCGACCTCACGCGTTGGTATCCTGCCGGTTATGTTCGCTGTGGTTCTGGGCCTTGGCGTCATCACGCTGACCGGCCACGTTCAGGCCGCGGCCCTGCATGACGCAGCCCACGATGTGCGCCACGCGACCGGCTTCCCCTGCCACTAAACCCATGTTTAGCCGTATCCTGACCAGCGCGTTGTTCGCTGGTGCTGCAGCGGGGCTGATTGCCGCCTTGCTGCAGTTGGTCTTTGTGCAACCTGTGTTGCTGCACGCGGAACTGTATGAATCAGGCGAATTGGTCCATTTCGGCGGTGACGTCGTAAGTGCTCACCCCGAGCTGCCGGGAATGTTCTCGGACCTGTTCCGCGATGCGCTGAGCGTCATTTTCACGATGCTTATCTATACAGGTTATGCGCTGATGATGATTGCGCTGATGTCCGTGGCTGAGGGCAACGGCCACAAGATTGACGGGCGCACCGGCGTTTTGTGGGGGCTTGCGGGGTTCATTGCCGTACACCTCGCACCCGGATTCTCGCTCGCGCCAGAAGTGCCCGGCGTGGCAGCAGCCGATGTCGCTGCGCGTCAAATCTGGTGGTTTGCGACCGTCGCCGCAGCAGGTGTTGCCATGTGGCTGATTGCTTTTGGCGGCACCCTGATCAGCTATGTGATCGCAGCCGCCCTGCTGTTGGCCCCACATCTGATCGGCGCGCCCGAGCCGGACGTGTTCACCGGCCCCGTTCCGACTGAGATCGGCGCGCTGTTTGCCGCACGCGCCTTTGGCATCGGACTGGTAGCCTGGGTTTTGGTCGGGGCATTCGCCGGATACTTCTGGCGACATGAAAGCCAGCGTGCCGAAGCTGCGGCCTGACCAACACGCCTATAAACACGCCGAGACCAGCTCGGCGTGTTTCTACTACCATCAAGGAACATAAAATGGCACGCTCACTTGCCCTGTTTGCAATCGGCATAGTTTTTGGCAGTGGTGCAGGATTTGTAATTGCGGCTGCAAATGGCGTCACTTTCGACGGCCATGACCATGGCGATCCTGCACATCACAGTCCATCTCACGCCGAGGCAGCCGCACACGATCATTCGACTGCCATCAACCTGCCTGCTGGCGCTGATGCTCCGGGGCTTGAGATCGCTCTTACGCCCGATCCTATGGCGGGCTGGAACCTGCATGTCATGCCGCAGAACTTTCGGTTCTCACCACAAAATGCCTCAAAGACCGATGTCGACGGCGAGGGGCATGCACATGTCTACGTAAATGGAGAGAAACTGGCCCGGCTGTACGGTAACTGGATGCATATCGGCCATCTGCCGCAGGGCGAGGTCGAAGTCTCGGTCTCTCTGAACGCAAACGGCCACAGCCCGCTGATGGTCGACAACATCCCCGTCAGCGCGGCGGTCACACTACAGGTCGACTAAAGCGCCGGGATACGCGCCCGCAAGCACATTCGGAGCCTCCCGCAAGGCCGGGCGTCTTCGATCCAGCCTTTGGGGCTTTCCAGATAGGTCCGGCAGGTCGCCACGATATCATCGGCGTCCGAAGCGACATCGACCCCTGAAAACACATATGACGCCCCGCCATCGGCCTGCAGCGCGATGGCCACGGGTTCAGAGCATCCGCTGAAACAGGCGTGCTGATCGACCGAAACCCTTCCCTCAATCCCCGCGCGAGTCAGAGCGAATTCGACAGCTTTGACCTCAGCCCCGCAATCGCGGGAACCGGCACAGGACGAACATATCAACAGGCGCATCTGATCCAATTCGGACCTCATCGGGTGGCATTTGCCTGTTTCTGGGGGTTTCCGGCCACAGGCGCAATCGGGAAAACGCACAAGATTGTGAATGCGCCCTGTACCGCTTTCTGGCATCACAGTCTCAACCCCGTAACAGGAGGCCCCGATGAAAGCCCTTTGGACTGCGATAACCCTGTTAGCGACCCCTGCTTTGGCAGACGAGCTCCGTTCGGGCTGGGCCAGCTACGCAACCGACAAGACTTATGACGCGTTGGTTGCCGACACCAAGGATGCCATCAAGGCCAATGGTCTGATCGTGGTCACGCAGGCAGGCCCGACCAAGGCCGCTGCATCGCGCGGGATCACCATCCCCGGCAATCGGGTTATCGGCGCCTTCAATAACGACTACGCCGTGCGCGTGCTGGAAACCTCGGTGAACGCGATGATCGAGGCGCCGATCCGCTTTTATGTCACCGAGAATGAGGACGGCACCGCCACCCTGTCTTACAAGACTCCCAGTTTTGTCTTCGCGCCCTACGTTTCTGAGGGCGGAGCCCCCTTACGTGAGATCGCCGAGGAACTAGATGGCAAGTTTCAAGCTGTCGCTGAAACAGCAGTCAAATAGTCACACTGGCGTGATCCGCCTTGCGTCTGGGGCCGTCCTCCGCAATCTGCTGTGAAACAGTTTTTCGGAGCATGACTTATGCAAGACCTCTCGCCCCGCGCAGCGGACCTTCTGGCCCAACGTTTGTACGAGGCCGGATGTCGCCACGCCTTTGGAATGCCCGGTGGTGAGGTTCTGACCCTTGTCGATGCGCTGGAACAGGCCGGAATCACCTTTCATCTGACCAAGCATGAAAACGCCGCCGGTTTCATGGCCGAGGCCGTGCATCACCGCGATGGCGCGCCTGCCATTCTGGTCGCCACCCTTGGCCCCGGTGCGATGAACGGGATCAACGTGGTCGCCAATGCCTTGCAAGACCGGGTGCCGATGATCGTGCTGACCGGCTGCGTCGATGCGGATGAGGCGCTGACCTATACCCATCAGGTGATGGATCACGCGCAGGTCTATCGCTCGATCACCAAAGGGACGTTTACACTGACCGCCAAAGGCGCAGACATTATTGCCGATAAGGCGGTTACGTTGGCCAATCAGCCGCGCCCCGGTCCCGTGCATATCGACGTGCCGATCTCGGTCGCGGATACCCGCGTGTCGGGCGTGAAACCGCGCCGCCGCGCCAAGATTGCCTCTGTATCCCCTGCGGGCGACTGCGTCGAGAAAGCCCGCCGTTGGGTTTCGCAGGCCGAACGGCCCATCGCAATTGTCGGGCTGGATGTTCTCTATGACGACTCGCGCAACGTGGTGCAGGCATTTCTGGAGCATTTCGACATCCCCTTCGTGACGACATACAAGGCCAAGGGCGTAGTCCCCGAGGATCACCCTCTGTGCCTAGGTGGCGCGGGCCTTTCCCCGCTGGCTGACAAACATCTGGTTCCGCTGGTCGAAAAGGCCGATTTGGTGCTGTGTCTGGGCTATGACCCGATCGAAATGCGCCCCGGCTGGCGTGAGATCTGGGACCCAGCGGAAAAGCGCGTGATCGACGTCTCGGCTGTGCCCAATGACCATTACATGCATCAGGCGGGGCTGAATTTGGTGGCACATACCGGCGAGACGCTGGAGGCCATCGCCAAAGGCACCCCGTCGCGCAAGACATGGCTGGGTGGCGAACCCGCGCAAGTCAAAGCCGCTTTGGCGCAGACGTTTCCCACGGATGACGACTGGGGGCCCGCGGCGGTGATCGCCGAAACCCGCGCTGCCCTGCCCGCCAACACGCTGGCGACCGCCGACAGCGGCGCGCATCGTATTTTGCTGAGCCAGATGTGGGACTGCTCCGAGGAACGCGGGCTGATCCAATCCTCGGCCCTGTGTACCATGGGCTGTGCCGTGCCGATGGCGATTGGCCTGAAACTGGCCGAACCCGACCGCCCAGTGATCAGCTTCTCGGGTGACGCCGGGTTCCTGATGGTCGCCGGAGAGCTGTCGACCGCCGCCGAGATGGGCGGCAACCCAATCTTTCTGGTTTTTGTCGATGCCAGCCTTGCGCTGATCGAGCTGAAACAGCGCCAGCGCCAGATGGGCAACACAGGCGTGGATTTCGACCGCCACGACTTTGCCGCCATGGGCCGCGCGTTCGGCGGTAACGGCCACACGGTGCGCAACCGCGAAGAACTGCGCGCGGCGCTGGATGCGGCGGTCAAGGCCGACGGCTTTACCGTCATCGCCGCCGAGATCGACCGTGGAGGCTATGATGGCCGGATCTGAGGGGCCGCTGAAGGGCATCAAGGTTCTGGACCTGTCCCGCATTCTGGCAGGACCGACCTGCACGCAATTGCTGGGCGATCTGGGCGCAAACGTGATCAAGATCGAAAACCCAGCAACCGGCGGCGATGATACGCGGCAATGGGGCCCTCCGTATGTGACTGACGCTGATGGCAATGCATCTGATCTGAGCGCCTACTTCATGTCGGCCAACCGTAACAAGAAATCAGTGGCAATCGACATCACAACAGCCGAGGGTCAGGCGGAAATCCGACGTCTCGCCTCGCATGCCGATATCCTGATCGAGAATTTCAAACCCGGCGGGTTGGCGAAGTACGGGCTGGACTATGCAACCCTGTCCCAGGAATTTCCCAGCCTCGTTTATTGCTCGATCTCAGGCTACGGACAGGACGGACCAAACGCGTCGAAGCCCGGATATGACCTGATGGCACAGGGTTACGGCGGGATCATGTCTCTGACCGGTGATCCCGAGGGCGCGCCCATGAAAGTAGGCGTTGGCATCGCTGACGTGATGTGCGGCATGTACGCGACCGTCGGCATTCTGGCGGCGCTACGCCACCGGGATCAAACGGGCGAGGGCCAGCAGATCGACCTTGCGCTGGTTGACGCGCAAATTGCATGGCTGATCAATGAGGGCGTAAATTATCTGACTTCGGGCAATGTCCCTCAACGGCGCGGAAACGGGCACCCAAATATCGTGCCCTATGACGTCTATCAGACGGCAGACGGGCACGTGATCCTGGCCGTTGGCAACGACAGCCAGTTCAGACGGTTCTGTGACTTCGTCGGACAGCCTGACCTGGCGGACGATCCCCGTTTTGCGACCAACCCATCACGTCTGGAACATCGTGATGCGCTGGATGCAATTCTGCGCCCAGCCGTGCAAAACTATGACACTGAAACCGTCATTACCGAGCTTGAGAGTCGCAAAGTGCCTGTGGGCCCGGTGCAGACGTTGGATCAGGTTTTTGCCACCGATCAGGTCGCCGCAAGGCAGATGCAGATCGCCATGCAAGCCGACCCGGCACAGGTAAATCTGATCGGAAATCCACTGAAACTGTCCAAAACGCCTGTAACATATCGCAGTGCTCCACCGACCTTTGGCGCGGATACTCAGGCCGTTTTGAACGCCGAAAACCCGTTTGAAGATTGAAACACAATGCCTAATTCGGCGGCATGTTGCTGAAACATGCCGTTGAATCGGCGGTTTTTTTCACGTTTTGCACACACAGCATTTCACCAATTCGAGAGGTCGGTCGATACTGATACGACCCCGCTAGAGTCTCTGATAAGTCGAATAATGTACTAATTCTCAACGGATCGGACCACGAGCATGAAACAAGACGTTTTCGGACAGATGAACACCCTGAGCCATTCGGCAAGCGCCGAGGCATGGGATGGCGTGCTGCTTGGGTTCATGGCGCATGCGGCGGTGACGCCTCAGCATCTGGGAAAAGTCTTGGAGCTCGAGCCGGATTTTGCCCTGGGCCATGCGATCAAAGGTCTGTTCATGGTTCTGCTGGGCCGCCGCGAGATGATGCCAGTCGCCGTCGATGCTCTGGCCGCTGCCAATGCCGCGATGGAGCGTCAACCGGTAACCGCACGCGAACGCCTTTATGTACAAGCGCTGGAGCTGTATCTGTCCGATCTGCCCTCGCAAGCCGTTCAGAAGTTCGAGGAAATCCTGCGCGCCCATCCGCAAGACTCGCTGGCGATGAAGCTTAGCCATGCCACCCGCTTTGTTCTGGGCGACGCCGAAGGCATGCGTCGCTCGATCGAACGTGTGGTGCCGGCGTATGAGCCTGATCACGCGGGCCGTGGATATCTGTTGGGCTGCCATTCTTTCGCGCTGGAAGAAACCGGCGCCTATGAGAAGGCCGAGATTGCAGGCCGTCAGGCGCTGTGGATGGTGTCAGATGACGCATGGGGCCTGCACGCGGTGGCCCACGTGCATGAAATGACCGGAAACGCACAGCTGGGTCTGGATTGGCTGGCCGGGCGCGAGGACGCTTGGGCGCATTGTAACAACTTCCGCTATCACGTCTGGTGGCACAAGGCGCTGATGCACCTGGATCTGGGCCAGGTCGATCAGGTGATGGAGTTGTATGACAACTACATCCGTCAGGACAAAACCGACGATTACCGCGATATCTCGAACGCGACCTCGTTGTTGTCCCGTCTGGAACTTGAGGGCGTAAACGTCGGCAATCGCTGGGAAGAACTGGCTGACCTAAGCGCCAATCGCACCGAAGACGGCTGCCTGATCTTTGCCGACCTGCACTATTTGCTGGCTCTGACTGGCGATAACCGGGACGAAGCAACCGGAAAGATGCTGAAACGCATCCAGAAAGACGCCCAACGCAATCAGGGCGACACCCCGATCCGCATGTCCGATCCGGGCATCGCGGCGGCCAAGGGTTTGGAAGCCTTTGGTGACGGCCTATATGGTCAAGCCTTTGATTTCCTGACCACTGCACGTGACGGAATGCAGATGGCAGGTGGCAGTCACGCGCAACGTGATGTATTCGAGCGCATCACAATTGATTCCGGCCTGCGCGCCGGGCGTCTGGATGCGGTCGAGCGCATCCTGGATGATCGCCGCGCAAAACGGGCCGGTGGCGAGGACAATTACGCCCTTGCGCGCCGCGCATTGATCGACGCGGCACGCGATGATCGGGATGCACAAAGCGTTCCGGCTGAATAACAAAAAAAGACCAAAGAAGGACAGAACACGTATGGCGACAGCATCGCCCGCTTCTGATTTTGCGCCTGTGGCGGCCCAAGCAGCCGCCCCTGCCCGCGTGCGCGACCCGCGGCTGGATTTCTATCGCGGCATCGCGATGTTCATCATCTTGATCGCCCATATCCCGAACGACCCTTGGGCCAGATGGATTCCGGCGCGGTTCGGTTATTCGGATGCAACCGAGATTTTCGTGTTCTGCTCGGGCATGGCCTCGGCAATCGCGTTCGGCGGGGCTTTTGCCCGCAAGGGTTGGTGGATGGGGACGGCTCGCGTGGCGTTCCGCATCTGGCAGGTCTACTGGGCGCATATCTGCCTGTTCTTCTTTGTGGCCATGTCGATGGCGGCGCTGGACCAGACAGGTTTCTTCGAGAAAACATATGTTTCCTCGCTGAACCTCCAGCATTTCTTCAACGATCCTGCGCCACAGATGGTCGGTCTGTTCACGTTGACCTATGTTCCGAATTACTTTGACATCCTACCGATGTATCTGGTGGTTCTGGCGCTGATGCCTGTTTACATGGGCCTCTATCGCATCGGGTTCTGGGCCGTGGCCGCCACGTCGATTGCGATTTGGCTGGTGGCACAAACCGGTGCGCTGGCCCTGCCGGCCGAGCCTTGGTCAGACCGTCAGTGGTTCTTCAATCCCTTCGGCTGGCAGTTGCTGTTCTTTACCGGCTTTGCCTTCATGCGCGGGTGGATCCCTGCCCCCCCTGTATCGAAAACCCTGATCTGGGCTGCCGTACTGTTCCTCATCCTGTCGGCCCCGTTTGGATCGTGGAAGGTCTTCACCTGGATCAACAATGCCGCGCCGGAATTAGGTGCCGTGCTGCGCAAGGGCTGGCCCTTGACCTCGGAACTGCGGGGCAAGACCGAGTTTGGCCTGCTGCGCTATGTTCACTTCCTCTCACTGGCCTATCTGGGCTGGGTCGTCGCGGGTGAGCATGGCCATCGCCTGATCGCAACCGGTCAGGGTGCAGCCGCGAAAATTTGGGAGTTCCTGCTGACCGTCATCACCAAGGTCGGGCAGCAATCCTTGGCGGTCTTCGTCTTTTCCATGGCAGCAGCGCGCCTGATCGGCGTTGGGCTGGACCTGAGTGGGCGGGATGTTGCCAGCGTCTTCATCGCCAACATGATTGGCTTTGCCATGATCATCGGCGTGGCCTATCTGGCCGGTTGGTTCAAGTCACAGCCTTGGAAGTCTAAAAAATGAATTTCACACGTCGCGCATTTCTGGCCTCAACTTCGGCGCTTGCTTTCGCTCCGGCCACCTTTGCTGCCGGTGGCGAGGTCCCCTTTGACCGCAATGACGTGATCGCGCTGGCCCGTGAACTGGCCAGCCAACCCTATGCCGAGCGTGAAATGGTTCCGCAGGAATGGCAGGACCTGACCTATCAACAGTATCGCTCGATCCGGTTCAGGCTGGACCGCGCGCTGTGGTATGAAACCCAGACGCCGTTCAACGTAGATTTCTTTACGCCGGGCTTGTACTTCCCGCGTACTGTTAAGGTTTCAACGGTCGAGGACGGTATGACCACCCCGGTTACGTTCGATCTGTCGATGTTCGACAAATCCGAAGACGTGCCGACCCTGCCCATCGACGACACGCTGGGGTTCTCGGGCTTGCGCCTTCGCACCGAAATGCACCGCCCCGGTAAGACCGATGAGTTCTGCGTCTGGCAAGGCGCCAGCTATTTCCGCGCCATTGGTCTGTACGAGGTTTACGGGCTGTCCGCGCGTGGTCTGGCCCTGAAAACCGGCGATCCGGATGGGGAGGAGTTCCCGGAGTTTATCCGCTTCTGGCTGGAACGCCCCAAACCCGGCCAGCGAAACATGGTCGTGCATGCGCTGATGGACAGCCCCAGCGTGACCGGGGCCTATCGGTTCAACGTCACCGCCGGGGCCGTCTGTATCATGGATGTCGAAGCAACGCTCTTCCCCCGCGAAGAGCTGCCCCATGTGGGCATCGCGCCCGGCACCTCGATGTTCCTGTTCGACCAGACCAACCACAGCCGGTTTGACGACTTCCGCCCCGCCGTTCATGACAGCGATGGCTTGATGGTTCGCAATGGCGCCGGTGAGGTGCTGTGGCGGCCTTTGGCCAATCCCACACGCCTGCAGATATCCTCATTCGTAGATACGAACCCACGCGGCTTTGGCCTGATGCAGCGGAAACGCGAGTTCTCGGACTATGCGGATCTTGAGGCGAATTACCACAAGCGCCCCGGCCTGTGGGTCGAACCCAAGGGCGATTGGGGTAAAGGCACCGTGACGCTGGTCGAGATTCCGGCGGATCAGGAGATCTATGACAACATCGTCGCCTATTGGCGCCCGGCCGAGCCCTTTGCCGCCGGCAGCCAGATCGACATGTCCTATCGTTTGATCTGGGGCGAAGAACCCCAGCGCACGCCCATGCCACGCGTGATCAACACCGCGATGGGCGACAATACCTTCGGCGACGGACGTCTGGCAGTGATCGATTTTGAGGCCTCGGACCTGTTCGATGACCCCGATGCGATGACCATCTTTGTTGACTCGCCCCATGCCGAAACCTCGGACGGCGTGCTGCAACGCAACCCCGATACCGGCGGCTTGCGGCTAGCCTTCTCGTTCCAGCCGGGCGAGCGGAACCACGTAGAACTGCGCGCGCAGCTTCTGAAGGACAAACAGCCCGCCTCTGAGGTTTGGCTCTACCGTTGGACCACATGAGCCGCGATCTGCATATCATGCCGCCAGAGGCCCCTCTGGCGATGCCCGCGCAGGATTTCAGCGCCGGGTTTCGGGATGCACAGGTGCCGAATGGCAAGCGCGCCTCGGCCGGGTTCTGGCGCGCGCTGGCCTTTTCGCCGGCGATGGCGGCCACTCTGGGGCTGCTTTGGGTGATGTCCGACTGGTTCGGGGCCGAAGGGATCAACCTGATCGAAGGCATCCTGCTGACGTTGATCTCGTTTAACTTCTTCTGGATTTCTTTCACTGTCTGCACCGTGCTGCTGGGCATGGTGTCCCTGTCTCGGCAGGAACAGCCGAAACGCGAAGGCCGCCCTCAGCCCCTGCGCGTGGCGCTCTTGACGCCCGTCTACAACGAGGTGCCATGGAACGTGCTGGGCAATGCCCGCACCATGCTGGAAGATCTGAGTAAGCGCGGTGGTCAGCATCACTATGCCATGTTCATCCTGTCCGACACGCGCGACCCCGAGATCGCCGCACAGGAACAGGCCAGCGTCGAGGCGCTGCGCACCACACTCGCCCCTGGCCTTGAGCTGTATTACCGCCGTCGTCCTGAAAACACTGACCGCAAGGTGGGCAATATCGCCGATTGGGTCAACCGATGGGGGGCTGATTGGGACGCCATGCTGGTGCTGGATGCTGACAGTCTGATGACCGGTCGTGCCATCACCCGCCTGACCGACGCCTTGGCGCGTGACCCCGGAGCCGGTCTGATCCAGAGCTACCCGCAGCTGATCGGCGCGCAATCGGTCTTTGCCCGGATGCAGCAATTTGCCAACGGCGTCTACGGCATTGCCTTTGCCGAAGGCCTGGCCCGTTGGTGCGGGCAAGAAGGCAACTATTGGGGCCACAACGCCATCATCCGCACGCGCGCCTTTGCCTCAAGCGCGGGTCTGCCTAAGCTGCGCGCTTTCAATGGTCAGGAAAAGCTGATCATGAGCCACGATTTCGTCGAAGCAGGCCTGCTGCGCCGTGCCGGATGGGCCGTGCGCTTCCTACCCCGTATTCGCGGGTCGTATGAAGAGACGCCCCCTACGCTGATCGACCACGCGCTGAGGGATCGGCGCTGGTGTCAGGGCAACCTGCAACACCTGAAATTGCTGGGCTCGACCGGGTTCCGCGCGGTGTCCCGCTTCCACATGTTCCACGGCGCAGTCGGTTATCTGATGTCGCCGCTGTGGTTTGCCCTGCTGGTGATGTGGGCGCTGATCGGTCAGGGTGAGGACGCGTCGGTCCTGTATTACTTTAGCCCTGACAACCCTCTGTTCCCGCAATGGCCCGAGATGTCGGAAACCCGCCATGTGCTGATCATCCTAGTCATGTACGCCATGCTGCTGGCGCCCAAAGTGCTGGGCGTTCTTGCCCTGCCGCTCAGCGGTGTGCGCTATGCCGAGTTCGGCGGTGGCTTGAAATTCGTCACCTCGTTTCTTGCCGAAGTGGTGCTGTCAATCCTCTATGCACCCATCCTGATGGTACAACAGATGATTGCCGTCTTCCGCACCGCCTTCGGTGTTCAAAAGGGGTGGTCTCCGCAGACGCGCGATGGCGGCAGCTATGGCTTGCGCACATTGGTCCTGTGTCACGCACTGGAAACGGTAAGTGGCATTGCGTTGAGTGTGGGCATTCTGTCGGGCCTGGTGTCCATCTGGCTGGCCCCGATAGCGATCAGCCTGGCCTTTGCGATCCCGCTGTCTGCGCTCAGCGGGGTATCTTCGGCCTCTGCGCGCCGCATGGTCGGGATGAGAGAAGACGTCAAGGAACCCGCGATCACCCGGTCTGCCCGCCGTCACAGAGACGAGTTGAGGCGCGTGATCGAGGGCAAAGGCGTGATGACCCCGGCAGAATGATCACCCGCCGGGCAAGCCCTCGTACCAATCCACCATCATATCGGCCCAGCCTTTAGGTACGGTATGTCCGCCTGGGAACAACGCAAATTCCAGCGCGCTGCCATCTGCGCAACCGCTCCAATAGCGGCGCATAAAGGGGCCCGTGGTCGAAAAACCGCTGGGTTTGGTATCAACGCAGCCATTGGCCAAGCGCCAGATTTCCAGCCCGGCAAAGATATCGCCCTGATGGAACCGGCCCCCACCCAACAGCCGCCCTTCCAGCGGCACCACATTGTCAATCCAGCCATGAGTATGGAACAGGCGCACCGGACCTTCGCAGGTTTCGGGATGCGGCCGCCAGAACCCGCCTGACACGGGCACGTAGGCCGAAAATGTCTCGGGTGCATCGCAAGCCAGATAATTGACCATGAACCCGCCAGCCGAGAATCCGCCCAATATTACACGGTCCCTGTCGATACCAAATCGTTCGGCAGCGTCATCTACCACTTCGGTCAGAAAGGCGGTCTCGTCCCGATCACCGAAACCGGGATAGAAATTCCAGCTTTTGATTCCGGGGCGGCTTGGTCGCTCCAACCCTTCGGGCGCCATCACAGCATATCCCCGTGCAAGCAGGGGCTTGACCATGCTGCGGTTCTTCATGGTGCCAGTACCGCTGCCCCCGTACCCGTGCAGAAACACGACCAGAGGTGGGTTGTCTGCTTTGGGCAGTTCGATGTGATACGCACCCGAGTCGGTCTGACACGCCCCATCCTGATCCGCGCAAGCGGCATAACTGGCCTGCCCCGCAAATACAGCGGCCACCGCCATCGCGACAGCGCGGATCATTGGCCTGCCTCGACATATGCGCCGACGGGCAGCCCGGCACGCACCCAACCCGACCCGGCTGCGGAGCCCAACATACCTTCCGGCACGTCGATAATATTGGTGAACCCCGCCTCGCTGAGCCTGTTGCTGAGCCGCGCAGACCGCACTCCGCGCGCGCAAATCAGCGCAACCGGCGCGTTCTTGTTCCCGTCGGTCAATTGATCCAACGCTGCAACGAAATCGTCACGACGCATGTCCAGCGGATGGGCCCCTTCGCCCACGCCCGTCGCCTGCCATTCCCGAGGCGTTCGGATATCCAGCAGTAAAATGTCTCCAGACAGGGCTTGCTGGTGCGCGGCTTCAACACTGAGATGTCCGCCAGCATAGCTGGGCGGGATCAACCGGTATTCCCGGATTGCGAAACCGGTGGCGACAAGCGCCCCACCGCCAACCAATACCCACCTGCGGTTTTTGACTGTTTTGTCTGTCACGTCCGACCCTCCTGAACGGTCTTCGACGTTCTATCACACAGAGACAGTCAATTCCGCGCAGAATTTGCGAGTAGGGATCAAGTTCTTGTCAGAGATTTTTTCAAAAAATGCATTTGATTGCGCCTTTAGAACGAAGTGAAAAACTTGCAATAGCTGGACAGTCGAAAAATTTCCCTTACAAAAACAGTAATACATTGACCGCCAAGACCGGAGTATCGCACTTGTCCCTATTCCTCATCGCGGCCCTTCCCTTTCTCGGCGCTGTGTTTCCAGCCCTGCTGATCAGGGCAGGACGAAATGCAGCAGCCTCGGCCGCGGGTTTGACCACGTTTCTGGCCCTTGCTGGTCTGCTGATCCACATTCCGTCTGTTATGCGCGGGGATGTCGTGACCGCTCGGTTCGACTGGATCCCCCTTCTGGGCCTGAACGCGAATTTCATGCTGGATGGGCTTGGTTTCCTGTTTGCTCTGCTGATTCTTGGCATTGGTCTGCTGATCATTCTCTATGCGCGGTTCTATCTGTCGCGTGAGGACCCAATGGGTCAGTTCTACACCTATCTGCTGCTGTTTCAGGGCGCGATGGTCGGAATCGTCCTCTCCGACAACATTCTTCTTTTGCTTATCTTCTGGGAGCTTACGTCTTTAAGCTCATTCCTTTTGATCGGTTATTGGAAACATCTGCCCGAAGGCCGTCAGGGCGCACGAATGGCATTGGCTGTCACCGGTTCGGGCGGTCTGGCGATGATCGCCGGGATGCTGATTTTGGGCAATATCGTCGGGTCGTATGACCTGAGCGTGATCCTTCAGAACAAAGAGCTGATCCAAGCCTCGCCCTATTACCTGCCGGCGTTGATCCTGATCCTTCTGGGGTGTTTCACCAAATCGGCGCAGTTCCCGTTCCATTTCTGGCTGCCCCACGCGATGGCCGCCCCGACGCCTGTTTCGGCCTATCTGCACTCGGCCACGATGGTTAAGGCGGGGCTGTTCCTGATGGCGCGGATGTGGCCGGTTCTGGCCGGGACCGATGCGTGGTTCTATATCGTGGCCACCACCGGGCTGGTGACGATGCTGATGGGCGCGGTGATTGCGCTGTTCAAGGATGACCTAAAGGCGTTGCTGGCCTTTTCGACCGTGTCGCATCTGGGTCTGATCACCATGCTACTTGGTTTTGGCACCAAATTTGCTGCCGTGGCTGCCGTATTCCACATCATCAACCACGCCACGTTCAAAGCCGCGCTGTTCATGACCGCAGGGATCGTCGATCATGAAACTGGCACGCGCGACGTAAAGCGGCTGGGCGGGTTGCGTCACCTGATGCCAATCACTTTCACGATTGGCACCATAGCGGCCCTGTCTATGGCCGGTCTGCCACCTTTGAACGGTTTCCTGTCGAAAGAAATGATGCTGGAGGAAACCGTCCACACCACCTGGCTGCATTCGCACTACCTGGTGCCTGGGCTGGCCCTTCTGGCGGCGCTGTTTTCGGCCGCCTATTCCTTCCGCTTTGTCAGCCATGTGTTCCTGGGTCCAAAACGCGACGACTATCCTGCGCATCCGCATGATCCACCTGTGGGTCTTTGGCTGGCCCCTGCGTTTTTGATTGTTTTGGTCGTTCTGATCGGCCTGTATTCCGCAGCGATTGTTGGCCCACTGGTCGCCGTGGTTTCCAGCGCGGTGATTGGCGGCGAAAAACTGCCTTACTATTCGCTCAAGCTGTGGCACGGATTCACGCCTGCACTTTACATGTCAGTCGTCGCAACCCTGGGTGGCTTGTTCCTGCTGTCGCAGCATCGCCGGGCGGAAAGCCTTTGGAACGCCCTGCCCCGCCCCGAGGCCAAGGTGATCTTTGAAGCTGTGATCGCAGCGTTGACTGCGCTTAGCCGCCGCATCACGGACTCGCTGCATAACGGCGTGATCAGCCGCTATGCCATGATCCTGATCGTGTTCACCGTGGGTTTGGGATACTATGCCTATGCCACAGGCACGATCGGTCCGGTCACCCGCGAACCGCTTAAGCTTGAGATCATTCCGGTCGTCGGCTGGATCTGTCTGGTCACCGCGACACTGGCTATCATGTGGTTCCACCGCAACCGCCTGCTGTCGCTGGTTCTGATCGGCGTCGTTGGCCTGATTGTTTCGATGGCGTTCAACTATCTGTCGGCACCTGACCTTGCGCTGACTCAGATCTCGGTCGAAGTGGTGACAATGATCCTGCTTTTGTTGTCCCTGAACTTCCTGCCCACGGACACACCATGGGACAGCAGCGCGGCGCGGCGGTGGCGCGATGCAGCAATCTCGGTCGGGGCCGGGATCGGTACAGGCGCTCTAGTCTATGCACTGATGTTGCGAGACTTTGCCTTTCCCACAATCTCAGAGTTCCATCTAGCCAATTCCTACAAAGGTGGCGGCGGAACCAATGTGGTCAACGTGATCCTCGTGGACTTCCGAGGGTTTGATACGTTCGGAGAGATCATCGTGCTGGGCATTGCCGCTTTGATTATCTTTGCGCTGACGGAATCCGTTCTGGCGACCAACGTTCGGGCCTATCTGCTGAACCGCAAGCCGCACTGGCCTCAATCCGGGGATTCACATCCTTTGATGATGGTAGTGGTGACGCGTATGATGATGCCCATTGCCCTGATGGTGGGTGCCTACATCTTTTTCCGCGGCCACAACCAGCCTGGTGGAGGGTTCATCGCCGGCCTGATCGTGGCAATCGCCTTCCTGATGCAGTACATGGCCAGCGGCTATACTTGGGCGATCGAGCGTCAGCGGTTCTACTACCACGGCACAATCGGTTGGGGTGTTCTGATCGCTGCGGCAACAGGCATCGGCGCCTGGTTCAATGAACGGCCGTTCCTGACCAGCGACTTCGGCTATATTCACTGGCCCCCGCTCGAAGAGTTCGAATGGGCAACAGCAATCCTGTTCGATACGGGCGTTTTCCTGGCGGTTTTGGGTGCGGTCATGCTGGCACTGGACAGCCTGTCTCGTTTTGCGTGGCAGCCGGGTATGGCGCAGGAATTCCCGATGGATATCAACCCGCTGCGTGACGATCCGCCAGAAGAAGAACAAGAGAAGGAGCAGGTCTGATGGAAGCGCTGGTTGCCTCTGCCGTAGGCGTCATGACCACTGCCGGGATTTTCCTGATCCTGCGTCGTCGTACATTCCCGGTTATTCTGGGCCTGTCGCTGATCACCTATGCAGTGAACGTGTTTCTGTTTGCCACTGGTCGGTTGGCGCTGAACGCGCCTGCGGTGCTGAACAAATACGAGGATGTCCCTTACACCGATCCACTGCCGCAAGCGCTGGTGTTGACGGCAATCGTCATTTCTTTTGGCATGACAGCGGTGATCGTGATGATCTCGTTATCCGCCTATCTGTCGGCGCGCAATGACCACATCGACATGACCGCGCAAGACAATACCGACCCGGCAGGAGATGACGCATGAACCACTGGATCGTAGCGCCGATCGTCCTGCCCGCGATCCTGGCCCCATTCATCATCATGGTCCTGCGCTACCACCTTGACCTGCAGCGCATCTTCTCGGTCGCTGGTGTGGTGGGCTTGCTGGGGATCGCTCTGACCATCACGGCGCAAGCTGCAAGCGGTGATATCCAGGTTTATGAACTGGGCAACTGGCCTGCACCCTTTGGTATCGTTCTTGTGCTGGATAGGCTGTCAGCCATGATGGTCCTGCTGACCGCGCTGCTGGCCCTGCCTATCGTGCTATATGCCATCGCCTCAGGTTGGGACGACAGGGGCAAGCATTTTCACGCGTTGTTTCACTTTCAGCTCATGGGCGTGTGTGGCGCCTTCCTGACGGGTGATGCTTTCAACCTGTTCGTGTTCTTCGAGGTCCTTCTGATCGCGTCCTATGGCCTGATGACCCATGGCGGCGGCGCGGTTCGCCTTAAGGCAGGTGTGCAATACGTCGCCTATAACCTGCTGGGCTCGACCCTGTTCCTGTTCGCGCTGGGCACGCTTTATGCGGTGACAGGCACGCTGAACATGGCGGATATGGCGGTGCGCGTTGCGGAATTGCCTGCCGAGGATACTGCTCTGTTGCGTGTGGGCGCGGTGCTGCTGTTGCTGGTCTTCTGTATCAAAGCCGCTGTTCTGCCCCTGCATTTCTGGCTGCCCGCCAGCTATGCCAACGCGCCACTGCCGGTCGCGGCCTTGTTTGCGATCATGACCAAAGTCGGGGCCTATTCTATCCTGCGGATGTATACGCTTGGCTTTGGCCCCGAGGTCGAAGCCACGCAGGGCCTGGTAGGAGCATGGTTGCAACCCGCCGCACTGGTGACGCTGGCCATCGGAGCGATTGGTATCCTTGGCGCGCAGCACATCGCCCGGATGGTGGCCTTCTGCGCCATCGCCTCGATGGGGACGCTGCTGGTCGCTATCTCGTTGTTCACCGAAGCGGCAACTGGCGCGGCTCTCTATTACGTCTATCACTCGACACTGGCGACCGCCCTGATGTTCCTTGTGGCCGATCTGGTCGTCGAGCGTCGCGGCGGAGCTATCGCCCCCACCGCGCCAATGCCGCAAAGCGGGCTGGTCTCGGCCCTGTTCTTCGTCGGTGCGATTGCGTTGGCGGGCATGCCGCCCTTGTCCGGGTTTATCGGCAAGCTGCTGGTACTGGACGCAGCACGGGACGCACCGGACGCAAACGCCATCTGGGCCGTCGTGCTGATCGGGTCCTTCGTGACGATTGTCGGACTGGCCCGTGCCGGGACGCTGATCTTCTGGAAAAGCCACGACGCGCAGCATATCGGCGATGGCAGCCAGGGTGACGTGGCCGAGCAGCCAGCCCCCGAACCCAATCCTGCTCTTGCTCTGACCTCGGTTTTCGGGCTGGTTTTGGGTTTGGTTCTGCTTACTCTTTTTGCCGGCCCTGCCCTGACCTATGCCACGAAAACGGCCGAGCAGCTTTACACGCCTGACGCCTACATCTCAGCTGTATTGGGAGGAGAAGA
The DNA here is from genome assembly GCF_040371315.1 of Ruegeria sp. HU-ET01832. NCBI lineage: Bacteria > Pseudomonadati > Pseudomonadota > Alphaproteobacteria > Rhodobacterales > Roseobacteraceae > Ruegeria > Ruegeria sp. HU-ET01832. The sequence continues at coordinate 730,929 of NZ_BAABWL010000001.1, forward strand.
ATGATCAGACTTCTGCGCCGGATTTTCCCCCACCCGCACCTGACGTTTCTGCTTACGGTCGTCTGGGTGTTGCTTGCCAACACGGGATCGTTGAACTCGGTCGTGTTTGGTCTGCTGTTGGGAATTATTATCCCCTTCATCACGCAACCTTATTGGCCCGACCGCCCGAAACTGCGCAACTGGCCAATGATCGCAGAATATATGCTGATTGTGCTGTGGGATATCGTTGTTGCCAACGTCACAGTGGCCATGATCATCCTGTTTAAACGTGACGCGGACCGGAAACCCTGCTGGATCAGTGTCCCGCTGGAGTTGCGCACACCCGAAGCGATCACTGTGCTGGCCGGCACCATCACGATGACGCCCGGAACCGTCAGCAGCGACCTGTCCGCTCAGGGTCACTGTCTTCTGGTTCACTGCCTGGATGCGCCGGACCCGGATGCGGTTCGCGACCAGATCAAACAACGTTACGAGCGGCGGCTGAAGGAGATTTTCGAATGATCGACTTAGCGATACAATTTGCCTTTGTCTGTTTCGGGGCCGCAATCATGATGTGTCTTTGGCGGATCATCACTGCTGATGGCGTGGGTACCCGGGTTCTGGCCTTGGATACGATGGTGATCAATACGATCGCTTTGATTGTGCTTTACGGCCTGTATCTCGGCACCGAGATCTTTTTCGAGGCCGCCATGATCATCGCCATGCTCGGCTTTGTCTCAACCGTGGCCTACGCACGCTTTATGCTGCGCGGCAACATTATTGAATGAGGGCGGAATGACATTCATTTTCGAACTGTTGATCGCCTTCTTTCTGGTTATCTCGGGCATCTTTGGATTTGTCGGCTCGTTTGGGATGATCAAGTTAAAAGACCCGATGTCGCGCCTGCACGCACCGACCAAGGCGACCACTTTGGGGGTGGGCGGCGTTTTGCTGGCCTCAATCTGCCACTCGGTACTTCTGGAAGGCAAGCTGTCCCTTCATGAACTGCTGATCACTCTGTTTTTGTTCCTGACTGCCCCGATCACGGCCCTGTTCATTGCCAAATGGCATATTCACCGCCATGAAAAGCCTGACGATCTGCCGGATGCTGGCGAGGATGAGCTTTGGGCCACCCACGCGGTCGAACAGGTCGAAGACGTCCCGGACCACAGCAAGACCTGATAACCATGCACATGCCTCCGCTGCCCCTGACCCGCGATCTGGTTCTCATTGGCGGAGGCCACACGCATGCGCTGCTGCTGCGCATGTGGGGGATGAACCCCCTGCCCGGCGCCCGGGTCACCGTGATCAACCCCGGCCCGACTGCGCCATATTCCGGCATGTTGCCGGGGTTTGTCGCCGGTCACTATGAGCGTTGGGAACTGGATATCGATCTTGTTAAACTGGCCCGTTTCGCAGGCGCGCGAGTTATATTGGGGGCCGTTCAGGGCATCGACAGCAAAAACCGTACCGTCCATGTCCCCGGACGTCCTCCGGTCGTGTTCGATGTGGCGTCGGTGAATGTGGGGATCACCTCTGACATGCCGGCACTGCCCGGTTTTGCCGAACACGCCATCCCCGCGAAACCGCTTGGCCCCTTTGCTGCACAATGGGCGGCCTATCTGGACGGCACCGGCCCTGCCGCTGTTACCGTGATCGGAGGCGGCGTCGCAGGCGTAGAACTGGTCATGGCAATGGCCCACGCCCTAAAGGCCAAAGGTCGAACGGCGCTGGTCAGCCTGATCGACAATGCGAAAGCTCTGACCGCGACTGGGGAAAAGGCAGCCGCCACTATCCGCCGTACCATGGCTGAGCTTGGCGTCGACGTGATCGAAGACGCCGAAATCGACAGGATCGCAAACGATCATGTCGCACTGAAAGACGGGCGCACAGTTCCCGCAGGTTTCGTGACCGGCGCAGCAGGCGCACGCCCTTACAGCTGGGTCGCCGACACAGAGCTTGATCTGCAAGACGGGTTCATTTCCGTAAACGGCCAGTTGCAATCCAGCGATCCGGCTATTTTTGCGGCCGGGGATTGCGCCCATCTGTCCGAAAACCCCCGCCCCAAGGCAGGTGTTTATGCAGTCCGCGAGGCGCCAATCCTGTTCAACAACCTCCGAGCCGCGCTTGGGGCCGGAAAAATGCGCCGCTATGCACCCCAAAAAGACTATTTGAAACTAATCTCGTTGGGCGGAAAATCCGCACTGGGGGAGAGGTTGGGAACATCGTTCAGCGGCCCGTTGATGTGGCGTTGGAAAAACCACATCGACCAGTCTTTTATGAACAAATTCCGCAACCTGCCTGAAATGGCACAGACTGCTCTACCGGCGCAGCACGCGGCTGGACTTGCCGAAACCGCTGGTGACAAACCCATGTGCGGTGGTTGTGGAGCCAAGGTTGGTCGTGGCGCATTGCGGTCTGCCCTGTCGGCGCTGCTCCGATCGGAAAGACCAGACGTCTTATCGCTGCCCGGCGACGACGCTGCAATTCTGACAACCGGTGGCACGCGCCAGGTGATGACCTCGGATCACCTGCGGGCTGTGACCGATGATCCGGTAATGATGACCCGTATCGCCGCAGTTCACGCGTTGGGGGATATCTGGGCGATGGGGGCCGCGCCGCAGGCCGCGACGGCAACGCTTATTCTGCCCCGTATGTCTGCTGACCTGCAGCACCGCACGATGGCCGAGATCATGGCGACCGCCGATGTTGTGATGCGAAAGGCCGGCGCCGAGATCGTTGGCGGGCACAGCTCGATGGGGGATGAAATGACCATCGGCTTCACGTTGACAGGGCTTTGCGAGCGCGATCCGATCACTCTGTCCGGCGCCCGCGCACAAGACGCCTTGATCCTGACCAAGCCACTGGGCAGCGGTGTCATCATGGCTGCGGAAATGGCGGGGATGGCCAAAGGTGAATGGGTGGCGCAAGCCTTTGACCAAATGGTTCATCCGCAGGGTGAGGCCGCCCGGCTTCTGGCCGACGCCCATGCAATGACCGATGTGACGGGGTTTGGGCTGGCCGGGCATCTGCTGGGTATGTGCGAGGCCTCGGAGTGTGGCGCGACACTGGATTTGGACGCAATTCCCTTGATGAAAGGCGCGCTGGAACTGACCCGGACCGGAGTGCGCTCGACCCTGTTTGCAGATAACCGAGTCGCGGCTCCGGATTTGCCCGAAGGCGGCAAGGCCGACCTGCTTTTTGATCCGCAAACCGCCGGAGGCTTATTGGCCGCCGTCCGCGCCGACCACGCCCATGGAATTTGCGAGCGCCTGCGCGCGGCAGGGTATCCAGCTGTTGTGATCGGACAGATTACGGAAACGGCCGGCGTGCGGCTTTCATAGCTGGTCCAAAACCGCTTTGATCTGCTCCGCTGCATCGCTCAGACCAACAGCGTCCAATGACGCAGCATCGATACTTGCGATCACGTTCGACACCCGAGTACGGCTGGACTTGGTATAGGCCGGGTCATAGTGCTGCTGCATCAAAGCGCTGGTCAAAGCACGCTTGTCTCCGGCCTCGATCAGTTTGATCCAACCATCGACCACGTCATGGCCCCGGTGGAAGCGCAATGGCGACAGACGATCCTTGAGCCGTTCGGTATCTGCCAGGACATCCTCATAGGCGGACACAAGATAATCCGACCGGGCCGCAATCGATGCCCGCACAAGTATGCGCGATGCGTTGCGCAAAGCAGACCAGACCGAGGGCGGCAGGATCAGAGTTCCGATTTTAGACGATTCCGCCTCAACAACGACCGGGCGGCTTGGATCCAGATTGCACAGAGCACAGGCCAGCGCGGATTCGAAGGCCTTTTGACTGGGTTGTCCTCCGGGCATCTCGCCCAGCAAAGATCCACGATGATTGGCCAAGCCTTCAAGGTCCAGCACTTGAACGCCCTGGGCCTTGAGAAGCGTAAGCAGCTCCGTCTTGGCGGTTCCGGTATAGCCATCCAGCGCATATAGGCGGTGGGGCAACGGTTCATCATAGAGGTACCGCTTCACCAGCCTGCGATATGTCCGATAGCCGCCCTCGACCACCTCAGCCCGCCAACCGATCTGTTGCAACATCCAAGTAAACGACCCGGATCGTTGACCGCCGCGCCAGCAATAGACCAGCGGCTTCCAACCGCCTTCGTGATGCGACAGGCTGTTTTCGATATGATTTGCGGCATTTCGAAAGACCAGCGCAGCCCCCAGTTTACGCGCCAGAAATGGGCTTTGCTGCACGTAAATTGTACCGACCCGCGCGCGCTCATCATTGTCCAGAACGGGAAGGCTGATGGCGCCCGGCAGGTGATCCTCGGCGAATTCAGCGGGGCTGCGCACGTCGATCACAGTGTCGAAGTCGTGCGCGTAGAGATCGGGCAAACTGTTAAATGTCAAAGCCATGCAAACGATCTATCTTGCGCAAGCGGGCTTGAAAAGGACAGCCGTCATTCGACCAGAGGCTCGATCAGTGACGACCCGCCGGCCCGGTTCGAATTCACGACCGGGTCAACGCGGTGGTATGTCAGGACATCTTCGGCACCCGGCGTCATAAGTCGCGCGGCCCCTTTCCCGGTCTCACCCAGCCACAGTGGCCAGTCCTGTTGTTCAAGGATCAATGGCATACGGTGATGAATGGCTCCAAGACGCGTGTTGGCGGGCGTGGTCACGATGGCGCATGTCCCTTGTCGGTTCTCGTCAGGGCCCCAATTCTGCCAGACCCCCGCAAAAGCAATCGGCGCGTGATCCTGACGATGAATATACCATGGCAGGCGGTCACCGTTTGGAGTTTTCATCCATTCATAAAACCCTGTCGCCACAATCAGACACCGCCTCTCGCGGCAGGCTGCGCGAAAGGCAGGTTTTTCAGCCAGGGTTTCTGACCGGGCATTGATAAGCAACGGCCCGGCCGTTTCAGATTTGTACCAGTGCGGGATAAAACCCCAGCGCAAGGGATCAAGGGTGCGCCCGGCCTGATCCGAGCGGACCACATGCACTTGATTTGTCGGGCAAACGTTAAAGTTGGGCACTGCGGGCAACGTATTCGCGGGCCGCGCTGAAAACAGCTGCGCCATAGCGTCGTTTGGAAGAGTTATTGCAAACCGTCCGCACATAGGAGATGAACCATCAATATTCGTTTCGTTCGGGCAAAGGTTCTCACGGGGTCTCATGCAAAATCAAACAGCGAAAACCATAAAAGGCAAGGCTGTGGCCGCTTTAGAGGCTGGCAAGCTTCAACAGGCACTGAAAAAGGCGCAGTTGGGTCTGAAGAAATTTCCAGCTGACACGGATTTTCACGCCATTTCCGGGTTTGTCCTGACCGAGCTGAAACAGTATCGAAAATCCATTCCGCATTTCGTTGAGGCATCCAAACGAAAGCCAAACGATCCCCAGTTTGCGGAAAACCTTGCGAACGCTTTGATGCAGACCGGGCAAATTCCAAAAGCATTGGAGTATGCCGAGCAAAAACTGCAGAAATTTCCCAATAACAAAGAGTTGAGCCGGGTTATTGACGAAATTGAGCTTAAAGGCAGCAACTGGCGTGCCATCATCGACAACGCAACCAAGAAGTTAGAGAGCGACCCGGACAATGCCAGCCTGTTGTCGTCTCGCGCCAGAGCTTATGGGCGCATTGGCTTTGTTGAAGAAAATACACGCGACATTGCCCGAGCTTTCGAGCTTGCTCCGGACAACGAGAGCATCGCGTTCCAAAAGGCAATCAATTTGCACCAGAGCGGCGACAAGGAAACCGCCGGTGAAATCCTGCGTAAGATTACAGCACAAAACCCCGAGCACGTTTTTTCACTTCTTCAGTTGTCGACAATGGCTAACAAGGACAGTGCGCCCGACTTAATCGAGAAGGTTGAGACAGCCATTGCAAATAGCGAGCACAAGCTGTCCGAGCTTGAATTTGCGAAGGCACATTTGCTGTCCAAAACTCAGGGACTTAACGCTGCGCTGCCTCAATTCGAGCGCGCGAACGCAATTCAACACGAAACAATCCCGTACGATTTCGCGGCAGAAGAGCAAAAGTTCGAAGTGATCACCGGGCAGTTCCGTGAAAATACCGATCTTCCGTTCTCTGATATAAGCGAAAGCCCTGTACCAATCTTCGTTCTGGGACAGCCCCGTTCGGGTACGACCTTGATGGAGATGATGCTCAGTTCTGCCCCCGGGGTTGCAGGATGTGGCGAGCTGACGGTGGCCGCCGATCTTTCGCGTGATTTTGAGCAGGCGTCTCATGCTTTCAGCTCGCAGAATGCAAGCGAGTTCGCACAGGACTTTCGCGCCCTGATGCCCCCAATCCCAGAAGGATCGGTCGCGTTTGTCGACAAGATGCCACACAATTTCCAGCGAATTGGATTCTTGCTGGCAGCTTTTCCGAACGCAAAGATCATTAACATGCTTCGGGATCCGCGGGACGTCGGTTTGTCAAAATGGATCAGGCGTTTTCCAGCGGGTGGAATGCGGTATGCCTCGAACCAAAAGGCGATCGCGCATACCGCGAATATGTATCGACGCTACATGACGCATTGGAACGCGGTGTTTGGCGACCGAATACTGACAGTCCAATACGAAAAACTGGTTGAAGACCCAAAGACTTACAGCCAACAGGTTGCTGCGTTCTGTGACCTCGAGTGGACCGAGACGATGATGCATCCGGAGGAAAACACCAAGCAGGTCAGGACGGCTAGCATCGATCAGGTGCGTAAGAAGATTTCAACTAAGTCGATCGGCGGCTGGCGCAGTGTATCCGACCACCTTCAGCCGATGTTGCAAGGCCTCGATCCCGAGCTTTGGCCAGAATACGATTTTGACTGACCAAAAAAGGCCGCGCAGCATGGCGCGGCCTTTTCCAATAGTATAACGGGTTACTTCTGCTTGATGCGCCCGTCCACGTACGGCGTGTAAGGCGCGTTTTCCGCAAGATATTCAGCAGTTACATCCGCCAGATCCGGGCCAAAATCATAGGCGTTCTTGTCGTCACCCTCGAACATTTTGTATCCGTCGCCGCCGTTGCGAACATAGTTGTTGGTCACCACAAGGTAAGTCGCTTCCGGATCAATCGGCACATAGCCGCCATCCTTGGCCACCATAACTTCGGTGATACGTCCCTCGTTAGGCGCAACCGATGGGTCCCACGTAAAGGTCATACCGGCCACCTGAGGGAAACGACCTTTGACCTCTTCGACCTGGCTCACACCGTTTTCCAGCGCATCGATGACACCCTGACCACTGATCTCGAAAGTCGAAAGAGTGTTCTGGAATGGAAGAACAGTCAGGACTTCGCCCATAGTCACTTCACCCTCGTCGATTGACGCGCGCAGGCCACCGGAGTTTGCAATCGCAATCTGGGCACCCTGATCCGCGACGCGCGCCAGCATTGCATCTGCAACGAGGTTGCCCATTTCACATTCCTGAACCCGGCATACATCGCGATTGCCTTCGATCGACGCAGCCGAGCTGGCGACGACTCGTTTCTTCATCTCTTCAATCGGTGCGCCCATCTCGGCGACTCGTGCAGCGATGTCCGGATCCGGCGTCACAGACGCATCCAACAGGATCGGTTCGCCTTCTGCCGAAACCAGGTTTCCATCATCGTCAAAAGTCAGAGTGACCTCACCCAGATACTTGGAATAAGCGTAAGCCTGAACCACGGGCACATCACCTACCATCAGAGGATAAGATCCGGCGGCCCCTTCCTGCGTATTCGACAGCAACGTATGCGAGTGCCCGCCGACGACCAAATCAAGCCCCGGGACCTTCTCGGCAATTTCGATGTCCTTGGCCAGACCGACGTGGTTCAGCGCAATGACAATGTCGACACCTTCGGCCTGCAACGCCTCTACATCTGCTGTCAGGCTGTCGATTTCATCTTGGAACAGAACGTCCTTGCCGGGGCTGGATGTATCTACGGTATCGGTTGCCAAAGCGGATACGATACCAACCTTTTGCCCGCCGACATCCAGAACCAGATGCCCTTGTACGCGATCTTTCAACTCTGCCGAAGATGACAGATCAAGGTTGCCGGAAATTACGGGAAAACTCACCGCGTCAATGAAAGCCGCCAGACCTTCGGGGCCATCGTCGAATTCGTGGTTGCCGACCGCCATCGCGTCGTAACCGATGGCCTCCATGAACTCTGCCTCGGCCGCACCTTTATAGGTGGTATAGAAAAGCGAGCCTTGAAACGGATCGCCTGCATCCAGCACCAGAACGTTTTGTCCGTTCAACGCATCGCGGCGCCCGTCAATTGCCGTCTTCAACCGCGCCATACCGCCAAAGCACTTACCCTCGGCTTCGTCCTCGGCGTCACAGGTTGAATCGTATTTGTTGATCGATTCGATACGACTGTGGATATCATTGGTGTGAAGAATGGTCAGCTTGTACTCGGCCGCGGCCATGCCTGCGGTCAGGCCCAGAACGGCGGCCGATGTCAGCAAACGGGTGAACATATTCAAACTCCCTATTGTTATTTGCCGTGATGGTGCGCCGTGTTGCGGGAAGAGTCAAAGGGGGAAATCCGGCTTGATTCTACCTGCCGCGCGGGGCATCACGGCCCTATGCTGATTTACAAGATTTTCCGGTCCGACGAATGGGCCGCGTTGCAATCCAACGGGGCGACGGATGGCGCTCCAATTGATGTTTCCGACGGGTATGTCCATTTCTCGACAGCGGAACAGGCGGCCGAGACGGCCGCCAAGCACTTCGCTGGGGTCGACGGTTTGACATTGCTGGCTTGTGACGCCGAGGCGATGGGGGACGACTTGAAGTGGGAGGTTTCGCGCGGGGGCGCGCTGTTCCCGCATCTCTACCGACAGATCAGGCTGACGGATGTGCTTTGGGCTAAACCTTTGCCCTATGACGGGCAGGCCCACCAGTTCCCCGAGGAGATGGAATGACCCGCTACATCGACCCCGAGCGCGCTCAGTTCGAGGCGTTCAAGAATCTGGACCGTGATCATCCGATCGAGATGCTCAATCTGGTGAAATTCCGCGTCAAGGCCGCGTACCCGGATGACCATGATCTGGCCGATGCCGGTCTGACCGGCGCGCAGGCCTATCGCAACTACGGGGCCGAGACGACCCCGATCATCGCTCGTATCGGCGCGCATATTTTATGGAGCGGCGCGTTTCAAACAACTCTGATCGGCCCGCAGGACGAGGTTTGGGACGCAGTCTTTATCGCCCGTTATCCCACCGCCCATGCGTTCATGGAAATGGTCACAGACCCGGATTACCAAAAAGCGGTCGTGCATCGTCAGGCGGCGGTGGACACGTCGCGCCTGATCCGTTGCGCTCCGACCCAAGGCAGAGAGAGCTTCGGATGAAACTGACCGAGAAACTGGGCCTTGCCGCCCTGCACCGGATGGATCCGGAAGCCGCGCATGGGATGTCGATCAAAGCATTGAAAGCGGGGCTGGCCCCTGCACCCGGTCCTGTGATCTCGTCCCGATTGCGCACGCAGGTGGCTGGGCTTGACCTGCCCAACCCGGTCGGGCTGGCCGCTGGGTTCGACAAGAACGGCGAGGTTCTGACACCCCTGTCTCGCGTGGGCTTCGGGTTTATCGAGGTCGGCGCCGTGACCCCTCGCCCGCAGCCCGGCAACCCCAAACCCCGCCTGTTTCGCCTGAGCGAAGACAAGGCCGCCATCAACCGCTTTGGCTTCAACAACGAAGGCATGGAGGTCATGGCCACTCGTCTGGCGGATCGTCCCAAAGACGCGGTGATTGGCCTGAACCTGGGTGCGAACAAGGACAGCGACGACCGCCCTGGCGATTTTGCCAAGGTGCTGGCCCATTGCGCGACGCATCTGGATTTCGCGACGGTCAATGTTTCGTCCCCCAATACCGAGAAACTACGCGACCTGCAGGGCAAGGCCGCGCTAAGCGCATTGCTGGCGGGAGTGATCGAGACCCGCGATGCTCTACCGCGCCCCCTGCCTGTGTTCTTGAAGATCGCCCCCGATCTGACCGAAGACGAGCTGCAGGATATCGCCGAGGTCGCTCGCGAAACCGGCGTGGATGCGGTGATCGCCACCAATACCACTATGTCCCGCGACGGTCTGCGCAGTGTGCACAAGGATCAAGCCGGAGGTCTGTCCGGAGCACCTCTGTTCGAGAAATCCACCCGCGTATTGGCGAGATTGAGCCAGTTGACCGACGGCCAGATCCCCCTGATCGGTGTTGGTGGGATCAGTACGGCGGAACAGGCCTATGCCAAGATTTGCGCCGGAGCCTCTGCCGTGCAGCTCTACACAGCGATGGTTTATGGCGGCATTTCACTGGCCGCCGAGATCGCGCAGGGGTTGGACAAGCTTTTGGCGCGCGACGGGTTCGACACTGTCGCGCAAGCCGTGGGCAGCAAACGTGAGGACTGGTTATGATCGAATACTGGCACAACCCCCGCTGTTCCAAATCCCGCGCCGGGCTGGCGCTGCTCGAGGAAAAAGGCGCGCAGATCGAGGTGCGGAAATACCTTGAAGACGCGCCCTCGACGGATGAATTGCGCGCGACACTGGCCCTTTTGGGCGTACCCGCCATCGACATGATGCGGACGGGTGAGAAACAGTTCAAGGAACTCGGGCTGACCAAGAACTCACCAGAAGAAGCGCTGATCGCGGCCATGGCGGAACACCCGATCCTGATCGAGCGTCCTCTGGCGATCAATGGCGACAAGGCCGCCATCGGACGCCCGCCCGAGAACCTGCTGGACCTGCTCTAAGCGATCTTCGCCTCAAGCCGGGGATAGCGCCATCCCAAGGTCAATCCCCGTGCAATGTTCAGAACCATCAACGCGGCCCAAAGGCCGTGGTTGCCCAGCGTCGGCACCAGTAAGAAAAGGGCGACCACGTAGATCGCAACCGACTGGATCATCGCGTTGCGCATATCCCGCGTCCAGGTTGCCCCGATATAGATGCCGTCGAACATCCAACTTGCCACTCCGATCACCGGGGCCAGCGCCGCCCAGATCAGGTATTCTCGCGCGGCCAGACGGACCTCGGGCGAGGTAGACATCAGGTCGATCAGCGCAGGCCCTGCAAAATAGAATACTGCGCCCAAGGCAAAGGCTCCGCCCACACCCCACTGCGACGCCATGACCGAAGCCCGCCGCACCTGATACCGGTTCCGCGCACCAACTGCGCCCCCCACCAGTGCCTCGGCTGAAAAGGCAAAGCCGTCCAGCGCGAAGGCTGTGATCTCAAGAAACTGCAGAAGGACCTGATTGGCCGCCAGATTGACATCGCCCAGATCGGACCCCACAAACAGAAAGGTGGTGAATGAGCCCGTCAAAAGGACCGACCGGATCATGATATCGGTGTTCACTTGGAGCATCCGACGCAGGCGTGCCGAATCGAAAATCCGGGGCCAATCGCGCCACTGATTGCCGCCGAACGCGCTGCGGCACAGCCATAGACCCAACGCCAGACCAGTCCACTCGGCGATGAGGGTCGCAACAGCGACACCTTCTACACCCCAGCCAAGCCCAAGAACGAACCATAGGTCCAACAGGATGTTCAGCCCGTTCATCCAGATCTGAAGAAGGAACACGCCACGGGTGCGCTCGATGGCAATCAACCAGCCGGTCACAGCATAAAGCGCAATCGTCGCGGGCGCGCCCCAGATACGAATTTCAAGGTATGCGCGGGTCAGCGCCTCGACCTCGGGACTGGCCGGGGACAACGCGAAGGCCCCCCAGAACACCCACACTTGCGTAACGATAAAGACAAGACCCGCCGCACCGCCCAGAAGCAGGCCGCGCATCAACAGCGCACCGGTCTCGGCCGTGTCGCCTGCCCCGCGCGCCTGCGCTGCAAGACCGGTGGTCCCCATGCGCAAAAACCCGAAGATCCAATAAATCGCAGACAGGATGACAGCACCCATGCCGACGGCTCCGATGGGGGCCGCCTGCCCCATCTGACCCACAACGCCGGTATCGACCGCGCCCAAAATCGGAACGGTTGCGTTTGACAACACGATAGGAAGGGCAATCTTCAGCACCCGTCCATGCGTTATAGGTGCCGAAGCGTCCTGCATGGTGTTCTAGCTGCCCTTGGCCTTAGGTTGCGGCATCAGGAAATGCCCCGATGCCTGCGCATAGGGACGCGCGTGGTTGTCCTGCCACGCCTCAACCCGAACCGATGCATAACGCCGCCCTGATCGGCTGACAAAAGCGCGGGCATAGGCGTCGCGTGGCAAACCGGATCGCAGGTAGTCGACCGTGAAATCGACCGTTTTTGGAAACCGGATCGACTCGTCCTTGACGATTGCATCGGCGTCCAATTCACCGCTTTCGATACTGGGCAAGAAGTACTCCCAACTCAGCGTGATGACGGCCGTCACTTCGAGAAAAGCGGCGGTGACCCCGCCGTGCAGGGCTGGCAGCAGGGGATTTCCGATCAACTTTTCGTCAAAATTCAGCACACCGGTCAGCTCGTCCCCGCGCCGGTCGAAGGCAATATTGAGGAACCGGATATAGGGGACACCATCAACGATCGCGTTCAGCGCCGCATCGCGCCTCTGCTTGACCACCTGCATGGGTTCGGGACGTTGCCGCGCCATCACAAACCCTCCACCGTGAAAGACCCCGAGGCTGTGGCAACAGGCAACTCCTGATCCTCGTCCATCGCGGTCGCGCGCACAAAGGCGACATTGCGGGTCAAGTGGTAGCATGTGGCGTGGGTCGTGATGCTCTGACCCGGCGTCGCAGCCCTCATATAGTCTATTCTCAGGTTAATCGTAGCCGTGCCGCCGGGGGCGGCAGGATGGCTCATGACGGCGGCTCCGCAGCACGTGTCTAGTACCGCAAAAACCGCACCTCCGTGAATGACGCCAGTGCGCGGATCGCCGACCAGTTCGGCATTATACGGCATCGTTATTTCAGCCTCGCCATTCCCGATTTTGTTCAACTTCATACCCAACGCGCGCGCATGCGGAATCGCTTCGATGAACTGGCGCGCGATAGCGGCTTTGTCGACCATCTGCTTGTGTCCTCTTGATTTATCCCTTTATGAGCGTGTGACCCGCAAAAGAGCAAGCCCGCCTGTTGCGCTTGAAGCCGACAGGTCATAGGCTGCCGCAGAGGAGATCAGGAATGTCTGACGACCGTTTGTCATTCAAAGAGATGTGTGCCGAGTTCGATGTGACCCCGCGCACCCTGCGTTACTATGAATATATCGAGCTTTTGCAGCCCGATCGTGAAGGCCGCTCGCGGTTTTACGGTCCGCGCGAATGTGCGCGTATGACGTTGATCATGCGGGGGCGCAAATACGGGTTCCCTCTGGAAGACATCCGGCAGTGGTTGCTGATCTATGAAGATCAGGGGAATCAGGCGCAGATGAAGACGTTTGTCGAGATGGCTGACCTTCAACTGATCGAGCTGAATTCACAGAAACAACAGCTTGACGATGCGATCGACGCCCTGAAACAGATGCGCGATCAGACCGCGAAATCCCTGAACTGATCGCGGCCACCCAGCCCTTCGATATAGTGCTATTCCTTTCAACCCTGCTGTCGCGCTGTTGACTGGCAGGGTTATTTTGTTGCGCCTCCACGCCCCAATCTGGTTGTTTCCAACACTATTCGTGACGTGACGTTACGGCCGCCCACCCTCAAATCCACTTGACGCAAACGGAAGTTACGTCAACTTATTTGTGACGTAGCGTTTGGATTACGCGAACGCCATCTCCGTGTTGTAAGTGGCGCACAAACTGCGCAACTGAACCACATCAACGCCAGTGAACAAGAGTGCTGAAGCCATGACCGAAGATCTGATGACCATTCGTGAAATGTGCGAGACTTATGATGTCACGCCGCGAACTTTGCGGTTTTACGAGGCCAAGGAACTGCTGTTCCCGATCCGTGAAGGACAGAAACGTCTGTTCACCAAACGTGACCGCGCCCGTCTGAAACTGATCCTGCGCGGTAAGCGTTTTGGATTCAGCCTCGAGGAAATCCGGCAGTTGCTGGACCTTTATCATGTGGGTGATCAGCAGATGACCCAGATGACCCGCACATTTGAGATCGCCCGTGAACGCTTAGCCGACATGGAAGCACGCCGGGAAGAACTGACCCAGGCGATCGACGATCTGAAAGAACAGTTGCGTTGGGGCGAGAAAGTGATCGCCTCGATGAAAAACGACAAAAAGGCCGCCGAGTAACTCCCGGCGGTCCCAATCACCGGACATTCGAATTTTAAAGGGAGCTTCAAATGCCCGTCTACAACGCGCCAACCAAAGACATGCAATTCATCCTGCACGAAGTGCTGAACGTATCGGGATCGGACATTCCCGGTTACGACGAACTGGACGCGGATTTCACAGCTGCCGTGCTGGAAGAAGCAGGCAAGATTTCATCAAACGTTCTGCATCCGCTGAACGTGGTTGGCGATACTGAAGGCGTTCGCCACGAAAATGGTGTCGTTTACACCCCTACAGGGTTCAAAGACGCTTTCGAGCAAGTCAAAGTAGGTGGCTGGACAGGTCTGGACATGCCCGAAGAGTTCGGCGGCCAGAACATGCCCTACGTGATCGGCAGTGCGGTGGGTGAGATGTTCTCATCCTCGAACCAGGCGTTCACCATGTATCAGGGCCTGACCCATGGCGCGGCCTCGGCCATTCTGGCCCACGGCACCGACGAGCAGAAAGCCACCTACCTGCCCAACATGGTCAGCTGCGAGTGGACCGGCACCATGAACCTGACCGAACCGCATTGCGGCACCGATCTGGGCCTGATGCGCACCAAGGCCGAACCGCAGGACGATGGCAGCTATAAGGTGTCGGGTCAGAAGATCTTTATCTCGGCCGGTGACCACGACATGGCCGACAATATCATCCATCTGGTTCTGGCCAAAATCCCCGGCGGCCCCGAGGGCATCAAGGGCGTATCGCTGTTCATCGTGCCCAAGTTCATCGTCAACGAAGACGGCTCGCTGGGCGAACGCAACGGCGTTTCGGTCGGCAAGGTCGAAGAGAAAATGGGCATCCACGGCAACTCGACCTGTGTGATGAACTATGACGAAGCTACCGGCTTCCTGCTGGGCGACCTGCACAAAGGTATGCGTGCCATGTTCACAATGATGAACGAAGCGCGTCTGGGTGTGGGTATGCAGGGCCTGGCACAGGCCGAGGCTGCCTATCAGAACGCGGTAGAATATGCCAAGGACCGTCTGCAGGGTCGTGATGTAACCGGCGCTAAGAACCCCGATGGTCCAGCCGATCCGCTGATCGTCCACCCCGATATCCGCCGCAGCCTGATGGATCAGAAAAGCTTTACCGAAGGCGCGCGTGCGTTTGCCCTGTGGGGTGCCACGATGATCGACAAGGCGCATCGCGCGCATGACAAGGATGCGGACGGCCTGATCTCGCTGCTGACGCCGGTCATCAAGGGTTTCCTGACCGATGAAGGCTATGACATGACCGTAAAGGCACAGCAGGTCTACGGCGGCCACGGTTATATCGAGGAATGGGGCATGTCGCAGTATACCCGCGACGCCCGCATCGCGATGATCTACGAAGGTGCAAACGGCGTTCAGGCGCTGGACCTTGTGGGTCGTAAGCTGGCCACGGATGGCGGCAAGCACGTGATGGCCTTCTTCGAGATGGTCAAGAATTTCTGCAAGGAAAACGGTGGCCAGAACGAAGCGCTGGACAAGGCGTTCATCGAACCGCTCAAGGCGGCCTCGAAGGATCTGCAGGCAGCTGGCATGTACTTCATGCAGAACGGCGCCAAGAACCCCAACCACGCGTTGGCCGGTTCGAACGACTTCATGCACATGTTCGGCCATGTCTGCCTGGGCCTGGTGTGGGCACAAATGGCAAAAGCGGCTTATGCAGCCCTTGACGGCGGCACCTCGGATACCGAGTTCTACCAGACCAAGATTGCCACCGGTCAGTTCTACATGGCCCGTCGCCTGCCGGCTACTGCGCTGCACCTTGCACGCATTCAGACCGGTGCCGACACCGTCATGGCGCTCGAGGCGGCAAGCTTCTGATCTGAAACCGGCTGCGGGGCTGTTCCCGCAGCCGGGTTTTCGAAAGGATAGACATGCCGAAACGTTTTCGACTGACCCGCCGTTTTCCGGTTGCCATGACCGAAGATGGATATCGCCGCCTCAGGGCCTTTTCCCGCGAGGCCGGTCTGGACGAAGGCGAAGCACTGTCTTTCCTGTTTGAAAACTTCAACAGCGTCATTCACGAGGAGAACCTGACGCACCGCTTGCGCATCTTCAATTCGGAACTCGAAGCGCGCAAACGTTAAAGAACCGCAACCGCCCGACACAGGGCGGGCGAAAGCCAACGGCACCATTCGGTCGGGCATACGTCAAGGGAGGCTAAGGATGACCATCAAACTGCACTGTTTCAGCGTCAGCGGAAACTCGTACAAAGCTGCGCTGGCTTTGGAGATGTCCGGGTTGGACTGGGAGCCAATCGAAGTTGATTTCTTTAACGGCCAGACCCGCACACCGGAATACAGGGCAAATGTCAACGCGATGGGCGAAGCGCCCGTCTTGGTGGACGGTGATTTCAGCACCAGCCAGTCTGGAGCCATTCAAGCGTATGTGACCGAAAAGACCGGAAAGTTTGGTGGTAATTCTCACGCTGAGCGGTACGAAGTTCTGCGCTGGGTTTTGTGGGACAATCACAAGCTCAGTTCAGGAGCTGGAATGACACGATTTTTGATGAATTTCCTTCCCGCAGAGCATCGGAATGCTGACGTCATTGCCTTTAATCAGGGCCGTTTGAAGTCGGCCTATCAAATTCTGAACGCACATCTGGATGGCCGCGACTGGATCGTGGGCGACGGCGTGACAAACGCCGATCTCAGCTGCTGCGGATACCTGTATTACCCCGAGCCCTTCGGTTTTGACCGTTCCGAATGGCCCAATATCGACAAATGGCTGACGCGGCTGTCTGAACAGCCGGGTTGGCAACACCCCTACGACCTGATGCCCGGCCAAGTGCCGGATCGAGCTTAAGGAGAGCATCATGACCGAAGCTTACATCTACGACGCCCTGCGCACACCGCGCGGAAAGGGCCGCAAGGATGGCAGCCTGCACGAGGTAACCTCGGTGCGACTGTCCGCCGTCGCCCTTAACGCCATGAAAGAGCGTAACAACCTGGAAGGCCACGCCGTCGAAGACGTGATCTGGGGCAACGTCACGCAGGTGATGGAACAGGGCGGCTGTCTGGCCCGTTCTGCAGTTCTGGCATCGGATTTGGATGAATCAATCCCCGGTCTGGCCATCAACCGCTTCTGCGCCTCGGGCATGGAAGCTGTGAATCTGGCTGCCAACCAGATCAAAGGCGGTGCCGGTGACGGCTACATCGCCGGCGGCGTCGAGATGATGGGCCGCGTGGCCATGGGGTCGGACGGTGCGGCGATTGCCGTTGATCCGTCGCTGGCGATGGACACGTATTTCGTGCCGCAGGGGATTTCCTCGGACATCATCGCGACCGAATACGGCTTCAGCCGCGATCAGGCAGACCAGCTGGCGATGGAATCGCAGCGCCGCGCCGCGCAGGCGTGGGAAGAAGGCCGCTTTGCCAAGTCGATTGTCCCCGTCAAAGACCGCAACGGCCTGACCATTCTGGACCATGACGAATACATGCGCCCCGGCACCGACATGCAGAGCCTCGGCGGCCTGAACCCCGCTTTCCAGATGATGGGCGAGCAGATGCCGGGCTTCGACAAAGTCGCCCTGCTGAAATACCCGCACCTGGAAAAGATCAACCACATCCACCACGCGGGCAACAGCTCGGGCATCGTGGACGGGGCTGCGGCCGTTCTGATCGGCAACAAGGAATTCGGTGAAAAGCACGGCATCAAACCGCGCGCACGGATCAAGGCCACTGCCAAGATCGGTTTGGACCCGACCATCATGCTGACTGGCCCGGTTCCGGTGACCCAGAAAATCCTGGCCGACAACGGCATGCAGATTTCGGATTTAGACCTGTTCGAAGTGAACGAAGCCTTCGCTTCGGTCGTGTTGCGGTTCCAGCAGGCATTTGATGTGGACCCCGAGCTGGTCAACGTCAACGGCGGCTCGATCGCGATGGGTCACCCGCTGGGTGCAACCGGCGCGATGATCATCGGCACCCTGCTGGACGAGCTGGAGCGGCAGGACAAAGAAATCGGTCTGGCCACGCTCTGCATTGCGTCGGGCATGGGTGCCGCGACCATCATCGAGCGGGTCTGATGCCCAAGCTGGATCTCTCTCAGATCCCGTTTTTTGGGGGATCGTCCTATCCTGGCAAGCTGGCCGAAGCGACCGCAGGTCGTTTCGTTCAGCGGCTGGGGGATGCGGGCGGTCTGTCCCACTACGGGGTCAACATCGTGCGGTTGGAGCCTGCGGGGATGTCCTCGCTGCGGCACTACCACATGGAGCAGGACGAGTTCGCCATTGTGCTTTCCGGCATCTGCACCCTGATCGACGACGATGGTGAGCATGAGATGCAGCCCGGTGACTGCGCGGCCTGGCCCGCAGGTGAGCCCAACGGCCACCACCTTGTAAACAAAACCGATGCGCCCGCGACCTTTCTGGTGGTGGGCACGCGGACCCCGACCGAGACCGGCTTTTATAGCGATATCGACATGATGGTGAAGGACGACGCAGATGGCGAATCCTTCACCCGGAAAGACGGCAGCCCGCTGACGGCTGACCAGATTGGAGACGACGGATGACCGAGTTTACCCTGACCAAAGACGCCGACGGCGTCGGCACGATCACCTGGGATGTTCCCGGCAAATCAATGAACGTGATGTCCTTTGACGGACTGACGCAACTGGACGCCTGCATCGATCAGGCGCTGGCCGATGACGAGATCAAAGGCATCATCATCACCTCGGGCAAGAAGGGTTCCTTTGCCGGCGGCATGGACCTGAACCTGTTGGCCGTCATGAAGGAAGAGGCCGGTGACGATCCCGCCAAGGGCCTGTTCGAAGGCACGATGAAAATTCACGCCCTGCTGCGTAAGATTGAATTGGCAGGCATGGACTTCAAAACCAAGAAGGGCGGCAAGCCGATTGCAGCCGTTCTGCCCGGCACCGCCGCCGGGATCGGCATGGAACTGCCCCTGTCGACCCACCGCATCTTTGCCGGTGAAGATCCCAAAGCCAAATACGGCCTGCCGGAAATCATGGTCGGCATCTTCCCCGGCGCGGGCGGCACCACGCGCATGATCCGCAAGATGGGTACGATTGCTGCAGCTCCGCTGTTGCTGGAAGGCAAGATGCTGGACGTCAAAAAAGCCAAAGGTGCTGGCTATATCGACGAGATCGCCGCCGACCCAATGGCCGC
Organism: Ruegeria sp. HU-ET01832; assembly: GCF_040371315.1. Classification (NCBI taxonomy): domain Bacteria; kingdom Pseudomonadati; phylum Pseudomonadota; class Alphaproteobacteria; order Rhodobacterales; family Roseobacteraceae; genus Ruegeria; species Ruegeria sp. HU-ET01832. Next base: position 750,194 of record NZ_BAABWL010000001.1, read on the forward strand.
CGCGAAAGAGTGGGTTCTGAACGCCAAGGAGACTGATCTGGTCAAACCTTGGGACGCCAAAGGGTACAAGATGCCCGGTGGTGCCCCTTACCACCCAGCCGGTTTCATGAACTTCGTCGGTGCCTCTGCGATGGTGCACGGCAAAACTCAGGGTGCTTACCCAGCAGCCAAGGCTTTGCTGAGCGCGGTTTATGAAGGCGCGCTGGTCGATTTCGACACCGCCCTGCGGATCGAGGCTCGCTGGTTTACCACTGTGCTGATGAACCCGTCATCAGGTGCAATGATCCGCTCGCTGTTCCTGAACAAAGAGGCGCTGGACAAAGGCGCCGTGCGCCCTGCCGGAATCCCCGATCAGTCGGTTAGGAAAGTCGGTGTTCTGGGTGCAGGCATGATGGGGGCCGGTATCGCGCTGGTCTCGATCCAAGCCGGTATGGAGGTTGTCCTGATTGACCGCGATCAGGCTGCCGCGGACAAAGGGAAAGCATATTCCGAGACCTATCTGGACAAGTCGGTCAAGCGGGGGAAGATCTCAGAAGACAAGAAAGACGTCATGCTGGGCCTGATCACTCCGACACCTGATCTGGAAAAGTTGAAAGGCTGTGACCTGATCATCGAAGCCGTGTTCGAAGACCCCGCCGTCAAAGCCGACATGACCAAAAAGGTCGAGGCGATTATCTCGGACGACTGCATCTTTGCCTCGAACACATCGACCCTGCCGATCACCGATCTGGCCAAGGCCAGCGTGCGCCCTGATCAGTTCATTGGTATCCACTTCTTCTCGCCGGTCGAGAAAATGCTGCTGGTCGAGATCATTAAGGGCAAGGAAACTGGTGATCGTGCGGTTGCCAAAGCGTTGGACTATGTGCGCCAGATCCGCAAAACGCCCATCGTAGTCAACGACGCGCGGTTCTTCTACTGCAACCGTTGCATCATCCCCTACCTGAACGAAGGCGCCCGTATGGTGACCGAAGGTGTTAGCCCCGTGCTGGTCGACAACGCCGCACGTCAGCTGGGCTTCCCGGTGGGGCCAATTACCCTGACCGATGAAACCTCGATCGATCTGGGGGCCAAGATCGCCCGCGCCACCAAGGCCGCGATGGGCGATGCCTATCCGGCAAGCAGCGCCGACGATCTGATCTTCTGGATGGAAGAACAGGGGCGTCTGGGCCGTAAGTCCAAGGCCGGTTTCTTTGACTATGACGAAAAGGGCAAGCGTCAGGGATACTGGAAAGGTCTGCAGGACAAGTTCCCGCTGGCCGAGGACCAGCCCGATCTGATCGAAGTTCAGGAACGCCTGATGTTCGCTCAGGTTCTGGAAGCTGTCCGTGCGCTGGAAGAAGGCGTAGTGGAAGACATCCGCGAGGCCGATGTTGGCGCGATCCTGGCTTGGGGCTTTGCGCCCTGGTCCGGTGGTCCGCTCAGCTGGGTCGACATCATCGGCGCACCTTATGCGGCCGAGCGTTGCGACCAACTGACGGCGAAATATGGTGATCGGTTCGCCTGCCCGCCGCTGCTGCGCGAGATGGCCGAGAAAGGCCAGACCTTCTACGGCCGCTTCGACCCCGAAGCGAAAGCAGCCTGAACAAAAAAACTGGCGCATGTTCTGCATGCGCCAGTTTTCGTGTCTGCGGGTTGGCGCAATGTTGACGTCAAATCAACCCGTGATCATATCCCGAAATCATCAAAGCCGTAGCCGAACCTTTCGATATCTTCGGCACACGTCGCAGCAACAGCGGCGCGTGTCGTTGGCGTGAAATAACCTCGGTAATCTGCAACACGGTCTGAACAGTTCGATTGTGGCAGCGACAGCCTGAACCCGAGATGTTCGAACAAAGGCTCGGCGTCTTTCTCGAACTGTTCCAAACGGATATACGCGCTGCAATGCTCGACCCCGTTCGCCAGTGTCATATAGCGTCGCGCTGGGTTGGATGCGAAAGACCGCGCTGTATCAGCGTGCAGAACGAACTCTGTGAACGGCAGTTTGCGAGCCAGCCCGACCGCAGGGTGCTCGAAGGTTTGATGCCTTAACCAGTGATAGTAGCTGGCAATCCGGTCCCAAGGATTCCGAACCAGAGTGAAGGTGAACATCGACAGAAGTTCGTCCGCGGATACTATCCCGTCGATATCAGATAAAACGCCGTGTTTCCTGAGACGTTTTGCGCCCGTCATCGCCTTTAACCGCTTGCGGCGTCGCAGCGCCTTGGGTGTATCGCCCACAAGGATGTCATCTTTCATAGCCCGGCCTTCCAAAGCCAAAGACAGCGATGTCCCTCCGCTTTTGGGGATATGAACAAACACGTATCGCCGACCCCTGGAAATGATCATGCGATGGCGTTTTCGGGGGATGTGCGCCCGGCTCTCCAGCCCAATACGGCGCCCGCCGTCGCGATCAGGACAATCCCTGCGATCTGCATGACGCCGACCGACTGGCCGAAGGCAAGCCAGGCGAACAGGGGGCCAAAAATCATGACCGAGTATTCGAATACCGCGACATAGGACGGCTCTCCGATCTGATAGGCTTTGATCAGCATGAAAACGGCGATTGTCGATCCAACGGCCTGAACGACGATCCAGGGGATTGCCGGTTGAATCTGCCAAACCCATCCGCGTGTGACGAACCCATCCGGCCCCTCGGGCGATGCCAGCGGAAACACCGTCAAGGCGATCACACCCGTTGCCCCCGCCAACCCCAAAGTGACGACCATGGCCGCTAAAAGAGCGACCGTGCTTTCCCCTGCGCAGTGACTGCGCGTGATGACAGCGCTCAGCGCATAGAACAGCCCCCCGGCGACAGGTAGCAGCGTCTTTACATCGAACTCATACGGGTTCGGTTGCAGCACGCATAGAATGCCGGTGAACCCCAGAAAAACAGCGAAAATACGCCAGGGCCCGATCTTTTGCCCCAGCGCCAGCGTCGATATCAGAAGCACAAAGATCGGCGAGGTAAACAGCCCCGCCAAGGCCTGTGCAATGGGCATCAGGGCCAACGCGCCAAAATAGAACAACATCGCCAACGTGATCAGCACACTGCGCAACATCACAGGCCCCAGACGATTTGGGCGCAACTTCCCGAAACCCAATAGCGACAATCCTACGATCAACGGCAGCATCAACGCGGCGCGGCTTAGGTGGAACTGCCAAAGGCCGATCGTCTCGGCCAACAAGATCACCACATTATCCACCACCCCAATGATCGCCATCGAGCTTATCATCAGGATCGAGGCCAAGATCGGTGAGGTCTGCGTGTCGGGCGACATGGTATGCCTTGTTGTTAAACCAATAAAGCCTTGTCCCCAAGGCCCTGCACCATCCAGCACATTTACAGAACCAGGCGCAACAGGTTTGCGCCACTGGATTTTTGCGTGCTAAACTGACCTCAATCAATAATGAGCAGTTCTCACCGTGATGACGGCCCTGAAACAGTACCAACGGATCGAGGCCACCGGTCTGTGGCGTCCTTCGCCCGACGTTCAACGGCGCGAGGTCGTGGTTTCCATCGGCGAAGCCACACTGACGATCTCGGATTTCAATGACAAGGCGCTGACACATTGGTCCCTGGCGGCGCTGGAACGGCAGAATCCGGGTGTTTATCCGGCGGTCTTCAACCCCGATGGCGACCCGGATGAGACGCTGGAGCTGGAAGAAACCGAAACCACCATGATCGAGGCGATAGACCGTTTGCAACGCGCCATCGACCGCGCGCGCCCGCATCCCGGGCGTTTGCGGTGGCTCAGCGTTGCGGGTGTCATTGTCGCTGTTCTGGCCTTGCTTTTACTTTGGGTTCCGGTTGCGCTTCAGAACCACGTGGTCTCGGTTGTTCCCGATATCAAACGGCAAGATATCGGTGGTGCAATCCTTGACCGGATCGAGCGCGTATCGGGGCGGGCCTGCACGTCCGAAGACGCGCAAGAAGCGTTAGATCAACTGGCCGCACGCACAGGTGTACGCGAAGTCGTCATCCTTCCGGCGGGCGTGCAAAGCAGTCTCAGCCTGCCGGGCGGGATCGTGTTGTTAAACCGGGCGCTAGTCGAAGATCACGAAGATCCTTCGGTTGCCGCCGGGTACATCATTGCAGAACGCGCACGAATGCAGGCACAGGATCCGCTTGAGGATCTGCTGGACCGCACCGGAGCGGGCACTGCCTTTAGACTGCTGACAACCGGCGAACTGACGCCCGACATCGTGGATGCCTATACCGAAGAGGTCCTGTCAGAGCCCCGCCCTTCCCTGCCGGATGATGACCTGCTGGAAGTCTTTGCCCAAGCCGCTCTGCCCTCGACACCTTTTGCCTATGCCAAGGATGTAACCGGTGAGACGGTGTTGGGCTTGATCGAGGCTGACCCAATGGCAGGCCGTCCCCAACAGCAGGTCCTGCCGGACCGCGATTGGGTCCGGCTGCAGAATATCTGCGGCGGATGATCCGACTTACTTGGTGCCGAACATCCGGTCGCCCGCGTCGCCGAGGCCGGGCATGATATAGCCTTTTGAATTCAGCTCTCGGTCCAGTGACGCCGTTACGATGTGCACGTCCGGATGCGCCTCTTTCATCCGCGCAACGCCTTCGGGGGCAGCCAGCAGGCACAGGAATCGGATATCGGTGGCACCCGCCTCTTTCAGCAGATCAATCGCCGCGGCCGAACTGTTCCCGGTGGCCAGCATCGGATCAACCGCGATGGCCAGACGGTCTTTCAGCCCCTCGGGCGCTTTGAAATAGTACTGAACAGGTTTCAGCGTTTCCTCATCGCGGTAGAGGCCGACAAAACCCACGCGGGCCGAGGGCACCAGCTCCAGCACCCCATCCAGCATCCCGTTTCCGGCCCGCAGGATCGACACCAGCGCCAGTTTCTTACCAGCCAGGATGGGAGCGTCCATCTCCTCCATCGGAGTTTCGATATGGCGGGTGGTCAGCGGCATCTCACGCGTGACCTCATAGGCCAGCAGCTGAGTGATCTCGCGCAGCAACTGCCTGAAGCTGGCGGTCGAGGTGCCCTTGTCCCGCATGAGCGTCAGTTTGTGCTGCACCAGCGGGTGGTCAACGACGGTCAGGTGTTCGCTCATGTTCTCTCCAGTCTTGTCTTGACCCGCGCGCGGGTCTCTTCATCGCAAAAAGCCGCGTTCAGTGCGGTTTCGTTCAGCGCGGCAAAAACTTCAGCATCCCAGCCGAACGCTTTGCTCAACATCTCATATTCACGCCGCATTGTGGTGTGGAAAAACGGCGGATCGTCCGTGGAAATTGTGACCTTCACACCCGCATCGCGCAATTTGGCAATCGGATGCGCCGCGAAATCCGGGTATAGCCCCAGTACTACGTTCGAGCCGGGGCAGACCTCAAGCGTGATGTCGCGGTCCACAATCTCGCGGATCAGGTCTGGGTCTTCGGCGGCGCGTACACCGTGGCCCACACGTTCCACACGCAAGTCTCGAATAGCATCACGCACGCTTTCGGGGCCACCAAACTCTCCGGCATGCGTGGTCAGGCGCAGACCAGCCTCGCGGGCGCAGTCAAAGGACCACTTATAGTCCCCCTGAGCTCCCATAACCTCGTTCCCGCCCATGCCAAAGCCGGTGATCCAATCACCAGCGGTTTCCGCTGCACAATGGGCGCTGAGCTTTGCTTTTTCAGGACCGAAATGGCGCACACAGGTCACGACCCCACGCAGGGTGATGTCGTATTTGCGCTCGGCCTCATCCGCCGCGTCCTGAATGGCGGTCAGGTAGTCGCGCCAGGCGTGCAGGTCGCCGCCGCCACAGAAATCGGGGCTGAGGAAGGTTTCCGAATAAACCACTCCGTTCGCCGCGCTTTCTTCGAGGATGGCCAGTGTCAGGCGGCGGAAATCCTCGGGCGATTTCAGCACTTCGCAGGCGGCCTCATACACGCTGAGGAAATGGGCGAAATCGCGGAAATCATAGCTGCCGTCGGGTTTGAAAATCCCGCTCAGGTCGATGCGCTTTTCATGGGCCAACTGCCGGATAAAGGCAGGCGGGGCCGCGCCTTCGTGGTGCAGGTGCAATTCGATTTTGGGAAGGTCTGCGACGCTCATAGAAAACTCCGCCCCGGCCCCTGCGCCGGGATGTTCAGGTGGTGTGCGATGCTAGCCGCAATATCGGTGAAATTCACTGCGCCGACCTGGCCCGCGCCTCGCCCGGCGATCAGAACGGGCACCTGTTCGCGCGTATGGTCGGTGCCGATCCAGCTGGGGTCATTGCCGTGGTCGGCGGTCAGCAGCACCATGTCTCCGGGCCGCAGACGGGCGATAATCGCACCGATTTCCCGGTCAAACCATTCCAGCGCGCTTGCATAGCCGCTGATGTCGCGGCGGTGGCCGTAGAGGCTGTCGAACTCGACAAAATTGGCAAAGGTCAGGCTGCCCTCTTCCGCCTCATCGACCAGATCGGAGAGGTGACGCATCAGCTCCGCGTCCGAGCCTTTGCGCAATGCGTCGATCCCCTGCATCGAGAAGATATCACCGATCTTTCCCACCGCATGCACACGCCGCCCGACATCCTGCGCCCAGTTGGTCAAAACCGGCGCGGGCGGCGGGATGGCGAAATCCTTGCGGTTGGTGGTGCGGGTGAAGCCCTGTTCCGGCGTTCCCACGAATGGTCGCGCGATGACCCGGCCCACTTTCATCTCATGCAGGCGCGGGGCCAGAGTTCGGCACATTTCAAGCAGGCGGTCGAGGCCAAAATGTTCCTCATGCGCCGCGATCTGGAACACGCTGTCAGCCGAGGTATAGCAGATCGGCCAGCCGGTGCGCAGATGTTCGGCGCCCAGGTCTGCAATGATAGCCGTACCCGAGGCGTGGCAATCGCCCAATATGCCGTCGGTTCCTGCAGCCTCGGCGGCGGCCCGGCTGAGGTCGGCAGGAAAGGCTGGCTGCGTATCCGGAAAGTAATGCCAGTCCCACGGCACCGGCAGCCCGGCCAGTTCCCAATGGCCCGAGGGCGTGTCCTTACCCGGCGAATGTTCCCGCGCGCAGCCCCATAGGCCGGTCGGTTCCGCCCGCAGCCCCGGTGTATCCGCACCCGAGGCCAGACGGGTCGCCGCCCCCAGCCCCAAAGCGTCCAGATGAGGCAAGTGCAGCGGGCCCGAGCGCCCATCCTCGGCCCGCCCGTCAGCGCAGGCCTGCGCAATATGGGCCAGCGTGTTGGCCCCCGTATCGGGCACCGTGCCGTTGAAAAAGTGATCCGCATCCGGCGCGCCGCCGATGCCGACCGAGTCCATCACGACCAGAAACGCGCGGGTCATGCGGTGATCCTTTCATGCACGATCCCCGGCAGCGAGGGGCTGTCCGGCCCGAGGCTGATCGCCTGCAGGACGGCCTGCGCCGCCTGTTGCGCCGCGTCCTCGCGCGCGGCGTGGATAACGGCCAACGGCGCGCCTTTGTCCAGCTTGTCGCCCAGCCGGACGATATTGGAAATTCCAACGGCGGGGTCGATCACGTCGCTTTCAACTTGCCGCCCGCCGCCAAGCGCAACGACGGCCAGCCCCAACGCTTCGCCATCCATCGCAGTGACATAGCCCGTGCTTGGCGCAGGAACTTCAAGAATCACGCTGGCCTCGGGCAAGTACCGCGACCAGTTGTCGACGAAATGCAGTGGCGCGCCGACGGCGGCCATCATGCGCCCGAACCTTTCGGCCGCGCGGCCAGAGCGGATAATTTCGGCCAGTTTCTCGCGCCCCTCATCCAAGGTCGCACACATCCCGGCATCAACCAGCAAAACGCCGCCCAACTCGGCCGAGATTTCGGCCAAGGGCGTGTTGCGCCCGTTGGTCATGGCCTTCATGACCTCGCAGATCTCTAACGCGTTGCCCAGCGCCGGGGCCAGAGGTTGGTTCATATCCGTGATCACCGCCGAGGTCCGGCATCCCGCAGCATTCGCGGTCTGGGTCAGGGCCTGTGCCAGATTGCGCGCATCTTCGTGGGTTTTCATGAACGCGCCGCTACCCACCTTGACGTCCAGCACCAGAGCATCAGGGCTGGCGGCCAGCTTCTTGGACAGGATCGACGCGGTGATCAGGTCCAGGCTTTCCACAGTCGCCGTCACATCGCGGATTGCATATAGCCGCTTGTCCGCAGGGGCGATCTGCCCCGTTGCACCAACGATGGCCGCGCCGGTTTCGCGCAAAATCTGCGCCAGACGATCTTCGCTGATCTGAGTGGTCACGCCCGGAATCGACTCGAGCTTGTCCAGCGTCCCGCCGGTATGGCCCAACCCACGACCCGAGATCATTGGAACATAGGCTCCCATCTCAGCCAGTGCAGGCGCAAGCACCAGACTGACACTATCCCCCACCCCTCCGGTCGAGTGTTTGTCGATCACAGGGCCATCCACGTCCCATGTCAGAACGTCGCCGCTGTCGCGCATCGCAACGGTCAGATCAGCGCGGCCCTGCGCGCCCAGACCACCCATGCAAACGGCCATTGCAAAGGCCCCAGCCTGCGCGTCACTGACGCCACCATCAGCCAGACCTTGCGCGAACCAGCGCAATTCCTCGGCCGTGGGCACCTGACCCCGGCGCAGCTTGGCATTGATCGAACGGGCGTCCATGGCTCACTCCATATGCGAGGCGCCAAAGGCCCCCGGCAGCAGATCGCCGATGGTGGTTTTCATCTCAGACCCTTCGACCGAGGCCAGCGTCACCTTGACTTCGCGCTTGCCGAACTCGGCCAGTTTCTGACGGCACCCCCCGCAGGGCGGCACGGGCTGAGGCGATGAGGCAACCACATAAACCTCGGTCAGTTCCTGCTCACCTGCGGCAACCATGGCGGCAATCGCCCCTGCTTCAGCGCAGGTGCCTTCGGGATAGGCCACGTTTTCGACATTGCATCCGGAATAAATCTCGCCCGAGGCAGATCGGATCGCCGCTCCGACCTTGAAATTGGAATAGGGTGCATAGGCGTTTTCGCGGACTAAGAGGGCTGCGTCTTTCAGGCTCATGGCGATTCCCCAATTTTTGATCATCTGGTCAGAAAAATACTGTTCTAGTGAAACGAGGCACCAAGGTGAAGCCCCGCGCGCCGCAATTCTTACTCCAGCCGTGTGTTGAACGTGCCGGGCAGCGTTACTTCAAGCAGTTCCACATCATCCGACGGGTCCGACAGGCGCGTCCGCATCCCCGGAGGGATCACAAACGCGTCGCCCTGTTCCAGCGGGTATGGCTCGCGCCCTTCACCCTCTAACGTGACCGCGCCGTTCATTACAAAGGTGAAATGGATATCTGTGTCGTGGGCAGCCCATTGCGGATCACCCTGCCCTTTGCGCACCACCTGCACCCCGGCCACGCCCTTGGTGTTTTCCGCAATCGTGGTGTCGCGGCAGATATAGCCCGGCAGGCGGAACGGCACCCAATCCGCGCCTTCGGCCCGATTGAAGACGAACTTTTGCCCCTGCCATTCACGATCGGGGCGGTAGTGCTGAGTGGGCAGGTCCATGTCGTGGTCAATCTCGGTGACGTGTTCGGCAGGCACGCCGATCTCTATCACCTGCACATTGTCCGAGGCCTCAAGCACGCGGTGACGGATTTCGGGTGGCTGGATAAAGCAATCACCAGCGGTCAGGCGCATCTTGTCGCCCTGATCTTCATAGACCACATCCACCCAGCCGTAGATGCAGAAGATCAGTTGGAACCCGACCTTGTGGAAATGCACCATGTCCGGCACAGGCCCGCCATCAGGAATGCGGATATGGCTGGCGATGATCGATCCGCCCAGCCGGTCAGGCACCAGATCACGATAGTGCATGCCGGCGCGACCAATGATCCACGGGGCCTGATCCTTGAGCCTGCGCACCACGAAGGAATGAACGGTGTCGGGCATGACCATGGGCGGATTCAGCTCATCAATCTCGATCTTTGTGCCGTTCGGGGCCACTAGGCTGCGCTGCCCGTCGGCAAAGCTGTCGGGGTCATCGGTCAGTATGCGCAGAGTTCCGGGACTTTCCGGCGCGTCCTTTTCGACACGCAACCGCAGCCCATGGCCGGAAAACACCGCCACCCGAGGGTCATCGGCGGGATAGATCATATCCATCCGCATCCCCAGCACCTTGGTAAAAAAGGGGATATCGTCGCGCAGCTCCTGCGTGGGCAGACGAATCTCAGCTTTGGTCTGGTTGTTGGTCATTCACTGTCTCTTCGGTCTTGGCTTTCGGCCATCCGATCAGAACAGCGGCCAGAATGCCAATCGAAAAGAACATCTCAAGCGTTTCTTCCAGCACAAACAGGCGCAGTATCATGGTCTGAGACATATCCGCGCCCATCATCCCGGACACCTCTTCCAGCAGTTGCGCGACCACCGCCGACATCCCCGCCAGGAAAAACACAAGCAAAAACGGCGCGCGTGCCTTCAAAGCACGCCAACCCGTCGGAATTCCGTGCCAAATCAACCCACCCAACACGATCACCGCCAGCACTATGCGCACGGCAGTCATGTCCAGCATCACGTCCAAACCACTGAGGATCGTATGAGGAAAGGTTCCAACCGAGTAGACATCCGCTTCAAGCTCGCGCTCGGCCAACAGAAGACACACGACGCCGATGTACAGGCGCTTGACGCCGGGAAAGCGGTAAAACGCCGCAAAGCCCGCCGCCAGCAAAGCAAAAGCCGAGCCAGTCTCGATCAAGCCGCCCTCTTGGTTGAAACGCGATGCCTGTTCCGGCCAGATAGAGATAACGACCAACACAAGCGCCATTGCGGCCAGAGCAGCAGGAAGCCCAAAGTAAATATGCCCTTTGGAATCAGTCCGGAGATCCTCATTAAAGCTCATGTCTGGCCTTTGTTCTTGCGTCTGAAAGACAGGTTTTCGAAGATGCTCGAAACTAGTTACTTTGAATTGAAATGCAACTCACGCGCTCATGTCGCCGAAAACATGCTGCAAAATGACGTAACGTAGCCAAGCCGGAAAAAATGGTTTAACGGTCAATCAAATTTCGGAACGGAGATAAATCGCCAATGTCTGACACCCCCAGCCTGCGGCAGGCCGCGCTTGACTACCACGCCCATCCAAAGCCCGGAAAGCTAGAGATCAAAGCCACTAAGCCGATGGCCAACGGTCGCGACTTGGCGCGCGCCTACTCACCCGGCGTGGCCGAAGCGAGCCTTGAGATTAAGGCCGACCCCCAAAATGCCGAGCTTTATACGGCTCGCGGCAACCTTGTGGCGGTGGTCTCAAACGGGACGGCGGTTTTGGGACTGGGTAACATCGGTGCGCTGGCCTCAAAACCAGTGATGGAAGGCAAGGCCGTTCTGTTCAAGAAATTCGCTAATATTGACTGTTTCGATATCGAGGTCGATCAGCCCGATCCCGAAAAGCTGGCTGATATCGTCTGCGCGTTAGAGCCCACTTTTGGTGCGATCAACCTTGAAGACATCAAAGCCCCCGACTGCTTCGTCGTCGAGAAAATCTGCCGCGAACGGATGAATATCCCCGTTTTTCACGACGACCAGCACGGCACTGCCATCGTTGTGGGGGCGGCCGCCAAGAACGCGCTGCACGTTGCCGGCAAATCGTTCGAAGATATCAAAGTCGTCTCGACCGGCGGCGGGGCGGCGGGGATTGCTTGTCTGTCCATGTTGGTCAAGCTAGGCGTCAAGCGCGAGAATATCTGGCTGTGCGATATTCACGGTCTGGTCTACGAAGGCCGCGCCGAGGATATGAATCCGCACAAGGACCAGTTCGCACAGAAATCCGATCTGCGCACGCTGGATGACGTGATCGGGGATGCGGACCTGTTCCTTGGCCTAAGCGGGCCGAATGTGCTCAAGCCCGAGATGGTCGCGAAAATGGCCAGCCGCCCGATCATCTTTGCGCTGGCCAACCCGAACCCGGAAATTCTGCCCGATGCTGCGCGCGAAGTTGCGCCGGATGCAATCATCGCCACGGGCCGCAGCGACTTTCCCAATCAGGTGAACAACGTCCTGTGCTTTCCCTTCATCTTCCGCGGCGCGCTGGATGTTGGCGCAACCGAGATCAACGATGAGATGCAGATCGCCTGTGTCGACGGTATCGCCGAAATGGCCCGCGCCACCACCAGTGCCGAGGCTGCTGCCGCCTACAAGGGTGAACAACTGACCTTCGGTCCCGACTATCTGATCCCCAAACCCTTTGACCCGCGCCTTGTGGGCGTGGTGTCATCCTCGGTGGCCAAGGCCGCTATGGCGAGCGGTGTGGCCAAACGCCCGATTGCCGATATCGAAGCGTATAAAGAACAGCTCAACCAAACCGTTTTCAAATCGGCGCTGATCATGCGACCGGTGTTCGAGGCCGCCTCGGCCGCGTCCCGCAAGATCGTCTTTGCCGAGGGCGAAGACGAGCGCGTCCTGCGCGCAGCCCAAGCTATTTTGGAAGAAACTACCGAGACCCCGATTCTGATCGGTCGTCCCGATGTAATCGATGCCCGATGCGAAAGGCTGGGTCTGACCGTCCGGCCGGGTGAGGATTTCCAGATCGTAAACCCGCAAGACGACCCGCGCTATTATGATTATTGGAATACATATCACGGACTGATGCAGCGCCGTGGCGTTACGCCTGATCTGGCCAAGGCGATCATGCGGACCAACAACACTGCGATTGCCTCGATTGCCGTTCATCGGGGCGATGCAGACAGTATGATCTGCGGAACCTTTGGCGAGTACCGCTGGCACTTGAACTATGTGCAACAAATTTTGAGCGACGGAGACTTACGTCCGCACGGGGCGCTGTCGCTGATGATCCTGGAAGACGGGCCGTTGTTTATTGCTGACACCCATGTTCGGCAACTGCCCTCACCCGAGGAACTGGCCGAAAGCACAATCGGGGCAGCGCGTCACGTGCGCCGCTTTGGGCTTGAACCCAAAATCGCCTTTTGCTCGCAATCCCAGTTTGGCAATCAGGCGGAAGGGTCAGGCAAACGTCTGCGGGCGGCGCTGGATATTCTGGACTCGGAGCCACGTGACTTTACCTATGAAGGCGAGATGAATCTTGACCTTGCGCTAGACCCCGAGCTGCGCTCGCGCATCTTCCCGAATTCCCGCATGGAGGGTGCCGCGAATGTGTTGATCTTCGCGCATTCCGACGCGGCCAGTGGCGTGCGAAACATTCTTAAAATGAAGGCGGACGGGCTGGAGGTTGGGCCGATCCTGATGGGGATGGGCAACAAGGCGCATATTGTGACGCCATCAATCACCGCGCGTGGGTTGCTGAACATGGCCGCAATAGCGGGTACGCCCGTTACCCACTACGGGTAGTCGTGTAACCTGATCTCTCAATAATTCGAACCGGGCGCCAGCTAAGGCGCCCGGTATGATTCTGAGACTTGTTTGCTCAGCCCTCTTTGCAACTTTGCAAAAATTCCCCACGATACCCACCATACTGCGTCCAAAAAGTGCATTTGCAAAAATTTGCACCTCAACTCCCAAAGATATGCAAATATTTTGCGATAAAGTGACGCTCCGACTTAAGCGTCGCTTGTCCGTTACCCTTCGGCCACTTTACACAAAGCGCACTGAACTATCGGAGGAGATCATCGTGGCTTACCAGGACGTTTTCGACAGCTGGAAATCCAACCCGGACGAATTTTGGATGGAGGCCGCCAAAAGCATCGACTGGGTTCGTCCACCGACCAAAGCCCTGTTCGACGACAATGCTCCGATCTACGAATGGTTCTCGGACGCCCAAGTCAACACATGCTGGAACGCCGTGGATCGCCACGTGGAAAACGGCCGCGCCGAGCAAACGGCAATAATCTACGACAGCCCTATCACCCACACCAAGCGCGAGATCTCGTATGTTGAGCTGCGCAATCGCGTCGCGATGCTGGCCGGTGCATTGCGGGCCAAGGGTGTGGAAAAAGGCGACCGGGTCATTATCTACATGCCCATGATCCCCGAAGCGTTGGAGGCCATGCTGGCCTGCGCCCGTCTTGGGGCCGTACATTCGGTGGTCTTTGGAGGCTTTGCCAGCAACGAGTTGGCTGTTCGGATCGACGATGCAAAGCCCAAAGCAATCATCGCCGCCTCGTGCGGGATGGAGCCCGGGCGCGTTGTCCACTACAAACCCCTATTGGACGGGGCCATCGATTTGGCCGAGCACAAACCCGATTTCTGCGTTATTTTCCAACGCGAGCAAGAGGTTGCACAACTGATTGAAGGTCGCGACTTCAACTGGCATGGCTTCCAATACGGTGTCGAACCGGCCGAGTGTGTTCCGGTCGCCGGCAACGACCCGGCCTATATCCTCTACACCTCGGGCACGACAGGTGCGCCCAAAGGTGTCGTTCGCCCCACCGCAGGCCATTTGGTGGCGCTGAACTGGACGATGAAGAATATCTACAATGTGGACCCCGGTGACGTGTTCTGGGCAGCATCCGACGTGGGATGGGTCGTGGGTCACTCTTACATTTGTTACGCGCCTTTGATCCACGGAAACACCACGATCGTGTTCGAAGGCAAGCCGGTGGGCACACCCGACGCCGGCACGTTCTGGCGCGTTATTTCCGAACACAAGGTCAAAAGCTTTTTCACCGCACCAACAGCGATCCGTGCGGTCAAACGCGAGGACCCGCAAGGTGAACTGATCAACAATTACGATATGTCCCATTTGGGCGCGCTTTACCTGGCCGGTGAGCGGGCTGACCCGGACACGATCGTCTGGGCGCAGGATGCACTGAAAGTGCCGGTGATCGATCATTGGTGGCAAACTGAAACCGGCTGGCCCATCGCAGGAAACCCGCTTGGGATCGAGGAACTGCCGATCAAACTTGGGTCACCCGCCAAGCCTATGCCTGGTTATGACGTGCAGATCCTGGACGAAGGCGGCCACCCCATGAAAGCCGGAGAGCTGGGCGCAATCGCAGTAAAGCTTCCCCTTCCCCCCGGCACTTTGCCAACACTGTGGAATGCTGAAGAACGGTTCAAAAGCGCATATCTTGAGCATTTCCCCGGCTACTATGAAACCGGCGACGCGGGCATGATCGATGAGGACGGGTACCTATACATCATGGCCCGCACCGATGACGTGATCAACGTCGCGGGTCACCGCCTGTCTACTGGCGGTATGGAAGAGGTTCTGGCCTCTCACCCCGACGTAGCGGAATGCGCCGTGATCGGCGTAACCGATCAGTTGAAGGGCCAGATGCCGGTTGGCTTCCTATGCCTGAATGCAGGTTGTGATCGTGACCACGGTGAGGTCGTGCAGGATGTGGTCAAGCTGGTGCGCGACAAGATCGGCCCGGTCGCAGCCTTCAAACAGGCTGTTGTGGTGGATCGCCTGCCCAAGACGCGGTCGGGCAAGATCTTGCGCGGGACGATGGTGTCGATTGCCGACAGCAAGGACTACAAAACGCCCGCAACCATCGACGATCCGGCCATTCTGGATGAGATCACAGACGCCCTGAAAACACTCGGCTACGCCCAGAAATAGAGCACAGTGCAGCGCTGCTGCACCCCTGCCCTTGCAACCCGCCTTGGGGCCTCTACAGTCTGACTAAGACAGTGAGGCCCCATGACATTACGTGACTTATGGCGTCTAAACGCCACCGACCTGACGAACCTGACCCGCAAGGGCGAGATCAGCGCGGAAGACGCCATAAAATCCTCGATCGACAGGATGCATCAGGTCAATCCCGACCTCAATGCCGTCGTCGAAGACCTCAGTACCGAGGCCGTCAGCCATGCGCGTGAACTGGACAATGCAGTCGCCGGGGGCGCGGAACCCGGCCCACTGCACGGCGTGCCTGTCACCATCAAGATCAACATCGATCAAAGAGGGCATGCAACCACGAACGGCGTCGTTGCTTTAAAGGATGTGATTGCACCCGATGATGCCCCGGTCGTCAGAAATCTGCAAAACGCAGGTGCTATTGTGATCGGCCGTACCAATACACCCGAATTCTCGTTTCGTGCCGACACGGATAACGAACTGCACGGCCGCACGTATAACCCGTGGGGACGGCATATCTCGCCGGGTGGATCTTCGGGTGGTGCCGGTGCGGCGGTGATGGCGGGGATCGGGGCCTTGGCGCATGGCAATGATATCGGCGGCAGCCTGCGGTTTCCAGCGGCCGCCAACGGTGCGGTGACCGTGAAGCCAGGTCTGGGCCGCGTACCCGCGTTTAACCCAAGTCAAAAGGTTGAGCGTGGCTTGCTGGCGCAATCCATGTCAGTGCAAGGGCTGATCACCCGTTCGGCTGCGGATTTGCACCTGTCGATGCCCAGCCTGATCGCGGCTGATCCCCGCGATCCGTTTCATGTTGCCATGTCGTGGCGCGGAGAAAAGACCGACGGGCCCATCAAGGTTGCCTTTACCAAGAACACCTACGGCTATGATTTACACCCCGAGGTCGACAAAGCGCTGGACACCGCCCGTGACGCGCTGATGGACGCGGGGTATGACGTGCAAGAGGTGAACATACCCGACGTGTTCGAATGCGCGCGCGGTGGGTATCGCGCGTTGATGGGTGAAGTTCTGACCTTGTTGAAAACAGACATCGAGGCCGCCGGATCGCAAACCATCCGCGATATCTTTGAAGTATACTTCCAGGAATTTCCGCCCATCACCGGAGCCGAGTTGATCGGTATGTTGGCCAGGCGAACACAGTACGCGCGGGAATGGGCACTATTCATGCTGGATTATCCGCTGATTCTGTCACCGTTTCTGCCGCAACCCTTTTTCGGCCCCGACCGTGACACCGAAGGCCCCGAAGGCGTCCACGAAGTTCTGGGCTGCGCGGTCTATTCCTACGCGATGAATTTCCTTGGCCTTCCCGCCGCCAGTGTTCCAGCGCGTCTGGCCGATCTACCAAACGGGCCACAACCGATAAACGTCCAGATTGCTGCCGCGCGTTGGCGCGAAGATATGGCTGTAGATGCTGCCGCCGCGATCGAAGCACGTGTAGGACAGATGTGCCTACCGCTGTGGGAAAGGATGGATCAGGTCAACTGACCCCTGCCAAAAGAAATTGACCCCGGGGTTTTGTACCCGGGGCCCACTTTCTAAAATATGCCCGGAGATCCGATAACAAGCGTAGCACCACCTACCCTTGCCAGCGCGAAAACTGCGCGTTCATTTCGAAAACACCGTTGGCGGCCACTCACTCCCGCCGTTGATGTGTCTCCGGGCAAGTTCACATTAATCCATGGTTAATCAATCTCCTGTGAACTGGTTCACAAAAGAGCGAAAAATCTGCCATCGACATGCAAAATCAGGTGAATTGCTCCGAGATCAGCCGTTCTTCCAGTCCATGACCGGGGTCGAAAAGGATGCGATGCTGGATCGAAGGCTCGGACCTGATCTCGACCCAGTCGATATCCGGGAACGAGATAGAATCGGCGTCGGCCATGACCGGGCGTTTATCCGCGTCCAGCACATCAAACCGAACCTTGGCGATCTTGGGCAACAAAGCACCCCGCCACCTGCGCGGGCGAAACGCGGCGATCGCGGTCAGGGCCAGAACATCGGACCCAATCGGCAGAATCGGACCATGGGCCGAGTAATTATAGGCCGTGGACCCCGCAGGCGTAGACAACAGCGCCCCATCACAGACCAACTCGTCCATGCGAACCCGCCCGTCCACACTGATCTTGAGCCGTGCGGCCTGCGGACCGGCCCGCAGCAGGGATACCTCGTTGATCGCAAGCGCCTCATGCATCTTGCCGGACTGGTCCATCGCGCGCATGGCCAGTGGATTGATGACCTCTTCTATCGCTACATCAAGGCGTTCCATCAGGTCAGTCTCATGAAACTCGTTCATCAGAAATCCGATGGTGCCACGGTTCATGCCGTAAACAGGCGTATCCAGATGCTGCATGTTGTGCAGCGTGTGCAGCATGAAGCCATCGCCGCCCAGCGCAACGACCACGTCTGCATCACGCGGCGCTGCGTTGCCATAACGCCTGACCAGCGTGTCGCGCGCGGTTTGTGCCACTTTCGCGTCGCTGGCAAGAAAAGCGATTCTCTGAATCATCTGTTGCGGTTTCCGGTGCTGCACATTTGGTTCCGAAACAACCATACCTTTCCCCGATAGGCCAGTCTTGACGCCGCAGTCGGCCAAATCGTCGCTTTAAGCCTTTTGCCGCTGGCCAGTTTCCGATAGGAAATCCGCAAATTACCCCCCAGTATGTGGAGCCCCCATGAACGCCAATCTTCGTGATACCGGATTTTTCACCCAATCCCTCGCTGACCGTGATCCCGAGCTGTTCGGCTCGATTACATCCGAGCTGGGACGTCAGCGCGACGAGATCGAACTGATCGCATCCGAGAACATCGTGTCTGCCGCGGTGATGGAAGCGCAGGGTTCGGTGATGACCAACAAATATGCCGAAGGCTATCCGGGTCGTCGTTATTATGGCGGTTGTCAGTTCGTTGATGTCGCCGAAAATCTGGCCATCGATCGCGCCAAAGAACTGTTTGGTTGCGGATTTGCCAACGTTCAGCCGAACTCGGGCAGCCAAGCCAACCAGGGTGTGTTCCAGGCGCTGATCCAACCCGGCGACACCATTCTGGGCATGAGCCTGGACGCAGGTGGCCACCTGACCCACGGCGCGGCCCCGAACCAGTCCGGCAAGTGGTTCAAGGCTGTTCAATACGGTGTACGCCAGCAGGACAACATGCTGGACTATGACCAGGTCGAGGCGCTTGCGAAAGAGCACCAGCCCAAGCTGATCATCGCAGGTGGCTCGGCCATCCCGCGCCAGATCGACTTTGCCCGCATGCGCGAGATCGCCGATATGGTCGGCGCTTACCTTCATGTGGACATGGCACATTTCGCAGGTCTGGTTGCAGCAGGCGAGCATCCGAGCCCCTTCCCGCATGCGCATGTGGCCACCACCACCACCCACAAGACCCTGCGCGGTCCCCGCGGTGGCATGATCCTGACCAATGACGAGGCTATCGCCAAGAAAGTGAACTCGGCCATCTTCCCCGGCATTCAGGGCGGCCCGCTGATGCACGTCATCGCTGGTAAAGCTGTCGCCTTTGGTGAGGCGCTGCGCCCCGAGTTCAAAACCTACATCCAACAGGTCGTGAACAACGCGCAGGCGCTGTCGGACCAGCTGATCAAAGGCGGTCTGGACACGGTTACACATGGCACCGACACCCATGTGGTTCTGGTCGACCTGCGCCCCAAAGGCGTTAAGGGCAACGCGACCGAGAAAGCCTTGGGTCGTGCGCACATCACCTGCAACAAGAACGGCGTTCCGTTCGACCCCGAAAAGCCAACCATCACGTCGGGCATTCGCCTGGGCTCGCCCGCAGGAACCACTCGTGGGTTTGGTGAGGTCGAGTTCCGCCAGATCGCGGATTGGATCATCGAAGTGGTCGACGGTCTGGCCGCTAATGGCGAAGAAGGTAACGGCGCGGTCGAAGCCAAGGTCAAGGCTGAAGTGGCCGAACTGTGCGCGCGCTTCCCGATCTATCCGAACCTGTAGAATGTCAGGATATCAAAAAGTTGAACGGCGCCCCAGCGGCGCCGTTTTTCATATGAAGCCCTGCCACCGCAGAAACACAAGCAGCAGAACCGACAGGGCCAACAAGTTGAAAGCCAACCCACCCAGCATTCCCAGAAACCAGCCCAGCCTGCGGTCGGCCAGATTGATGCCGGTCAGATGATCCTGCACCTCTTCTGACGCGCGGGCCAGTTTGGGCGTATCCAGCACTAGCCTCAGCTTGGGATGGGCCGCCATCTGCTCGGCATCGGCCAAAAGCAGCGCCTGTTTGTAAATGCGCCGGGGCAATTGACGTTTGGCTTTTCTGACCGAGGCCGTCAGAGTCTTGTCCTGCACACCCAACTTGTCGCGCAACAACTGCACGGTCTGCGCGATTTGAGTTTGGATGTCGGGGTTTTGCGCCATATCGGGACCTCCTGCCGCGGCACTGTATCCGGGCCGGACACGCGCCACAATGGGGCTGGCTGTTTGTCGGCACGACAGGTATCACACGGACATGCTGAACACGATCATCCATGGTGAACCGACTTCAAACCCGCCTTTGCTGATTGCCCATGGGCTATATGGCTCGGGTCGAAACTGGGGTGTCATTGCACGCAGACTGTCTGATGAGCGACAGGTCGTGGCCGTCGACATGAGAAACCACTCCAACAGTAAGTGGACGACACAACATGACTACCCGAGCATGGCCGATGACCTGGCAGAGGTGATCGATCATTTTGGTGGACAGGCGGATGTGCTCGGTCATTCGATGGGCGGCAAGGCGGCCATGACGCTGGCCTTGCTGCATGGCGAGAAGCTGCGCAAGCTGGTGGTCGCTGACATCGCGCCCGTTACTTATACGCATAGCCAGATCCAGTTCATCGAGGCAATGCGCGCCGTTGACCTGTCATCTGTCACGCGTCGGTCAGATGCCGAACAGCAACTGGCCGAACAAGGTGTCGAGAAAGCCTTACAGAGCTTTTTCACACAGTCGCTGGACATCAAGGGTCAACGGTGGTTGCTGAATCTGGACACTCTGTCTGCCGAGATGCCGAAAATCATGGGCTTTCCCGAGCTGACAGGCACATGGGACAAACCGACCCTGTTTCTTTCCGGGGCTGAATCTGACTATGTGCTGCCCGAATACCGCCCCGCGATCCGGGCGCTATTTCCAACTGGGCGTTTCGCCAAAATACCCGGGGCGGGACATTGGTTGCACGCCGAAAAACCGCGTGAATTCGAGGCTTCGGTTCGGGCCTTCCTGAACGCCTAGGAGAAAGTCCGCAAAAGCGACCGGCGCGGCTGTTACCGCGTCGATCCTTTGACATTCAGCTTCAAGTCATTCGCTTCAGGAGCCCGCGACGTCGCCGCCACCTTCAACCCAGTCTTTGAATCCACCCAGGTTATAAACCTGCGCGTATCCCATATCCTTTAACAACTTGCCCGCCAGCGCCGCACGCCCTCCGGCTGCGCAATACAGAACAATGGGACGATCCTTACGCAGCTCGGGGTCATGAGATTGCAACGCATCGTCGGCATGAAACTCCAACATCCCCCTTGAGATGTGATGCGCGCCTGCAGCCCGACCCGTTTTCTGCAATTCAGCCCCATCACGTACGTCCAGTAGTAAACCACCCTGCCCCAGAACTTCGGTCGCGCGGGCCATATCTATCCGTTCAACAGCGGCGTTCGCGGCTTCCATCATCTCTTTCACGGTTAAGGACATAGGCGTTTCTCCTGTTGGTGTTCCCATCAAGATAACATGCGAAAACTGGAAGGTGTAGGTTGAAGACCCTACACCCGTGATCAATGCTCGCGGAAGGCTCGCGACATACTATCCGTCACCGGTTTGGCGATATAAGCCGCAAAAGTGCGTTCTTCGGTTTGAATCATGATCTCGGCAGGCATACCCGGTGTGGGGATAAAGCCCCGTACCCGGTCAATCTCGTCCGGGGCCAGTGAAATCCGGGCCAAGTATACTTCTTGAGGCGTTCCTGACGAGTCTTCGACCAGAGCATCCGCCGAGACATAGAACACCTCACCGCTTAGTACTGGCGTCGTGCGTTGGTTCAGCGCCACCAAACGCACTGTAGCGTTCTGGCCCTTGCCCACACTGTCAATTTCAGTTCGAGGAATTTGCGCCTCGATGATAAGGGGCGCATCGGCAGGTAGGATTTCAGCAATAGGCTCGCCAGTTTCGATCACGCCCCCAGGTGTGTGATAGTGAAGCCTTACAACAGTCCCAGTGACTGGTGCGCGAACAACGGCACGATCCAGAACACTACGCGCCTGACGTGCCTTTTCGCGGACACTTTCCAGATCGGCTGCAATCACACCCAACTCATCCAACGCGGCTTCGCGATAGGCCGAACGTGTCCGCGTGATCTGTTCGTCATACTTCAGCAACATCTGGTTGATTTCCGCCGTCTCAGCCGCCAGCCTCGCCTGCTGTCCCTCCGCCTCAGCCTGCACGCGACGGATCGTGTTCAAATCTCCCTTTCGAACCAAGCCCTTGTCAAACAAAGACTTTTTGGTTTCAAATTCTTCCTGCAGGATTTCCGCGCGACGTTTCATACTGTCCAGTTGCGCCTCGAACCCGCTGGACCTGATCCTGAGGGCCTCCATGTTGCGTTCCAACAATGCGATATCATTCAGCAAGGTTTTGCGGGATACTTCGAAGCTGATTTTCTGGCCATCAAGAATGGTCATGACTTCGACATCGTCAGTGGCCGAAAGCAACTCGGCGGAAAACTCCAACTGATCCATCTCATTGTGTTCGGCCTCAAGACGTTCAGACATGGCTTGCAAGCGGATTTTGCGAATGAACAGTTCTCGTTCATTGGCCTCGGCCGAAGTTTGGTCCAGCGTCATCAACACTTCCCCCGCCTGAACCGACTGGCCTTCAATCACTTTGATGTTTTCAATGATCCCGCCCTCAAGATGCTGTACGATCTTGTTGCGACCAGTGGCCACGAAACTTCCCTGCGCAATCACCGCAGCAGCTAGCGGTGCGCTGAAAGACCAGACGCCAAAGCCGCCAAAGCAGACGACCAGCATGACTAAACCAACTACGACCAATCGGTTGATCGAGCGCGGTACTTCAGCGTACCAGACAGTTGGGTCCTTGGGGTCATTATTGACCGGCACGAGATCATTCATTACGCATCCCCTTTCTGCTGGCCTTCAATCCCGGCCTGTTTGCGCGGGCCGTTCAATTGTTGCAGCACCTGTTCGCGCTGCCCGAACAAAGCAACACGTCCATCCGTCAGCAGCATGATCTTGTCGACCACGTTCAACAGCGTTGGCTTCTGCGTGATCACCACGACCGTAATCTTGTTTTCCTTGGCCTGAGCGATGGCCCGTGCCAGCGCCTGATCTCCGGCCACATCAAGGTTCGAGTTCGGCTCATCCAGAACCACAAGCCGCGGATTTCCAAAGAAGGCACGCGCAAGGGCAATCCGCTGCTTTTGACCGCCAGACAGTGGCGAGCCATCGGCGGCTACAACAGTCTCATACCCTTGGGGCAACGTGGCGATCATGTTGTGGACATCAGCTAGAACGGCAGCATCGTGGATCTGTTCGTCCGTTGCATCTTCGCGCATACGGCCAATGTTGTCCTTGATGGTGCCCGGAAACAGCTGCACATCCTGCGGCAGATAGCCGATGCTTTCGCCGAATTGGCGCGGATCCCAGTTGCGGATATCCATCAGGTCCAGACGCACGCTGCCGGACGTCGGCAAAATCGATCCGACCAGTGTTTTACCCAACGTGGTCTTACCCGCGCCCGAGTTGCCAATGATCGCCAGAGTCTCACCCGGATTCAGCGCAAAGCTGATCCCATTCAATACAACGCGCTTGGTGCCGCCGGGAACAAAAAGCAGCCGTTCCACATCCAACCGCCCTTCTGGCCGCGGCAAGCGCAGTTTCTCGAACTGAAGCGCCGAGTTGGACAGCAAGTTCTTGATCCGCCCGTAAGCCCCACGTGTCAGCAGGAAACCGTTCCACCCTTCGATGGAGCCTTCGATGGGTGCAAAAGCCCGCCCGGCAATGATCGACGCCGCGATCACCATCCCGCCCGTGATTTCGCCCTGCAGGGCCAGAAATGCCCCCCACCCCAGAATGGCTATCTGTGTCAGCAAACGCACCGCTCGCGAAATAGCGGCGAAAATAACGTTCCGGTCCTGTGCCCGCACTTGCCACGTCAGTGACTGCGCAGTGTCTCGGCCCCAAATACGCACGGCCTCGGGGATCATGGCCAGAGCATTTATAATCTGGCTGTTGCGCGACATCGAATCCAAATGCTGGTTGGCCATGGATTGCGCCCGGTTGGCCTCGGCAAAGGGTCCGGCGGTCATACGTTGGTTGATAAGGGCAATGACCATCAACAACACCGCCGTGACGATCACGATCATGCCCAGCTGGGGATGAACCAGAAAGATCATAAGGATGAACAACGGTGCAAATGGCACGTCCAGAAACGAGATCAAAGTCCCCGATACAAGAAAACCTCGTACCTGCTGAAGATCACCCAATGTCTGATATTCGCGCCCTGTGCCATGCAACGAAGCATGAGCGGCCGCGCTGAGGATCGGAGCACCCAGCCGCGCATTAACCTCGACCGCGGTACGCATCAGCATGAATCGACGCACCGCATCGAAGGCCGACTGAAAGATGACAGCGCCAGCCACGATCGCGGTCAGCATGATCAACGTATCCAGCGATCGACTGGTCAGCACGCGGTCACTGATCTGAAACAGGTAAATCGGGATCGCCAGAATAAGGATATTCGTCGCACAGGTCAGGACCAGTACAAAGGCAAGGTTGCGCAGAATAGCACGCAGCGAGACTTGCAGGGTACGCTGAAAATCCTCGGGCGGGGTGCGTTTGTGAAAGGTCTGGGGTGGCCCATTACCATCTCCGCCGCCGCTTTTCTTCAACGGCAAAGGTTGGTTCGCCTTGGCCTCGATAGTGGTGCCAATACTCGCACCGCCTTTGGAGCGCGACAGGGGGGGGACCCGCGCGGTCTCCTTTCTGGCGGTTTCAGGACCGAACCCTTCAGCATCGGCCACCCCAGCATCGCAGCCATTAGTGCTGTGACCTTGATCAGGCTGCGACGTAGCGCGCCGAAGGGAATATTCAGCGCGTTTCTGAATTTCGTCAGTTTCGGACCTTTGATCGGGGTCCACTCTGATTTTGTTTGCTTCCGGTTTTTCGGGCCCTTTTTTCAAAGGCCGCACACGCATGTCTTCGCTTAATCGTAATTCGGGCAATATGCCGGACGCCGTCGCCGTTCGTGCGGCAACTGATTTGACTGGATTGGCCCCACCCCCGCCGTCCATAGGACTGGCAAAGACAGAGCGACGCGACGAAAACGTTCTCGACATACTCAGACTTTCGGTTCACTCGTAAAAAAACTGGGAAATTAAGCTAACATTGAGGACAGCGCATCATCCACGCTGGCCATTTCAGAGGGCGTCAGTTTGTTGTGCCCCGGGGCAAGGTCTGACTTCCCCGGTCCAGATGTTTCCTGCATCAGGATCGCGATGGCTTCATTGGCCAGCTCTGTACCCAGATCTTCGTCTTGGGTGTCAATCAGGCTCGCCTGATGCAGAACGACGTCCGAATATTCGCCTTCCGATGCCATAACGACCGAGTCCACTCCGATGGTCGAGATACTCGCCGCATTCAGCACCGCATTTCCAGCACCCAGCGCTGAAGCGATGGCACCATTCCCTCCTTGTATGTGAATATCATCCTGGTCCTGCAGGGTAGTCACCTGTTCGACGACGTTGACCTGCACCAGATCACCTTCGATTTTAAGAACCCGCACCTGCTCCATCCCCGCAAATTGAGGATCGTTCAGCAGTGCATTTTCCAAAGCGTCGGTATCCATCTCCTGAAGAGGTAAAACTTCGGCCAGCGTTTCCGACAACTCTTCATGAGTGTCTTCCCCAATGGTCGTCAGTTCCACGTGGTTCATGACAAGGTTGTCATTGTCTTCCTCGGCGATCACCCCCGAGACCACATCGTCATCCACCAACGCAATCGTCTGATGGACAAAATCCACCGAAACCATGTCTCTGCCGATTAAAACTAGATCGTAATAGCTGCCGAGCTGAACGACGCTGACCTCATTCACCAGATCGTTGTCACCCAACACAAACAGGCTGGTTGTGGCGTCGATCTGGGTTTCAATATGGTCGATATCAGTGGCGTTGATTTCTTGTTTTACGAAGTTTGTGACGAACAGATCACCCGAAATCCAAGTGATCGCGACAAGAGGATCCTGTCCCTCTTCCGAGACATTATCATCAAGCCAGGACGCCTCATTGGATTCCACTGCAATACTTGACGACTGAACCACTGTGGTTTTGCTTTGACTATCCTCGGGCCCTTCGTCGACATCCGAGACAATCGCCACTTGGCTTACGACGGTTAGGTTGACCGACTGCCCACCGACCGCAATTACCGGCGCATCGACCCAACCGACGGTAATGGCGACCTCGTTTATCGCTAGGTTGCCCCCCGCGGTAACGGTGTGACCATCGCCAAAATCGGCATCGTCTGATTGATCCCACTCAGTTGGCAACAAATCAGGGTGGTCACTGTCGTCTTCTTCATCAGGAAGATGGTGACTTGGGACCAATTCCAGAAAATCCGGAAGTTCCTCGACATTTTCACCGTTCACAATCGTTCCCATGGCTTCTTCGCCCTGGAACTGGTGGACAGTCGCATCCTCAGACGGGGCTTCGAACGGGGCCTGCATCTCGGCAACAATCGATTCGAGATGCTCAATCGACTGATAATCGGAAATGCTAAAGGATGGGGACGATACCGCGTGTAGAGAAAGCGCAACATCAGCCAGTTCCTGACCTTGCTGCACCAATGAGTCCACATCGCGGAAATCCCCCTGACCGATGGTGTCGTTGTCGTTCAGGTCCAATGTCTGAATCGCATAGGTGACAGCCGAGCCGATCAGTTCGGGGATCAAAACCGGTTTCGCGACCAAGATCGGTATCGAGGTCGACGCGATCGCCGTATCGGGAAGCACTTGATCGGGACCCGGGCCAGTCTGCAATGGACCATCGGGAACCGGCCCCAACGGTTGCGGGTTTGAAGCCAACGGAATGTCAGTATGACTAACCGATGGCGCATAGGGCAAAGCGTCGTATTTTCCGGGGTCAAGGTTAAGGTCTGCCCGTACTTTCACGGCAGCACCTTCTTCCAGCTCTTCCATCTCAGCCTTGCGCCTGAGAGCAGTAAATTCCTGATATTGATCTCGCAACCGAGCTTGCTCGGTCGTCAGATCAAAAGTTCCGATGAAATGGGCAATCGTCTCACTGATACTATCAAACGACATTTCAATTTCCTTTCCCGCGGCGTTCAAAATCAACTGCCTTGGGTTAAGTTGAGTCGGGGCCATCTGTCCTTGGCCCCGACAGTTTTTCAGAAGTGGTCAGAGCCTGGAAACCCAAGCTCTGACCCGGCCACCACGCAAGTTACGCGTCGGCGTCGTCGCTGGCGAAGCTGGAGGTCATCGAGCCACCGACCATGGTTGTGTCGACCGAGTTGCCAAGAACGTTGGCGCCCATGACAATCGACTGGTTGAACGCCGACGTGTCGACCACCGCAGCCGCCGAGGCATAGGACTCGCCGTTCACAATGCCGTCTCCGCCGTTGCCAGAGCCCCACTCGCCTGCATGGCCACCGGTCCCGCCAGCACCCGAATAGGCACCCGCAGCGTCACCGCCGTTGACCATTGCGCCGGTCGTCGCACCCGAGGTCGCAGTGCCGATCGCGTCGCCACTGGTTCCGCCGTTACCGGCACCAGCGCCGCCGCCGCCACCAAAGCCGGACATGGCCGACCCGGTCGCGCTGCCCGCGCCCGTCGAGGTTGCGTCATTGTCGGACATCGCGTCACCGCCATACCCTGCAATGGCACTTGCCAGACTGTCTGCAGACCCGTCCGTATCCGCGACCGAGAACAGACCAGAGTCGCCGCCCTCGCCTGCGGTGTTGGTTGCATCAGCAGACCCCGCACCTGTGCCGCTGGACATCGCATCCTGCTGGATCGCGCCGCCACCGCCACCGAAACCATCGGCAGTCGCGGTTCCGGTACCGGTACCTGTTGCCGACCCGTCGGTGGTGTTGCTACCGGCCGCGCCACCGTCACCGCTGTTGTTCTGCGGCAGGCTCGCGGTTCCGTTCACATCGCCGGGCGATTGGGTGACGTTCGGGCCAGTCGTGGTTTGATCGCCAACGCCTTGCGCGCCAGAAGTCGCACCCGCGGTACCTCCGGTTGCCATTCCGCCCGAGCCATCGCCGCCCGAACCAACGCCACCGGTCCCGTCACCGCCACCGGCGCCACCGCCAGTTCCGTCGCCACCCGAACCGAAGGCACCTGTGCCATCGCCGCCAGAGCCGACTGCGCCCGAACCAACGCCACCGGTGCCAGGATTACCGTGATTTGTGTCTCCGCCACCATTGCTGGCATCAGCATGACCAGCATTCAGTCCAATCAGACCATTCTGCTGATTCAAAGCCGCCAGAGCTGCGTCAACCTGACCCGAGTCACCACCGGTACCCGCGCCGCCAGTTCCGGCACCGCCAGTTCCAGCTGCACCATTACCGCTGCCGCCCGTTCCGGTTGCACCGTTGCCGTTGCCGCCGGTACCGCCACTGCCGTTACCGTTGCCACCAGTGCCACTTGCACCCGTGCCATTCCCGGTATCCGCATCGGCCGCACTGCCAGCCAGGCTTCCTGCAAGCCCAAGGCCCAGATTGCCGGCGTC
Source organism: Ruegeria sp. HU-ET01832 (assembly GCF_040371315.1). NCBI lineage: Bacteria > Pseudomonadati > Pseudomonadota > Alphaproteobacteria > Rhodobacterales > Roseobacteraceae > Ruegeria > Ruegeria sp. HU-ET01832. The sequence goes on from NZ_BAABWL010000001.1 coordinate 778,389, forward strand.
TGCGTCATTGGCCTCGGTCTCGCTGCTTCCGGCGTTGATCGCGACACCATCGGTGTCGGCATAACCGTCGCCACCATTTGCACCGTTTGCGTCAGAGTCATTGGTCCCCTGACCAGCACCCAGCGCACCAGCGTGCGATACGTTATCTCCGCCGCTGGACAGACCGCCGTTCTCGGCGCCTGAGAGACCCAGGCCCAGGCCCAAGCCGACGGATCCCGCATTACCGCCTTCTCCGGCTACGCTGGTGCCATCGGAAACCGAAGCGCCGCTGTTATGCGCGGCCGAGTCACTGATAGCTTGACCACCTGCGCCTGCACTGCTGCTGCCGTTGGATTCCGCACCAGACAAGCCCACGCCCAAACCGACATTAGACGCATCACCCGCGTTACCACCGTCACCACCGACACCGGTACCATCGGCATCACCGGTGTGACCACCCAGTGCGTATGCATCGCCGCCAGTCGTATTGCCCGAGGCATTCCCCGCATGGGTGCTGCCACCTTGGCCCGAATTGCCGCCGTCGGAATGCGTGCTGATGCCCTCATCGGCTGTCGCTGAGCCGCCGCGCGCGTTGCCGTTCTGGTCAAAGCTACCGGTATTGGTTACCGCAGCCGATCCCAGATGATCATCGTCGCTGAGATTGGCGTATTGGTGGTTGATGGCGGACATGTCGTTGCCCTCACCACTCAGATCAATATCCAGGTTCAAATCGTCGCCCGGATCGTAGTCGAAATCGTTTCCAACAGTGATCACATCATCGATCGACGACCCGCCGGATACGTCGACGTCGACCAGATCGTCGTCACGGCCCAAAGGCTCGGCATCGCCAAAGTCGATGTTGACCCAGTTCGAATTATCATTGTTGCCATTGGTCTGGCTTTGACCCTGGCCCTGGTCCTGACCTTGACCCTGGTCTTGGCCTTGTCCCTGATCCTGGCCCTGTCCCTGATCCTGACCCTGTCCATTCTCGACCACGGTCGCCTGACCCTGGATTTGATCCTGGCCTTGACCCTGTTCATTTTCGACATTGGTGTCCTGATCAGTCAGATCAGCTTCAATATAGGCGTCATCAACGTGAACATCTGCGTCCACGGGAACATATGCCGTACCGATGTTAACTTCATCAATGTCAGTGATGCTGTTATGCGGTTGTTGACGTTTACTCATATCAATAATTCCACTTACTGAGCGCACGGACCGTCATTCATCTCCAAAACGGTGACTGGCGCGTTGAAACAATGAGGCACGCAGGCGCAAACCGCGCATGGGTGCGTGTCTTTTCAGTGATTCCTCTCCCACCCTCCTTTCTCGGCCAAGCCGAAACTACGTCTGAAGAAAAACGTCGCGAAAATGCGCGATGAGCAGACGCAATAGGAAATTCAACTCCGCAAATTGGAGTGCAATCATGGTTGCAGCAGTAAGGTGATCTGGATAGCTAGCCGTAAGCGCTAGAACGGTTAACTCTATATTTTGTAATGCAAAAATTTCGATTGGCCATCAGCGAGCAGTCGAGACGAAACAAAAAATTGGTTTAAAACCTGCAAGTTACTTCCCGCAAATATCCAGATTTAATTTGGAAAATCGCACCGATGACGCCTATCCGAAAGTTCTAGAACTCTTCACAATTGAACGACTGGACACGGAAGAAAATTCTACTTTCTTCTATGGTCATCTCCCCAAGTGCGTTAATATTCAGTTAATATTAATCTAATGTTCAGTTAATGATTTCGCCGCTTGTGTGGCGTGGTAATGATAAGGGGGAGGTTATGAACATTCCGCTTCAGGATAATACCCTGAATAGTCAATATTTATTGGAAGAATTCTCAATCAATTTCATCGGCAAGGAACTGTTTTATTCAGAGCAGACCATCGAAAGTGTTCAATCTGAATTTGGTGTCTCTACGCATCGCTTCGAATCGATTGCGTCCCTGCCAATTTACGGCGCGGAAAACAATGGTCCCGGAAGAATTCTGATTGTTGACCAGATGTTGACAGAAGATTTTCTAGCCCGTCCGCGACACTATAAGGACAGTGCAGGGCTAGGTAGCCTCGTATTTGCGTATCGCAAGGAGGATGCGGCTCGGTTTGTATTTGACCGTTGGGATCCCGGTGCACATGGGGACATAGGCTACCTTCCGATGAATATTGCACCTGACGCGTGGCGGTCGATCCTTCGCCTTCTGTTACATGAAGAACTTTATCTTCCCAGTTTTCTCGCCAACTCAGTGTGCAACTCAACCTCTCCAACGCAGAAACATTCGGTTGAGTCGACAGACCCGCACCCGCTTTATTCCAAACTGACGCGAAGGGAAAAGCAGGTGTTGCGATTGGTCTCAAAAGGTCAAAGCAACAAGATTATTGCATCAAATCTTGGGATCACTGAACATACGGTGAAGTTACATATACACAATGTCGCGGGAAAAATCGGTGTCAGCAACCGAACCGCGGCGGCACAGTTCTTTTTTGAGGTCGCCCCGCAAGAGGCGCAGCACACTACAATTGACTGAAGATTTTGAAGCCCGTTTCGATCGTCTCATCCTGCTTGTCGGCAGGCTGAATTATATGTGGACCAACACCGAAAGCCTTTTGATCCATTTAATCGCCGGCCTGTCTGGCACGCCCAAAGACACAGCCGTCATCATCTTTTTAACCTTGAATACAACAAGGGCGCGCATCGACCTTGTAGAACGTCTGGCCAAAATGGAAGGGCGGCCTGCCGAAATACGGGACCCGATACTCGAGCACACACACCGCCTGTCTAAACTGTCTGGCATCCGGAATAGGTATAATCACTGCATCTATTCCTTCGATCCAGACAGCGGGAATCCAAAAACGATTCTTATGCGCATCGCTGACCGAAAAACCGACATCAGACTGGGACGTGAAGACACAGTCGATGACGAGGCCATGCGGGAAATTGAAAAAGTTGTCACCCAATTATCCGAAGCCAACCGCGATATCTGGCGACTTATTGGGCAGCTTGGCTTTCCGGTATGACAAATGGTGCGGATGGCTGGGATCGAGCCCGAAAGCCTTAGGGAGATGCATTTTAAGTCTCTGTTGTTAAATCATTTTATGACTTAATAGCACCTGCCGAAGGTCCGCGCAGTCAAGAAAACAAAACTGGTCGTCTCATAGCGCGTCCTGAGGTCTCTCAGGATCCAATCGAAACATGGCCTATAGCGGCGATCAAAGATGACCACGAAACTCACTCAGGCGACAGTGCACCGGCTGGCCGAGGACCATCCATCGGACACCCAGATTTACGACAGCGAGGCGAAAGGCCTCAGGCTATTCTGAGGCATGCGCAAATCTTGCTGTCGCCTAAGAAGTTGGTACCCGCGGCCGGACTCGAACCGGCACGGCCTTCCGGCCCAGAGATTTTAAGTCTCTTGTGTCTACCATTCCACCACGCGGGCGAGCGTGTCGGGCCTAACTCGGTCCTGAAAATCTCAATACGGCCACAAGGCTATGAGTACAATGCGCTTTCGGCGACCTGAAGTGTTAAAAAACGCAACCTCTAGAATATTGTTTCAAACATCTCGCAATCTGAATCGATTTGACTAGGCAAAGAATTTCAAGTTGCGCACTCGAATAGACCGCTCTCTTCGTTTGCTAACGCCCTTTGTGCTGTCCATCTCGGCAAATGAATCTCGGTTTAGAGATGAAACTCCACTTACGAAGACCACAAACTTGATCGTCGGTCGACGGACTAAGCACGCCTACAATGCATGGATGGCAACATAGACGAGGAATTGATCGGGGCTTAGTCGGCAACGCACTGAAAACAAGCCATAGATGCCTACTGTGCCCGAGAGCTTCATAGTCTCTCTCACGGGCGGTGGGTTTTCCCCAGCTTAACCGCCCAAGGCAACCCTCAAACGGTGCTTCCTGGGCCGATCCACACTCTGAACCCGCAAGTGGGACCCGTACTCGTCCAGTTGTTCCGCAGCCCGTCTTTCACGTTGGGTTGCCACTGAAGCCGAACGGATCCCCACAGAGTAGGTGGTTTTCGGTGAGTCACAGTGGTGTGAGAGTTCCTGTGGCACTCCTAGTTCGGAATAGTATGTGCCGTTCTTTTTGAAACAGTAGGGCATTGAAATGTCCGTTGCCTGCGCAGCTTTCTTAAGAAGCCGATGTATATCAATGAGTTGACAAGGGAAGTGGTGCCCCACACGGAATACACAAACCAAAGTAAATATATATTTTTAAAGTATAAAACATAAACACATACCATACGATACCCCGAATAGTACCCCCAGTGGCAAAATTGCCTCGCCTGCACTTGCAGTGTACTTGCGACGACGATTCACCATTTAGAAGTCAATTTTGACCTCGAACAAAGCTACGCCCTCAAAAAAAATAGTCGTTAGTATGACACGAGCTTTGGGATCAATCTGGCAACGAGCCAGCTTTATAGGTTTGAACATTGAAGTATATAATCTGATCAATCGCAGATGCATGCTTTAGTGACCGCTGTGCGGACAAAGCAGTCATTCGTAGAATCTCTAAAGACGAAGAAGCAAATGCGTGATAGCTCCAGATTATGGCCACGGCATCTGCGCGAAATCGAACGCCCATCCCTTACGCATTTGCGGGTATTGGTGTTCTTTTTGCATCAATCTGTTTCGGGCTGGTTCCCTACTTTAGCCGCAGCCTGACCGATCAGGGCGTTGCACCCTATGCGGTCGCATTCTACCGATACATTGTTGCGGCTCTTCTTCTGCTTCCTGTTCTCATCGGGCACCGAAAAGAATGGCGAGAGATCATTTGGGGTCTCTCCGCCGGAGCCGTAATGGGGCTTGGTTGGATCGGATATGTAACGGCGCTGGAGAAGCTGCCCGCATCGACAGTGGGTGTGCTTTACATGACCTATCCGGTGTTCACCTTAGTTATTGCTTGGGCTGTTTTTGGCGATGCACCCACGCGACGCGCCGTGTTGGCCGCTGGCCTGATTGTGGTGGCTGCTGTCATTGCTGGCTCGCCTGCGTCAGTGGCTGCGGAACATCTACCGACGCTGCTGCTATCCCTTGCCGCCCCATTTGGGTTTGGCTTCGGAATCTGCGTCCTGGTACATAGGTTGTCACGGATTACGCCGTTGGCACGCATCGCGTCAGTTTCTCTGGGGTCTGTACTGGGCCTCGCACCGCTCATCCTGGGTGCTGAGGTTGGAGAGCTTCTCCCAAGGGAACAATCCGATTGGCTTTTCATTGTTGGTATTGGTCTGGTTACTGCTTTCGTGCCCCAGCTTATCTACACGATATGCTCACCTGTCATTGGGGCTTCCCAAACGGCGGTCGTCGGAAGCATCGAATTGCCCACGATGTTTGCCGTGGGATATCTTGCCTTTGGCGAAGCCATCTCTTTACCTCAAGCTTTGGCATGTGCCTTAGTGCTGGGCGCAATCGCGATCACAAGAAGTAGAAAGACGCGCACCGTATCTACCGTGCTCGCAAAATCACCGAAGCGGTAGTACTGGGCTCAAGGAAGACGTTGGTCTAAATTTCGCGAACGACCACCATGCGGGGAAAACAAGCTTTGATTGAAGATTTTGAAGATTGCCGACTCTACGCGGTTGTGGCGAAATTCAGATACCTACAACTTGGTCCTTGAGGCTATATAGAATGTATAAGACCTCTTCTTGTTCCCGTTGGCCGACGTCGTTGGCCTTTAGGGCATTCATGGCGTCGTCCAGAACTGCGACAAACTCATCTCCGCTGATGTTCATGTGCCGATGCGTAGCAACCATATCCTTGCCCGTATAGATCTCAGGCCCGCCAGAACCAGTTATGAAGAAGTCTCCTGCCATTTGTTTGAGGTGCTCCATCTCAGTTCCCGCAAATCGTGCAGCGACAACTGGGTTTTTAGAGTGATTGTCCACCAGAACGTCGACTATTCGCCGAATACCATCCGTTCCTCCCAGACGTTCATATAGCGTCTTTGACATGGTGCCCCCCGTGTCTGGCTCACCTCAAACCTCGATCTCTTGCGAATGCTAGCATGCCGCACTGATTGGCGCCAAATCTATAGCATTTAGGCGATTTTTTTCATCGGAATCCATCACCAAATGCGATGTCTTTTTTGAGCTCACAACCGACGAACGCCGTTACCTGAAGCAATGTCCGTTTTTTGGTTAGTCGGATTTGACCGGCCCATTTTGATTGTAAGCGCATCATTGGCCTGAGACCCATCAGGATGGTTGTTTCATGCGCTGCAAATTCATTTCTTCTCGAAACGGTAAACGCCATCCCAAGCGGCCGGTGGTTTAAACGCGAAACGGCTGCAACGTTCGATAAAGACATCTACAACAAGCTTGTTAGTTGCAATTTCTCGATGCGTCTGGAGGGCTTCTAATGCATCGGCCCATTTTCCAGACTGATACAAGTCATAGCATACACGCCATTCTTCGAGTTCGCGTTTCTTGGCTACGCTTGCCAGAAAGCCACTCTCATCATCTTTTTCCGCGATTAGTTCAAAGATACGACTAGGAAAACTAGTTCCGGCAGGCACAACATGGTCAACTTCGCGCAGCAAAAACATGCTCTCGACATGAACGGCCACATCTGACGACACGAGAATCCTTGTACCGTAAACTTTGTTCAACCCCTCCAGTCTGGAAGCAAAATTTACGGCAGCACCCAGTGCTGTGTATTGCAATCTCGAAAGAGACCCAACGTTGCCGACAACTACGCGACCTGTGTGTAGGCCGAAACGTGTTTGCAACGGACGCAACGGTAACGCTCCATTATCAGAATTGAGACTCGCCTCAGCCTGCAAACACGCCAAAGCTGCTCGGCAAGCGTGAACAGGGTGATCAGCATCATCGAGCGGAGCGTTCCATAGAGCCATAATGGCATCTCCAATGTACTTATCCACTGTACCCTGATTACCAGATATCTCTTTTTCCATTGCTTCGAAATACTCGGACAAAGCAGGCATCAGAACTTCTGGTTCAAGTCCCTCGGTCTGGCGCGTAAACCCTTTAAGGTCGGCGAACATCAGGGTAACGTCGCGCGACTCTCCCCCAACGCTAATTCTCTCTGCTTTTGAAAGGATAGAGCGCACCAGCTCCTTTGGTACGAACGCACCGAAACTCGACACTCCAGCTTTCATACTTGCAATCGCTGTTTCGAGTTCGGCAACTTCCTGAATATTTGATTTCAGGGTACCAAACCGTCTCGCGAAAGCCGGGTTTATTCCCGGTATCAGCTGGGATCTCACAATTACTTTCGTCTATCAGAGCCAGGCTGGTACCCGACATAAGGCATTTTTCTATTCTGTCGTATTCTGACGCTTTCAGTAACTTTGTTACCTGGGCATCGCAGGTAGCGCAGACGCCCACCGCCATGTACCTATGACTGGAGGTTGTCATCAGCGAGATCGACTGTGGAGCGGGATAACATGCGCTGCCGCAGCTCAAACAATTGAACTCACCCTGTTTCAGTTTAGCGAGCGGTTTGCGCTTCTGGCCATTGTGGTAGCGTTGCAGCTCAGCCCCACGAAAAATAAAAGGACGCAGATCGTCTGATTTCCGCAGGCCGGATTTCATCCAGTCGGTGATGGCATTGCGGCGAACATTGTAGATTTTACACAGTTCATCTACCGAATAGACTTGGTCTTGGCAGACCTTCACCTTGTAGTGGGCCCGTGTCATATTTCGCGCCCCGACTTGCGATTTTTCTTTTTGGTTTGGCGTGATGCTTCAGCCAGTTTTTTCTCAAACGACAGCAGACTGGATAGGCGCCAGCGACTGCTGTTTGGAGGCAGCTTGATCGGTGCGGGTAGAACGCCAAGCTCCACGCGTTTCCAAACTGTTTGGCGAGCGATGCCGAAGCGTTTGGCCACTTCAACGTCTTTGAGATAACGTTCGTCTTCGCCGAGGTTTTCAGCTTCTATCGCCTCCAATGCAGCAACCTGCACTGGCGTCAGAGCGGGCGGATTGGAATGAAGCTGAACTTGAGTCTGAACCCCGCCTTGATTGGTGTCATACGCAGGCGGTTGCGAACCGGCAGTAGAGGGATCTGCGAACAGATCCCCTATAGCAGAATTGTAGCTGAATTTAGCCATCGGCACCCCCATTCAGAGATGCCCAGTTATGGGAAAGAGAAAGGTTCGGGAGCTGGTGCATTAAGCGCCCTCCCGCAAGAGTTCGCGGATATCACCAACACGCCAAGCTGTTGTGCGAGGCCCGAGACGTACAGGCTGAGGGAAGCGCCCAGCACGGACGCCTGCCCACCACGTCGAACGGGATACAGGCACGGGACCGTGAGGGTGCAGGATCTGCTTTTCGCGCAGCAGCGCTTCGTTGGGAAGATCGTCAAATTGCATCGTAGTCCATCTATGTTTGTTACAGATGGTCCAAGGCTGACGAGGTCCGGTCTTGTGCAGCGATTATCCACGAAGTCCGATCGTGGATCCACGATGTGAATTATATTTTTAAGGGTTCAGTCGCTCCAATAGTTGCTGTTGACGTGCAATTCACTTGCCTCCTTTAGAAGCCTACGAACCGTTTGCTGATCCACCCCGCAGCCAAGTTCAGCAGCTTTGTCCGCAATCTGCTTCGGCACGTCAGAGCGTTTTTGGATGGGCGTATAACTGTGACCGTCCACTGCGCATGCAATGAGGGCTTTTTGAAGCGTTGCGATCCGTGTAGTGCTTGCAGACTTTTGCGCCCGGCTGTTTTCGGGGGAGGAAGAGGCCTCAAGCTTTGCGTCCAAAGCAGACAGGCGCTCATCTTTCGCTCGCAGCATATCTCGAAGTTTTTCGTTCTCCGCGATGATTTCCGCATTCTCGGCAACGGTATCCGGATGCTGGCCATCGTGAGGCGGCATCCCCACAGCACGCCGCCACGCTAAGGACACATAATACCCCCTTTTCGCCAGCCAAAGCAGATAGTCCTTTGCAGGCGCCTTCTCACTGATTTCCCCGATCTCTAACGCCCTTTCCAATATCAGGAACCTGTCGTCACGCTCACGTATCGTCTCTCCGGTTTCCGGGGCGTTACCGCGCCAGCTTTCTGTGCGGAATGGCTTAAAGTTCAGCGACAAATCGATTGCCTCGCGGGCTGTCCAATAAGGTTTTCGGATCCATTCCCCGATCAGAATCCGTTCCTGCCCAGCGTATTCAGGGGAAAGAATTTCCTTCCTTCGATGCGCAAAATGCTGACCGTCAAATACGATCGGGCGTTCCGGTGTGATGGCTAGCCACCAATCTGCATGGAACGGTAGGTTGTTGCGCTCTGCCCACCAAAGCCAAAAAACAGGCGCGCCAAATCGTTCACCCGACCGCTTCGTTCTAGTTAGTAGCGCACTGTGGTCATCCAGCTCCTTTGCGGCTCCGGCATCATCCGGCGAAATGCCCAACGCAAGTAGGACCGCGTCTTTGAGGGACCAACTGCTCTGATAGACCCAAGCTTGGATCAATTGTTCGGTAGGTTTTACCGGGGCTTGTTCACATTCAATCATGTCCCAGTTTTTCCTTCTTCATCTTATCAAGTTGATCTGCCCACCACTGTGTCAAATCAACTCGCTCATCCCAGTGTGTTCCGCGTGCATATGCCCGGCGGATTTCGTTCTTTTCCACATGGGCGAGGGCTCGCTCAATGGCGTCCGGATGCCAGCGGCCGGACTCATTGGCCAGTGTGGAAAACATTGCCCGAAAGCCATGCGCCGTCATCTCGTCCTTCTCGTATCCCATGCGGCGCAGCGCGGCATTCAAAGTATTGTCGCTCATGCAGCGCTTGGATGAACGCACCGATGGAAAGAGCAACTTGCCCCAACCCGTCAGGTCGCGCAGTTCCTTCAAGTGATCGAAGGTTTGGCGGGAAAGCGGTATTGTGTGAGGCCGCCGCATCTTGGCGCGATGTGCCGGAACGGTCCACGCCATTCTGGCCTCGTCGATCTCATCCCACTCCGCCATTCGCAACTCTCCGGGGCGCAGGGCAGTCAATGCGAGCAGTTGCAACGCGAGGCGCGTAGTTCTTTGACCAGCAAACCCGTCGATAGCCCGGAGCAATGCACCGACCTGCGCCGGATCAGTGATTGCCGCGCGGTGCTGTACTTGGGGCCTGATCAGGGCATCCTTCAAACCATAGGTCGGATCGTTATCCGCGAGTCCCAGGGCGATGGCATAGCGAAAGACGGCCCCGGCAGCAGACCGCATCCGTACGGCGGTTTCGTGATTGCCCTTTTTTTCCATCTTCTGCAGCGGAACCAGAATATCCCGTGCTGTTATTTGCGTGATCGGCATTTTCCCGATGTCTGCGGAAAGTAGCCGGTGAAACCAGGCGGTCTTTGTCAGCGTTGCTTCGGCACGGCCTTCGCTGCGCTTCTTTTCCAGCAGTTCTGCCGCCAACTTGGAGAAGGTAGCGTTGTTCTCTGCCTCTTCTCTGGCTTTTTTGTCTTTGCGCACGCTGGAAGGATCTTCGCCATTTGCGATCAGGCTGCGGGCGTCGTCCCGTTTCCGTCGCGCATCGGCCAGTGTCACTTCTGGATACTTGCCCAGCGCCAGCAGCTTTTCCTTTTGGAACCAACGATACTTGAAGCGCCAGAGTTTCGAACCGTTCGGCTTCACCAGCAAATAAAGCCCGTCAAAATCGGCCTGCTTGTAGGGCTTCTCCCTAGGTTTCAGAGCCCGAATCCGTGCGTCGCTCAAAACAGGCATTGGGGGTACCTTCCAGTCACCGTGTGGCACGTACCCCAATTTGGTACCCCATTTGGGGGCAGATTACAGCGCACGTGGCAGGACAACATCGGACAATCCGAAAGTAGAAATCCTGCAACTACAAGCTACTATCAGTCAAAATTGAACGCAACTGGATGTTAAAGTGGTGCCCCCACACGGACTCGAACCGCGGACCTACTGATTACAAATCAGTTGCTCTACCAGCTGAGCTATAGGGGCATTGAGTGTCGATTAATGGCTCTGGCGAGGGACTGCAAGCCTCAAATTTCATCCTTGCTTAAGGAAAGTCCGATTTCTTCTTGTCCAATTGGGCAAGCGCTTTGTAATAGCCCGGGTTTGACTGTACCACGCTCAGACTGTAATCCAGCAGACAAGGCCAAAGACGTAAGGACGTATACCAACGATGCAGGTTGCCATCCACGCCGGTGCTGCTTTTACCGACGAAGGCCGGCTACTCACGTCTTTACAGACCAACAATACAACTCTGTCCCAAACAGGAACCCGATTTTTTGGCCCCAGAAGATTTCGGCAAGTTTTTAATCCGGTGTTTCAGGCGTTGCACTCGGGCTCTTTGACCCCAAAAGGCGAGGATCGGTTGCGAAATGTGCTGCCCTCGGACGAAAACGCTCAACGCGCGATCTTCCTGAGCAACGAGTTCGCTGGTGATCGCGGAGCAACTCTTTTGGACGGGCAGCTTTACCCACGCGCGGGCGAAAGAATGGCCCTGCTCGAGCACGCGTTTCATGGCCATCAGGTCGAGATCTTTTTGGCCCTAAAAAACCTTGGGAGCTTCATCCCCAAGTTGTTAATGTCATTGCCAGAAGCGGAACGCGCGGCGGTTATCGACAACACTGACCTGAGCTGTCTCAGCTGGATCGGTATGATTGACGATATTCGCGACCTTGCCCCCAACGTGAAAATAACGCTTTGGTGCAACGAAGACACGCCGTTCATTTGGGGCGACATTATCCGCGCGATTGCGGATCTGCCGGACGATACTCCGATCAACAAGGAATTCGATCTGCTTCTGTCTTTGCTGACGGACGAAGGAAAGCAGAAGGCAGCAGATTTAACGCAGCCAGATTCAAACCTGACTCGCGGTGAGGTCACGGACGCCCTTGCACTGATTCTGACAGAGAATGCGCAGCCGGACAAAATCGAAGAAGAACTCGACCTTTCTGGCTGGAATTCGGATATTGTGGACGCGTTTTCAGAGCTTTACGAACAGGATATCGACCGGTTGGAGACCACAACCGGCGTCCGCTTTCTTCGACCGTAGACAAGAAAATCGATAAACGCATTCTTTGCACCTCAATGATCGAGATGCCACCTCTACTGCCCCTACAATTTCGGTCAAATAGGGACCTGTCGCCCGCTAAATTAGGCTGTAAGTTTCCCGGACTTACTCAGTTCATGCCCAGCGCTTCTTTGTACATTTCAAGTACAGCTTCTTCCTCGGCAATATCATCCTGGTCACGCTTGCGAAGAGCGATAACCTTACGCATGACCTTGGTGTCGTAGCCGCGCGCCTTGGCCTCGGCCATGACCTCTTTTTGCTGCTCAGCAATGTCTTTTTTCTCAGCGTCCAATCGCTCGAAGCGTTCAATGAACTGGCGCAATTCACCCGCTGTCACACGATAGTTGGCGGTGGCCTGATCTTCGGTCATATCTTCCATTTTCGTCTCTCTCAGCGATTGCGGTTTGATGCTGTAACAGCGGCTTTCGCGGGATACCTTGCCTCTGCACCTACCGCAAGCGCACAATCCATGGTCAGGCTTGTGTGACGCAGTACGATCCGATAAGCGCTGAGGAAATCAGTGAACCGTTTGTGGGGAACCATGTTTCAAATCATCACATGGGGCGGTGCTGCCCTCTCGCTCGCAGGCCTTCTGGGATTGGTCTGGTGCATTTTACGGGTGATGAAGGCGCGCAAGTCCGGTTTGTCGGATGATGAGTTGCGCGCCGTTGTTCAGGGCGTTCTGCCTTGGAACCTGGGTTCGCTTTTCCTGTCGGTTCTCGGGCTGATGCTTGTGATACTTGGAATTTCGTTCAGTTGAGAATGTGCCTTAGACTGGCAGATTATCAAATCGCGCTTCCATTGCGTCTTCGCACAACGCCGCATCCAAACGCCGCAACCGCGATGGGATGTGGACACCTTGCTGACGCATACGCTCGATGATTTTGGTCACGCTGGGTTGAAGAGCCAGCCGCGTCTCAAGACAGGCACCCTGCAACTTCGCTTCAAGCTGCTCAGCTTCGGAATACAAATTGCTTGTAGACATGTTCATCCTCCCAAATGCTGTCTGATTAACCTCATATAGGTAATATAGGTAACCGTTTTAAGACTTGCCGATCTTAGCCCGCATACGGGCGAAAACTCGCCTGCCAAGTGCCCGGTCATCGCGTGGTTTTGCGGATTGTTTAAATTCTATGCCAATCCAGCCTAAGCTGCCTTGACAGACATCAAGTCACGAACTGTTGATTGCCTTATATTCCGCAATTAATATATGAATACTGAGGCACGTACGGAGAGCAAAATGACACCTAAGGTGAAAGCGTTTTTTGATACAGATACATTCACAGTGTCCTACCTGGTTCAGGAACCCGAAGGTCAAGCTTGTGCGATCGTCGACAGCGTTCTGGATTTCGACCATGCCTCGGGGCGGACAAACACCAACTCGGCCGACATGATCATAGACTTCGTCCGAAAGCACGACCTCAAGGTAGAATGGATCTTGGAAAGCCACGTGCACGCCGATCACCTTTCGGCCGCTCCATATTTACAGCAGGAACTTGGTGGCAAAATCGGCATCGGCGACCAAATCGTGACCATTCAGGAAACCTTCGGCAAGATCTTCAACGAAGGAACCGAGTTTCAGCGCGATGGCAGCCAATTTGATGCCTTGTTCCGCGAAGGTGACAGCTTTCACGTTGGCCAGATGCGCGGAGATGTGTTGCACACACCGGGCCATACACCAGCCTGCCTGACCTATGTGATTGGAGACGCGGCCTTTGTCGGCGACACATTGTTCATGCCGGATTTCGGCACCGCGCGGTGTGACTTCCCTGGGGGGTCTTCTGAGATGCTGTATGCATCGATCCAAAAAATATTGTCTCTGCCGGATGAAACCCGAGTGTTCGTTGGTCATGATTACAAAGCACCCGGTCGGGACGAATACGCGTGGGAGACAACAGTGGGCGAGCAAAAAGCTCTGAATGTGCATATTGGTCAGGGACGACCAGTCGAGGAATTCGTCGAGATGCGCGACGCGCGTGATGCGACCCTTGGTATGCCACGCCTGATCCTGCCGTCTCTGCAGGTCAACATGCGTGCAGGTCAGATGCCGCCTGCGGACGAAAAAGGTGATGTTTTTCTAAAGCTTCCCATCAACAAGCTTTAGCGTCGAAAGGGGGCGAACAATGCAAATCGCGTGGATTTTGGGATTGGCGGGGGGCCTACTGATCGGCTTGGGCGCCGCAGTTTACCTGCTTGGGAACGGTCGCATAATGGGGGCCAGCGGAATTCTCGGGGGGCTGGTCGACAGCACGGATCGCACCGCCGAGCGGCTGGCTTTTGTCGCGGGGCTGATCGGAATGCCCCTGGTGCTGTGGCTGTTCATGTCCCCTGCCCCGCAAACTCATCTGACCGGCAATCTGCCTGTCGTTATAATCGCAGGAGTCCTGGTTGGTGTCGGAACCCGGATCGCGAATGGCTGCACCTCGGGGCACGGAGTTTGCGGTATATCGCGGTTCTCGCTTCGCGGTATCGTGGCAACGCTTATCTATATCGGTTCAGGTGCTGTAACTCTGTACCTGCTGCGACACATGTTGGGATGGGTTTGATGCGGGTTCTGATCTCTTTGCTAGCTGGGTCGCTGTTCGGAGCGGGTTTGCTGATTTCGGGCATGACCGATACGACGAAGGTGCAGGGCTGGCTGGATGTGTTCGGCAACTGGGACCCGACGCTTGCCTTCGTAATGGGCGGGGCGATCCTGCCGATGTTGGTCGCCTGGAAAATCGCCGCGCGCGGTCAACCATTGACAGGGGGCAAGTATCCGCAAGCGTCCCGGCCCGAGCTGGATCGTCGACTGGTCGTAGGTTCCGTGATGTTCGGTATGGGATGGGGTCTGTCCGGCTTATGCCCCGGCCCCGCGATTGCCTCTGTCACCTATGGTGGCATCGGTGGAGTGGTGTTCCTGATCGCCATGATTGCCGGGATGTTCGCCGCACCCGTCGTCGGGGCGCAACTGGACAGAGCCGCAAACCCGGCCTAATCAATTGTCATGGAGATTCGACCAATTACCCCCCGCTACGCTGTCTCGCCGCAAATTTCGGTCGAGGACGTTCAGACCATTGCTGATTTAGGCTTTGTTCGGGTTATCTGCAACCGACCTAACAGTGAAGTTCCGATGGACCTGCAATCTGACGCGATTGGACAGGCCGTTCGCGCGGCTGGAATGGAATACGAAGTGCTGGAACTGACTCACCAGACGATGACGCCGGAAAACGTCGCCCTTCAACGCGAACTTGCCGAACGCTGCAGCGGCCCGGTTCTGGCCTATTGCGCCTCGGGCACGCGCTGTTCGGTTGTTTGGGCCCTTGGGCAATGTGACCGGATGAGCACGGATGACATTCTGGATGCAACCACCAAAGCCGGTTACGCCCTTGAGAACCTCAGACCGGCGCTGGATCAACTTCGCAGCGTGAGTGACTAGGCAGCATTAGTCGGGTTTGCCATCCAGCCCCGCAAGCTTTGAAATCTCGGCTGCAATCTGATCTGAGTCGCCCAGGGTCAACTCACCCTCAATCGTTTCCAGTGCCTTTGGGGTGATCGGAACAATATCTGTTTCAAGATCATGCTCGGGTTTGGACTGCGCCGTTGGCGACCGGGCTTCAAGAAACTCATGCTCAGCCGCGTTTAGCGGGCTGGGTATAGTTTCGTGTTCGTTCAATCGCACCGCACGCATTCCGCCACATTGGCCCAAGCGACCCACAGCAGCCCGTGATCGGTCAATCGTCAAGACTTCGGCCTTGTCTACACGCGCCCCGACCAGCGGAAGAACATCACCTTCCGATAACCCAGACAATGACGCAAAGGGCAACGACATACGGCAGATCACCGTGTTCAGCTCCGCTCGCAATACGCCCGACGACTGCTCGAGATTGGGGCCTGCGACCTGTTCGTCTGGGTCATCAAGGTCACCATCTTTTTGACGATCCGGCAGAAACAGGGAAATCTGTCCCTGTCGCACACCTCCGCCAAGCTCGACCGTCAGTTCGTATACGTCATAAATATCTTCGACCATAGCCAGTGTCAGCGTGCGCTTGTCCGGCAAACGCGCCTTGTATTCATACCCCGTCAAACCGGCCTGATCGCTCGAGGATTCGACGATACGGGACGCGCGGGTCAGTACCTCTTCGATCAGAGGTGCGACCATAGCCGCATCCGTATCCGTGCACACGCGCGCGGAAGGCGGGTCCGACATGACCTGCCCAAATGTCTGCACCTGAACGATTGCAGACACTGCGCCAGGATCAAGGCACACGGCCGCTGAAACACCATCCCCATTTCCCAACAGCACGAAAAGCCAGTCATCCTTGGCAACTTCAGCCAATGTATCCACCGGTCGACATGATTGTTTTGCGCCGATCACCGTCAGGGGCAGCTTCATCACATCCCCTGCCGCTCGTGCGAATGCCAATCGCAGAGCCCGCAGAACAGAGCGCGGTTTGTCACCCCGCTCCTCCTGACTTGCCGAGAGCTTGCGCGCCAACGCCGTGCCGACCGGTTGCGTCATTCCCAAAACCGCCCTTCGTTCCTGTGCCTGACATCCGGTCTAACCCAGCTGAGGTTACGAATGTCTTTACGCGCCCACTACTGAGCGGCCTGACGGTAGGCCAATGGAACGCGAACCCGGAACGCAGCGCCGCCCTGACCGGGAAGATAGGTGATCTCGCCCCCCAGCCGCTGCATGATCTCGCGGCAAATTGCCAGACCCAGGCCCGCGCCTCCGGCCTTTTCACCGCTCACACGGGCAAATTTCTCGAACACCATTGAACGAGCTTCCGGAGGGATGCCGCTGCCATTATCGGCAAAATCAACCACCACTTGCCCACCAACGTCATGAGCCGAGATGGTCAGCACAGGTTCATCCGCATCGCAGTATTTCTGCGCATTCGAGATTAGGTTGATAAAGACTTGTCCCAGCCGATCCAGGTCGGTGTGAAGCGGAATACGTTCGGCGGACTTGGATCGCCGCACCTCGATACCAGCGCTTGATCCAGCCAGGGCGCTCGAGACGGCCCGGTCCAAAACCGAGCGTAGCGTATCGCCCCCCATGTTCAGGTTCACCCTGCCACTTTCCAACACGCTCAGGTCCAGCAGATCATCCAACAGTCGGGTCAATCGAAGCGCCTCATCGTGGATGATCGCAGCATAGCGCGTCTGTTCCTCGGGACTTAATCCGTCAGTGTCGCGCATGATTTCAGAAAAAGCCCGGATTGAAGTCATTGGCGTGCGCAATTCATGGCTGACCTGGCCCAAAAAATTGTCTTTTTGCTCAGAAATTTGAGTCAGTTTTGTGTTCGCATCCCGCAACTGGCGCGCCGTGCGGGTCAGCTCGGCCGACTTTGTCTCCAACTGGCTGGAGTATTCCAACAGTTGCGCCGATTCATCGGCCACAGCCAGCAGGTCTTCGACCGAGACCGACGAGCCGCCCACAATCTGCCCGATCATCGCATGCGCCGTCGCCGCGCCGACAGAGCCGCTGAGCTCTCGCTCAAGCCGTTCGAGAAAGGCAGGTGTCGGCTCTGGCAGACTGGAACGTCCACCTTGCCGTTCCGACTCGGCCTGAAAGAAATCCTGCGCCGGCCCCGCGCCCAGGATACGCTGGGTCATGATCATCAGATCTTCGCTCTGCGCCACGAAGCCGCTCCAGCCCCGAGGCGCTACGGAATGGTCGAACACATTGACGAACTGCGCACCCTGCAAGCGCTCCAGCGGGCTGGGAAAACTCAGCAGCGAGGCCACGCAAAACGCCACCGTGTTCAAAGACAGTGACCACATGACCGAATGCACGATCGGGTCCATATCTTCGATCCCGAACAACGCCTGAGGACGCAGCCACTCCAAACCGAAAGGACCGTTCTGAATGATGGCACCGGACATGAACCCGCCACCCATCTCCGGCAGCAACAAGGTGTAAATCCACAACACAAACCCAACGGTCAACCCGACAAGAGCCCCTGTCCGAGTCGCCCCGCGCCAGAACAAACCACCCACAAGGGCAGGCAAAATCTGGGAAATTCCGGCAAAAGCTATAAAGCCAATAGAAGCCAGTGCCGCACCGCCACCGGACAAACGGTAGTAAAAAAACCCAAGCGCCATGACGACTGCAATGGATATCCGCCGCGCCATAAGAACAACATGCCGGACATCCCCCGAAACCGATCCTGCCCCCCCTTGCGTGCTAAGCCAGATCGGCATGACAACATGGTTCGACACCATCGTCGACAACGCCATGGCAGTGACAATCACCATGGATGTAGCGGACGAGAACCCGCCGATGAACGAGAGCATCGCCAGCCACTCATTCCCTTGAGACAGAGGTACGGTGAGTACGAAAAGGTCAGGGTTTGATCCTTCGGGTAAAAGATCTAACCCCACAACTGCGATGGGCACGACAAACAAACTCATCAGCAGCAGGTACAGAGGAAACGCCCATGCGGCTGTCCTCAGATGCGCCTCGTCCGAATTTTCGACCACCATGACCTGAAACATTCGAGGCAAGCAGACGAAACATGCGGCCGACAGAAACACAAAAGTAGTCCAGCGCCCCGCATCCACGTTCCATTGACCGATTTCGGACGAATCGATCTGGTCCAACATAGGACCAAGCCCGCCCGCGACGCCCCAAACCACAAAGATTCCAACAGCCAGAAGGGCAAACAGCTTGACCACCGACTCCAGCGCGATGGCGGTCACAACCCCGTGGTGCCGTTCATTGGCGTCAAGGTTCCGTGTTCCGAACAGAATCGCGAAGACTGCCAATCCGGCAGCGACCCAAAACACACTGGATCCTTCGCGATAAAGACCTGTCGGATCGGCCTCGGCGAAAATCGAGAAAGACAGGGTGATGGACTGAAGCTGCAAGGCGATGTAGGGCGTGCCCCCCAAAACGGCCAACACGGTCACACAAATCGCCAGGGTGTTGGATTTTCCGTAGCGCGAAGAAATAAGGTCTGCGATCGAGGTCACCCTCTGGCTGCGCCCCACCCTTACCAGTTTGCGAAGGCCCCACCACCAGCTGATCATGACCAGCGTGGGACCAAGGTAGATCGTCACGAATTCCAACCCCGACCGCGCAGCGTTCCCCACCGCGCCATAGAATGTCCAGGCGGTGCAGTAGATCGACAGCGACAGCGTATAGAACAAGGGGGATCGCAGCCACGCCCCACGGCCTGCAGCTGCCAGCCTGTCGGCCGCAAAGGCTACACAGAACAACAGTACAACATAGCCCAAACACACCAGAATCAGGACGTTAAGCGTTGCCATTAATCTGGTCTCTGATCGGTTTCGTCTTGAGTGGCCATACGTCTGGCTGCAAAACCAAAGACCAAACTGATGCCAATCAGAACGGCCCAGCATACGAAAATATAAAGAATGGCCGAAGATAGACGAATGCCGTCTCCTGCCTCATCAGACCCCGGCCACAGCAATGGGATGGCAAACAAAGCGGCGCCTAGAATCGGCAAAAAGCGAGCGGCATCCGACAGCCGGCGACGGCGATAGCTTTGACGTTCCAAAAACAGCGAAGGCCGAACACCCTGAGGCCGTCGATCTTCGCTAATGCTCATGACCGCGTAGCCTGAGCATGCAAATCCCGCACCGCGGTCAAAACCTCGGCATTCGAGAACGGTTTGGTCATGAAACGACTGACTCCGGCATTTTCGGCCATCTCGCGATCCCGCAGCTGTCCGCGCGCGGTTAGCATCAGAACCGGCAAGGTCTTCAAGTCTTCAAGCTCGCGCAGGTCGCGCAGGATTTCCATCCCGCTCTTGCCCGGCAACATGACATCCAGAATAACCAGATCAGGGTCGGCGCTTTGGATAACCCGCAATGCGTCCAACCCTTCGGCATGCGTTTCAACCTGCCAACCCTCGCGCGTCAGCAAAAACCGAATAGCCTCGGCAATGTTCGGCTCATCCTCAATTAACAGAACCTTACGGCTCATTTGTAGTATTCCTCCCCGTGACGGGCTACCCATCCGTAAACCTGTCTAGGCCAGCTTACGCCGTCTGTCAGGAAACTGTCAAAAACCTTCGCTCAGAATTGACGGTTCACGACGAGATTCACATTCAGCGTTCGGACACACGCGACAGCTGGGGCCAACACGAGCCACATTCTGCGCATCCTGAGGGCCTTCATCCACTGATCGCACCAACATCACGGAACGATACACTGGTGCGTCGTCATAGCCCAAAGCCGCTTGCGGCCATGCATAGGCAAAACAGTCAAATTCGGCCGCTGAACGCCCCAGCTGAACAATCCGCTTTCGGATGGGCACAAGAGGTCTGTTTAATGCCTGAAACAAGGGCCACAACGGGCACGCCTCGCCAAAGCGTGGCATCGCAAAGCCCGGCACCGCCTTGGTGAACAGAATACTGCCTGAGGCATCACATATCACTAACCCAGTCGGTCGCGACAGAACGCCCGGCGGCAAAGCAGCCAACCGGCGCAAGACGGTCGCAATATCCACCGAAAACTGCTGCGACAGCTGCAGCGGGTCAGGTTCAGACCCTTTAAGTGCAGCCTTTACAGCCTCCAACGGCATCGCCAGCGCATCCTGTGCATACACATCCAGAAACGCGCGGGTCACGTTTTTTACCGCGGCGGAATCAAGCGCCTCAAGATCGACTTCGCTACTGCTGCCGCCGCTTTCGATTTCAGGAAAATGGTGGCTGCGCGCCTCGAAAAAAGCCTCCGCCTCCTCCAATGGTACGCCGCGTCGGTCATCCGCCGAGTCAGCATCGTCCAGATAAGTCACCAACGATTTCGAACTGTCTGCAAGCCGTTCTGCATCCTGGTGCAGGTTGCGGTGAAAACGGTCCTGCCATTCCGGCTCGATTTCCTGAGTTTCAGCCAGAATTGCAGCGGTCGAACGAATGGCGGCGGCGGTCGACAAGACCTCATGCATCGAAGCCGCAAGATGCGGATCATGGGTTAGACGGTCCGACAGCGTTTCGACTGTGCGCTCCAGCGAGACTACGCGCCGATGCATCTGTGCTAGCACACCTGCCCAACCGGAGAACCGCCCCGCGAACTCCTCAACCGCATCGATTTCGGCGTTTTGTCCGATTGCATCCGCCGCCGCTTCCCGCAATGCCGAGATCAAGGTGGCTTCGACCCCCTGCGTCAGCACCGAAGGTTCGACAGCAAGAGCCGATGCAATGTCAACAAGCAGCTTGCCCCCGATCCTTCGGCGATTATGCTCGATAAGGTTCAAATAAGACGCTGATATCCCGACCTTTCGGGCCAATTCCGCCTGCCGCAACCCCGCGATCAGACGCCGCTCGCGAATTCGGCTACCTGTCAGTGTATCGCGCATGTTTTGGCCCCTCCCCAAAGGCATATTTCGCGACTAACCTACCTTCTATTTTCAGAACTATTCAATAAATACTTTTACTTAAGGACCAGTTTTCAATCTATATTTACATAGTTAACAATTCTGACAGAACGCACGCTCGCGCCCCAACCGTCAGTTTCTGAGCCCAACCCCTTCAATTCCGTGTCAATTCCCGGCACGATGCAAGAATGAGTGACCCTGCGTTCGAATACGCCCCCATTGGCCTTGTAGAGCTGGAGAACCGGATCATCCGGCGCTGCAACCTGCAATTCGCGCGTACGTTTGGCGGGGAAGAGACAGAGTACCGCAGTATGCCGCTGCTGCACCTTTACCCATCAGTCGCGGATTGGGAGAGGATCGGCGCGCGCAGCCTGCAGGTGATGCGCGGCACAGGCTACTACACGGATGAACGAGTCATGCGTCGACGCAATGGCGATCTGTTCTGGTGCCGCGCGCGAGGACGATCCTTGACCCCTGACGACCCGTTCCGCCACGGGATCTGGAGCTTTTCAGACATCTCCGAGGAACGCCCTCTTGTCGAGCTAACTCAGCGCGAACGCGAGGTTGCTATTCTTTCATGCCGCGGCCTATCCGCCAAGGAAATCGGCGCCGAACTGGGCCTGAGTTACCGCACTATCGAAGCCTACCGCGCTCGCCTGCTTGAGAAATTCGGCGCCCGAAAACTACCTGAACTTGTGGCAAAACTCTCTGGAATGCCGCTTTAGCGACTTTTTGCTTGAATTACTCGACCAAAACCGCACCGCGACAGGTCGAGACGCGCTTTTCATGGCAGTGCGCTTGGCTTATAACGCTGCGTAATCAGACCAAAGCCCGCAACGCACAGACGGGCCAAAGGGGAACCGTCGAGGACACTCATGACAGACACCAAACACGAAGCGGACGTGGCATTCATCAAAGCTCTGGCTGAACTGCTGCGCGAAAATGACCTGACCGAATTGCAGGTCAAACGCGAGTATGGCGAAGAAGACAGCCTGAACGTCCGCGTCAGCCGTATGACCCAGGCTGCGGCCGCGCCGGTTCAGATGGCCGTTCCCGCTGCTGCACCCGTAGCAGCCCCTGCAGCAGCAGCCCCTGCCGCACCCGAGGCCCCCGCAGCGCAGGAAGATCCGGCCAGCCATCCCGGTGCCGTGACCTCGCCCATGGTGGGCACCGTTTATATGCAGCCCGAACCGGGCGCGCCTTCGTTCATCTCGGTTGGCGCATCGGTGTCCGAAGGCGACACGTTGCTGATCGTCGAAGCGATGAAAACTATGAACCACATCCACGCGCCCAAATCGGGCACCATCAAGCGTATTCTGGTCGGTGACGGCGACGCTGTGGAATTCGGCACCCCTCTGGTCATCGTTGAGTAAGGCGGGCCCATGTTCGACAAAATCCTGATTGCCAACCGAGGCGAGATCGCCCTGCGCGTCATCCGCGCCGCGCGCGAGATGGGGATTAAAACGGTCGCCGTGCATTCAACAGCCGACAGTGACGCGATGCATGTGCGCATGGCGGACGAATCGGTGTGCATCGGCCCTCCGCCCAGCCCACAAAGCTACCTGTCCGTGCCCGCCATCATCTCGGCCTGCGAGATCACCGGCGCACAGGCGATCCACCCCGGCTATGGCTTTCTGTCCGAGAATGCCGAGTTCGTGCAGATCGTCGAGGACCACGGCATCACCTTCATCGGCCCGACCGCAGAACATATCCGCGTGATGGGTGACAAGATCACCGCCAAGGACACGATGAAAGCCCTTGGTGTTCCTTGTGTTCCCGGCTCCGACGGCGGCGTTCCGACGCTGGAGGACGCCAAGCGCATCGGTGAGGAATTCGGTTATCCCGTCATTATCAAGGCCACTGCCGGTGGTGGTGGGCGCGGCATGAAAGTCGCGCAGACGGCGGATGAGATGGAAAGCGCCTTCATGACCGCTCGCGCCGAAGGCAAAGCCGCCTTTGGCAATGACGAGGTCTACATCGAGAAGTACCTGACCACGCCGCGCCATATCGAAATTCAGGTCTTTGGCGACGGTAAAGGCAAAGCCGTTCATCTGGGTGAGCGCGACTGCTCGCTGCAACGTCGCCATCAGAAGGTGTTCGAAGAGGCCCCCGGCCCCTGCATCACCCCCGAAGAACGCGCGAAGATCGGCAAGATCTGTGCCGATGCAGTCGCCAAGATCAACTATATCGGCGCGGGCACCATCGAGTTCCTGTATGAAAACGGCGAGTTCTATTTCATCGAAATGAACACCCGTCTGCAGGTGGAACACCCGGTGACCGAAGGCATCTTCGGCGTCGATCTGGTGCGCGAACAAATCCGCGTTGCCGCTGGCGAGGATATGTCCTTCGGCCAGGACGATCTGGAAATCAACGGCCACGCCATCGAGGTTCGGATCAACGCGGAAAAATTGCCCAACTTCTCACCCTGCCCCGGCAAGATCACGGCCTATCATGCACCCGGCGGTCTGGGCGTGCGGATGGATTCGGCGCTCTATGACGGGTACTCGATCCCGCCCTATTACGACTCACTTATTGCCAAGCTGATCGTACAGGGTCGCGACCGGGCCGAGGCGTTGGCGCGACTGGAACGTGCCTTGGGCGAGCTGATCGTGGACGGTATCGACACCACCGTGCCTCTGTTCCACGCCCTGCTGCAAGAGCCTGATCTTCACAGCGGTGACTACAACATCCATTGGCTGGAAAAGTGGCTTGCCGAGAACATGGCAGACTAACATACTAAGGGCGAAGGGTTTTTACCTTTCGCCCTTTGAGATTCCAGTATGAGCCTGACCCCCGACCTCTTACTGCATGGCTACTCCATCGGCATTTTCCCGATGGCTGAGCACCGCGATGACCCCGAGTTGTTCTGGGTCGACCCCAAATTTCGTGGTGTGTTTCCGCTGGACGGATTCCACATTTCCCGCAGTTTGGCACGGCGCATACGCAACTGCGGGTTCTCCATCACGATCAACCGGGACTTCGCTGGGGTCGTTGATGGCTGCGCCGACCGCGCCGACACGTGGATCAATGACGAGTTGCGCAACCTGTACCAACACCTACATCACACGGGCCATGCACACTCGCTGGAAGTGTGGGAGGAATCGGCTTTGATAGGCGGCGTCTATGGCGTTTGCCTTGGGGCAGCGTTTTTCGGCGAAAGCATGTTTTCGCGACGAACGGATGCGTCAAAGATCGCATTGGCCTATCTGACAGACAGGCTTCGCAGAACAGGATTTCATCTGTTCGACACCCAGTTTCTGACAGCGCATCTGGCCTCTTTGGGTGCGATAGAAATACCCCGCACGCAATATCGGCAAGAACTGGAAGAGGCGATCAGCGCCAGCGCGGATTTTACCGCCGACTTAACTCAATCGCCGGATGGCGTTATACAACGAATAACCCAAACGTCGTAGCGCGAATGGTCCAGCGCATTCAGCGCCGGTGACGTGGCGATCATCCAACCGTCAAACAGTTGGTCAGTCTTGCCATTTTCCCAAATCGTGAGATAGGCAAAAGCATCACCTGTCGGGTTCTCGGCCGGATAGCGGCAATCGCCCAACGCGACGTCCAGACCAAAAACGGGCTGTGTTTCACCGTTCCGCATCTCGACGTCAACGGTTTGGCCGCTGACCTTGTCCAACCCACGCAGCATCGCACCCGGCCCCGACTGGACTTTTTGCTGCGCCGATGCGCCCGTGGCGGCCAGCATGGCAAGCACAATGGCGAGACGCCGCATTAGCTGCCATCCCCGGCGACAAACTTGACCAGAAGCGAAATCAGGCTGACCGCGCCCTGGGTATCAGTGACCTGATCCCCAGGCTCGAAGTAGAAAGGCGAGCCGCCTGGCATCACTTCAACGAAGTTACCGCCCAACAGTCCCTCGGACGAAATTACAATCGCGCTGTCATCCGGAACCAGAATACCGTCCGAGATCGAAAACGTAGTATCCGCCCGGTAGGTTTCGGAGTTGAGCGTTACGTCCGTTACAGTACCGATCTTGACCCCGGCCAATCGCACATCTGTTCCAACACCGACGCCTTCAAGCGACCGGAAAGATGCGCCCAGTTCGTAACCCGTACCACCTTGCGACAGGCCGGTGGACTGACTGGCATAGACCCCAAAAGCGACGGCACAGGCCAAAACGGCGCCGCCAACCAGGACTTCGGAAACATTGTAGCTCGACATAATTTGCCTCGTTTATTCGGGGCTCCAAGCCTCGTAATCGGAACGTTCAATCGGGTCCGGGCGACGCAGGGACCCGGCAGGAGTATAGGCAAGCGCCGAACCGGTCAGGTTTTCCTGATGTGGTTTTTCCCACGATTTGTGCGGCAATGGTTTGTCAGTCGGAGGCTCGTCCCATGTACGGTGCAGCCAACCATGCCAGTCAGGGTCGACGCGGCTCGCCTCGGCTTCGCCATTGAAAATGACCCAGCGCTTGCTGTCATCCGCATTGCGGTAGAACACATTGCCCTGGTTGTCCTCGCCGACTTTTTCACCCTTGCGCGCGGTGTAAATCTGCGTGTTCAGAGTGGCCCCGTTCCACCAGGTCACGGCTCGCAAAAGACTGTTCAGGATCCCCATGGGCTGCCTCCGGCAATTCTGTTTCCGCAGATATGGACCAAAGGCGCGCCAAGGTCCAGTGTCACAAGGACCGCACCCCCTATTCCGGCAAATACGCGGTCACTTCTATTTCAATTCGGTATTTCGGGTCGATCAAATCGCATTCGATCATTGTTGCGGCCGGAGGATTCGCACCAAATGTCTCGCTCAAAATTGGCCAGCATGGCTCAAACTCAGCCTTGTCGGGTAACATGTAAGTTACACGAACGACGTCTGAAAAGCCTGCACCAGCTTCGATCAGCGCCTTTTCAATCACCGTCAGCGCCGAGCGGCACTGCTCGACCACGGTATCACCCTGCCCGACAGTACCAGAGACGTGCACCCAACCTCCGGCAACCACGGCGCGGCAATACCCTAGCTTAGGTTCAAATTCGCCACCTGATGAGATGCGCTTGATCATTTCAGTATCCTCATAAGAAAACGGCGCGGAGAACCGCGCCGCATGGATCAGATCTGTAAGGTCTTAACCCGCCGAAGCAGATTCGGCCGCATCCGCATAAATGATTAGCGGCTGCGATTCAGATGTCACGGCCTCTTCGTTGACCACAACTTCGGTCACGTTTTTAAGACCCGGAAGCTCGAACATCGTATCCAGCAGGATGTCTTCCAGAATCGAGCGCAAACCACGTGCCCCGGTTTTCCGTTCGATGGCTTTCTTGGCAATCGCCTTGAGCGCGTCATCGGTAAAGGCCAGCTCGGCATCTTCCAGTTCAAACAGGCGCTGATATTGTTTGACCAGCGCGTTCTTGGGCTTGGTCAGGATCGTGACCAAAGCATCCTCGTCCAGATCCTCAAGCGTTGCCAGAACCGGCAGACGTCCAACAAATTCAGGGATCAGGCCAAATTTCAACAGATCCTCAGGTTCCAAATCCTTGAAAATCTCACCGACGCCACGCTCATCATTGTCACGCACGTCTGCCCCGAAACCCATGGCCGAGCCTTTGCCGCGCTGCGCAATGATCCTGTCCAGACCGGCAAATGCACCGCCGCAGATGAACAGGATGTTGGTCGTGTCCACCTGCAGGAACTCCTGCTGCGGATGCTTACGCCCGCCCTGCGGCGGAACGCTGGCCACGGTGCCTTCCATCAGCTTCAGCAGCGCCTGCTGTACACCCTCACCCGATACGTCGCGCGTGATCGACGGGTTTTCGGATTTGCGCGTGATCTTGTCGACCTCATCGATATAGACGATGCCGCGCTGCGCACGTTCGACATTGTATTCGGACGCCTGCAGCAGTTTCAGAATGATGTTTTCGACGTCCTCACCCACGTATCCCGCTTCGGTCAGTGTCGTCGCATCCGCCATGGTGAACGGCACATCCAGAATCCGCGCCAGTGTCTGGGCCAGCAGCGTCTTGCCGCAACCCGTGGGGCCAATCAGCAGGATGTTGGACTTGGCAAGCTCAATATCGCTGCCCGCCTTCTGCGCGTGGTTCAGACGCTTGTAGTGGTTGTGCACGGCCACCGACAGGACCCGCTTGGCCGTGGCCTGACCGATCACGTAATCGTCCAGCACTTCGCAGATATCCTTGGGCGTCGGCACTCCGTCGCTGGATTTCAGGCCGCTGGCCTTTGTCTCTTCGCGGATGATGTCCATGCACAGTTCGACGCATTCGTCACAGATAAACACTGTGGGTCCGGCAATAAGCTTGCGCACCTCATGCTGGCTCTTGCCGCAGAAGCTGCAGTAGAGCGTGTTTTTGCCGTCACCGCCTGAATTCGTCGCCATGTTCTACCTTTCGGGCTTCGTCCCTGCGGCCCCGCCCGGGGCCGCGCTTGCCGCATGTTGCTGCAGCTTAGGCCACCACTGAGGCGGCTACAATCTCAAAAATGTACCTCGCGCACGTCACGCGAGGACTTATTCTCAGCTCTCTTCGCCGTCCATTTTCGCACGATTTTCGACGATTTCGTCGATATGACCCCAGTCTTTTGCTTCTTCCGGGCTCATGAAGTTGTCGCGGTCCAATGCTTTCTCAACAGCCTTTTTTGTCTGCCCTGTATGACGCACATAGATGTCATACAGTCGATCTTTCAGCTTTTGCGTCTCGGCGGCGTGGATCATGATATCGCTCGCCTGCCCCTGATATCCGCCGCTGGGCTGGTGCACCATGATGCGGCTGTTGGGCAGCGAAAAGCGCATTCCTTTCTCGCCCCCGGCCAACAGAACCGACCCCATCGAGGCCGCCTGACCGATCACCAATGTCGAACACTTAGGTTTAATATACTGCATTGTATCGTAAATCGACAAACCGCTTGTCACGACACCGCCAGGCGAATTGATGTAGATTGAGATTTCTTTGTTAGGATTCTCGGCCTCAAGATGCAGCAACTGAGCCACCACCAGATGGCTCATTCCGTCATGGATCGGGCCATTGATAAAAATGATCCGCTCTTTCAACAGGCGCGAGAAAATATCATAGGCGCGCTCACCCCGGCTGGTCTGCTCAACGACCATGGGGACGAGCGTATTCATGTAGGTATCAACGGGATCAAACATTAGGAACCTGCCTGCTTTGCTATGGATCGGGACTTTACCCGAAGAAACGTTACCTGAGTCTTAGTGTTGCCATAGAGGGGCTGCAAGGGGGGCCGGAGACTTCTGATCAACACATTGCTTTTTGTCGGCCATCGGCAGTTGTTTCTGCGTGGCGCGACACCGCCACTGCCCGTTTTCAACTAGGGGCTTCTTTTGTCTGCGGATGCTCTCTTTCCCATCACGTCATTTTGATTCATGCATATGGACAGATTTGGTCAGTATGTGCACTTAAGCGGCTCGAGTAACCGAGTCCGGATTTTACGTAGACCATCGCCCGACTGGGCATAAAGGACAAGATAATGGCACTGGCGCAGGTTAAGCAGGACATACCAAACGATAACATCGAGCTCATTGCAGGAAGCGCGACGCGGGCTTCGAATTTTCTGAAGGCGATCAGCCACGAAGGACGGCTGATGATCCTATGTCATCTTATATCCGGCGAAAAATCTGTGACAGAGCTAGAAGAGTTGCTGTCAGCGCGTCAGGCTGCTGTGTCACAACAGTTGTCACGACTTCGCCTTGAAGGGCTTGTTATGCCGCGCCGCGAGGGCAAGGCGATCTATTACCGCCTTGCTGATGACCGCCCCAAACGCATGCTCGAAGTGGTCTATGAATTGTTTTGTGAGGAACAGACAGCCTGAGCCGAACTGTTAAAATCACGACCCGTTTGCGCAAACCAGAAAGCTCTGTGCCATAGCCTGCAGCAACGTGGGATAGAGCTTCGGACCTGGATCAACAGCGATTCCGACAGGGTCCAGATCAAGGATCGTGGCGCCTGCCCCCTCAATCGCGGTCTCTACCAGCCGGGTGTCGTATTGAGGCTCGGCAAAAGCGCAGTCTATTTGATCTTCTGAAACTTTTTCCCGAAGCGTTGCCAAGCGCGCGGGACCGGGGTTGGCCGCGTCCCCCAAGCTGACAGAGCCTGATGTTTCCAACCCAAAACGCTTTTCGAAATACTGATAGGCGTCGTGGAACGTGATGAAACGATGCGCCTTCATGTCGGCCAAATCTGCGTTGATCTGGTCGCCAAGCAGAGTCAATTCATTGTCGAACGCTTTGGCATTGTCTTGGTATGCCTGCGCATTTTCGATGTCGACCTCGGCAAGAATATTGGCAATCGCAAAAGCCCATGTCCGCGCATTCTCCGGATCAAGCCACGCATGTGGGTCTACTCCGTCGTGGTCATGAGCATGATCTTCATGACCATGTTCGTCGTGGTCCTTGTGATCAGCATGGTCATCATGATCCGCGTGGTCCTCGTGACCATGGTCGTCGTGGTCCTTGTGACCAGCATGGTCGTCGTGATCCGTGCGGTCTTCATGACCATGGTCGTCGTGATCCGTGTGGTCTTCATGACCACTCTCTTCAACAACATCGCGGTATTCATGCAGGATCGTACCGTCAACCTCCAGCAATGAGATCTTTTTTGATTCTGCCGACAAAGTGCTCAGCGGTTTGTCCATCCAAGGCGTCAAATCCTCACCAACCCAAAAGACAATGTCAGCAGATTGCAACGCGCGCGCCTCGGACGGGCGCATCGCGTGGCTGTGAGGCGACGCCCCAGGCGGCACGATCAGTACCGGCTCCGCGACACCATCCATAACGCGCGCAACAAGCGAATGAACCGGCGCAATATCAGCAACTACTTTGGGGGGTTCCGCAACAACCTGACTAGCCATAACAGCGCCAAGAACGCATAGCGTGGAACGCAGCATAATGCCTCCTGAATGATATGTTATTACATTTACTGGTCGCTTGATATGCCCCACGTTATAACATATCAAGCCACAAAATGACGGAGCCCCTAATGAGTACAGTCGGTTTCAGGCAACATGATCACACGCATTGCGTTCAGACTGCCCTTGCGCAAGCCGAGGCAAAATGCAAAGCGAAACGCTTGCAATTTACGCCTGTCAGGCGGCGCGTCCTAGAGATCCTGCTTGAAAAACATAAGGCCATGGGAGCCTATGAAATCCTTGCAGTGCTATCCACCGAAGGGATGGGGTCGCAACCGCCTGTCGCGTATCGAGCCCTGGATTTTTTGGTTCAAAACGGGTTTGTCCACCGTATCGAACAACTTAATGCATATGCTGCCTGCGCACATCCGACACACGACCATGTGCCGGCCTTCCTGATATGCCGGGCTTGCAAGGCCGTCGCGGAAACAGAAACCGAACTGACTCAGGGCAGGCTGGGCGCTGCCGCGAACACTTCGGGCTTCCAGATCGAACGCGTCGTTGTCGAAGCCGAGGGTCTGTGCCCCGAATGCATAGGATTGCAGGCGTGAAAAGAACTCTGATTACGCTGAAAGACCTGTCGATCCGCGCGGACGGCAGAACTATCCTTGAACATGTAAACGCAACTGTTTCGGAAGGTGAGATCGTAACGATTGTCGGGCCAAACGGATCAGGTAAGTCAACGTTACTGCGCGCGATGATCGGGGCGGCTTTGCCCGCACATGGGACTGTCAAACAGGCCAAAAACCTGCGGATTGGTTATGTTCCGCAAAAGCTGGCACTGGACGCGGCTTTGCCCATGACGGTTCAACGGTTCCTCAGCCTGCCCCGCCGCGTTTCCGCACGTGACGCCATAACCGCGTTGGACCATGCGGGTGTACCTGACTTGCGAAACCGTCAGATGACCAAGCTGTCCGGCGGCCAGTTTCAGCGTGTCCTTTTGGCGCGCGCGTTGCTGGAGAAGCCGCAATTGCTTCTTCTGGACGAGGCAACCCAGGGGCTAGACCAGCCGGGTGCCGCCGCGTTTTATCAACGTATCGAGCAGGTTAGACACGATCTGGGATGCGCGATCGTAATGGTCAGCCACGACTTGCATGTCGTTATGGCGGCCTCAGACCGTGTGTTGTGTCTGAACGGGCATATCTGCTGCGAGGGCTCTCCGCGCTCGGTCGCAGACGCACCGGAATACCGCGCCTTGTTCGGAAGTGGGACGAAGGGAACAATGGCGCTTTACCAACACCAACATAGTCATTCACACGACCATGATCACGGCTCGACACTCTCGCAGGAAAAGGCAGACTGATGCTGGATGACTTTATGGTACGCGCGGCCCTCGCTGGTGTCGGAGTAGCCATCGCAGCCGCTCCGCTTGGATGTTTCGTGGTTTGGCGCCGCATGGCTTACTTGGGCGAAGCAACCGCGCACGCTTCTGTGTTGGGAATTGCTCTGGCCCTCGCATTTTCCCTGCCAATTTTGCCCGCGATCATCGTTTCAGCCCTTACAATGGGACTAACCGTAACGCTGCTGAGGGGAAAAGGCTTCGCGATGGATACTCTGTTAGGAGTCATCGCCCATACCGCACTGGCGGCCGGACTTGTGAGCGTCGCACTTCTGTCGGACGTCCGGCTTGATCTGGATGCTTTTCTGTTCGGCGACATTTTGGCCGTGGCAAAAACAGACTTGCTGACGATCTGGGTCGGTGGCGCTCTTATTCTGGCCGTGATGGTTCAGAGATGGTCTGCCCTGCTGGTTTCCACACTTAATCCAGACTTGGCCTATGCGTCTGGAATTGATCCCAAACGCGAGGAACTCTGGCTGACATTGGCTATGGCCCTGGCTGTGGCCGTGGCGATCAAAGTCGTGGGTATTCTGCTGATTGCGGCGCTTCTGGTCATCCCTGCAGCGGCTGCGCGATCTTTGGTCCGAACCCCCGAAGCCATGGCTGTCTGCGCTGCGATCCTTGGCTCTTTGGCGGCGTTGGGTGGGTTGGCGGGGGCTTATATGGCCGATACGCCCGCCGGTCCCAGCATTGTCTGCGCCGCGGCCCTGGTGTTTCTGGTAACCGGGGTAAGCGGCCCCTATCTTTACCGAAACTGAAACCGCCCAAACCGCTGGTTACATATGGGAAAAACTGCTACGACGCTCAGAGAACAAAACCTATGGAGCAAACGATGATCCGCACTCTACTGATTGGGGCCGCCCTATTGACTTTGACAGCGTGTGAAACGGCAAAAGGTGTCGGGAAAGACATCGGCAAAGCTGGCGACGCGATTAGCAACACTGCAAGTGACGTACAGCAGGCTATTTAACGACTGCGGCTTGTGATCTGAAGCCGGTGATACAGCAGCGCATTCTCTACACTCGGTGACGCGATCGCCGGGGCAACCAAAAATCTGGCGAACGCGCAGCCGCACCATTTTCAGGATTTTCAACAAGTTGGGTCGGACAGCGGCTTCGTTTCGCCACACGAGGCTGCGCTGAAGGTCCGCACGGGTTAGGAAACCGATGCCGGGGACACATTCCGACATCGGACCATCCTGCCCTTATCGCGAGCGATCCAACCACCGCCCGACCCGTCTCCTCCCTGTGGAGACCAATTTGAGAAGCGCTCCGACCCGGCCGGAATTACCCACTAAGCGCTGCAGATTAACTACAGCCGGTACCCCCTACAGCCCAACCGGACCGGAAACGCTTCAGTTCACCTGACGTTCCAGAACGGTGCTGTAGGTCGTTCCGCGACGCAGGCTACGGAAATCCGCATAAATCTTGCCGTCCTCATACCGGGCATCGATCAATGCGTTCACACCGATCTCGGGGTTGGCCGAGCTTTCAACGATGCTGATCCGGGTTGGGTCGTCCAGGCTGATGGTCCCAGTAGCATCCAGCATTCGCCAGTCCTGAGCGGCACTCGACCGCCACTTGCTGGGCCCCCAGAACACATTGTCTTGCTGTTTTTGGATATCCAGCACCCACTCGGCGTTGTTGAACCGGGGCACATCGCCGGTCGTTGTCCGGTTCGGGCCGACGGCAGTATAGCTGCCCACCCACGTGCCGCGCAGGTCGGGCGTGTCGGCCATGGCTGTTGTTGCAAGAGTAAGGCTCGTGGCCAGAGCGGCTGCTCCGGCAGTCATAAATCTGGTCATTGTCTCTTCCTCCGTTTTGTCCAGGCCGGTGCTGGCCTGCTGAACAGATTGGGAGGGTGCAGACGCGTTACAACATTTGTGAAGGAAGCTTCATGAAGGGTTTAGACTGCGGTTAATCAGGCCCACGCCAAGGCGGTTCCGGCGACAACTAAGGCAATCCCAACCCCTTCCCGCATCGAAAAGTCTTCACCGAACAAGAAGAACGAGGCGGTGGCGATCAGCACAACCTCGGCCCCCAGAATGCCGGTATAGATGATGCCCAACCGCTCCTCGCGCAGCGCGGCAAGCTCCAGCGTTGCGGCGGCCAGCAGGGTTGCCACGATCAACAGGCTAAGGCCGAGGCCGGGGATTTTCCACCAGAACTTCATCGAGATCATGGCAATGGAATAGAGACTTGCCGATCCGAGGGCGATTATGGGGACCATGGACATAGGGGCCTCCTGCCGAAGTTGCCGCTAGGTCAACACTAACAAGTTTTAAAAAGTTGGGCTGTGAGCTGGATCACAGATTCGGATATCCTGTTTGGGTTTCAAGTGATTTTACTCAGCCCTCAAGCTTGAAGTGCATAACGGTCCCGCAGAATATTCATATATTCTGATTCGAATTTTCAGGGAGGGGAGCAATGACGACGTTTCACGAAATCGGTCTAACCGGGGTGCGAATTCCTCGAATTGGTTTTGGGTCAACAGGGATAGGTAGCATTCCGCAAATCTATGGTTACGAAGTTGATGAGAATAGGGCGCGAGAAACCTTGCGCACAATACTTACCCGCCCCGACGGGTTTATCGATACCGCCCGCGGCTATGCTATGGGCCGAAGTGAGGACCGCATTGGGAGCGTAATTCGTGAACTCGGTGGTTTGCCAGAAGGCTGTGTATTGTCCACGAAAATCGACCGAGACATGGAGACGAGCGTGTTCGACGCTAATCAAGCTAGGCGGTCGCTAGAGCAAAGCCTGATGGCACTCGGCGTAGACAGCGTCGACATCCTTCACCTCCACGACCCGGAATACGCTGGTGATATTTCAGAAATCACGCGCAGCGGAGGTGCGCTGGACGAATTGTTCAAAATCAAAGAGGAAGGCCTTGCAACTGCCGTTGGTTTGGCCGGCGGACGGCTGGACGTCCTGTCGCCTATGTTGCGCGACTGGGACTTCGATGTTGTGATGACGCATAACCGGCACACACTTGTAAACGTGAATGCTTCGCCCCTAATCGAACAATCCGTTTCCAAGGGTGTCACCGTCTTAAATGCAGCACCCTACGCGGGAGGAATTCTGGCAAGAGGTAGCGCGGTTCACCACTTTTACGTTTACCGGCCAGCAACAGAAGAAATGCTCGCGCCTGTGCGCGCGGTCGAAGATATCTGTGCCCGATACGACGTTCCAATGGGCGCGCTGGCGCTGCAATTCTCGCTTCGAGATGCAAACATTGCTTCAACAGTTTGCGGGGTGACGTGGCCCCAGCATGTAAACCAAACGCTTGAGTGGGCCGATTGGGACATACCTGAGGCGGTCTGGACTGAACTCACCGACCTCGCACAATCGGACGCCGATCCAGAATCCGCGTAAACTTAGACAAACCAAGAGGAAGAAATGGACAGCCTTAGCTGTCCATTTTGAGCGCCGAAATAAACGCTTCCTGCGGGATATCGACCTTCCCGAACTGACGCATCTTCTTCTTACCCGCCTTCTGCTTGTCCAGCAGCTTGCGTTTCCGCGTGGCGTCGCCGCCGTAACACTTCGCGGTCACGTCCTTACGCAGCGCCGAGAGGGTCTCGCGGGCGATGACCTTGCCTCCGATGGCGGCCTGGATCGGGATTTTGAACATGTGGCGCGGGATCAGGTCCTTGAGCTTTTCGCACATCGCACGGCCGCGCATCTCGGCCCGGTCGCGGTGAACCATGGTTGATAGCGCATCGACCGGTTCGTCATTCACCAGCACCGACATCTTGACCAGATTATCCTCGGTATAGCCGGTCATCTGGTAGTCGAAGGACGCATAGCCCTTGGTTACCGATTTCAGACGGTCGTAGAAGTCAAACACGACCTCGTTCAGCGGCAGGTCATAGACGACCATCGCACGTGACCCGGCATAGGTCAGGTCCAGCTGGATGCCACGGCGGTCCTGGCACAGTTTCAGCACGTCGCCGAGGTATTCGTCGGGCACCAGAATGGTCGCCTTGATGCGCGGTTCCTCGATATGATCGACCTTCGAAGGGTCGGGCATATCGGCGGGGTTGTGCAGCTCGATCATCTCACCGTCTTTCATGTAGACGTGATAGATCACCGACGGCGCAGTGGTGATGAGCTCGATATCATATTCGCGTTCGATGCGGTCGCGGATGACCTCAAGGTGCAATAGCCCAAGGAAGCCGCAGCGGAAGCCAAAACCAAGTGCCGCCGATGTTTCCATTTCAAACGAGAACGAGGCGTCGTTCAGCGCCAGTTTGTCGATCGCATCCCGCAGGTCTTCGAATTCGGAACTGTCGACGGGAAAGAGGCCACAGAACACCACCGGCTGCGCGGGTTTGAACCCGTCCAGCGCGTC
Organism: Ruegeria sp. HU-ET01832; assembly: GCF_040371315.1. Taxonomy (NCBI): domain Bacteria; kingdom Pseudomonadati; phylum Pseudomonadota; class Alphaproteobacteria; order Rhodobacterales; family Roseobacteraceae; genus Ruegeria; species Ruegeria sp. HU-ET01832. The sequence continues at coordinate 814,281 of NZ_BAABWL010000001.1, forward strand.
TTCAGTCCCATTGCGATCATTGGTGATAGTGTCACCAACGCGGGTGTCGCGGACCTGTTTGATTGAAGCGGTGAGAAAGCCGATCTCACCGGGGCCGAGGCTGTCGACCATCTCCATCTCGGGGCGGAAGACGCCGACGCGGTCCACATGATGGAGGGTCCCGTTCGACATGAACTTGACCCGCATCCCCTTTTTCAGCGTGCCGTCCATGATGCGGACCAGAACGATCACTCCCAGATAGGCGTCGTACCAAGAATCCACCAGCATCGCCTTGAGCGGCGCGTCCAGATTGCCTTGTGGTGCGGGCAGTTTCTGGACGATAGCCTCAAGCGTCTCATGGATACCCTGCCCCGTCTTGGCGCTGACCTGAATGGCGTCGGTCGCGTCGATGCCGATCACGTCCTCGATCTGTTCCGCCACGCGGTCACAATCGGACGCGGGCAGGTCGATCTTGTTCAGCACCGGCACGATCTCATGATCGGCGTCAATGGCTTGGTACACATTCGCCAGCGTCTGCGCCTCGACCCCTTGGGTCGAGTCCACAACCAGCAGCGAGCCCTCGACCGCGCGCATCGACCGGCTGACCTCATAGGCAAAGTCCACGTGGCCGGGGGTGTCGATCAGGTTCAGCACATATGCCTCGCCATTGTCCGCGGTATAGTCGATGCGGACCGTGTTGGCCTTGATGGTGATGCCACGTTCCCGCTCGATATCCATGCTGTCGAGCAGCTGTTCCTTCATGTCGCGATCCTTGACCGTTCCGGTCTCTTGGATGAGCCGGTCAGCAAGGGTGGATTTGCCATGGTCGATATGCGCGACGATGGAGAAATTGCGGATATGAGCGAGGTCTGTCATAGCGACGGGATATGGTTCGAAAACAGTCGCTGGTCAAGGTGGGACAGCCCCATGCGAACGCCTTTGTTCGCGTGGCTTGTCGGATGTCATGCAAGCTCTTTTTTGATCAGTTCAGCATTCATCCAATGCGTGTCGCTTTGCACATGATCTTCGCGCACATACTTGGCCAGGCGGGTTGGTATATCCTGTTCCGAAAATGCAGCCATATCACGAACCACGAAACCCTCTTGCCTATCGAGATCGAGGTTGGAAAGAACAGTGCTAACAACCTGATCCGAAAACGGCCCGCGATGCAGTTCTGGTACCGGCGCGATCCCAAGTTCGGCAAAGCGAAAGAGAGTCGCGTCCCAGGCCTGAACTCCTCTTGTTTGATCCATACAAAACCCAGAAAATAGGATGGTAAAGCGCGATACACGATAGAGTGGGGTGCAAAGAGATGCTCGCCAACAATACGCTCATTCTCGGCCAGTTGAGGTGAGATGCCAGCCGCAAAAGCTTTCATCCAATCGCGCGACGGATGGTATCGGGCATCAAGGCTGCGTGGATGGCAGCCCTGGTTGTGAATAGTCGTATTCTCACCGTCCATTTTCTCGGTGAAGACCACCTCATCGGCGGCAACCAGCCCGTCGACACTGCGCATGATTTTGTCATCGCTGCTAGCCCCAGGGGATTGTGGCAAATGGAATGTGCGGCCGTATTTCTTAAGCATTTTGTTTTCAAATTCGTTGGTTTGCCTAAGCAAATGCGACTTTGCTCCACTGCCCAATCACATTTTCGCACCCCCCGATTGATCCCGAAACCAGTTTGATTCATACTCCGCGAAAGGCCGAGAGGGGCGCAGATCCCTCCGGGCAGGCAAAAACGAGGCTCGAGCATGAAAAAGTTCCTCTTAATAGCATTCTGTGCTGCGTCTGTGGCAAGTTCTCCGTTGGCGGTTGAGGCCGCGCAAATCAAGCGGGCGTGTCTGGCGTCGGACCGTTCGGCTGCGACGCGGGATCGGTGCAGTTGCATTCAACGCGTGGCCGATCAGGCGCTGACGCGCAGCGACCAAAAGACCGTCTCGAAATGGTTCGCTGACCCCCATCAGGCGCAGGAGCTGAAAATGTCACGCACCGCGCGGGATGATGCGCTATGGGATCGATATCAGAATTTTGGCCAGATGGCGCAGGCGATCTGTAGCTAAACACCTCAGCATCCTTGACCTGACCCGTCCTGCGCCGCAGAAAAGGCGCAGTGAAAGGGGTGTGCGATGGTGATAAAAGGGCTGACTTTGCGGGGCCTTGAAGTGTTCGAGGCCTTGGCGCGCACCGGTTCGGTGGCGCAGGCGGCCGAGATCACCGGGCTCAGCCAGCCATCGGTAAGCCAGCAATTACGCAATCTAGAAAACGCGTTGGGCACCGAACTGGTCGACCACGGACGCCGCCCAATGCGGCTGACGCAGGCCGGGCGCAGCTTTCTGGCCCGCGCTGAGACGGTTTTGGCCGAATTGCAAATGGCCCAGAGCGAATTGACCGTGATGGATCTGGGCCATCTGACTACCCTGTCCATCGGGCTGATCGACGATTTCGACAATGACCTGACACCCAGACTGGCGACATTGCTGGCCGACAGCCTGACGCGTTCGAAATTCAAGCTGATCACCCTGCCCAGCCTTGATCTGTTCGCCGATCTCGAGGCACAGCGCCTGCACATGGCCGTATCAGCCCATTCAGGTGAAGTGCTTGAAGGCGTTGCCGAATACCCGCTGGTGCAGGACCCGTTCATTCTGGTCACCCCTAAAGGAGCGCAGGATGCAGTGCAGACCTTACCCTTTCTGCGCTACGCCCGTGAACAGCTTATCAGCCGCCAGATCGAGGCACATCTGGCCCGCCAGAAACTAGAGTTCGAGGAACGGTTCGAGATCGGTTCGCACCTTGCGTTGATGGCAATGGTAGCGCGCGGCCTTGGCTGGGCCATCACCACGCCCTTGGGTTTCATGCGCGCCGCCCGGTTCCACGACGGGCTTGAGGCGCACCCTGCCCCGTTTGGGGACTTTTCTCGAATGATCTCGCTGTTCACCCGCACCGACTGGTCCGATCAGGTTCCGCAAGAGGTGGCCGATATGATGCGCCGATTGATGCGCAGCCAGATCGTGGACCCGGCCTTGACGCAACTGCCTTGGCTGGACGGTCGGCTTAAGGTGATGGCCTAACCACGCAGATGAGCGGCGAGGCCTTCCACAGCGGCCTCGATCAAGTCCAAAGCTCCGTCAAAATCACGGGTGTAATAGGGGTCGGGCACATGGTCCGCGCCGGTTTCTGGGGCAAAATCGGTCAGCAAGCGGACCGGAGTGTCGCTGCCCTCGGGGCGCAGATCCTCGATATTGGCGATGTTGTCGGCATCCATGCCAAGGATCAAATCAAACCGATTGAAATCCTCGGCCACAAATTTCCGGGCGCGCAAATCGCCCAGTGCTACCCCCCGTACCATTGCTGCCTTCTGCATCGGCCCATAGGGCGGGTCGCCGATATGCCAGCCCGAGGTCCCGGCGCTATCAGTCGCATAATGTGGTGCTCGGGCGCGAAACACGCCCTCGGCAGCGGGTGAACGGCAGATATTGCCCAAACAGACAAACAGGATACGGTGGCTCATGCACCAAGGTGTAACGTGTGAGGTAGGAATGGAAAAGATTGTCATCCTGACCGGAGCAGGAATCTCGGCCGAAAGCGGGTTGGGCACATTTCGGGACGAAGGCGGGCTTTGGTCTCAGCATCGGATAGAAGATGTCGCTACACCCGAAGGGTTTGCACGTGACCCGGCCTTGGTACAGGGGTTCTACAATGCCCGCCGCATTCAGGCGGCGAACGCGCAACCTAATCCGGCCCATCAAGCGCTGACCCGGTTGCAACGCAACTGGCCCGGTGATGTTGTGATCGTGACCCAAAACGTAGATAGCCTGCACGAAGCCGGCGGGGCCAAAAACGTTATTCATATGCACGGAACCCTTGCAGGGGCGCTTTGCACCGCGTGCGACCACCGCTGGGTTGCCCCCCCGGAGATGTCCGTGGGTGAATCCTGTCCCGCATGTGCCGCACCGTCTGCCAGACCCGACGTAGTTTGGTTCGGAGAGATGCCTTATCACATGGAAACCATCTACGATCACCTTTCCGAGGCTGCGATCTTTGCTTCGATCGGCACTTCTGGGCAGGTCTATCCGGCCGCCGCTTTCGTGCACGAGGCTGCCATAGCTGGTGCACGGACCGTCGAATTAAACCTTGAACCCTCGGATGGCGCATCCAGCTTTGAAACGGTCATCCTCGGCCCGGCGTCGGAGACAGTGCCACGCTGGGTCGACGACCTGCTGGGGCAACAATAGACGCCAGATACAAAAGAGATTTATTGTATACTGAACCCGCGACCACAACCGGAGGCCCACATGACCGACCCTCATACGCCGCACGAAGAAATCCTTGATAGCCACAGCCTGGACGGTCGCGAAGCGATGGGAGAGCAGCTGGCCAATCTGTGGTGGACTTTTTTGTTGCGCGGCATTCTCGCCGGTGTGTTGGGGGTTGCAGCGTTGTTCTGGCCGACGGGCAGCATTTCGCTTCTGTTGCGTCTAGTCGGTCTGCTACTGGTGCTTGACGGCGGCGTCACCCTGTTTGGGTTCGGTCGACGCGGCCTGATCGGAGGATTCGGAATAGGCGCTTTGCTTATTGGGCTGGTCCTTCTGATCTGGCCCGAGGGCGTGGCGCGACTGACCTTCTTCCTTTTGGGTGCATGGGCCCTGATTGTTGGCGTCGGTTCGCTGGCGGCGTGGCGACAAATACCGGATCAGCATCCAGATTCGGCAACCTTCCGCAATTCAGGGATCGTCGCGTTGCTGATTGGGCTGGTTCTGATGTTCTGGCCGGGCAGCGGAATGGTGGCACTGGGCTGGGCCATTGCGTTCTCGGCGCTGGCCTTCTCGGGGGTCATGATCTTCCTCGCATTGCGTTTCAAATCCGCCCGCGACCGCGTTTCGATGCGCGTCGTCAACCGCTAGACTCGACGCAAACAGGCCGGGCTCAGCCCGGCCTGACGCGTGGATGACCGCCGCAAAGCGGCGCGAAGACGCGCGTAGCCTCAGTGCGAATGCGACCCGTGCCCACCAGCGTCGTGACGCTTCAGATCAACCGGAATGTCGACCTCGACCTCACCTGCCTTTTCGAAGATCAAAGTGACGGGGACAGTGGATCCTTCTTCGAAAGGCGCCGTCAGCCCCATGAACATGACGTGGTCCCCTCCGCGTTTCAGCGCACGAGCTTCACCCGCCGGGATCACGAACCCTTCCTCGACATGGATCATCTTGGCAACGCCGTTGGCATCAACCTCATGCGTGTGCAGTTCAACCCGCGCCGCAGCCTCAGATTCAACGGCGATCAACCGGTCATCTGCGTCACCGGTGTTTTCGATCATCATGAACGCCGCACCGGCTTTGGCAGTCTTGCCGGACGAACGCGCATAAGCATCTTCGACTGCAATCGAATCCTGTGCCACCGCAGCGGTTGCAATGGTGGCGGCGGCCAGAGTGGCCAATAGTTTGAATGAAAAGCGCATCTGGCTTCTCCTGCTTTAAGTGTCTGAGAATAAGTTGATTGTCAGAACACGACAGGAGGAGCCCGCGCAGGGTGATGTGGAATTGGTGCCGCAATCAGGTTGCGGCGTGTCCGTGCGGGTTGAACCTGATCGGGCTTTGGCGCTTCGGGCACGCGGGACGAAACATCAAGGACCGCCCCAAGCAACGTCATCGCATAGTCCGGACAGAAATGCGGAGGCTGCGTGGGTTGTCCATCCGCATCCGTATAGACGACCACAGGGCCGTCTCCGGTACACAAGATCATCTGCCCAACGGCAGTTTCCATGCCCCTTGACGCGGCTACTCCTTGCCCGGTGAGCAAGACAAGCAGCGACAATACAAAAGGCAACGTCTTATGCAGAACAGCTTTCATTTCGCCCTTGATATAGGCCGGACGTTAAGAGGGCTTCAAGCGCAATCGAATACGCTTGAAGCCCGTGGGTCAGGAGGAAAGTATCAACCGTCCCGTTCGGTACGCTTGACGGACCCTTTGGTCAGGCTTGTATGCAACCTGTTCACCTGACGTTGCATCCGAAAACATGTCCCAAAGGTTTTGCCGAAAAAAGCGGCCAACAGGGAGAAAGACTCGAGAGATTTGAAAGACATGAGAATGATCTCCGTCGGATGAATATGCTTAAACATAACGTCATTCAGAGCGGAGGTATGTGAACAAAATCACTCCATATCCACGGATTGTCACCAAATCGCGATTTTTGGCTTTGATGCAATAGAAAAGGCCCTGCGCCATCATGGGTACAGGGCCGAATATTTTGCATGTGAAAACGGCTTAGGCCGAGGCTTGTGCCTTGGCGATTTCCTTTTTCACTTTCAGCGCGTTAGCCGACAGTTCGTCGTCCTTGGCTTTGGCCAGGAACGCGTCCAGACCACCGCGGTGGTCGACCGAGCGCAGAGCAGCCGCCGAGATACGCAGCTTTACGCCACGACCCAGGGTTTCCGACTGCAGGGTAACGTCGTTCAGGTTCGGCAGGAAACGACGACGAGTTCTGTTTTTGGCGTGGCTGACATTGTTGCCAGTCATCGGGCCTTTTCCGGTCAGTTCGCAACGGCGCGACATGGTTTTTTCCTTTGTTTCTGGAGGCCCGGCATAACACCTCGGCCAAATCACAAGGGGCGCAACCCGAAGTCGCGCCCGAAAACTGGTTGGATGCGTTTAGTGGGAATCGCCGGAAGGGTCAAGACGGATCGCGCGGAATCTTTACGCCAACTTCGTTTGTCAGCCAGCAGGTCCCGATTGCGACCACAAAAGCGGTTTACCGTTTTTACGATGGCGTTCCAACAACCGGGCTTGCTGCCGTGCCTCAGGTATCAATCTGGCGGTTTCTCGTGTGGGAAGACCCTTGGCCAAGTCTGGGAAAATCTCGAAAATCTCACGCCGCGCATTGGGGTCCAACGCCCGCAACGCCTCAACACCGGTGAAAAGGCTTTCAGTCGGCGCTCCTCCGGCAAAAACAACTTGATGCTCATCAAACAGCAGGTGGAAATACTCTACCTCATCCACGTTCTCGTCAACGAAAATTCCGGGCGTATCAACAAGTCTGATCGCGGCAACAAGAACTTCAGGCGCACCAAACATTCGCTGCGCGATCCGGGACCGCACTAGCATTCGATGCTGTCGCGATACCAAAAGGTCTTCGTGCGGCAGGCCATCACCAAGCGCCCCTGCTGATATACGAACTGGTCGCAGACGAGGGTTGGCCTGTAAATTTGCCTTGAAAATGCTGCGTCGCCCAATCCATCGCAGCGCTTGCACGCCTTGTCCCAGCGTCAGAACTTCGTCCCCAACCCTCAGCGTCTGGATGCAACGGTCACCTTTGGTCGTCAAAATCTTGGTGTCTCGAGTAAAGCACGGCACGCCCGACCCGTTTTCGAAAGCACTGTATGTGACGGTTGTGCCCGACGGCAGCGTGAACGTGCCACTGGACACCGAATAGGCAACCCCGGCCTCAACCGTGAACGTACCGAATGTGGCGTCGTTAACGACCGTGCCTTCTGGTAGGTTCAGCGTGTCTGTACCGCTTCCGCCGACGACGTCGTCGCTGACGGTCGTACTGCTGAAATTGAGCGTGTCATTACCCGCCCCAAGCCTGATAGAGCCGACATTAGACCCGCTGACTGTTATCGTATCGGAATTTGCACCGCCCGAGACTCGTCCAATCACAGTACTATTGGAAATGACAATGTTGTCGTTACCCGTATTCCCAACAACGTTGTCGGAAATCGTGCTGTCCGTGACCGTGATATCGTCATCGCCGCCTCGACCGCGAATGTTATCAATAGGAGACCCTTGCGGAGTGCCGTTCAGCGTCCCGCTGTCGTTTGTGACGTCAATATCATCGCCACTGTTGGTCCCATTGATACGAGGCATAGTCTCAGGTCCTGCGATTTATACGATCAGGATACCATCTTTACGCGCATTCGACAGCCCCCCGCACGCAGCACGGGAAACTCGGTTTCACATCACGCAATTCTTGTCTTCAGGAGTATCCCTGGCCCGGCATCAGGTTCGATAACAGTGTTTCTGCCGCCACTGACGGGCTTAGTCCCTCTTCTCGAACCGCGTTGCCCAGCCGTTCCATCTCGGCGCGGGCCTGTGGGGTCGCAAGCCGCGACAAGAGCGCTGTACGCACTTCCTGTTCAAACCAGAACTGCGCCTGCTCCGCTCGGTTCGTGGACCAATACCCGCTTTCCTTGCGCCAATTTGTTAAAGAGCGCATTTCGTCCCAGGATTGCTCAAGCCCATGCTCTTCAACCGCAGAGACCGTCATGGCCTTGGGGAAACCTTCAGGGTCCTGCGGGCGCTTTCTCAGCAAACGCAGCGCTCCGGCATAGTCGGCACAGGTCCGTGTGGCCGTTGCCTTGAGATCTCCATCCGCCTTGTTGACAAGGATGATGTCGGCCATCTCCATAATACCGCGCTTGACCCCTTGCAGCTCGTCCCCACCTGCAGGGGCCAGCAGCAAAAGAAACAGGTCTGACATCTCGGACACCACGGTTTCCGACTGCCCTACTCCAACCGTTTCAATCAAAACCACATCAAACCCAGCTGCCTCGCACAGGGCGATGGCTTCACGCGTTCGACGCGCAACACCGCCCAGATGGCTTTGGCTGGGGGAAGGTCGGATAAAGGCGGCAGGTTCCCGGCTTAGGCGCTCCATCCGGGTCTTGTCGCCCAAAATCGAGCCCCCAGAACGGGTCGAACTGGGATCGACGGCCAGAACCGCCACGCGCAATCCCTGACCGATCAGCATCATGCCAAAGCTTTCGATGAACGTGGATTTACCGACGCCCGGCGTACCTGACAGCCCAATCCGCAATGCCTGTTTCCCCGCGCCTGCGAGACGCGCCAGCAATTCGCTGGCCTGCGCTCGATGATCGGCGCGGCCGCTTTCTACCAAGGTTATCGCACGGGCCAGCGCGCGCCGATCTCCGTTTAAAATCCTGTCACTCAGGCTGTCTATTTCCATTTTAACCCCGATCTTTTGCGGCACGACTACTTGCCGTCGCTGAAGCCGATTTGTCCAGACCGGACTGCGCCGGAATCCGTTTGGATGTAAGCAGGTCGTCACCTGCAAACCACAGAACTGGACGCGGCCCGATGCTTGGCGGATAAAGCCCGGATGACTCGCCTGCCCATTGAAGACGCCATCCCCGATCTGCTGGACGCCCTACGAGCTTCGGGGCGCGCCGTGCTGCAAGCGCCCCCGGGCGCGGGCAAGACGACTCGTGTGCCTTTAGCAATGCTCGAGGCGGGGCTGTGCGCTGACAAGATCGTGATGCTGGAACCCCGTCGGCTGGCTGCCCGTGCCGCAGCGGAACGCATGGCCGAAACGCTGGGCGAGCGCGCGGGGGAGACTGTAGGTTATCGGGTGCGTGGCGAGGCAAAAGTTTCCAAATCCACCCGGATCGAGGTTGTGACCGAAGGCATTCTGACCCGGATGCTGCAATCCGACCCCGACTTGCCCGGCGTCAACGCAGTGATCTTTGATGAATTCCACGAACGGTCCTTAAATGCCGATCTAGGGCTGGCGCTTTGCCTCGAAGTGATGGACGCGCTGCGCGACGATCTGATCCTGCTGGCAATGTCCGCGACATTGGACGCTGAACCGGTCGGACAGTTGATGGGCGCTCCGCTAGTGACGTCTGCGGGCCGCAGTTTTCCGGTCGAGACACGCTGGCTGGACCGCCCGCTTGGTCCGCAAGCACGGCGGTTGGACGCGTTGGTCGATCTGGTGGTTCAGGCCGAGCGTGAAACGGCAGGTGGGATGCTTGTGTTCCTGCCGGGGGAAGGTGAAATTCGCCGCGCCGAGACCGCTTTGGCCGGACGCTTGCCTAACGGATGCACGCTGCGCCCCTTGTTCGGCGCAATGCCCTTTGCAGCACAACGCAAGGCCATAGCTCCGATTGAGGACGGGCGTAAGATCGTTCTTGCCACGTCGATTGCCGAAACCTCTCTGACCATTCCAGATATTCGTGTTGTGGTCGATATGGGGCAGGCGCGACGCGCGCGGTTTGATCCGGGCTCGGGGATGTCCAGGTTGGTAACCGAACGCGTCACACGTGCCGAGGCCACCCAGCGCGCAGGCCGCGCGGGGCGCGTGGCAGAAGGGGTCTGCTATCGCCTTTGGTCCAAAGGGGAAGAGGGCGCGCTCGCGGCCTACCCCCCAGCCGAGATCGAAGCCGCCGACCTAACCGGTCTGGCGTTGGAGCTTGCGCTTTGGGGGGCTGAATCAAACGACCTCGCCTTTCTGACCCCTCCGCCAGAAGGCACCATGGCCGAAGCCCGCAGCTTGTTGACCATGTTGGGCGCTTTGGACGGCAAGGGGCGGATCACCAATCACGGACGCGCCCTATCGGCCTTGCCCCTGCATCCCCGGTTAGGCCACATGCTAGAGCGTGCCGGGCCGGACGCATCCTCTCTGGCTGCGCTGATGGCCGAACGAGACCCGCTGCGCGGCGCGCCGACCGATATGTTGCTGCGGCTAGAAGCACTACGCGATCTGCGCGCCTTTCAACGCAATCGCATCTGGCAAGTGAGTTCGGGGGCGATTGACCGCATAAAGGCCGAAGCCAAGCGGCTGCGCCGAAATGGAAAGCCATCTGATCTGAGCCCCGCAGCCATGGCTGCGCTGGCCTACCCCGACCGTATCGGCCAGCGTCGCAAGGGTGACGATCCGCGATATGTTTTGTCTGGCGGAAAAGGTGTAGTGTTGGACAGTGCCGACACTTTGGCAGCGAGCCCTTATCTGGTTGTCACAGACACCGACAGCAACCCACGTGAGGCGCGTGTGCGCATGGCCGCGCAAATATCCGAGCGCGAAATTCGCGATCTGTTCGCGGATCAGATCGACTGGGTTGATAGCTGCGTCTGGTCCAAACGGGACCGCCGCGTTATTGCGCGTCGTCAAGAGCGGTTGGGTGCCATAACTCTGGACGACCGCATTTGGAAAGACGTGCCCGAAGACATCCTGGCTATGGCAATGCTGGACGGAGTGCACGATCTGGGTCTGCGCTTGAACGGCGCATCGGCGCGTCTGGCCGCGCGGGTCGAATTGGTCAGGGCCGAGGGCGTCGACCTGCCCGATTTCTCACCTGACGGGCTGGCTGCGTCGTTAGAGGACTGGTTGCTGCCGATGCTCTCGGGCGTGCGATCGGCTGACGACTGGAAAAAGTTCGACCTGCTACCTGCATTGCGCGCCCGGTTGGATTGGAACCAGACACAGGAACTGGACCGGCGCGCACCCGGATCATTCGAAACACCTTTGGGTCGGAAAGTGCCGATTGACTACGGCGGTGCGGCCCCCGAAATCTCGGTCCGGTTGCAGGAGCTGTTCGGAGTAACCCGCCATCCGATCGTGGGCGGCGAGCCCCTCAAGATCACTCTGCTGTCCCCCGCCCAGCGCCCAATCCAGATCACACGGGACTTACCGGGGTTCTGGGCCGGCTCATACGCAGACGTTCGCAAAGATATGCGCGCCCAATATCCCAAACACCCGTGGCCAGAGGATCCAACCCAAGCTGATCCGACACTGCGCGCAAAACGCCGACGTTGATCCGCTTGTGACAGTCTGATCCTTTTCCGGGCACAAAGACCGCCAACACGGATCAAACCTTCACCCGTTCATTGAACATATACCATTTCGTTGTTATGTGCTGCTCTGAGGAGGCGCCCTGACCACAGGGCGTAAGAGCATGACAAAATGGCTGCACAATATTTGGGAAGAGGTCGCAAGACCTCTGATCCTGCGCCCGCGCAGGGTGCAATTTGCCGCGTTGTGCACCCGGAATACAAACGAAGGCGTGCAGGTTTTGCTGATTACAAGCCGCGATACCGGACGTTGGATCATACCAAAAGGTTGGCCGATTGACGGGCTCAATGGTGCACAGACCGCAAGACAGGAAGCCTGGGAAGAAGCCGGGGTAAGGGCGCGAACCGTTCAGGAAAAACCCGTCGGGCAATTTGCATACGAGAAAATCCTCAAGGATGGCTCGGCACAACCCGTTCTGACGACGGTTTTCCGCATCGAGGTTCAGGACCTGGCCGAAGATTTCCCAGAAAAAGACCAGCGCACACGCGAGTGGGTATCGCCCACGACCGCAGCCGAGAGGGTGCATGAGCCCGAGTTGCGTGACTTGCTGAGACGATTGTAACAATTTAGCGACAAATTGATGACACTGGTGTTGTCCTTGAACCGGAAACCGGATAGCGGCATGCGTCGATCCGATTTTCGGTATGAAACACTATGTCAGACCAAAGCTCAAAAACCCGATGGCAAACGCTGGACAGCGATCTGAATCGTATCTCACGCGTTGAAACCGCGAATGTCCACGTGGCACGCCCCATGCTGGCGCCGGGGATTGCGCTGGCTTTTATTGCCCTTGCCGGTTTGTCGGCGGCAGTTCTGTTTGGCCAGGCAGATGGTGGACTAGTCGTAGTCGCAGCAGCCGCGTTCGGCGCTTACATGGCAATCAACATCGGCGCCAATGACGTGGCCAACAACATGGGCCCAGCCGTCGGCGCCAATGCGCTGTCCATGGGTGGCGCCATTGTTATCGCAGCGATTGCCGAAAGCGCTGGAGCATTGCTCGCCGGAGGAGACGTGGTTTCCACGATTTCGAAAGGCATCATCGACCCGGCCTCGGTTCAGACAAGCAACGTGTTTATCTGGGCTATGATGGCTGCGCTGATTTCTTCGGCGATGTGGGTTAACCTTGCCACTTGGGTTGGCGCTCCGGTTTCGACCACACATTCGGTCGTGGGTGGGGTTATGGGCGCAGGTATTGCCGCAGCCGGTCTAAGCGCCGTCAACTGGGCAACCATGAGCGCCATTGCGGCAAGCTGGGTCATCTCTCCGGTATTGGGTGGGGTGATTGCTGCGGGTTTCCTTGGGTTGATCAAGGCCAAAATTCAATATCAGGATGACAAGATCGCTGCTGCACGGCGATGGGTTCCCATTCTGGTCGGCGTCATGGCCGGAGCATTCGCGACATATTTGGCCGTTAAAGGGCTGAAGCGGATCGTGAAAGTCGATCTGGAAATCGCACTACTGGTTGGGCTGCTGTCGGGAATTTTGGCGTGGTCGGCAACTATTCCATGGGTGCGCCGCAAATCCGAAGGGCTGGAAAACCGGACCAAATCACTGAAGTCCTTGTTCGGTTTGCCGCTGGTCATCTCGGCTACATTCCTGAGCTTCGCCCACGGCGCCAACGATGTCGCCAACGCAGTCGGCCCCTTGGCCGCAATCGTGCACGCGGCCGAGTTCGGTGACTTTGCTTCGAAAGTTGCGATTCCGACATGGGTTATGGTGATCGGGGCCTTCGGGATATCTTTCGGCCTGTTCCTGTTCGGTCCCAAACTGATCCGCATGGTTGGCAGCCAGATCACCAAGCTGAACCCGATGCGCGCGTTTTGCGTTGCCCTATCGGCTGCTATTACTGTGATCGTGGCAAGCTGGCTGGGTCTGCCCGTCAGTTCGACACATATCGCTGTTGGCGCTGTGTTCGGCGTTGGTTTTTATCGTGAATGGCATTCAGATCGCCGTTGGAAAGCCTCGAACCAGCAGCGACCGCCCCAGCGTCGTTTGGCGCGAGAAGAGCATAAACGGCGCAAACTGGTGCGGCGTTCGCATTTCATGACCATTATCGCGGCATGGGTTGTTACGGTTCCGGCTGCTGCTGCTATGTCAGCCGTGATCTTCTGGATGCTGACGGCCTTTCAATAAAGCAATGCTCAACCCCTGATTTGCCGTGGGGTCATCGACGTGGTGGGTCGACCTTCGATAAGGTCGCGAACCTTCTGGCAAATCGGCGCAGCCCGGCCCTGGACAGCTGCGAGGCGAATGATCTCACCTTGCAGGCTGTCAATCTCGGTTGGTCTGCCGTCCATCAGATCATAGGCCATGGATGTGCGCGCCGAAGGGTCAATCGTCAACATCCGGGCGGCTATTCGACTAAACAGCGGGGTCGGCAGGCGCAGGATGAAGGGCGTCATCCAAGCCGGAAGCGGTGTGGTCGAGGCCACGGAAAGACCTGCTGATTTCAGAACCGCATGGGCTTCGGCCATCTGATCGGCCATCAGCTTACGCCATTCCCGATCCAAAAGCTGGTCCTTCAACGTCAGTCCCGACAAGGCATTCAGCGCATTATTGAGGTTGATCAGCAACTTGCCCCATTGCACCGCCTCGATCTGATCGCTTTCAATAACTGGCAGGTTCGGACTGCTCAGCTTTTGCCCCAGCGCGCTGGCACCGCTCTCGATCATAATCTCTCCCGAAGTCGCTCGGTGGAAACTGCCGGGGTCGGTCGGGACCACATTGAACGGAACCATCCCGGCCCGCACATCCCGCCCCGGCAGGGCCGCGCGTAGAGTCCGGATGTTTTCCATCCCATTCTGCCACGACAATATTGGCGCTGACGACGGTGCGTATCGCGCGATCAATGCAGCCATCTCGGCCGTCGCCGGGGTTTTGACAGTCACGATGACGGCTTCGGCATCTGCAAGACAGTCCGGAACCTCGGACAGGGTCAGGTCCGAGACATGTTGCTGCAGACTCGAGAAGTCGGTGACCGTCAGACCTCGGTCCTTGATCGGAGCAAAGACGCGCGCACGTCCAAGCAGTGTGACATCGTGGCCGCCCTGAGACAGCAAAGCCCCGCAATAACACCCGATACTGCCCGCGCCAGCGATCACAATTTTCATGGCGACCCTCCCCTTTCGGTAAAGATCGCCGGGATCGAAGTCGTGGACAAGACCCCCTGACGCCTCGTCAGCGCGCAAGCCTTGGGCGGGTGCGTTCCAGCTCGGCCGAGATCGGAATGTACTCTTGATCATCGCCGGGAGGCAGGTGGAACGCCCCGTTCGCCCAATCTGCCGTTTTCCATTCCCGTGTCGCGACCTCGATCTTTTCTTTCGAGGACGACACGAAGTTCCACCAGATGTAACGATCCTCGTTCAGCGTTGCGCCCCCCAGCAGCATCAGGCGCGCGCCGGTCGGGCCGGCCTTCACAGACAACCGGTCGCCGGGGCGGAACACCATCATGCGGCCCGCATCAAATGTATCGCCTGCGATCTCGACCGCGCCTTGGGTGACATAAACCCCTCGGTCCTCATGATCATCTGGCAAGGGAAAGGACACGCCCGGATCTAGCTGCACATCCAGATAAAACGTTTCGGACAGCATCGTCACAGGGCTGGTCTCTCCATAGGCCGAACCCAGAATCAAGCGGGCGGACACGCCGTGATCCTGGATATGGGGCAGCGCGCCTTGCTTGTGATGTTCAAAATCCGGCGCCATATCCTCGTGTTGTTCAGGCAAGGCGATCCAGGTCTGGATGCCGAACAGGCTGTGACGTGTACCGCGAGTCTGGTCGCTTGTCCGCTCGGAATGGGTCACGCCGCGCCCGGCCACCATCCAGTTGACCTCACCGGGATAGATCATCTGATGGGTGCCCAGACTGTCGCGATGTTCAAATTCTCCCTGATACAGATAGGTCACAGTGCCCAACCCGATATGAGGGTGCGGGCGCACATCGATGCCGCCATCGGTTATGAATTCAGCCGGGCCCATCTGATCGAAGAAAATGAACGGCCCCACAAGCTGCCGCTGGACCGAGGGCAAAGCCCGGCGCACCTCGAACCCGCCCAGATCACGCGCGCGAGGAATGATCAACGTCTCAAGAGAGGTGTTTTCGGACATGCATTCGGGGCTGTGGGTCGGGTTCCAACTCATTGCTATGCTCCTGCGATCTGAGTTTCGTGCATTTTTGCAATGTACGACACATTGATTGGCAATAATATCATCCTATACGCACACCACCAGTGCGCCGGCCCCCACCCCAGTTGATGAGATCAGCTAGCCTGACCAGGCCACAACTGCGGAAAAAACGGCCCCGCGATGCGATCACCCTCGCGATATCCTGCGGCCTCGAACTGTGCGCGTTCGCCTTTGGCCCAGTCCCCACGATACCGGATCACCCCGTCCGGTGCCGTCATTCGCAAAGTAAACCGCCGAACCGTCTGGGTTGGTGTGACCGAGGACAGCCCACCATGCAGAGTTCGCATGTCAAAAAAGATACAATCCCCAAGCGCCATATCCCATTGCAACAGTTCAAAAGCATCTGGGTCCGCGTTTACGTCGGGCGGTGGATGATATGTACGTCCGGCAACTTCGGTCGGTTCATAACTTGGGTGGCCGTCAGCAAAACGAACGCGCATGAACAGTTTGTCCCATAAATGCGAGCCTTTGACGAAGGCAATACCGTTTTCCTTGGTGACGGGTTCAAGCGGCAGCCACAAAACGCACATTGTCCCTTCGAAATCGAAATAGGACAAATCCTGATGAAACGGTGGACGCGAGGTGGATCCCGCCTCTCGCAGGAACCAGTTGTCCATGACCAGATTGATCGCTTCGGCGTCCAAAAGCTGTGCAGCAAGCGACGCACAGGGCGAGTTTTGGACGAAATCCCGGAATTGAGGAATCTTGTTCCAAGCCCAGTAATCCTCGAAATACGCGGGCGCACGCAGGTCTTTGGTATGACGGGCAAAATTGTCGGTCGGGTTGGCCAGATCGGCATCGATCCCGGCGCGCAAAAGATCAAGCCAATTGGTCGAGAACTTGGATCTAAGAACAACTGCCCCATCGCGCTGAAAAGCGGCAATTTCGTCTGAGGTGATGCGATCTGTTTGGGTCATGTGGCGGGCCTCATGGGCAACAACGTCCTTTAGGTCACGATTGCAGCCGACTGGCCATCCGTCAAAGGAATTCACAATTCGCAAACAGCCCTCGGAATGGATGGCAAGCGTGCTATCTATTACACGGTTGCTGGCTTCAGGAGGTTTCCATGACCCGTTCATCACTCAACCGTCGCTCTCTGATCGCGGGCGGAGGGGCCGTGTTGGCCTCGGGTCTGTTTGTGCCTGCTCGGGCAAAGGGCTTGGCGGCAACACCCTCCATGAGGGGCGGGTCCAACAACTATCGCGCGGGCGCGCCGATCGTTGAACGGATCGGAGGCGGCGGGTTCTGGATGACCGGAACTGTACGCCGCGCCGGCGATGGCGCGCCCCTGCCCGGTCAGCGCATCCAGATCTGGGCCCACACAACCGAAGGCCATGAACGCGACCCTCAAAGCCACGGGGCCACGTTGACAGATGCTAACGGAGAGTTTCGGCTGGAGATGCCGCAGATTGTGCCTGCATTTGGCCAACCGCATGGCCATCTTGCCTATGACAGCGGCGAATTCAAAACGGTGTTCCTGCGCCCGGTGATGTCCAGTGCGAGGGACAAAACACTTGCCGCACATTTCGTACTTCAACCTGCCTGATACATGCGTCAGATCACGGCGATTTGGGCGGTTCTGATCGCCGTCGTTTTGATCCCGGTCATTGCCGCTGGGTTCAGCCCATACCTCGCGTGGCGGGATCCGGTCTATATCGCGGCGGGTTTTGCGGGTGTCGCCTGCCTGAGCCTTTTATTGTTGCAGCCACTATTGGCCGCAAAAGACTTGCCCGGTCTTACGCCTGTTTTCAGCCGCCATCTGCATCGCTGGGTTGGGTTGGCATTGGTGGGCGCGATTGTGATCCACGTCGGAGGATTATGGATCACCAGCCCGCCGGACGTCGTTGATGCCCTCACCTTCACGTCGCCTACGCCATTCTCGGCTTGGGGCGTGATCGCGATGTGGACGGCGTTCGCGGCCGCTGCGTTGGGGATATTGCGTCAGCGCACAGCCCTTCGATTTCGAGTCTGGCGATTGACACACACCACGCTGGCATCAGTAACTATCGCAGGCAGCATCATCCACGCGCTACTGATCGAAGGCACGATGGAGATCATGAGCAAGATCATACTCTGCGTTTTGATCTTACTGACGAGCGCGCGAACGCTCGTCAGATTACGCGTCTGGGATGTTTCCAGACGTTAAACGCCCAGACACCAGCGCATGACTGCCTTTTGCGCGTGCAGGCGATTCTCGGCCTCGTCGAAAATCACCGAATTCGGACCGTCCATGACCTCTGACGTGGCTTCTTCCTCACGGTGGGCAGGAAGGCAGTGCATGAAAAGTGCATCGGGCTTGGCATGGGACATCAGTTCGGGATTGACTTGATAGGGGCGTAGCAGATTGTGGCGACGCTCTTTGGCGGATTGGCTGTCATGCATCGAGACCCAAGTGTCAGCTACGACCAGATCGGCCCCCTCAACCGCTTTGAACGGATCACGTTCCACAACGATCCGCGACCCCTTCTGACGGGCAAATCCCATAAATTCTTCCTCGGGATCGAACTGCGCAGGGCCAGTGAAGGTCAGGTTGAAGCCGAATTGACCCGCCGCGTGCAGGAACGATGCGCAGACGTTATTGCCGTCGCCGGTCCAGACCACTTTTTTACCCGCGATGGGGCCACGGTGTTCCTCAAACGTCAGGACGTCGGCCATGATCTGGCAGGGGTGGGTACGATCGGTCAGGCCGTTGATAACGGGCACGTCCGAATATTCGGCCATTTCGGTCAGGATCGTCTCGTCAAATGTACGGATCATAATCATGTCCACATAGCGCGACAGCACGCGGGCGGTGTCGGCGATCGTTTCGCCATGACCCAGCTGCATATCCTTTCCGGACAGCACCATTGTCTGCCCGCCCATCTGGCGCACGCCCACATCAAAAGACACACGTGTTCGGGTCGAGGGTTTTTCAAAGATCAGCGCGACCATACGGTCTTTGAGCGGTTGTTCATCATCCTGCGCCGCCTTGGGCTGCCCAAGGCGCGCCTGTTTCATCGCGCTGGCCTGATCAATCATGCCACGCAGCGCGGCGGCGTCGGTTTTGTGGATATCAAGGAAGTGGTTCATATCATGTCACTTTTTATTCAAGTATCTCTCAGGCCGAGGCCATGTTTGCAGCAACCTGCGCGGCCGTTTTTTCCAGACGGATCACGGCCTGCGCGATGTCGTCCTCGGTCAGGGTCAGCGGTGGTAACAGGCGGATCACGTTGTCGGCGGCAGGCACGGTGATAACTTCGTTGTCATAACATGCGTTCACCACGTCGATATTGACCGGCTTACACTTCAGACCCAACATCAGGCCAGCGCCACGCACCTCTTCGAATACATCAGGATGATCGGCGATCAGACCTTCCAGCTTTTGCCGCAGCAGGCCCGCCTTGCGGTTCACACCCTCAAGGAATGCAGGCGTCGATACTTGGTCAATCACCGCGCACCCCACGGCGCAGCCCAGTGGGTTGCCGCCATAGGTCGACCCATGCGTGCCCGCAGTCATGCCATTGGCCGCATCCTCGGTAGCCAGAACGGCACCCAAGGGGAAGCCTCCGCCAATGCCTTTGGCGACCATCATGACATCCGGCGTCACACCTGCCCATTCATGGGCGAACAGCTTGCCGGTGCGGCCAACACCGCATTGCACTTCGTCAAAGATCAGCAACAGGCCGTTGTCGTTGCAAATCTGGCGCAGGGCTTTTAGTTCTCCATCTGGCACGGGACGAATACCGCCCTCACCCTGCACCGGCTCGATCATGATCGCAGCAGTTTGGGCGGTGATTGCGTTGGTCACACCGTCGAGATCGCCGAACGTGACATGTACGAAACCGGGCAGCAGAGGGCCAAAGCCCTTGGTCATCTTCTCGGACCCGGCCGCTGCGATCCCGGCCGAAGACCGACCGTGGAACGAGCCGTCAAAGGTGATGATCTCGACCCGCTCGGGCTGGCCTTTGTCGTAGAAATGCTTGCGCGCCATTTTTACGGCCAACTCGCACGATTCCGTCCCGGAATTGGTGAAGAACACCGTATCGGCAAAGGTATGTTCAACCAGCTTGTCGGCCAGCGCCTGCTGTTGCGGGATGTGATAAAGGTTCGAAACATGCCACAGCGCGTGCGCCTGTTCCGTCAGCGCGTTGACCAGTGCCGGATGCGCGTGCCCCAGCGCGTTCACCGCGATCCCGGCGCCCAAGTCCAGAAAACGTCGGCCATCCGCCTCGGTCAGCCAAGCGCCTTCACCCTTCACAAAGGTAAGGGGCGCGCGGTTATAGGTCGGCAGAACGGACGGGATCATCGGATCATCCTTTTCGATATGTTAAGCCCCGTGAGTGATACACGAAGGCCCTTGTCGTCAACTGATTTGGTGAGGTTTGCGCGGATTTACAGCGCAATAGATCAAACTGGCCGGTTACGCAGCGATGCGTCGGCGTCGGAGTAGCAGAATATGCGCGTTTTTGATCATGCCCGTCGTATAACGGCGCGCGCCCGGTCAGGGAACCCCAAAATTGCGCACGGCTCAAAATGCGATTGTTGTGTGAAATTGACACTTGTCATTTGACCAAGAGTGCCCCACCGCTTGAGCATGACACCTGCGCGCCACAACCCGCCCCTTGCGGCACTTCTGATCCTTGCCGCCAGTGCGCTGTTGGCAGGAACAACCCTCCTGGCCAAAGCCCTTGGAACCGACGAGCTTGGCCCGCCCCTGCACCCGATGCAGATCAGCCACGGCCGCTTTCTGTTCGCATTTCTGGTGATCGCCTGCACAGTTGGCGTTTTGCGTCCGCGCCTCAGTCGTCCACATTGGGGTCTACATATCGGGCGCACCAGCTTTGGGTGGGTCGGCATCACGCTGATGTTTGCTTCCGTTGCGTATATACCAATCTCGGATGCCACGGCGATCTCGTTCCTGAACCCGGTTTTTGCGATGATCCTGGCCATACCACTCCTAAAAGAGAGCATTGGCCCGTGGCGCTGGCTCGCCGCCGCCGTCGCTCTGGCCGGGGCTCTCGTTCTGCTGCGCCCTACGCCCGACAGCTTTCAACCTGCGGCCTTGTTGGCGCTGGCAGCTGCTGCATCAATCGGGATGGAACTAATTTTCATTAAAAAACTTGCGGGTCGCGAGGTGCCATTGCAGATCCTGCTGATCAACAACGCGATGGGACTAACGATCGCCTCAGTCGCAGTCAGTTTTGTTTTCCGAACGCCTACATCAGAACAATGGGCAGCATTGGCGGGAATCGGCGTGTTGATGGCCTGCGCGCAAGCGTGCTTCGTCAATGGCATGGCACGCGCCGATGCGTCGTTTGTGGCGCCGATCAGCTATGCCACCCTGGTGTTCGCTGCGCTTTACGATTTTACCGTGTTTCGCGTAGTGCCGGATCATATCAGCCTGACCGGCTCTGCCATCATCCTGTTCGGTGGACTGGTGCTGGTCTGGCGCGAGGCGCGTACCGCCCCCCCGATCACGTCAAGGAAAGATCCAAACCGCTGATATCCGTGGCGCGCGGGCTGAGCCAATGTGCGACCTTAGGTGGGTGGACCGGGTCAATTGCATTGACAACAAACTGGCCAATCTGCGCATCCGGGAAATTGTTTCTTACGTCTGAAAGAGCAACTTCGCGGTATTGGTCAGTCAATACCTCAACAATTTTTAGGACTTGAGCGACAGAAATCGCACCATCTTTTCCAATCTTTGCCCAGAACAGATATTCGGGGCCGTGCTCGGCCTCGGCGGCACGTGTATAGGCCTGCTCGATTTCGCCAATGGCGTCCTGCGCCGACATCCTTTGTTTCTCAGCGAGCTTGGCAGCCAAGGTCAGCAGCGTCCGGTCCGTCTCAAGCGTTATCGTGGTGCCGCCTTCGACAAGAGACGATGAGGTCATTGCGCAAGCTCCACCGCCGGTTTCTGGTTTTGCACAAGCCGCAGGCACATCTTTTCGATTAGCTTGCCGCGCGAGTGCAATGGGCTTGCAGGTGTCGGTTGGGTAACGGCCAGATCCGGGAAAAGGAATGCCAGCTCTTCCAAAGCGTCAGGACCCAGCATCGTTAGCGCTTCGCGTCCGGTGTACAGCGACTCGGTGTACGCGTGTTCAGCAATGACGATCGAATGCTCTTCAAGCACAAAATGAAAGTATTGGACTTCAGTGCAGTCCGCCTGAACGTCGATATCGGGCAGGTGAGTTAGCTTTTTGGCAGGAACCAGCGCCTCCGCGTCGCCCAAAACCCGTTGAGCCACCTTGGATCGCAACATCAACCGGTGCTGTGGTGACACTTTCAGATCATGATTGGGCATCCCTTGCCCCAGAGCGCCCTGGCGGATCAGAACCGGACGCATGTTCGGATTGGCCAAAAGATCAAACCGATCCAGGGTTCTAGAGCCAATCCACCGGATCGGTTTTGCTTCACCTTCCAACGTCGACACAAGATCACCGACCCGCAAGTCTTCGACTTTTACATCACCGCGCGGTGTTTTGATCCGCGTGCCGGCGGCAAAACAGACCATAAGCGAAATATTATCGAGGATACTGCCAAGGCTGTTGTCATCCCCCCCTTCGGTAAATCGCAAAGTATAGTCGTCTTCGGCGCCAAAATCGAAATTGAACTCTACCCGCGTGAATGACCCGTCAGAAGTGGGCGTCACGGTCTGCGTAAAAATAACGTTGTTATTGGAATCGAGAACTTCGACCAACACAGGATCATCAAAAGGACCACCGCTGCCGGTTTGACGAGCTGCGATATCGAAGCTCAGTGTTGCGGATTTGTTGTCACCAGTGACTGTAAAGGTTTGTTCCGCGACAGAGGTTTCGTTTCGGTTACCATCCAGTTCCAGAACCAAGTTCGTCGTATCGCCTGTGTTCAGAAACAGGTTTTCGCGGCCAACCTCAATTTCCGTGCCTGTCCATGACCCATAGGATCCGAAAATCTGGAAATTGCTGGCATTCGAAATACCGGGGCTTTCAAAGTCGCCCCCAACAATCAATTCCTGCATGTTCAGCCTTTCAGACCGCGCCTTGTTATCTGCAACGACCGCCTAACACACAAGCCGTTAACATTTAACCAAATTTTCTCACTTTAAAGATTTTTCCGCTTCTACGACTTCAATCTGTAACCTGTCCGCAGCATTGTCCACGCGGAACCGCCAATCACGAGCGTAGCCACACCGCAGATCACCACCCCTACCCATACTGGGCTGTCAGAAACCCCGATCATTCCAAAGCGCAATCCGTCGATCAGGTAGAAAATCGGGTTTGCATGGCTGAGGACATTCAGCACTGGTGGCAATGCCTGAACCGAGTAAAACGTGCCTGACAGGAAGGCCAAAGGCGTCACGATGAAGTTAGTAATCGCGGCCATCTGGTCGAACTTGTTGGCAAAAATCCCGGCCAATAAGCCCAAAGCACCCATCAATGCTCCACCGAAGACAACAAATACCAGCACGATCAGAGGATACTTCGGCACGATTCCCAACACCAAAGCCAGCGCAATGGCCACGACCGATGCGATAAGCACCCCGCGCACGATGGCTCCGGCCAGATAGCCCAGAAGGATTTCCAACGGCGACAGAGGTGGCATGAGGGTGTCAACGATGTTGCCCTGTACTTTAGCAACCATCATCGAAGAGGAAGTATTGGCAAATGCGTTCTGGATCACCGTCATCATCATGATCCCTGGCGCCAGAAAAGTTAAAAACGGTACCCCCATCACTGCTGATCGACTGGGGCCGATGGCAATATTGAAGATCAGCAGAAACAATCCAGCAGTGACCAACGGGGCAAGTAAAGTCTGGGTCCAAACAGACATGAACCTCAGAGTCTCACGTCTGGACAGCGTGTAAAGCCCCATCCAGTTGACCCTGCCAAAGCGACGTTCGGTGTGTTCTGCGGGAATCTGCATGCTCTGCCTCTGACCTGATTCGAAGACCGCTTGTAACTCGGGCGGCAGTGATTAAAATAGGGGGCTGAGACGATTTCCCAAGGCGGCCCGAATCCGGGGCCGCTTTCCGCTTTTGAAAGGCAAATGATGTCCTGGACTGACGAGCGTGTAGAGCTGCTTAAAAAGATGTGGGGCGAGGGCCAGTCGGCCAGCCAGATCGCCAAGGAACTGGGCGGTGTGACCCGCAATGCGGTTATTGGCAAGGTCCACCGTCTGGGTCTGTCGAACCGCGCCACCGGAGCCACCCCCGCCAAGGCCGAGCCCAAGGAAAAACCAGCCCCCGCAGCCCCTAAGGCCGAGGCCAAGCCGAAACCTGCACCAAAGACCGAACCCGCGCGCCCTGCGCCTGCCCCAGCGGCCGAGGCGAAGCCCGCCGTGCCCGCCCGCCGTCAGATCATCCCGGCCGGTCAGCCCCTGCCACCGCAGCCCTCAGCCAATGAGATCAGCCCCGAGGCACTGGCCAAGGTCAACGAGGTCGAGAAAAAGGCCAAGAAGCTGACCTTGATGGAGTTGACCGAGAAGACGTGCAAATGGCCCGTCGGCGACCCCGCGACCGAGGATTTCTGGTTCTGCGGCCTGCCGGTTGAAGCCGGCAAACCCTATTGCGAGGCGCATGTGGGCGTGGCGTTCCAGCCCATGAGTTCACGCCGCGACCGGCGGCGGTGATTGGGAACGACAGAACCCAAATCTGTATTGTAGGATGTGGAAAGGCTTTAGCCGTTTCTCCGACCCTCTTATCGGCAGTTTCGCAAAATCACGGACTCTTTCTAGGAAGACACCCTCGCAGAAAGCTGCGAGGGTGTTTCAAATCAAGGCGTCGGACGTGCATGACGTAACTGCCGTTACCAAGTTGGGCAAACACGTGAAACTGACCTGTTTGAGGACAGGTCAAGAACGACACCTGAGGATTAGATCAGCGACTTCCAGAAAACGACTTTGTCATCCCCCGCCGCCCAGAAATCCCTGATACGAGCTTCCTCGCTGTAGCCGTTTTTGCGATAGAACGCGCGTGTCTTTGCGAACTCGTCTGAACCCGAAGTGTCGGCTATCAAAATGCGTTGTCCACGCTTCTTGAGTTCGACTTCTAGATGCTTAATGATTGCGCCGCCAAAACCTTTACCCTGCTCGGTTGGCAGAATTGCGATGGCGAGCATGTTCCATGCACCTTCGGCAAGTTCCTCGGGGACAGCATAGCAAAACCCAACAGCCTTACTGTTTTTTTCACATGTCAGCCAAATCTCGAGGCTTTGACCGTCGGATAGAAATCCATCCACCATGTCAGGGAGCATTTCACTGGGGAAAAGCTCTGTGCCGTTAAGCACCTCCTGTAAGGCAGCGATATCGTTTTGCTTTGTTAGTCGAATTTTCATTGATTTTCCGTCTTTCTTCGTGCCGTCAATCAAGCAAATACGCGTGATGTGACGGGCGCAAAGCTCATGCATCGGTGATGTTAATTTGAGCGTTCACGAGCCATGCGAAAATGAAAGCCTAACACTTTCGTGCAGGCACTATTTGGCTTGGTCGTCCTGCATTCAGGACTTAGCGGTTTCCCGCAATCGTAAACATGAAATCTCCACTGCCCAGCTTAAGTGCCAAGCGTATAGTTAGGGTATCAGTACAGTAGCTTACGAGCAAGGCGAAGTAAGATTGGGATAAACCCCGACATTGAGGTTCCGGTAATCTTAGAGGCACTGGCCCAACTTCAAACTTTCACTGCGCCGGATGTGACGGCAAATCCGGAATCGGCACCCACCCCGGCAGATCATCCGGCGAGACCGAGACATGCAGTCGCTCGGACCGGTCGCGCCCCACTTTTCGGTACTTACGCAGCAGGAAAATCTTGCCCCAGCCGCGCCATGTGCCCACCGACCGCGCCGATGTATCGGTCGGGAACCGCTCGCGCCACCCGTCAGGTAGAGGCAGGCCGTGCATCTCGGCCTTGTCCAGCATCCAGATCAGGGAAATGTTGCTGAGCGGACGGGCCTCTTCGAACCCGTTCAACTGGCCGCCGACGTCCCCGTGCGTACCGCGGAACCAGACCTGCTCTACATGACCCTTGAAATCGGGGGTACATTTCCACAAAACCGGTTCGAACACCTCGCGGGTCTCATCCAGCGCCATGGCGTGATAGCCGTGGCGGGTGGCGGGGCCGAGCTGATGGTTGTGGAAGGAGTGGCGTTCTTCGGCCCAGCGCCACAACAGCGGCAGGCGCAGGCCCAGCGCTTTAACCGTGTCCCAGACACCAACCATTTCTATCGCCACATCCTCGTGGCAGAAGGCTTGCCGGAATTCAGCCGCCGCTTTGCCGTTGGCGTTGCATTCATAGTGGCGATAGGCCTGTTTGATGTTCCGCTCGGTCGCGTGTTCGGCCTTGAGCAACCCGATCAAATCGATCACCCCGGCAAGGCTGCGCACGCCGTATGCCCCGCGCGAATAGCCGATGAAATAAATCCGGTCGCCTGGTTTGTAGCGCGATGCCAGATAGCCATAAGCACGCCTGATCTGGCGGTTGATCCCCCGCCCCATCATCACGTCCAGCGAGGACTTCCAGCTTTCCCACTGCACCCCGGATTCGTAAAAGACAGAAACCTTGCTGCCCATTTCACAACACAGGCGCAAGGTCTGGCCTGCGTGGGTCTCATACCCCGGTTCCAGCGTCGACATGGTCCCGTCGAGGATAATCACATGGCTGATCGGTTCACGGTGGCGCGATTCGGCTGAGTGTTCGGACCGCAGAGGCCGTCCGAGCCATCCCAGTACCTTTCTACTCAGCCGCGACAGATCCATGCGTCAGCAACTCCCATACTCTTTGAGGTGTGAAAGGCATATCCGCCTGTCGCACCCCGTGATCCCAGAGCGCATCCTGAACCGCATTTGCCACTGCGGCCAGCGCGCCCACGGTGCCTGCCTCACCGCATCCCTTCATACCCATCGGGTTTGAAGTTGACGGAACCGGCGCCGAGGTAAACTTAATCATGGGTATCTCGGCGGCGCGCGGCAAGGCATAGTCCATCAACGAAGCCGTGAGCAGTTGCCCCTGCGCATCATGCACAACACGCTCGGTCAGCGCCTGTCCGATCCCCTGGACCACACCACCATGTACTTGCCCTTCGGCCAGCATCGGGTTGATAAGGTTACCAAAATCATCGACCACTGTATAGCGGTCGACCCAGGTTTCTCCGGTGTAAGAATCAATGACGATTTCGGCAACATGTGCGCCATTGGGATAGCTGCGCGCATCCAGGTTGGCGCGCGCGTGATGTTGCAGCAGATCAGTGCGGCCATCGGCGCGGGCCATATCCGCGGCCTCGGTCAGGGTGGGCGTCAGGTTCGACCCCGGCGCGCGAAAGGTTTCGTGATCGAATGTCACATCGCTTTCCTCCACCCCCATCTTATCGGCCAGATAGGGCGTGAATGCGGCGATCATGACGTCGATTGTCGCCAGTGTGGCCGTGCTTTGCACCGTAACGGACCGAGACCCACCAGTACCGCCACCATGAGGAAGTTGATCGCTGTCGCCCTGCACCACATTAATCCGGTCCGCCGGAATCCCGGTCTGATCTGACAGGAAATGGGCATAAACCGTCTCATGCCCCTGCCCGTTCGATTGGGTGCCGACATAGAGGTTCACGGTGCCACCCTCGCAGAACTCCACTTTCGCGTTTTCGGAAGGATCACCCAAAATACTTTCGATATAGTAACACAGCCCCTGCCCCCGGATCAGGCCGCGTTCGGCATCGGCTGCTTTGCGGGCAGCAAACCCCTCAGTCTGTTCGCCCGCGCGGGACAGGATCATATTGAAGTCGCCCACATCGTAGGTCTCGCCCGTGGCAGAAGTGTAGGGAAACGCCTCGGGGCGGATGAAATTCTTGCGGCGCAGCTCCCACGGGTCCACGCCCAATTCGCGCGCGGCGCGGTCCATGACGCGCTCCAGCACATAAATCGCCTCGGGGCGGCCCGCACCGCGATAGGCATCGACCTGTGTGGTGTTGGTAAAGAACCCTTCAACCCGCAGATAGGTCGTCTGGACGTCGTAAACGCCCATCAAAACCTTGCTAAACAGGCTTGTCTGAATCGCCTGCCCGAAATGGCTGTTATAGGCCCCCAGATTGATCTTGCTGTGAACGCTATAGGCCGTGATCCGGTGATCGGCATCAAACGCCAGTTCGGCCAGCGAGGTCAGGTCGCGGCCATGATGGTCAGACAGCATCGCCTCGGACCGGTCGGAAATCCAGTGCACGGGTTTTCCCAGCTTCTTCGCCGCAACGGCCGTGCAGAAATATTCCGGGTAGGGCATCACCTTCATACCAAAGCCGCCACCCACATCCGGAGTGGTGACGCGGATGTCTTCAGGCTCGACCCGCAGCTTTTGCGCCAGTTGAGCGCGCATGGCCCAAACCCCCTGTCCGCCATAGGCAAAATGCAGGCGACCATCGACCCAGTTGGCCTGACAGCCGCGCGGCTCGATCGAGGCAATGATGACCCGATTATCCACCACATTGAGCGATACAGTATGCGCCGCAGCCTGAAACGCGGCCTTGGTCGCGGCCTCGTTGCCCAGACCCCAGTCAAAGGCGCGATTATCCGGCGCTTCGGGGTGCAAGGTCTCTCCACCCGCGTCCACGTCCAGCTTGGCGGGGCGTTCGTCAATCTCGACCAAGACCAGTTCGGCGGCGTCACGGGCCTGGGCTTGATTGTCAGCAATGACCACCGCGATCGGTTCGCCAACAAAGCGCACGCGGTCGGTCGACAGCATGTGACGCGCAGGCGCTGCTGCGGGCGAGCCGTCCCGGTTCTTGACCGTCGTCGCGTTGATCACGGTGTCAATCCCGGCCTCTTTCAGATCCTCCAGCGTCATCACCAGCCGAACCCCATCAGCAGCGCGCGCCGCGTCCAGATCAAGCGCCGTGATCACTCCATTTGCCACCTGCGAGCGGACAAACACGGCGCGCAGGGCACCATCTGGCACGACATCGTCCATGTAGTGCCCCTGCCCGGTCAGAAACCTCTGATCCTCGGTCCGTTTGACGGGCTGGCTTCTGCCGAATTTTTCCATGGGGCGACCCTCCTGCGCGGTTCCGAAGGCGACCCTAGCCCGCGTGTGGGCGATGTCCAGAAAAAGACAGGGGTTTGGACTTTAAGTTCTGCGGGATTCCGATAGCCTCAGACCCCATGACCTGGACACATGATACCGTTTTCCCTTTCTCTGCCGCGATGACGAGCGGCAAGACCGCAACCCATGACGTTTATGCCGGGGGCGAAGGCCCACCCATCCTGATCCTGCAGGAATTGCCCGGGATTGGGCCGGAAACGCTGGATGTGGCCAAACG
Source organism: Ruegeria sp. HU-ET01832 (assembly GCF_040371315.1). Taxonomy (NCBI): domain Bacteria; kingdom Pseudomonadati; phylum Pseudomonadota; class Alphaproteobacteria; order Rhodobacterales; family Roseobacteraceae; genus Ruegeria; species Ruegeria sp. HU-ET01832. Next base: position 843,278 of record NZ_BAABWL010000001.1, read on the forward strand.
CCTGAACGGGGCGGGGTTTCGTGTCTACCTGCCGCATATGTTCGGCACCTATGGCAAAGTCACAATGGGCCGCAACATGGCTCGCTTGTTTTGCGTCCGGCGCGAGTTCAACATGTTCCTCAAAGGTCGCCAAAGCCCAATCGCAGGCTGGATGCGGTCGCTGGCGGCCGAAATCAAGTCCCGCGACAACGCAGCAGGCGTGGGTGTCATCGGTATGTGCCTGACCGGAAGCTTTGCCCTGACCCTGATGGCCGAGGATGCGGTTGTGGGCGGCGTTGCCAGTCAGCCCGCCCTGCCGATCTTTGGCGGCGATGAACTGCACATGAGCCCCGATGACATCGCACAAGCCCGCGGGGGCATGGCTGCCAAAGGCCCTGGGCTTGCGATGCGTTATGCGGATGACAAGCTGGCCCCGAAACGTCTGATGTGTGCTCTGCAAGACGCCTTTGGTGACGACCTTGAAACGCAGGAATATGAGGGCAAGGATCACTCTCTGCTGACGCTGGATTTCCACGAACCGGCCTATCAGAGGGTGCAGGACTACTTCCACGCCCGTTTTGCACAGGCCGGATAGCACACGCACCCTTCCCCTTCCCGCCTCCATTCGCTATTGCAATCGCTGACCCGAGATTGATGACGCAGGACGCACCCCATGGCGATGGAAAAGACATTCAACGCGGCCGAGGCCGAGGCCCGCATCTACGAGGCCTGGGAACAGGCCGGAGCCTTCAAGGCAGGCGCGAACCGCTCGCGCGACGAAAGCTTTACCATCATGATCCCGCCGCCCAACGTGACGGGCGCTTTGCACGTGGGCCACGCGTTCAACAACGCCCTGCAAGACATCCTGACCCGCTGGCACCGGATGCGCGGGTTCGACACGCTGTGGCAGCCTGGTCAGGACCACGCCGGCATCGCCACGCAGATGCAGGTGGAAAAGATGCTGGCCGCCACCCAGCAACCCGGTCGCCGCGAACTGGGGCGCGAGGCGTTTCTCGACAAGGTCTGGGAATGGAAGGGCGAATACGGCGGCACGATCATCGAACAGCTGAAGCGTCTGGGCTCCTCCTGCGACTGGTCGCGCAACGCCTTCACCATGGCGGGCGCACCGCGTGATCCGCGTACCGGCCACGAAAATTCTGCGAACTTTCACGACGCGGTCATCAAGGTTTTCGTCGATATGTACGAAAAGGGCCTGATCTATCGCGGCAAGCGGTTGGTCAACTGGGACCCGCATTTCGAGACTGCGATCTCGGATTTGGAAGTCGAGAACATCGAAACGCCCGGCCACATGTGGCACTTCAAATACCCGCTGGCCGGGGGTGAGACCTATACCTATGTCGAAAAGGACGAGGATGGGAACGTCGTGCTGGAGGAAGACCGCGACTATATCTCGATCGCCACGACCCGCCCCGAAACCATGCTGGGAGACGGCGCGGTTGCGGTTCATCCGTCGGATGAGCGTTACGCCCCAATCATCGGGAAACTCTGCGAAATCCCGGTTGGCCCGAAAGAACATCGCCGCCAGATTCCGATCATCACCGATGAGTATCCCGATCCCGATTTCGGCTCGGGCGCGGTGAAGATCACCGGCGCGCATGACTTCAACGACAACATGGTCGCCAAGCGCGGCGGCATTCCGATGTACCGCCTGATGGACACCAAAGGCGCGATGCGGGCCGATGGCGCGCCTTATGCCGATGAGGCCGACAAGGCACAGGAATACGCGCGTGGTCGCGAATTCACCGAGAACGAGATCGACGCGATCAACCTGATCCCCGATCACCTGCGCGGCCTCGATCGGTTCGAAGCGCGTGCGAAAGTCGTTGAGGAAATCACCGCCGACGGTCTGGCCGTCATGACCCGCGCCGATGATCCGCGTCTGGGCACCAAGCTGGGCGAGGATGACGACCCGGCGGCGCTGGTCCCGCTGGTCGAAAGCAAACCGATCATGCAGCCCTTCGGCGATCGTTCGAAGGTGGTGATTGAGCCGATGTTTACCGACCAATGGTTTGTGGATGCCGAAAAGGTCGTCGGCCCTGCGCTGGATGCAGTCAAGAACGGTACGGTCAAGATCATCCCGGAGTCGGGCGAGAAGACCTATTACCACTGGCTGGAAAACATCGAGCCCTGGTGCATCTCGCGTCAGCTGTGGTGGGGCCATCAGATTCCGGTTTGGTATGGGCTCGATCTGTCGGCCAAGAACTTCAAGGATGACGAAAACGACGGCAACCTTGATCTGGTCGAATTGGGCCGTTTGCTGAACGAAGGCGGCATGCTGCATCGTGGCAATGTCATGGAATGTGCCGCAAGCCTTGAAGCCGTCACTGAAAAATTCCTCGACGATAACGCTGACATTCCTAGCCCTTTGAGCCACGCGACGGTCATCGAAGTCGCAGACAAGCATGAAGCGATCCATCAGTTCGCTGAAAGCCTTGCCCATTACGCGGTCGAACAAGACCCGACCAAGTTGGTCTATCCGGTGTGGCGCGACCCCGACGTCCTCGACACGTGGTTCTCCTCCGGCCTCTGGCCCATCGGCACGCTGGGCTGGCCCGAGCAGACCGAGGAACTAGAGCGTTACTTCCCCACCGACGTTCTGATCACAGGCGCGGATATCCTGTTTTTCTGGGTCGCCCGTATGATGATGATGCAACTGGCCGTGGTGAACGAAATCCCGTTTCACACCGTCTACCTGCACTCGCTCGTCCGCGACGAGAAGGGCAAAAAGATGTCCAAGACCACCGGCAACGTCATCGACCCGCTAGAGATCGTGGACGAATTCGGCGCCGACGCGCTGCGCTTCACCAACGCCTCGATGGCGGCCATCGGCGGCGTCCTGAAACTGTCCCGCGACCGCATCACCGGCTATCGCAACTTCGGCACCAAGCTGTGGAACGCCGTCCGCTTTGCCGAGATGAACGAGGTCTTCACCGACGCCGTCCCGCAACTGGACGTGGCCGACCTGAAACCCAAAGCCGCCGTGAACCGCTGGATCATCGGCGAAACCGCCCGCGTGCGGGCCGAGGTTGACGCGGCACTGGAAAGCTACCGCTTCAACGACGCCGCGAACGGGCTTTATGCTTTTGTCTGGGGCAAGGTCTGCGACTGGTATGTGGAGCTGTCGAAACCTCTGCTGCAAGGCGACGATGCCGAGGCTCAGGCCGAGACCCGCGCCACCATGCGCTGGGTGCTGGATCAGTGCATGGTCCTGCTGCACCCGATCATGCCCTTCATCACCGAGGAACTCTGGGGACTGACTGGCAACCGCGCGAAAATGGTCGTCCACGCCGACTGGCCGACGTATGGCACCGAACTGGTCGACGCCGATGCGGATCGTGAGATGAACTGGGTGATCTCGGTGATCGAAAACACCCGCTCGGCCCGCGCGCAGATGCGGGTTCCGGCGGGGCTTTATGTGCCGATGCTGGTGACAGAGATCGACGCCCATGGCCAAGCCGCATGGGACCGCAACGAGGCGTTGATCAAGCGTCTGGCCCGGATCGATAGCCTGACCAAGGCCGATGAACTGCCAAAAGGCACCATCTCAATCGCCGCCCCCGGCGCGTCCTTCGGTCTGCCGCTGGCCGATATCATCGACATCGGCGCTGAAAAGGAACGGCTGGAGAAAGCCAAGGGTAAACTGGCCAAGGAGTTGGGCGGCCTGCGCGGGCGTCTGAACAATCCCAAATTCGTGGCCTCAGCCCCGGAAGAGGTGGTTGAGGAAGCCAAAGCCAACCTAGCCGCCCGCGAGGAAGAAGAGGCCAAGCTGAACGAGGCGCTGGCCCGTCTGGCCGAGATCGCCTGATCTTTAGGTAAATACGCCTAAGCAGACCCCGCCCCTGTGGCGGGGTTTTCTTTTGCCATCAAAGGGCTTGCCGCGTGGTTCAAAGGCTTGTTAGCTCTGGCACATGACACCGCCCCAGGCCCAGATGACACGCGCAGCCCCTCCGCTCCAGACCGTCTCGACTGGGTTGGTCGTCGCGATTGTCGGCTTTTTCAGCTCGTTCCCAATCGTGTTGCAAGGGCTAGCCGCGATGGGGGCATCGGCGGCGCAATCCGCGTCCGGTTTGATGATGGCCGCGATTGCGATGGGGCTGACGGCGATCGGGTTAAGCCTGTGGTATCGGCAGCCGATCAGCGTAGCCTGGTCAACACCGGGCGCTGCGCTGCTGGCCGTATCCGCCATGCCCGCCGCCGGGTTTGCCGAGGCCACGGGGGCCTTTCTGTGTGCAGGTGCGTTGACGGTACTGGCTGGGCTTTGGAGACCCTTGGGCCGGCTCGCCGCCGCGATCCCCACAACACTGGCGCAGGCGATGCTGGGCGGCGTGTTGCTGCCGTTGTGTATCGTCCCATTCAAAGCTGCTGTCGAGTTGCCCTGGCAGGCGCTGCCCGTGATCCTGACATGGTTCATCGCCGGTCGGATCAACCGCCTGTTTGCCGTGCCCGCAGCTGTGGTGGCCGCAGCGATCATGGTCATCTTGAACGCGGGTGAGGCATCGGTAGCGCCAGCGCAATGGGTGTCGGCCCCGGTGTGGACGATGCCCACAGTCTCGTTGGCCTCGGTCATCGGAATCGGCGTCCCGCTTTTCATCGTCACTATGGCCACTCAGAACATCCCCGGTATCGCGGTGATGCGCAGCTTTGGCTATGACCCCGCATCCGGTCGGTTGTTTTCGTCCGTTGGCGCGTCCAGCATCCTGTCGGCGCCGTTTGGCGCTCCGGCCACCTGTCTGGCTGCGATCACCGCTGCAATGTGTTCGAACGAGGACAGTCACCCCGACCCGACCCAACGCTATTGGTCGGCAGTGATGGCGGGCGTGTTCTATTGCATCTTCGGCGTGTTCGCTGTGGCCATAACCGGCTTTGCTTTACACGCTGATCCGCTGCTGATGGGCACCCTGACCGGAATTGCGCTGATCGGAGTGCTGGCCAACGCCACCGCCGCCGCACTGGAGGTTCCGACCGAGCGCGAGGCCGCTATTCTGACCTTTGCGATCACGGCCTCGGGTATCTCGGTCTTTGGTCTGGGGGCAGCGGTTTGGGGCTTGCTGGCCGGGGGGCTCGCCTATCTGGTGTCGAACCGCATCCGCTAGCGCTTAGCCTTACTCTGACTTATAATCAGCCCATGTTTGGGTCGTTTGGAAAACTCATTGAACGCCAGATCAGGAAGGCGCAAGCCGAAGGGCAATTGAAGGGCCTTGAAGGGGAAGGCAAACCTCTGCCTGATCGTTCGTCCAATGCGCAGTGCGATCCAGCCATCGCAGCTGGTCACAGGATTATGGCACAGGCGGGTGTTCTGCCCCAAGAGTTTGCGATCAAGAAAGACCTCGATACCGCCCGCAAGGACTATGCCAAGCTGACCGATCCGAATGCCCGCAAGCGGGCGATGGCGCGCATCGCAGATCTGGAAATGCGCTATAACATGGCCCGCGATGCGCGACGCACCTTCATGCGGTGATCACTTGAAGACCGGCTTGCGGCCTTGCATCTGGGCTGCGATGACCTCCATCTGCTCGGGCTTGCCGATCAACTCCACCTGTTCTGAGGATTCGGCCAAAAGCACCTCGGCACGTGGTTGAGTTTCGGCCAAGTCGATCAGGCGCTTTGCGGCGCGCACGGCTGAGGGGCTTTGCCCGGCGATGTTTTCAGCCAGCGCAATCGCTTCGGTCAGCGGGTCATCTGAAAGCTTGGTTACCAGTCCCCATTCCTCCGCCTGCGCCGCGCCGATGGGTCGCGCAGTATAGGTCAGTAGGCGCAGCACATCTGTACGCACCAGTTTGGGCAGCAACACCATCCCCCCCATGTCGGGAATAATGCCCCATTTCATCTCCATCACCGCCAGTTTGGTGTCGGGATGGGCAATCCGAATATCTGCGCCCAGCGCGATCTGCAAACCACCACCATAGGCCACGCCCTGGACCGCACAGATCACCGGCATAGGCAAACGCCGCCAGATCAAAGCGAGTTCCTGCATCTCATTCGCGTCTTCATGGCTGCGTGTCATCAACCATTCTGACGGATCCATATGCGCCATCTTGGCAAAACTTGCCATGTCCAACCCGGCGCAAAAGCTTTTGCCTTCACCCGACAGGACTACCGCCCTCGCGTCCGAGGCGGCCACTTCCTGACCCGCGTTCAGGATGGCTTTGATCATCGCATCATCCAACGCGTTCATCTTGTCGCCGCGTATCAGCGTGACGTGGGCGATATGATCTTTGTATTCGACGGATACGCGTGACATGCGGGCCTCTCAAAACAGGTTTGCACAACAATGCCCCGAAGGATCGTCAAGTTCCAGATCAACGTGGGGGCAGCTCTGACGCAGACATCCGACCAAACCACGGCGAATCCAGCGTCATGACATAAAAATCCTCCCCCACGACCCGGCCACCGGTCGTGATACCCAGCCGTCCGCCCGGATCTTGCAGGTTCTGAAGGATGTTTCCTTCGCCGTCGAACTGAATCAGCATTCCCCTGTGAATCGGTGCCGGCCTTACCATTGGCCCAAGTCGCCAGATCACCTTGCGCAGAAATGGATAAGGCATAAGCGCCTCGGTTGGCACGCGCGGACTGGCGAACGCCATCCAGTAGGTCCCGTCGCCCTGCGCCTCGATATTGTCCGGATAGCCCGGCAGGTTATCCAACAGAACCTCGCGCTGGCCGGATTTCGGACCCTGTAGCCACAGCTTGTGGACGCGCGCGCGACCGGTTTCGGCGATCAGCAGAAAGTCTTCGTCCGGGGAGAGGGCGACCCCGTTGGTATAGACAAACCCCTCAGCCACTTTCTCGGTGCTGCCGTCAGGATTGCGTCGGGCCACATAGCCTGTATCCGACTGCTCCCAGATGGTCAGTACCGAGGTTGGCTTGGTGCCGCCCATTGTCTCGGGGTCGAACCGATCAGAAGAATTCGAGAAATAGACCGTGCCGTCCTGCGCCACATCCAGCTGATTGGCATAAATCACCGGCGCACCCGCAATATCGAAAACCAGCGTTTCCAGCGTACCGGGGCCGGTCCAGCGCATCAGACCACGGAAACTGTCGGCAATGTAAAGCGCCCCATCCGGTCCGGCCTTCAGCCCCAGCGGGCGACCGCCAAGATCATCCACTTTTTCAGGCGTGTTTCCATCAATGCGGTACAGCGCACCGGACAACGCAGTCGTGTAGATCGCCCCATCTGCCGTGATTGCAAGGTCTTCAGGGCCTTCTGCATCTTCGGGCAGGTTGATCAGCTCCAGCTTGTCCAGCGCGTTATTTTCCGCGAATTCGCCGGAAAATTCCGGGGCTTTTGGGGGCTCCCATGCAACGGGATCAACATCAACCGGCCAGAATACCAGATAGGCAAGCCCGATCAGAATCAGGCCGAATACGATGCGCATGAATGTTCCTCCCGCTGCCTTGCAAGCAGACTGCGCGGCGACGGTTTGGAACACAAGCTTGCCTGAAGGGTGACCTTACGTTTATCTGCCCACATGACCCAACCTCGATACACACCTCTTGCCCTGTCTTTGCCTGCCACAGTGCCGTTCGTCGGCCCCGAAACGCAGGAGCGGCAGCAGGGCGCACCATTTGTGGCCCGATTGGGTGCGAATGAAAGCGTTTTCGGCCCCTCACCACGGGCGATCGAAGCGATGGCCGACACTGGCATCTGGATGTATGGCGATCCCGAGAACTATGATTTGCGGAACGCCTTGGCCGACCATCACGGCGTCGCGCCTGAGAATATCGTCGTGGGCGAAGGAATTGACGGTCTTCTTGGATATCTTGTGCGCTTGTTCGTTGGTCGCGGCGATGCGGTGGTGACCTCGGACGGGGCGTATCCGACTTTTAACTATCACGTGGCCGGGTTCGGAGGGATCCTTCACAAGGTACCCTATCGTGGTGACCATGAAGACCTTGACGCGTTGTTTGCAAAGGCGGCAGAGGTTGACGCCAAGTTGGTTTACTTGGCCAATCCAGACAACCCGATGGGCAGTTGGCACATGGGCGCAGACATCGTTTCTGCAATGGAGAAACTGCCCACAGGATGTTTATTGGTGCTGGATGAAGCCTATGTAGAATGCGCGCCAGAAGGTACTGCTGCGCCGATTGATGCCGGTGATCCTAGGGCGATCCGAATGCGCACGTTTTCCAAAGTCTATGGCATGGCGGGTGCACGGGTGGGATATGCGATTGCTGCGCCCGGTTTAATTTCGGCGTTCAACAAGGTTCGCAACCATTTCGGGATGAATCGCGCGGCGCAAGCCGGTGCGCTGGCGGCACTGCAAGATGCCGAATGGTTGGAGCAAGTTCAGGCGAAGATCACCTATGCGCGCGATCGGATTGGACAGATCGCGCGGGACAATGGGTTGGAAGCCCTGCCCTCGGCCACGAATTTCGTGGCAATCGATTGTGGCCGGGATGGGGCTTTTGCCAAGGCTGTGCTGGAGGCACTGGTCGCTCGGGGTATTTTTGTTCGGATGCCATTTGTGGCGCCCCAGAACCGTTGCATTCGGGTCAGCTGTGGCGCGGTTTCTGATCTGGATTTGTTTGCAGCCGCGCTGCCAGAGGCATTGGCCGCAGCGCGGGGCGGCTGATCGCATAGGGGGGCTGTCTGCCCCCCATCGCGCCGATGCGCGATTCCCCCCGAAGATATTTTTGGCCAGATGAAGAGCGGACCCCCTGTTCACGCGGCCAAGATCGCGGTAGCGGCCTCCAGCGCGCCTGTGCCGCGAGGTATGTTGAGGGCTGCCATGGCCGTTTCCATCCCGCCAAGCATCGCCATCACCATTTGGCCATTTACGTGACCCATATGGCCAAGGCGGAAACAGCCGTCCCAATCCTCCATCCCCAACCCGATTCCAAGGGTGAGGCCAAGTTGGGTTTCGGTGAAGCGGCGTAGCGGGGTTCCCTGCCCGTCGGTCAGGCGCAGCGCGGTGACGGCATGGCTGCGGTCGGTACGGTCGGCGACGTTGAGGTGGAGGGCTCCACCATCGGCCCATGTCTCGCAGGCCGCCCAAATAGCTGTGGCGAGACGTTCGTGGCGGGCCCAGACATGTTCGATCCCTTCGGCGTGGATCAGGTCGAGTGCAGCCCTCAGCCCATACAAATGATGCGTCGGCGCGGTGCCATTGAAATACTGGTAGAACAGTTCGGGCTGCGTGCGGGGTATCCAGTCCCAATATTGTGAAACGCGGGGCATTGTGGCGCGTTTGGCAGCGGCTTTTTCATTGAAATAGACAAAACCGATGCCAGCCGGGGTCATCAGCCCTTTTTGGCAGGCGGTGACCATGACATCGACGCCCCAGGCGTCCATCTCGAACCGGTCGCAGCCTAGCGAGGCGATGCAATCTGCCATCAGCAGCGCCGGGTGGGTCAGGTCATCCAAAAGGGCCCGCAGAGCCGGGATATCATTGCGGATCGAACTGGACGTATCCACATGCACCGCCAGTACGGCCTTGATCTCATGCGCTTTGTCGGCGCGGAGGGCCTCGGCAATCAGGTCGAAGTCCCACCCCGAGGATGTACCGAAATTGATTACCTGCGCCGTGGCCCCGATCCCTTCGGCCATTTCTGCCCAACCATAGGTGAACCGACCCGACGCAGGGGCCAGCACCGTTTCGCCGGGGGCGATCACGTTGGACAAGGCTGCCTCCCACGTGCCGTGACCGTTGGCGATGTAAATCGCCACATGGTGGTCGGTTCGGGCCACACGTTTAAGGTCGGCGGTCAGGGCGGGCATCATCTCGATCAGTTCGCCATCATAGATATTGGGCGAAGGCCGATGCATTGCTTGCAACACTGCGTCGGGCATTACTGAGGGGCCAGGAATGGCCAGATACTCGCGCCCCTGCGCGAGAGAGATGTGGTTTGTCATGGGGTCAACCTGTCTGAATTGACGCCCAATTTAGTGACGTCCGGCGCGGCGTCAATCCATCAGCTGCGACGCTTCACGTGCAAGTTTTTCGATGCCGGTCCAGTCGCCATCCATGACCATTTGTTTGGGCGCGACCCAGCTACCGCCTGCGCAGGCAACATTCGACAAGGACAGGTAGTCGCGTGCATTTGACGGAGACACGCCACCTGTTGGGCAGAATGTGATTTGCGGAAGGGGCGCGCCAATAGCCTTAAGCGCCGGGGCGCCCCCGGACGCTTCGGCCGGGAAGAATTTAAGCATGTCGTAGCCCTGTTCCAGCAGACGCATCGCCTCGGACGCAGTGGCAGCACCGGGGAGTAACGGCAAGCCCTCGGCCTCACACGCTGCGATCAAGGCATCGGTTGCGCCCGGTGAGACACCGAATTGAGCACCTGCCTCTTTCGCGGCGCGGACGTCTTCGGGGGTGATCAGCGTGCCTGCGCCGACCACACCGCCCGACACCTGCGCCATGGCGCGGATCGCACTGAGCGCCGAGGGGGTGCGCAATGTGACCTCCAGCGCGGGGAGGCCGCCTGCGACAAGCGCCTCGGCCAGAGGCCGTGCTTGAGCAGCGTCATCGACGACCAGAACCGGCACGATCGGGGCCAGTGCGCAAATCTCGCGGGTGCGTTGGGTTTTGGACATGTTTTACACTCCGAAAATGCTGGCGCCAGTGTCAGCGGACCCGACATTCTGGCGGAAGGCTCCGAACAGGTCGCGCCCGACGCCGTGCTGATTGGCGCTGAGGTCGGCGGTGGCGGGCGGGCGGTCCAACACGCCGGTCGTCAGAATTTCCAAATCGCCTTTTACCGCATCAACGCGCAGGATATCGCCGTCTTGCAGGCAGGCGATGGGGCCACCGTCCAGCGCCTCGGGAACCACATGGATCGCAGCGGGGACCTTGCCGGATGCGCCCGACATGCGACCATCTGTGACAAGCGCGACCTTGTGGCCTCGGCCCTGCAGGATCGACAGCATGGGCGTCAGAGAATGCAACTCAGGCATTCCGTTGGCCTTTGGCCCTTGAAAGCGGACGACTACGATGACATCGCCAGTGAACTCTCCAGCCTTGAACGCGGCTTTCACCTCGTCTTGGTCGTGGAACACGCGGACCGGTGCCTCGACCACCTGATGTTCGGGGGCCACGGCCGAGACTTTCATGACGCCCGTTCCCAGATTGCCCGTCAGGCGTGACAGGCCACCGGTGGGTTGGAACGGGTCGCTGGCCGGACGGAGAATTTTTTCGTTCAGACTTTGGCCCGCGCCTTCTTCCCAGACCAACTCGCCATCTTTCAGCTTGGGTTCTTTGGTGTAATTGTGCAGCCCCTGCCCTGCGACCGTCAGCGTATCGGGGTGCAGCAGGCCGTCCTCCAACAAAGTGCCGATGCAATAGCCAAGCCCGCCTGCGGCGTGGAAATGGTTCACATCAGCCAAACCGTTGGGATAGACCCGCGCGACCAAAGGCACCACGGCGGAAATGTCAGAGAAATCCTGCCAGTCCAGCACGATCCCGCCCGCGCGGGCCATGGCGATCAGGTGGATCAGCAGGTTGGTAGAACCCCCTGTGGCCATCAGGCCGACAATCCCGTTCACAAAAGCGCGTTCGTCGAGGATCTGGCACACGGGCGTATAGTGATTGCCCAGCGCGCTGAGAGACAGGGCGCGGCGCGCGCCTTCCTCGGTCAGGGCATCGCGCAGGGGTGTGTTGGGATTGACGAAGCTGGAGCCCGGCAGGTGCAGGCCCATGAATTCCATCAGCATCTGATTGGTGTTTGCGGTGCCATAAAAGGTGCAGGTGCCGGGGCCGTGATAGGCGGCCATTTCGGCTTTCATCAGTTCGTCGCGGCCGACTTCTCCGGTCGCGAATTTTTGGCGAACCTTGGCCTTTTCATCATTCGGCAGACCGCTGGTCATGGGACCTGCGGGCAGGAAAACAGCGGGAAGATGGCCAAACGCCTGCGCCCCGATGATCAGGCCGGGGACGATCTTGTCGCAGACGCCCAGGAAAACAGCAGCGTCATAGGTGTTGTGGCTGAGTGCCACGCCGGTGGCCAGCGCAATCACATCGCGCGAGAACAGCGACAGCTCCATCCCCGCCTCACCCTGCGTGACGCCATCGCACATGGCGGGAACGCCGCCCGCGACCTGCGCCGTACCACCCGCTGCGCGGATCGCATCGCGGATCAGGGCCGGGTAACGCTCGAACGGCTGGTGGGCCGAGAGCATGTCATTGTAAGCGGTGACGATTCCTAGATTGCCCGCTCTTCCGGTGGCCATTGATTGTTGGTCTTCGCCCGCACCCGCGTAGGCGTGGGCTTGACCACTACAGGACAGGTGCGCTCGGGCCGGGCCTTTGGACTTGGCCTGTTCCATCCGTTCCAAGTGAGAGCCGCGCAGATCGGCGCTGCGGTCAATGATACGTTGGGTGACGTCGGTGATTACAGAATGAACCATGTTTATCCTCCGATCTGACGCCAACGGCGCCCGTCGCGATGCATTAGCATCAAGGCTTCTTCGGGTCCGGAACTGCCCTGATCGTAGCGTGCAGGCCGGTCGCCGCGGTCCTCCCAACCCTGAATAATGGGATCAACCCAAGCCCAGGCGGCCTCGGCCTCGTCCCCACGCATGAACAGGGTCTGGTCGCCGCGAATGACGTCCATGACAAGCCGTTCATAGGCGTCCTGCGCCCGTGCATCCGCGCCCAGCGCCTCGGCAAAGCTCATGTCCAGCGCCACGTCGGACAGACGGAACCCACCCGGACCTGGGTCTTTGATCGTGGTGCGCAGGGTGATGCCTTCGTCCGGTTGCAGACGGATCACCAGCACGTTGCCGTGCAGAGGGCCAACATTCGGGAAAATCGTATGCGGCGGGTCGCGAAAGAACACCGCAATCTCGGATTCGCGCGCGCGCAGGCGTTTGCCCGTGCGCAGGTAAAACGGCACGCCGGCCCAGCGCCAGTTGCCGATATGAACCTTCAACGCGATATAGCTTTCGGTGCGGCTGGCCGGATCGCCCACATGATCGACATAGCCGTTTTTACCATCCGAGGCGCGGTACTGACCGCGGGCGATGTCTTTGGACTCGACCGGTTCCAGCGCCTCGATCACCTTGACCTTTTCGTCGCGCACCGCGTTGGGCGCGAATTTCGAGGGTGGCTCCATCGCGGTAAGACACAACAACTGAACCAGATGATTCTGGACCATGTCCCGCATTGCACCAGACTGATCGTAATAGGCCCCCCGCCCCTCGACCCCCACGGTTTCGGCCACGGTGATCTGGACGTGGTCGACATGGGTGGCATTCCACAGCGGCTCGAACAGGGAATTGGCGAAACGCAAAGCCATCAGGTTCTGCACGGTTTCCTTGCCCAGATAGTGATCGATCCGATAAATCTGATGCTCTTCAAAGCAAGCCCGCAACCCTTCGTTCAGCGCCTTGGCCGAGGCCAGATCATGCCCAAACGGCTTCTCGACCACGATACGGCTGTCCGGCGTCGCAAGTCCGTGATCGTTCAAGCGTTGCGCAATCCCGGAAAACAGGCTGGGCCCGACGGACAGGTAGAACGCGCGCACCACATCGGGGCGCAAGGTCTTGGCCAGATCCGACCACCCCGCATCACCCAACGCGTCCACCGGCACATATTCGACCTGTGCCAAAAATCGATCCAGGACATCCTTTTTGAACCCGGGTGCGAATTCCTGCATCGACGCCCGAAGCTGCTCGCGGAACCCGTCACTGTCCATGTCAGACCGCGCTGTACCAATCACCCGTGCATCAGGCGGCATCTGGCCAACCTCGAATCGATGATAAAGTCCGGGCAGAATCTTGCGCTGCGCCAAATCCCCGGTCGCGCCAAAAAGCACCAGATCAAAGGGGTTAACGGGAATAACACGTGAAACCATCGACGGCCTCCTTCAGATTCAATGGCATCGCCAGACATGTTATCGCTAACATTTTCCGAGGAACTAGTCAAAACCAGCGTTAAAATCAACATCAGATTTGAATTATGCCCCCTGCGGCGCTGCGATCACCCCTGATTACGTAGCCATTCCATCACTGCGGGTCGCACAGATTGTTCACCACGGTGCCGGGCATCAGCGATGATCTTGCGCAGCGATTGCAGATCGGCACGCAACAACACGCTTTTGACCGGACCAATCGAGGCCGGGCGCATCGACAGAGACCTGATGCCCATAGCGGCCAGGCACAAAGCCTCGACCGGGCGACCGGCATCCTCACCGCAAAACGAAAGTGGCGTGTTCGAAATATTGCAGCGTTCGACAATACGCTCGATGAAGCTGAGGAAACTGACGTTCAGAGTATCATAGCGGCGGCGCACCAGCTCGTTTTCGCGGTCAGCGGCGAAGAAGAACTGTTTCAGGTCGTTGCCACCGATCGAGACGAAGTCCACCTCGTCAAAAAATTTCTGCGGCGCAAAAGCCAACGAAGGCGTTTCCAGCATCGCCCCTACTTCGATCTTTTCCGGCAGGACGTGACCCAGACGCTTTTCGCGTTCGATGGTTTTGTTGACCTCCCAACGGGCTTCGCGGAACTCATCCGCCTGCGCAACGAAGGGGAACATGATCGACAACGGGCGGCCATTGGCGGCGCGCAGCAGGGCTTGCAACTGCATGCGCATCACGCCGCGCTTGTCCAGACCGACCCGGATCGCGCGCCAACCCAGCGCAGGATTGGGCTCGGCCACGTGTTTCATATAGGGCAACACCTTGTCCGAACCGATATCCAACGTTCGGAACACGACCCGCTTTTCGCCCGCCGCATCCAGTACGCGCTGATATTGCGTAACTAATTCGGATCGTTTGGGCATCTGCGTGCGGATCAGGAATTGCAGCTCGGTCCGGAACAGGCCCACACCCTCAGCCCCGGAATTGTTCAACGACGGCAAATCGGCCATCAGCCCCGCGTTCATCACCAGATTGATCCGCTCACCATCGCGGGTCACGCACGGGGTTTCGCGGATCGAGGCATAGCGTTCCTGCGCCTTCGCCTGCATCGCGATCTTATCGCGGAAGGCCGAGACCACCGTATCTTCGGGGCGCAGATGCACGGTGCCGTTGTCGCCGTCGACCAGGATATGATCCCCATTCAGCGCCTCGGTCGTGATGCGGCCCACATGCACCACAAGCGGAATCGCCAGCGCGCGGGCGACGATGGTGGCGTGGCTGCCGACCGAGCCTTCCTCAAGCACGATGCCCTTCAGTGACCGGCCATATTCCAACAGATCGCCGGGGCCGATATTGCGCGCAATCAGGATAGGATCAGGGGGCAGATCTGCGCCATTGGTATTGCCCTGCCCCGTCAGAATACGCAGCAGACGGTTCGACAGGTCATCCAGATCGGCCAGCCGTTCGCGCAAATAAGGGTCCGTCACTTGGCCCATGCGAGCGCGGGCCTGAGACTGCTCTTTCTCCACGGCTGCCTCGGCGCTAAGGCCACGCGCGATGTCTTCCTCCATCCGGCGCATCCAGCCTTTGGAATTGGCAAACATCCGATAGGCTTCCAAAACCTGCAACTGCTCGGTGTCGCCATCCTTGGAAATCTCGAGCATCTTATCGACGCCCACCCGCAATTCATCCACCGCTTCGATCAGGCGTTCGCGTTCGCGGTGTGGATCTTCGGCGATCGGGTTGGTGACAACGACACGAGGCTCATGCAACCAGACATGGCCTTCGGCAGATCCTTCCTGAGCCGGCCCCCCGGTCAGCTGTACAGATTGCTGATGACGGGGCGACAAGGCCGCGCCTTCGCCCACAAAGGCACCAAGCTCGGCCATTTCGGCCAGAACCATGGCGACCACTTCCAGCGCGTAGACCTCATCGGCTGAGTATTCCCGCGCATCCCGCGACTGAACCACCAAAACGCCCAGCTTTTCGCCTAGGCGCTGGATCGGGACACCAAGAAAAGAAGAAAACCGCTCCTCGCCCGTCTCGGGCATGTACCGAAAGCCCTTGGCCGAAGGTGCATCCGCCGTATTGACGATTTGGCCGGACTTGGCGACCCGCCCAACCAGCCCCTCGCCCATGCGCATCCGGGTCTGGTGAACGGCTTCGGGTGCCAACCCCTCAGTCGCGCACAGTTCAAGCGTATCTTCGTCGCGGAACAGGTAAATCGAGCACACCTCGGCCCTTATGCTATCCGCAATCAGACTTGTGATCCGGTCAAGGCGTTCCTGACCGGCGGCCTCGCTCGCCATCTCTTCGCGCAGCCGCCCCAGCAGCTTACGAGATTCTGTTTCGGTACCGTCCGCCATGGCCCACCCAAATTAGTGCGTCAGGCAAGACCCTTGGCTGAAACGCTCAGGCCGCCTTGTCCAGTTCAAAGGCATCATGCAGTGCCTGAACCGCAAGTTCCATGTATTTCCTGTCCACAAGCACGGAAATTTTGATCTCGGAAGTTGTGATGACCTTAATGTTGATCCCCTCATCCGAGAGAATTTTGAACATCTTGGCTGCAACACCCGATTGCGACCGCATGCCGATGCCAACCACCGAAACCTTGCAGACGTCTTCGTCCGCAACCAGTTCGGCATAGTTCAGCTCACCCGCGTCCTTGATCGCCAACAACGCTTTCTCGGCACGCGCGACCTGATCGGTCGGGCACGAGAAGGTCATGTCGGTGCGCCCCTCGTCCGAAATATTCTGAACGATCATGTCCACGTTCACGCCCTCATCGCTGAGCGCGGTAAAGATGATCGAGGCGATACCGGGGCGGTCCGCCACCGATACGACGGTCATCTTGGCCTCGTCGCGGGAATAGGCCACACCGGCCACAACATTGGATTCCATGATATCCTCCTCGTCAACGACCAGCGTACCGGCCTCGTCGGATTGTTCCTCGAAACTTGAAAGAACGCGCAGTTTCACCTTATACCGCATCGCCAGCTCGACCGAGCGGGTTTGCAGCACCTTGGCCCCCAGCGAGGCCAGTTCGAGCATTTCCTCGAACGAAATCTTGTCCAGCTTGCGCGCCTTTTCACAGATGCGCGGGTCGGTGGTATAGACGCCGTCCACATCGGTATAGATGTCGCACCGCTCGGCACCAAAAGCTGCGGCAAAGGCCACCGCCGTCGTATCCGAACCGCCGCGGCCCAGCGTGGTGATACGACCCTCGGGGCTGATGCCCTGGAACCCGGCGACCACGGCTACCCGCATGCCTTCGCCGAACTTCTGATTCAGATTGTCGGTCGGGATTTCCTCAATTCGGGCCTGGCTGTGGGCGCTGGTGGTCATCAGCGGCACCTGCCAGCCCTGCCAACTGCGTGCAGGGATATCCATCTCTTGCAGCGTCAACGCCATCAGACCAGCGGTCACATTCTCGCCCGAGGACACAACAGCATCATATTCGCGCGCATCGAACAACGGAGAGGTCTCATTCACCCAGCCCACCAGCTCGTTGGTTTTGCCGGACATGGCCGAGACGATGACGATTACGTCATAGCCTTTTGCCACTTCAACGCCGATACGCTTGGCCGCACGGCGGATACGGTCCAAGTTGGCGACGGATGTGCCGCCGAATTTCATCACGAGTAAGGGCATGGGGGCAGTCGTCTCCGCGCCTTGGAATTCAGATCCCGTGCGTCTTAAGTCAGGGGGGCGTTAAGGGCAAGTGTTCAAAACCTGTTCGGTCGCGTCGTACGGTCGCTTTACAACCGCTCCTAGCGGTGTCAGCTTGCTCTCATCCGTTATTTCAGGAAATCCAACATGCCCCGTCTTGCTCTTGTCTTTGCTCTATTGTCCACGCCAGCGCTGGCCCAGGTTTCAACACTGGCAGGAACAGACGGGAAAAATGCTTTGGGAACTGTCCCTTGCGCAACAAATGCCGGAGAGCCGCTGCGCAGTTGCAATGCCGAGCTGCGCCGCCATGACGATGGGCAAATAACTTTGGCTGTTGGAATGGGCAACGGCGAGGTCCGCAACATCTATTTCACCGATGGCGTGCCGAATTCAACAAATTCAGCCGCGCGCCTTAGTTATGAGACGCAAGGCAATGTCATGGTGATCTTCGTTGATCCCGGCGAAGTTTATGAGATCCCGACGGCTGCCCTTGCCGCTCAGTAAGCATGGGCCTGGCCGTCAAAGGTGTCAAAACAGCCCGTATTTTCCAAAGAGAGGTCTTTGAACCGAGCCATCAGGCCATCCACGGCCTGATCTACGGTAATCTCAGCTGCGGGCCCGCCCATATCTGTCTGAACCCAACCCGGATGATAGATCCCAACAGCAATGCCGTCATGACGAAGGTCCGTTGACAGGTTGCGACCCAAATTCAACACAGCCGCCTTTGAAGAGCGGTAAATATAGCTGCCACCCGGCGCCCGCGTGTGCGAGGCCATCTGCGAAGACAGGATGGCGATTTTCCCCTTGGCCTTGCGCAGATTGGGTAAAAGCGCCTGAACTGTCAGAAATACTCCGGTCACATTGGACGCAAATGTCTGGGCCCACATTTCGGTTGGGTAACCCACGATGCTCTCCGATTTATCCAGATAGACACCAGCATTGCAGATCAGCAGATCGACGGCAGTGTCTCTAAGCTGTGACGCCATCGCGCGCTGCTGGTCAGGCTTTGTGACATCCAAAATGATCTCGGCACTGCCATCGCGAGCGGTTCCGGTCACACTATGCCCCTGCGCCCGATAACGATCCGCCAGAGTGCGTCCGATTCCACGGCCTGCTCCGGTGATCACAATATGCATGTGTCAGTTGGTCTTTCGCGTTGGAACAAAGGGTAAAGGCGCCACCGGAACGCCGTCATCTATCAGGGCCTTTGCCTCTTCGGGTTTGGCCTCGCCATAGATCGCCCTCTCGGGCGCATCACCCAAATGAATTTTGCGGGCCTCACTGGCAAAGTCCTTGCCGACATAATCCGAGTTTTCTTCGACCTTGCGACGTAGTTCGGCAAGAGCCTGCTCAACATCTGGTGTAGGCGTCGCCATATCCACCGACTTTTCCGAACGTTCAGAGGGTTCCGAGCGCGCCTCAATGGTTCGGGCTGGCCGGACACGCGGCGTCATAATCGCTTTTTCGACCTCGCTGTTACCACAAACAGCACAGCAAACCATCCCTGCAGCTGCCAGCTTGTCGTAAGCTGCAGCCGATTGAAACCAACTGTCAAAACTGTGACCGTTACTGCATTTCAACGCGTATTGAATCATGATCCGTCCAGACTTCAGATGCGGAATAGATACCGCCCATCAGCGCAATATCAATACCTCTATGGCTGCAGGTAACCGTATGGGCACCGCTGTCGCTTCACGGTTAAGCGATGCGCTGTCCAATATCCTACATTCGCGCAGAGAGCTTACGTAAAAGCTGATCATGAGGAATGTCGGCGTCAACGGCAAGGCGGCGCAAGCCAAAATGGACCCGGGCGATTTGTTGGTAATACCGGCTGTACACGAAGTTCGTCCCGCCGCCAGCCAACGCCCCAAGGACAGGAATAGATTGCGCCGCAAGCTTTTGCCCCAGAACCACTGACAGTTTCGGCGCGACCGCAGCAATCAGCTTTTGCATGGCCGGCCCTGTCAGAGTCAGGCGGACCGAGAAAAAGCCCAGATCGGCGCCGCCATCGTATGAAAGTGGCCCGGCAGCCGAAAGAACGCGAACACAATCGAACTTCACTCCGTCCTCTGAAGGATTGAACCCCTCATACGCGGCGGCACCCTGTATCGCACGAAGCAGCATTGTTGTGGTCGCTGGCAGCTCCATCAATGCGGAAGACACACCGCCTATCCCACCTGCCGCGCCCATTACTGTGGTCACGGCTGTGTTTACCCATGGCTTTTGATCCGGCACCGCACGGCGCGAACCTTCTGCCGCGTGCATAGCAGCCCATAGTGCCTGTTCAGTCGCGCCTGTCAGCCCCCGCCTGACCGGGTCTGGCAGCTGATCCAGCAAGGTTTCAGCCGATACGCCAAGACTGTTGAGCAGTTTGACGCCAGCACCCCCTGCAGATTTGTAATGCGAGGCAAGCCGATCCAACTCGGCCTCTGTATCCAGTTTTTCTACAAGAGCGATGTCCTGCATGAAATCCTCCTGACAGAAACATCGGAACTTGTTGACTGATTTTCAATAGCTCAGCGCTACCATCGGGTCACCGAACCGGTGACTCCAAACCATGCCGCTTCAGTCAGCTCCGCGCCCAAAACCCTATCTGGGTTGGTTGGCGGAGGCATCTTAATGTGCTCCAAACGTGAGAACCCGAACCTTGCGTAATAAGGCGCATCACCAACCAGCATAACGCGCTGCCACCCCTTTTCGCGCCCTGCTTGCAGGCCTTCGTGAATGAGGAATCCGCCCAAACCCTCGCCCTGGTGTGTTGGGTGCACGGCGACGGGCCCTAAAAGCAGGGCATCATGACCCCCGACATGCACGGGCCAGAACCGGATCGCACCTGCCAAAATTCCTTGCCCATCCCGTGCGACCAATGAAAGCCCCGAAACAGGTGGCACATCATCACGCAAACGGTACGAGGACAATGCCTCGCGCCCCGGCGCGAAACACAGGTCGTACAAAGCCTCGACCTCCCACCAATCGTCCGGTTCCTCCGGCTTGATCGCGAATTGCTGCACCCCTGCCCTCTTTTCCTTGCTGGAATTCGCCCTAGCACTTCGTTACGCCTTGGGCAAACGCTTGGAGTACATATGTTCTATCGCCCCGAAGACGGCCACGGTCTGCCGCATAATCCTTTCAACGCCATCATCACGCCACGCCCGATCGGCTGGATATCGTCCCGCGACTTGGATGGAGTGAACAATCTGGCCCCGTATTCGTTTTTTAACGGCGTCGCATATACTCCTCCGCAGGTTATGTTCGCCACGACGGGCACGAAACCAGATCAGGACGGTGGCAAAGACAGTATCGCCAACATCGAAGCCACAGGTGTTTTTTGTGTGAATGTCGTGGCGCATGCGCATCGGGATGCAATGAACGCAAGTTCTGCGGGATTGCCGAAACACGTGGATGAATTCGACCATGCAGGTTTGACTGCAATAGAGTGTGAAACGATTCCTTGCGCCAGGATTCAGGGGGCGCCTGCCGCCCTTGAATGCAAGCTGACCCAGATCGTGAAGCTGCCCGGAGAAGCAAACCGCGTTGTCTTCGGAGAAGTAACTGGCGTGCATTTAAGAGACGACTGTTTGAAAGACGGTAAATTCGACGTCACCACATTCCAGCCACTGGCACGGCTAGGGTACCGTGACTACTCCGTGGTCACGGAACTGTTTTCCCTCAACCGTCCCGATGACTGATCGCAAAAGGGGCTCTGCCCCCGCCGCCCTGCGGGCGTCTCCCCCGAGGTATTTTTAGCCAGATGAAGCTAGGGATCCTATATCCATCTGGCTGTAACAATCCCGGAGCGCGAGGCAGAGCCACGCTAAAGCCTCAGTGGCCACCCAGAATGCCGGTGCGGACAGAGTAGTCCACCGCGATTTCATAATCCGGGTCATCATCACTATCGACCATCAGATGGCCGGCCTTGTTCAGCAGTTTGTGGCAATCGCGGCTCAGGTGGCGCAACATGACCCGTTTACCTGCGGCTTCGTATTTTCCAGCGATGTTCTCGATGGCCTGAAGTGCTGATTGATCGACAACGCGGCTTTCTGCGAAATCCACAATGACGGTTTCAGGATCATTCGAGACATCGAAGAGTTCCACAAACCCGTCGGACGACCCGAAAAACAGAGGGCCCTGGATTTCATAAACCTTGGCACCTTTCTCGGTCGCCGAGTCCCGAGTGATCGCGTGGATGCGTTTTGCGTTGTTCCATGCGTAAGCCAACGCCGAGACGATCACGCCAACTACGACTGCGACCGCGAGGTCCTCCATCACCGTCACAACCGTCACCAGCACAATGACGAACGCGTCCATCAGAGGCACTTTTCGCATGATGTTAAACGAATTCCAGGCGAAGGTGCCGATCACCACCATGAACATCACTCCGACGAGTGCAGCCAGAGGAATCTGTTCGATCAGTGGTGAGGCAAAAAGGATGAAGATAAGCAGGAATAGCGCAGCGGCGATCCCGGCGATGCGAGTCCGCCCCCCTGATTTCACGTTGATCATCGACTGTCCGATCATCGCACAGCCACCCATGCCACCGAAGAAACCGGTTGCGACGTTGGAAACGCCCTGCGCGATACATTCCTGCGATGCACCGCCTCGTTTGCCCGTTATCTCACCCACAAGATTCAGGGTCAGCAGCGATTCAATCAGGCCGATGGCGGCCAGAATGACGGCGTAGGGCAGGATGATTTCAAAGGTTTCCCAGGTCAGCGGCACCATCGGGATGTGGAAGGGCGGCAGGCCACCTTCGATCGAGGCCAGATCACCGACGCGCGGCACGTCCAGGCCAAAGCCGATCACCAGCGCGGCAACGACGACAATCCCGGCCAGCGGGGCCGGAACAACCCGCGTGATGCGCGGCATGACCCAGATCACCGCCATGGTCAGCGCGACCAGACCCAGCATGGTATAGAGTTGCAGACCCGAGAGCCACTCACCTCCGCCCATGCCGTGGCCGGTGTTCTCCATGGTGCCGGGCACCTTGAACTGGCCCAGCTGCGCCAGAAAGATAACGATGGCCAGACCGTTCACAAAGCCCAGCATCACCGGATGAGGCACGAGACGGATGAACCGCCCCCAATGCATCGCCCCTGCGATCACCTGCAAAATTCCCATAAGAACGACGGTCGCAAACAGGTACTCGACCCCATGTTCTGCCACCAGCGCCACCATTACCACCGCAAGCGCCCCGGTCGCGCCCGAGATCATACCCGGACGCCCCCCGATCAGCGCCGTGATCAAACCGACCATGAAAGCCGCGTACAACCCCACCAACGGATGAACCCCGGCAACAAAAGCAAAGGCCACAGCCTCGGGCACCAGCGCAAGGGCCACGGTCAGGCCGGACAAAAGCTCGATCCGCAGGCGCGAGGCGGTCAACCCCTCATCCGGCACCCAACGCAGGTCGGGTTTGGCGATACGGTTTGCAAAGCTTGCCAGCATGGCTCGGGGCATAAGATGTCCTGTCGGTTGGTGCGCGCGCGAAAGGGGCTTTCTACCCGTCATCGAACCTTGGAGCCACCGCACCAGGTGGGAGGCTGCTATGCAAAAAGCGCATACCGAGCGATCGCAGAGTCGTGAGTTGAACCGGGCGTCACGGATACGCACTTATTGGCCATGCGATGGTTGATCCTTTTCCTACTAGCCCCGATGGCTGCGTTCGCACAGGACCTGCGGGGCAATGACACGGCCAGCAATTGGCGCGTGACCCATTATGAATCGTTCGGCGTATGGAACTCGATCTGCGACGAACGTGAAGAATACGGCGCGCTGAAGCAGCGCTGCTAT
This sequence comes from Ruegeria sp. HU-ET01832, assembly GCF_040371315.1. Taxonomy (NCBI): domain Bacteria; kingdom Pseudomonadati; phylum Pseudomonadota; class Alphaproteobacteria; order Rhodobacterales; family Roseobacteraceae; genus Ruegeria; species Ruegeria sp. HU-ET01832. The sequence continues at coordinate 866,534 of NZ_BAABWL010000001.1, forward strand.
ATTCGCCGGGCCGAGGTCTTCTCGTACCGCCCCAAATTCGGCGCACAATACGTCTTTATTACCCCTGCCCCGACCGGGGTTCAGGTCGAATTCGGAATAGAACCCGGCACCTTGTTCTGGCCGTCCGGCTTCCGCATTGACGGCAGCGACGGCGTTGTCTGGCGCACCCGCAGCCCTGGATGCCTTACCGGCCTTGGTTGCACCTTCGACGGAAGCGGCGCGGATGAGATTATCGCTGCCATGTTGGACGGAGACGCTTATCGCTTTGTTTTCCGTGACCGACATGGACAGGCGCAGGACCTGAAATGGCCATTGCAGCAATTTGATGCAGCGTGGAGCGATTTTCAGCAGCAGGCGCAAACCCGTAACCTTTTGACGCTGCAGTAACTCTTATTGACCCTTGTCAAACCCAAAACTGCGGCGCACAAATCCCGGATCAGGCACCACAACCCGGAGAGAACAAGTGACCCAGACCAAGATTGCGGTTATCGGCGGATCAGGCATCTACGACATTGACGGGCTAGAGAACGCTGAATGGGTTACGGTTGAAACACCTTGGGGCGATCCGTCAGATCAAATCCTGACGGGATCACTGAACGGAGTCGAGATGGCGTTCCTGCCGCGCCACGGGCGCGGCCACGTGCATTCCCCGACCGATGTTCCATATCGCGCGAATATCGATGCGCTGAAACGGCTGGGCGTAAGCGATGTCATCTCGGTCTCGGCCTGCGGGTCATTTCGCGAGCATATGGCGCCGGGTGATTTCGTGATCGTGGATCAATTCATCGACAGGACTTTTGCCCGCGACAAAAGCTTTTTCGGTACCGGCTGTGTAGCCCATGTCAGCGTCGCGCATCCAACGTGCCCCCGCCTGTCGGATGCATGCGAAACTGCTGGCAAGGCGGCAGGGATAAACATACACCGGGGCGGAACCTATCTTGCGATGGAGGGACCACAATTCTCGACGCTGGCGGAATCCAAAATGTACCGCGAACACTGGGGCTGCGACGTGATAGGAATGACCAACATGCCCGAGGCCAAGCTCGCCCGAGAGGCCGAGCTGTGTTACGCCTCGATCGCGATGGTCACCGACTACGACAGTTGGCACCCGGACCATGGCGAAGTCGACGTGACCGCAATCATTGCAACTCTGACCGGGAATGCCGAGAAAGGGCGCGCACTGGTCAAGGGGTTGCCCGATCTGCTTGGGCCGGACCGTGCGCCTTGTCCTCGTGGCTGTGACCGGGCGCTGGAATATGCGATCCTGACCGCGCCTGAAAAACGCGATCCGGCCCTGCTGGCTAAACTGGATGCTGTTGCTGGTCGGGTATTGTAATCCGGCCTACCGCGACAGGGCTGTTTGCACCTCATCCCACAGGCCATGTGACCATAGGTCGTTATGCGTTCCGCCTGGGATGACGAACAACTGAACGGTCTCGCCTGCCAGTGCGGCCAAAGCCTGACCGTGCGCAACCGGAATGGTCTCATCCAGAGTTCCGTGGAAGATCAGAGTCGGCACTTTAACACTCTCAATCAGGTCCCGAGTTCTAAACTGGTCCTTCATCAGGGCAGAGACAGGCAGAAAAGGATAGCGCTCGGCCGCGATGTCCACTGTCGCTGTGTAAGGAGCCTCAAGCACCAGCATTCGGGCATTCGGGCGTTCGGCTGCTACGGCGGCTGCAATTCCTGTCCCTAGGCTTTGACCATGCAAAATGACCGAGGCACCATCGGCCTCTAGCCGGTCATACATCAAAATCGCATCCGCGATCAGCGCCTCCTCTGAAGGTTCGCCGGCACTGCCGGGAAAACCACGGTAACTTGGGGCGAACAGGCCAAACCCACTGTTGAGAATTTCGCGCAACCTGTCGGATCGGTCGCTTAGGTTCCCGCTCTGACCATGAAAGAACAGTACCGTCGGCGCACCTTCTCGCACCGCAGGGGCTGACCATGCTGTGAGCAAAGTGCCATCAGCCATGGGCAGTGACACAACCTCCATGTCCGCTAACCCAACTTCTGATGGTTTCGGCAATTCACCATCGGGTTTGAAAACCAATGATTGCTGGTTGAAATAGATGTACCCAAGCACGCCTGAATAGACCACTCCGACCAACAGAAAAGCCACTACAAGGCACAGCTTCAGCCGCCCGAACCCGGACCGCGCAGAATTTGTGCGCGCGTTCGTATCTGTCGTCTCGGTCACCATTTTCAACTCCTTTGCGCAGCACGTGGTTTCGTCCGAGGTCGTGCATCACGTGCCACGTTTCAAGGCGCAACTCGCGGGTTTAATCCAATCTTTATCTGCGACGGTGGGGCAGGTCACCTCTTGTGTAGCGAACCCAAAGTGAACCGTTGCCCGCGCTCGCGATTTGTTTATCCCGCTTGGGAATTTAAGCCGCAGTTGCGCCACAATGGCGTGTCAAACCGCAGTCGAGACCGCATCAGAGGGCAGTATGCAAAGATTTGAGGCTTTGGACGCAGCCAGGTTTCTGGCCTATTGCGGCATGGTGTTGGTGAACTTTCGCATCGCAGCACAGGTCGTTCCGGGTCAGGATTGGGCCTCTGGTTTTATAGACGCATTAGAAGGGCGCGCGGCGGCCTTGTTTGTCATTTTGGCCGGCATTGGGGTCGGGTTGGCCCGGCTCTCGGTCAGCTTGTTGCTTCGACGCGCGGCGTTTCTGTTTGTGCTCGGCCTAATCAACATGACGGTGTTTGACGCCGATATCCTGCATTTCTACGCGTTGTATTTCCTGATTGGAGCCGCATTTCTGGCATCCTCTCCACGCGGCTTGTGGCTTGGGGCACTGGGAATCGTTGGGCTATCTGCTCTGGCGCACCTGATCTTCGATTATGATCGGGGTTGGGATTGGAGCACACTGACCTACACCGACCTGTGGACCCTGCCCGGCTTTCTGCGCAACGCTGTTTTCAATGGCTGGCACCCAGTGTTGCCATGGGCTGCTTTCCTTTTGATCGGCATGGCCATCGGGCGGTCGCAGCTGCATACGATCTGCATTCAACACCGCCTGATCATGTGGGGATTTGGAGCCGCGGTGTTGGCCCTGTTTCCCAGGATACTGGTCTCGGACCCTTATCTTGGGACCGCGTCGATACCACCCGGCCCGTTCTATATCCTGGCAGGAACCGGATCATCCTGCGTCGTAATCGGGTTGCTGCTGAAGCTTTGGCCACGCATTCAGCGACTGGGAATTGCTGCAGCCCTAACAGCACCGGGACGCATCAGCCTGACGCTGTATGTGGCGCATATTCTGATTGGCATGGGTATTCTGGACGAAGCCGGATTGCTGAACGGTTCCCTGAGCGCGGTTCAGATTTTAGGGTACGGCGTTGGGTTCTGTGTCGCATCCTCTGGATTTGCACTGGTTTGGCGTCGGCGCTTCCATCGCGGTCCGCTTGAAGCTTTGATGCGCTTCGTGACGGATCGTTCGAGGGCTTGACCTGACGCCAGCGCACAGGCTTTGTGGTGCAAAACGTTTAACAGGATACCCTATGTCCCTTGATCTCTGGCTTGCCTTTGTGGCTGCTTCGACCGCTTTGCTGCTGATCCCCGGCCCAACCGTTCTGCTGGTTCTCAGCTATGCGTTGTCCAAAGGGCGCAGCGTCGCTGTCGCCTCGGCCACAGGGGTCGCTTTAGGCGATCTGGTCGCGATGACAGCGTCATTGCTTGGGTTGGGGGCGTTGGTTCTGGCTTCAGCAACCTTGTTTTCGGTGCTGAAATGGGTAGGCGCGGCTTACCTGATCTGGCTTGGAGTAAAGCTTTTACGCAGCGCGCCCGTGGGCGGCGTAGAGACGGTAGAGACCGGTCGCGATGTTACAACGCGCAGTGTCTTTGGGCACGCTGCAGCTGTCACGGCCCTGAACCCGAAATCCATTGCGTTCTTCATCGCATTTGTCCCGCAGTTCATTCGTCCAACAGACCCCCTGGGCCCGCAATTCGCCATCCTTATCGCGACATTTGTCGGCCTCGCATGGCTGAACGCTCTGGCCTATGCGTTGATGGCTGACAGGTTGCGCATGATGATCGGACGCGCAGGCGTCCTGAATGTCATGACAAAATTCGGAGGGTTGACCCTGATCGGAATGGGCGTGGCGACCGCAGTCCTGCGGCGCCCGGCCTAATCCTCGGCGTTTTCCTTCATGAAACCGCGGATGAACCGCCGGATTTCCCGCGCGGCCGAGGTATCGAGTTCTTTGCACAGCTCAACGAAAGCATCACGCTCGTCTTTGTCTAAACGCAGAACCAATTGACTGTTTTTCTTGGTAGAACCTTTACCGTCTTTCTTAGCCACACGCCCTATCCCTGACAGACCCTTGATTCTCTGTGCGATGCAATGTATATACATAGCATAGAAATTGTAGTTATCGAGCACCTAGCAATAAAAAAGGATTATGGCAATGAATCTGCATGCTGCTCAGGCATTTCTTTTGCGAGACCAACGCAATTGGCGCAAACCCCATTTGTCGTGGCTGCCTTCGTCTCTGTACCGATACAAGAGCTTGCCGAACGTTCTTTTGAAACGCCGCAAATAAGATCACACAATCAATCCTTGCATGACTGACCCCAATGGGCCAAACAGCCCAGCGTATTCTGACGCCAAAGGGGTCCGCCATGTCCAGAAACAAGTCGGTCAAGGATTACATCCGCACCATCGTCGACTTCCCACATGAAGGGATCATGTTCCGCGATGTGACCACCCTGTTCGCAGACCCACGTGGGTTTCGCATGGCGATTGATCAGATGCTGCATCCCTATGCGGGCGAACGCATCGACAAGGTCGTGGGCCTAGAGGCACGTGGCTTTATTCTGGGTGGCGCGATTGCTCATCAGCTTAGCGTTGGCTTCGTTCCAATCCGCAAGAAGGGAAAGCTGCCCGGCACCACGATCAGCCAAGACTACAAACTGGAATATGGTGAGGCCATCGTCGAAATCCACGACGACGCGATCCAGCCCGGCGAGAAGATTCTTGTCGTGGATGACTTGCTGGCCACAGGTGGCACCGCAGCGGCTGGCATCAAACTGATCGAACGATTGGGCGGAGAGATCGTGTCCTGCTCGTTCATCATCGACCTGCCCGAGCTAGGCGGCCGCAAAGTTCTGGAAGATCTGGACATGGATGTGCATGTTTTGTGTGAATTCGAAGGTCTTTGACGCCCCTTCGATCACAAAAACGTGAGTGGAAATTCCAACCCGCGCTGGCTTAGCGCGGGTCACTTCACATTCAACAACAATTTATCGATATATTCAGTGATCTTGTTGTGATTGGGCGCCGTACCCCTTGTCGATGCCACTGACGGCATTCCAACAAGGGAACCTGTTACCATGTTTCGCAAACTCGCTATTGCCGGTGTGTCCGGCGCTCTGATCGCATCGGCTGCATTCGCCGGAGCCAAGAAAGACATCGTGGACACTGCTGTCGGCGCGGGCAGCTTTGAAACTCTGGTCGCCGCCGTTCAGGCCGCCGAGCTGGTTGATACGCTGAAAGGCGATGGCCCGTTCACTGTCTTCGCCCCGACCGACGAAGCCTTCGCAGCACTGCCCGAAGGTACTGTCGAAACGCTGTTGAAGCCCGAGAATAAAGATCAGTTGATCGCCGTTCTGACCTATCATGTAGTACCGGGCAAGGTGATGTCGGGCGATCTGTCCGATGACATGACGGCTGCAACCGTTCAAGGCGGCGAAGTGACGATTGATCTGGACAATGGCGTGATGGTCAACGACGCGTCTGTCGTTCAGGCAGATATCGAAACAACGAATGGCGTTATCCACGTCATCGACAAAGTGATTCTGCCGACCTCGTAAAACGGCCAAAAGCGGCTCGGGGACACCCGAGCCGCTTCTATGACTTCAGAACAGCCCCGGGGTTCATAATACCCTTTGGATCAAGCGCAGACTTGATTGCCCGCATGGCGGTCAGCTTGGCCGGATCCCCATATCTTTCCAGATCATCCGTTTTCAGGCGGCCAACGCCATGCTCGGCGCTAACTGACCCGCCGAACTTATCCACCAGATCGTGGATAGCGCTTTTTATTTGTCCGCGCTGCGCATCATGGTCCGACCGTTGGCGCCCGGCCGGAGGGAACACGTTGTAGTGAAGGTTCCCATCACCCAGATGGCCAAAGCAGTTGATACGGAACGGTCCAATCCGCGCAATTTCGTCCGGACCCTGCCGGATGAACGCGGGAATATCCGAAATTGGCACTGAAATATCATGACTAGAAACCGACCCGATCAGCCGGTTCGCCTCGGGAATGCGCTCGCGTACTGCCCATAAGTCCGCCCGCTGGGCCTCGCTTTGCGCGATCACGGCATCCATGACAAGGCCCCGTGTGTCCGCAGCAGCGTAAAGCGTCTCTAGCGCTGTCTGAGGGTCCAATCCGCCGAACAAACCAACCTCGATCAGCACCGACCATTCGGGTGAAATCGCGAAAGGCTGGCGAACGTCCGGCAACACCTCGGACAAAAACTGCAACCCCTGCCTGTGGATCAGTTCGAACGTGCTGACGCCATCGCCCAACTGATCCCGCGCCAGATCCAGCAGATCTATGGCCGCCTCGAGCGACGTAACCTGTACCATCGCCGTTCCGACCCCAGCCGGACGCGGGGACAGCTTGAGAGACGCCGCCGTGATGATGCCCAACGTCCCCTCGGACCCGATCAACAGATTGCGCAGATCATAGCCGGTATTGTCCTTGCGCAACCGGCTGAGCCCGTGCCAGACCTCACCATTCGGCAAGACCGCCTCAAGCCCCAGGCACAGATCGCGCGCATTGCCATAGCGCAGCACATTGACCCCACCCGCATTGGTCGCAAGATTGCCACCAATCCGGCACGATCCTTCTGCAGCCAAGGACAAAGGAAACAGGCGGTTGTTACTCTGGGCGGCGGCCTGCACATCAGCAAGGATCGCGCCTGCCTCGGCAATCAGGATATTCTCCGTCGGATGAACAGCGCGGATCGCGGTCATCCGCTCTAGCGATATCAAAAGGGGCGCAGGTCCGGCGGGCATGACTTGTCCTCCAACCAATCCAGTCCCGCCTCCATAGGGGACAACAGGCACCGACGCGGCAGAAGCCAGCTGCACCAGGGCCGCAACCTCTTCTGTACTGCGTGGGGCTGCCAATAGACCGACCTGCCCTGAAAACCTGCGACGGGGCTCCTCAGCATAGCGCGGTTCAGGCTTGCGCAAGACCTCGCCGCCAAGGGCGTCACGGACGGATTGGGCAAAGGCGTCATCAGCGGGATTCAAAGTCATAGGCTTTCCTTGCCCAACTCCGGCAGACCCGACAAGCTTTATTCGATGTCAATCAGGTATTGAGGCTCCAAAACCACGACCGTTGGCCGGTCCGGAAGGGTGCGAAGCGAAACGACCAACTCAGAAACACCTTCCCGCTCGACTGGAAATTCGTCCCGGATATCGACGAGAAACCGATCCAACGAAAAGCCTGAAAACCAATGCATCGGAATAATGACCGAACTTTTCAACCGTTTCAGCACCTGCACCATCTCGGGCAAAGGCATGGTCGTCCCCCCATCCACGGCTGCCATGACCACATCCAACCTTCCCAAGGCCGCAAACTGCGCATCTGACGGGATATGGTGCAAATGCCCCAGATGCCCGATACAGAGCCCTTCAATCTCAAAGACAAAAATAGAATTGCCGCGCTCTTCGACCCCGCCATAGACAGATCGGATATCGGTCGAGACATTTCGCACCAGCATCTCACCCAGATCCAGGTGATGCTCGATCCCTTGCCCGAATTCTCCCCAGCCTGGCAACACATGGGGAATCGCCGGATCCGGGTTCGCGGTCCAATGGGTGCTGTGTGCATGGTTCATCGTGACTACATCCGGGATCAGGTCCGCACCGCCAATGAAACCCGTGAAGTCCGTGACCGCGTTCAGCCCACCCTGCGTCTGAATCAGAAACGAAGCATGAGCGACATAGCTGATCCGGACCGAGAACTCAGGCACCGGGTCCGTCCATGCGGCCTTTTGAACATACTCAATGCCCGGCGCGGCGTCGGCGATGGCAATACAATGGCTTGGCCGACGCTCCTGCGCCGCAGCCCCACCCGAGATCAAAACCAATACCGCAACAACCCAACGCATGAGGGAAGTGTAGCGCAGCTTGTGCGTATGTCACGCCTTCAGATTCATCATTGGGAAAACAGCGGATTGGCCTTGGAAGGCGATCAAATCACGATGCATTTGCGCAGTTTGAATGCACGAGAAACCTTCTCGGCGCGCAACGCTTGGTTCAGCGCGTCACTCACAAAAAACGCGTCACGCATTTGCGGGTCCATCCAAAGATCCGGCCCAGCAAGTGCCGAGGCGCTGACCGCGATATCGTTGTCCTGCATTGCCCCTGGTGGCTGCCAGATATCGTAGTTTGGATAAGGCTTATCAATGCGGTGCGATTGGTCCGTCAGAACGGCGGTTTTTTGAGCACCAAAGTTCAGGCAAAAGTGCTCGCCTTCTACCGGTGTGGTGCGGTCATGTTGAAACAGCTTGACTGCATAGAGATTTCCTTCGCCGAGATCAAACTGACGCATAACGGCAGCACATTTTGCTGAAACTGTCCAGAGACCCCCAGCCATAAACAGATCGGGCTGCTTTTTTTCCTTTTTGTCTTTGTACTTCGCGTACATTTCTTTTGGGAAGCAGTCCTCCGGCTGCACCTCCCCAAGTCTGTTTCGCTCCATCGCCTCGATAGCGTATTTTCTGTTGTTCAGGACGACGTCTGCATCAAATCCTTTGATGTTTGAGACGCTCACCATCGCATCGCTGATCCAAATCATCGGCTTTTTTGCCCGTGCCAAACCCCTAGCCCGCGTCCGTCTTGCCGCGCCGGTCGGATCGCAGACAGGCATACAAAACATGCGTCCGCCATCGCCCGTTGATCTGCAAATAGGACTGCGCCACGCCCTCGTATTTGAACGCAGACCGCTCCAGCAATCCCCGCGACGCTTTGTTCTCGGGCAGACACGCTGCTTCGATCCGGCTCAGATCCAGCCGGGTAAAGGCGTGGTGAACAACCGCCCCGATCGCTTCCCGCATATACCCGTTGCGGGCATAAGCCTGACCAGTCCAGTACCCCAGTGTCCCAGCTTGTGCAGGGCCACGTCGAACATTGTCCAAAGTGATCGCGCCAACAAGCGTGTCATCTTCCCGGCGAAACAAAAACAGCGGGATCGCCGTGCCGCTGGCCACCGACCGCTGCGCCCAATAGACCCGGTTGGTAAATGACTTGCGGCTCAGGTGATCTTTGGCCCAGATCGGCTCCCAGGGGGTCAGGTACTCTTTCGAGGCCCGCCGCAGAGCCGCCCAATCGTTGAAATCCGAATGCACCGGCGGGCGCAGGCTGAGGCGCGCTGTCTCGAGTTTCAGCTTGCGTCGGCCCAGAAGCATCACGCCGCGCGCCTCTCCTGCAATTCCACCAAAGTGGGCGCGCCCGAGACCGGACCATAAAGCGCCAGCGCCGCCGGGGCCTGCACCGCCATGGTTTCCGCAAAGGCGCGTACGTCCTCGGTGCTGACCGCATCAATCTTGGCGACGGTATCCTCAAGCGAGGGCACCCGACCCCAGATCTGCACCAACCGCGCCAGACGTTCCGCCCGGTTCGAGGGGCTTTCAAGACCCATCAGCATTCCGGCCTTCATCTGCGCACGCGCACGGGCGACCTCTTCGGGGCTCATATCCTCGGCGGCACGCTTCATTTCATCGATGGTGATGGTAGCCAACTCGCCAACCTGATCGGCCGAGGTTCCCGCGTAAATCGTCGTCGTACCGGTATCGGCATAGGCCCCGGTCTGGGCAAAGATCGTATAACAGAGGCCCCGGCTCTCACGCACCTCCTGGAACAGGCGCGAGGACATGCCGCCGCCCAAAGCGGTCGAGTATATCTGAGCGGTATAGATCGCATCATCGCGATAACCCGGACTTTCCAGCGCCAGCGCAAAATGCGCCTGCTCCAGATTTTTCTCCTGCCGCGCTTCGCCGCCGGTGAACCGGGCCGCCTCAGCGATCAGACCTTTTCGCGGTTGCAGATGGCCAAACATCACTTCGGCCGTTTTCATCAGCGCATCATGATCCACGGCCCCTGCCGCCGACAGGATCATCTGTTCGGGGCCGTAATGCTCGGCCACAAAGCCCGACAGATCTTCGCGCGAAAACGCGCTGACCCGCTCAGACGGTCCTAGAATGGTGCGGCCCAGGGGCTGATCGTGATAGCTCTGTTCTTGCAGCCAGTCGAAAATCACATCGTCGGGCGTGTCATAGGCCTGACCGATCTCTTGCAGGATAACGCCGCGCTCGACCTCGATCTCGCGCGGGTCGAAGATGGGGTTCAGAACGATGTCGCCGATCACGTCCATCGCCAGCGCAACGTCATCTTTCAGAACACGCGCGTAATAGGCCGTCACCTCGCGCGAGGTATAGGCGTTGATATAGCCGCCCACATCCTCAATCGCCTCGGCGATTTGCAGCGCCGAACGGCGCTCGGTTCCCTTGAACGCCATGTGTTCAAGGAAATGCGCGATCCCGTTCTGTTCGATCCGCTCGTTCCGCGCACCCGCGGTCACCCAGATGCCGATGGCCGCAGATTGCAGCCCCGGCATGTTCTCACTGACGATCCGAAATCCGTTCTTCAGTTGGTCTTGTCTGACAGTCACTCGGCGATATGCCCTTTGATATGATCCTCAAGGGCACCCAGATCATTGGCAATCCGCGTCACCCGTTCCGGACGTTCATACAGATCAGACATGCGGGATGGAAGAGGCGGATGTTCCCCGCTCGCCTTCTCGACCGCCGCCGGGAATTTCGCTGGGTGGGCAGTAGCCAGCGTGATCATCGGTACATCCACCGTACGGTGATCTTCACCCACCTTGATGCCGATAGCCGAGTGTGGGCAAACCAGCTCAGCGCTATGGACCAGCGTGTGTTTGATCGTCTCTAGCGTTTCATCCTCGGAGACACGACCCGAGTCGAAGCTTTCGCGCAAGGCTTCCATTGCGCCCTGACTGACATTGAAGCCACCGCTTTTCAGCTCATCCATCAACTGCGCCACAGCGCTGCCATCCTCGCCATAGGCATAGTACAGCGCCCGTTCAAAGTTCGAGCTGACTTGAATATCCATCGACGGGCTGATCGAAGGGATGGTGTCGCCCTTGAAATACCCCTCACCCGACAGGCAGCGATGCAGAATGTCGTTCTGGTTGGTGGCCACAACCAGACGATCTATGGGCAAACCCATGCGCTTGGCCAGATAACCCGCGAAGATGTCGCCAAAGTTGCCGGTGGGCACAGTAAAGCTGACCTTGCGATGCGGCGCGCCAACACTGACAGCCGCCGAGAAGTAATAGACGATCTGAGCCAGCACCCGCGCAAAGTTGATCGAGTTCACACCGGCCAGTTTCACCCCGTCACGGAAATCGAAATCGTTGAACATATCTTTCAGCGCGGCCTGGCAATCGTCGAAATCACCATCCACGGCGAGCGCATGCACATTGCTGTCCGCAGGCGTCGTCATCTGGCGGCGCTGCACCTCGGACACGCGGCCATGCGGAAACAGGATGAACACATCCACCGCGTCCAGCCCGCGAAACGCCTCAATGGCTGCGGAACCCGTATCGCCACTGGTCGCACCCACGATGGTCACACGATCATTGCGCCGCTTCAGGGCCACCTGGAACAGCTGACCAATCAACTGCATGGCAAAGTCCTTAAAGGCCAGCGTGGGGCCGTGGAACAGTTCCAGCAGGAAGTGGTTCTCGTTCAGCTGCTTTATCGGCGCGCGGGCGTCATGACCGAAACCTTCGTAAGCGCGGGCAATGATGTTCTTGAACTCCTGCCCGGTGAACGAGCCGCTGACATAGGGCCACATCACGCGAAACGCGATCTCTTCATAGGGCAGACCGGCCAGTGCGGCGATCTCATCGTGGCTCATCACCGGGATCTCGGCCGGCAGGTACAGGCCGCCGTCACGGGCAAGGCCAGTCAGCATCGCCTCTTCAAAGGTCAGTTCCGGCGCTTGGCCACGGGTCGAGATATATTTCATTGCTCTTCACTCTGTGCAGGGGCGCGGTTGCGCCACAGGAAATAACCGGTCATTGCGGCCCAGACCAGAGCCAGACCAAACCATGTGATTGCATATTGCAGGTGATCGTTGGGAATGCCCGCCGTGTCCACCGGCAAAGGTGTGATGCCCGGGTCAGTTTCCGACCGTGCGATCAACAAGATGGGTTCGGCCCCAAGCGCGGCGGCCAGATTGGGCACGTCCCGCGCGAACCAGATGTTGTCGTCGATATCGGGTTCCGGCGTATAACTGTCGATCTCATCCGGCCAATGAAGGTTGCCGGTCACTGTCATCGGACCGGTGAGACGCTCGGCCTGTTTTGCCGTGGTCGGTACAAAGCCGCGATCCACCAGAATGGTGCGGTCCTTAGTGCTGAAAGACTGGATGATCCGATAGCCCGCGCCAACCTGCTTGACCGAGACCAGAACGTGGATTTCCCCCGGCTCCATATCGCCCGAAATTGTCACGGGCAGGTATTTGTCGCCATCTTCCGATACGCTCTGGGGCAGGCTCACAGGTTCAGCCGCAATACGCGCGTCGATCTCGGCCAGAACACCTTCTTTCCAGGCCAGCCGCTGCACCTGCCATAGACCCAGCGAGATCAGCACGCCCAGACCGGCGATACCAAAGATCAGCAGGAACAGAATGCGGCGCATAGTCAGGTGAAACCTTGTTACAGAAACCGGCGTCTTGTTAAGGGCGGAGCGGTCCCGATTGCAACCGCGCAATTGTATGGGGCGCAATCTTGCGCCCCGGATAGTGAAAAAGCCGCCCCATCGGGCGGCTTTTGCAATTTACCGATCTGATCGGATCAGAACAGCGGGGCCTGACCCCAGATGTAGACGGCGAAGAACAGGAACAGCCAGACAACGTCGACGAAGTGCCAGTACCATGCAGCCGCCTCAAAACCCACGTGTTTCTCAGGCGTGAAATCCCCGCGCAGAGCCCGGATCAGGCAGACCGTCAGGAAGATCGTTCCGATGATCACATGCGCACCATGGAAACCGGTTGCCATGAAGAAGTTCGAATAGAACTGGTCACCACCAAATTCCCAACCTTCATGGGCCAGCAGTTCGTAATATTCGTAGCCTTGCAGCGCAGTGAAGAGGATACCCAGAACGATACCGATGGCCAGACCGTTGATCAGCGCCTTGCGGTCGTTGTCATGTACCAGAGCGTGGTGCGCCCAGGTGATCGCGCAGCCCGACAGCAGCAGGACCAGAGTGTTGATCAGCGGCAGGTGGAACGGGTCAACTGCGTGGATATCGGGCTGGATGTACTCTGTTCCGGCATAGTCGTACATCGGGTACATGCGATGTTTGAAGAACGACCAGAACCAGGCAAAGAAGAACATCACCTCGGACATGACGAACAGGATGAAGCCATAGCGCAGACCGATGCGCACCACCGGCGTGTGGTCGCCCGCGCGGCTTTCGGCCACGACCTCGGACCACCAGGCGAACATGGTGTAAAGAACGGCGACCAGACCCATCCAGAACATGAACGAAGTGACGCCGTGCATCCAAAGGACAGCACCGAACAGCATCACAAAGCCACCAATGGCCCCTATCAGCGGCCATACCGACGGCGGCAGAATATGATAATCGTGGTTTTTAGCGTGTGCCATCAGCGTCCCTCACCTAAAGGCGTTAGTTCGTGTTTGTATCAGCCTGCGCATCAAGGGCCGCATAGCCCTCGGGCAGGTCAATTTCATAGAATGTATACGACAGAGTGATCGTATGCACATATTTCGCTTCCAGATCCTCGACCATTTCAGGGTCGACGAAAAAGCTTACTGGCATCTGAACCCGTTCGCCGGGTTGCAGTACCTGTTCTTCAAAGCAGAAACAGGCAATTTTCTGGAAATACCCACCCGCCGAATAAGGCGCGACATTGTACGACGCCTGCCCCGCGATCGGGCGGTCGGTCGGGTTGTACGCCTCGTAGAAAGCCAAGCCAGTTTCGCCGATGCGCACTTCCATTTCGCGCTCGACCGGTTTGAACTCCCACGCCATATCCTTGGCTTTCGACGCGTCAAAGCGGACGGTCACGGTGCGGTCCAGAATATCCTCGGGCGCAGTTTCGGCCACGCCAGTTGTGCCGCCGAATCCGGTGACGCGACAGAACCAATCGTAAAACGGCACAGCCGCCCAGGCGAGGCTGCCCATCAGCACCACGACGCCCACAGTCTGCGCAACCGTCTTTTGAGGACCGGACAGAGCCATCAGTTCTGCACCTCCTGCGGCGCCATGTTGAAATCCGTGCTCGAGACTTTCACGATCGTCAGGCCGAAAATGATCACGATGAACGCAGCCAGCGTCAGGCCCACGCCCAGATTGCGGCTAAAGCGGCGTTCGTGCAGTTCATGGCTTTTGCGCAGGCTCATGACCAACCTCCCTGCCCGTAGGGTTTCAGCAAAGCCTCAACCAGAATCGCGCCGAAATGCAGGAACAGATACAGCAGCGACAGTTTGAAAAAGCTCCGCTCGACCTTGAAGTTGTCCGCCTCGGAATCTTCCTCGGTCCGGCGCGAGATCTGCCACGCGCCGCGCAGGAACAGCGCGTTCATCACCACGGCGACGGTCAGATAGATCGGACCACCAATGCCCGAGAACGCGGTGCCCACGGCCAATGTGGCAAGCAGAGCCGTGTAGACCAGAATATGCCAGCGCGTCGCGCGGCGGCCATGGGTAACGGTCAGCATCGGCACTCCCGCATCATCATAATCCGAGCGCATGAACAGAGCCAGCGCCCAGAAATGCGGCGGGGTCCACATGAAGGTCAGGGCGAACATCAGCCAAGGCTCGATCGACATCGTCCCAGTGGCCGCGACCCAACCGATCACCGGAGGGAAGGCCCCTGCGGCACCGCCGATTACGATGTTCTGCGGCGTCGAGCGTTTCAGCCACATCGTGTAGACGACGACGTAAAAGAAGATCGTGAACGCCAGAAACGCGCCGGCAAACCAGTTGGTCGCCAGCCCCAGCATGATCACCGACAGGCCCGACAGTGCCAGCCCCAACGACAGTGCCTCGCCTTCCTGCACTTTACCTGCCGGAATCGGTCGGCCCTTGGTGCGCTTCATCACCCGATCAATGTCCGCATCCCACCACATGTTCAGCGCACCAGACGCGCCGCCGCCGATGGCGATGAACAAAATGGCACAGAACCCGACAAAAGGGTGCACCGGCACCGGCGCGGCCAGCAGACCCACCAAGGCCGTGAACACGACCAGTGACATGACGCGCGGCTTCAGCAGGGCGAAATAATCGCCAAAGCTGGCCTCATCCGCGTGCGCCGGGGCGGTCACTTGGCTGACATTGATGCTTGCGTCGCTCATTTCGGGTCCTTTTGGGGCAGAAGCTGCGCGGTCCCCGCGCAGCCTGCGTGTTTCAACCTAGTCCGCGAAGGGCTTAGTTCGAGGCAACTTGGTACGAGACAGGCTGGCCAGCATACTCTTCCAGAGCGCCCTGCAGCCATTCCTCATAGGCTTCTTCGCTAACCACTTTGACGGTGATCGGCATATAGGCGTGATCCTTGCCACACAGTTCGGAACACTGACCGAAATAGATGCCTTCTTTATCGGCCTGGAACCACAGTTCGGCCAAACGACCGGGCACACCGTCCTGCTTCACACCGAACGAGGGAATGGTCCACGAGTGAATCACGTCTGAGGCCGTAACCTGCATCACGATCACCTTGCCGACCGGGACGACAACGGCCGTATCTGTTGCCAGCAGCCACTCGTCATCGCTGTAACCCGCGTCAGCCAGTTTGGCCCGCATCGCATCATCCAGAACGAACGGCGTCACATCAGCATCAGCCGGGCGCGCACCTTCGTCCAGTGTCGCAGGATGGCCCAACAGATAGCTATCGAAGGCGAAGTCGTGATCGATGTACTCATAGGTCCAGTACCACTGGTTACCCACGACCTTGATGACCACATCGCCTTCGGGAATTTCTTGCTGTTTGAACAGAACCGGCAACGAAAACGCACCGATGAAAACAAGAATCAGGATCGGGCCAAGCGTCCAGGCGATTTCGACCGGAGTATAATGCGAGAACCGCGCCGGAGTCGGGTTGGCACGTTGATTGTAGCGCACGATGCAGTAAACCAGCAGGCCCGCAACAAAAATACAGATTGCGGTGATGATCACCAGAATCATCCCGTCCAGCCTTTGGATTCCTGTTGCCAAATCCGTCACAGCGGGCTGGAAGCCAACACCGCCTGCGACCGGTTTGCCAATAATCTCAAGCTCCTGAGCCATGGCGGGCAGGCTGGATAGGGCTGTCATAAAGCCCGAAAGCATCAAAGCATTCTTCATATTCTGTCCTGATCGTTTGATCTTTGCGTCCCTGGCGAAAAGGTGTGAATCAGTCGCACCTCTCCCGTTGTCTTTAGCCGCGTTAAAAACCATATTCCGGTGGGTAGATAAAGCAAAATGCTTGCGTCAAACAGACGCTATTTTTGATCTGGATCAAACCCGAAAGGTCCCAACCCATGCCCAACGACCCGTTTCGACCATTTGAAAGCGCTTTACCACACGACGAAGCGCTTGCGGTTTTGCGCTCTGCCACTGCCGGCGCCGAGGACGGAGAATTGTTTGTCGAACGCAGGAAATCCGAGTCGCTGGTCTTTGACGACGGGCGTTTGAAAACGGCATCTTACGACGCCTCCGAAGGATTCGGCCTGCGCGCCGTGCAGGGTGAAGTGGCCGGTTACGCCCATTCGACTGATGTCTCGATTGGTGCGTTGAAACGGGCCGCGGAAACGGCACGCTTGGCGGTTGGCGACGGCGGCGGCACCTTGGCAGATGCGCCTCGGGCCACCAACACGCGGCTTTATACGGACGAAGACCCGATCGAATCCGCCACCTTTCCGGTCAAGATCGAAACGCTGCGCGAGATCGATGCTTTTTCCCGTGATTTGGACACGCGGGTCGTACAGGTCAGCGCCACTATCGCCGCGTCAGTACAAGAAGTCGAGATTCTACGCCCCGACGGCCTGATCGTTCGGGACGTGCGCCCTATGACCCGTCTGAATGTCTCGGTCATCGTGGAACAGAACGGACGGCGCGAAAGCGGCTCGGCGGGCGGAGGAGGTCGCGTGGGCCTGGACGGTCTGATAGACCCCGCCGACTGGCAGGACAAAGCACGCGAAGCGCTGCGGATCGCATTGGTCAATCTGGACGCCGTCCCTGCCCCGGCAGGTATAATGGAAGTCGCGCTCGGCCCTGGCTGGCCAGGCATCCTGTTGCACGAGGCGATCGGCCATGGATTAGAGGGCGACTTCAACCGCAAGGGCAGCTCGGCTTTTGCCGGGCTGATGGGGCAGCAGATCGCCTCAAAAGGGGTCACGGTTGTGGATGACGGCACGATTGTGGATCGGCGCGGCTCGATCTCGGTTGATGATGAGGGCACGCCCAGTTCGCGCACCGTCCTCATCGAGGACGGCGTCCTGACCGGCTACATGCAAGACCGCCAGAACGCGCGCCTGATGGGGGTTTCGCCAACCGGCAATGGCCGCCGCCAAAGCTATGCACATAAACCCATGCCACGTATGACCAATACTGTGATGCTGGGCGGAAATGCCGACCCTGCATCACTGGTGGCCGAAATAAAAGACGGCATCTGGGCCGTCGGTTTTGGTGGTGGTCAGGTCGACATCACCAATGGTAAATTCGTGTTTTCCTGCACCGAGGCGTATCGGGTGGAAAACGGCAAAATCGGAGCGCCGGTAAAGGGCGCAACCCTGATCGGGGATGGGCCATCCGCGCTGAACCGCATTCGAGGGTTGGGCAATGATATGGAATTGGACCCCGGCATGGGAACGTGCGGCAAAGACGGTCAGTGGGTGCCTGTAGGCGTTGGACAGCCGACTGTCTTAATGGATGGGCTAACCGTCGGCGGATCAGCGGCATAGGTCAGAATCAAAACGGTTTTCTCGGGGTGCAGGGTTAACACTGCGCCCCGAAGACCGCTTATTTGCTCCAGAAACACTTCGGTTTATCGCGCAGCGCCTCGAAATTTTTCCCATTTTTTTCAGAGAATTAAAGCATCTTCACGACTCAATTCGAAAAAATATTGGGAAAATTTGAAGCGATTCAGAAGCTGTTAACTCCTGCAGTCGTAAACCAGTTCTGCAATCAGGCGGAGCAACGGATGACCGAAGAGCAGCTTTCTTCCTATCACCCCACACTCCCACCCACCACGGAAGAGGATCGGTTTTTCTGGCTTCGTCTGTTGCGCTCTCGCAAGGTTGGTCCGGCGACGTTTCGTCGGCTGCTGCGGGAACATGGCTCAGCGCAGAATGCGCTGGCCGCGCTGCCCGAAATGGCACGCGCCGCCGGTATTGCAGGGTATGAAACGTGCCCGCCCGGCGTGATTGAGGCGGAACTCAAGGCCGCAAAAGCTGCCAAAGCGCAGCTTTTGTGCCTTGGGTCCGCCGATTTTCCTGACGCTTTGAACGATCTCAATGATGCCCCGCCAATGCTGTGGGCCATCGGCGACGTGTCGATATTGCACCGCCCCACGGTGGCGATGGTTGGCGCGCGCAATTGCTCGTCACTCGGCGCGCGGATGGCGCGAGGGCTGGCGACGGACCTGGGCAAAAAGGGACATGTCATCGTCTCGGGCCTTGCACGCGGGATCGACACCGCGGCGCATGTGGCCGCTTTGGATACAGGTACTGTTGCTGTAATGGCCGGCGGCGTCGATGTGATCTATCCCGCCGAGAATACTGATCTCGCCCATAAAATCGCCGAATCCGGGTTGCGTGTATCGGAGCAGCCCATGGGCGTGGCACCGCAAGCCCGGCATTTTCCGCGCCGCAACCGGATCATCTCGGGCCTGGCCCAAGCGGTTGTGGTGGTCGAAGCCGCCGCAAAATCCGGCAGCCTGATCACCGCGCGCGACGCGCTGGATCAGGGGCGCGAGGTTCTGGCCGTCCCCGGCCACCCGTTTGATGCTCGCGCGGGCGGCTGCAACCTTTTGATCCGCGATGGCGCAACTTTGGTGCGATCGGCCGAGGATGTGATCGAATCTCTGCCGAAACGCGATCTTCTTACTGGCGACCAACCCAAAGAACCGCCTGTTCAATCGACAACCCCCACGACGGTTGCAGCGTTGCACGAGGCGATTCTAACATGCCTTGGCCCCTCGCCCATGGCCGAAGATCAACTGATCCGCGATATCGCCGCGACGGCGGGCGAGATCGGCCCCGCGCTTGTCGATCTGGAGTTGGATGGACGCATACAAAGACAGCCCGGCGGGTTGTTGTCCCTCTCGGCCTGACCTGCCGGACGCACCGTTATTCTGTGCGTATCAATTTGAAATTCCCGCCAAATTCCTGTGCCTCAAGGAACGCATTGACAATTCGCTCTTGCCCTCCACATTTTGCACCATCATAGAAGGCGCATAATCCGTCGAGCGAGGTTTCACCTTAAATGCCTGTAGTTGTTGTAGAATCCCCTGCCAAGGCCAAAACGATCAACAAATATCTTGGCCCCGACTACACGGTTCTGGCGTCTTATGGCCATGTGCGCGACCTTCCACCCAAGGACGGATCCGTCGATCCCGAACATGAATTCGAGATGAAATGGGAGGTCGGCAATGACAGCCGCAAGCATGTCAAAGCCATCGCTGACGCGCTGAAAGAGGACAACGCCCTGATCCTCGCCACTGACCCCGATCGCGAGGGCGAGGCGATCAGCTGGCACCTGCAAGAGGCGCTGACCAAGCGCCGCTCGATCAAGAAGGACACGCCCGTCAGCCGTGTGACTTTCAACGCCATCACCAAGGACGCCGTGACCGAAGCGATGCAGAACCCGCGTCAGGTCGATATGCCGCTGGTCGAGGCTTATCTGGCCCGCCGCGCGCTGGACTATCTGGTGGGGTTCAACCTGTCACCCGTTCTATGGCGCAAGCTGCCCGGTGCGAAATCGGCAGGACGCGTACAATCCGTCTGCCTGCGCTTGATCGTCGAGCGCGAGATGGAGATCGAGGCGTTCAAACCAGTCGAATACTGGTCGGTCAAAGCGTTGTTCGAAACTCCACGCGGCCAGACTTATGAGGCGCGTCTGGTCACGCTGGCCGGGAACAAGCTGGACAAGCATGATCTGAAGAACGCCACGCAGGCGGAACTGGCCGTTCAGGCGATCACCAGCCGCGCGCTAACCGTAACCTCGGTCGAGGCGAAACCGGCGGCTCGGAACCCCAGCGCGCCATTCATGACCTCGACCCTGCAGCAGGAAGCCAGCCGCAAGTTCGGCATGGGCGCGCGTCATGCGATGCAGGTGGCGCAGCGCCTGTATGAGGCAGGTTACATCACTTATATGCGGACTGACGGCATCGACATGGCCCCCGAGGCCGTGGCCGCCACCCGCGATACAATCACCGACCGCTATGGCGCGGATTACGTGCCCGACAGCCCGCGCATCTATAAAAACAAGGCCAAGAACGCGCAGGAAGCGCACGAATGTATCCGCCCCACGGATATGACCCGCGATGCCAGCGACCTGAAGGTGACGGATGAGGATCAGCGCAAGCTTTATGATCTGATCTGGAAACGCACCATTGCCTGTCAGATGGCCGCCGCACGGCTGGAACGCACCACGGTCGAGATCGGCAGCGGTGACGGTCAGGTCGGCCTGCGCGCCACTGGTCAGGTGGTCATGTTCGACGGATTCATGCGCGTCTATGAGGAAGGCCGCGACGACGTGGCCGATGACGACGACAAACGCCTGCCCCAGATCATGCAGGGTGATCCGGCGCGGTTCGCCAAGAGCTCGCTGAAGGATCAGTTCGTCAAAGCCACCAGCGACGACAAACAGGCCGTTCTGGCCGAAAACGAGGCCGTTCTGGCCCTGCAACACCACACGCAGCCGCCCCCACGCTATACCGAGGCCACGTTGGTCAAACGGATGGAGGAGCTGGGGATCGGGCGTCCGTCCACCTATGCCAGCATCGTGACCACGATTCAGGACCGCGAATATGTGCGCAAGGACAAGAACCGGCTGATCCCCGAGGAAAAGGGCCGGATCGTTACGATCTTTTTGCTGAATTTCTTCCGGCAGTACGTAGGTTATGAGTTTACCGCCAATCTGGAAGGCGAGCTGGACGATGTGAGCGCCGGCGACCGAGACTACAAAGACCTGTTGGGCAAGTTCTGGCGTGATTTCTCGGCCGCGATTGGTGAGACATCCGAGCTGCGGATTTCCGAAGTGCTAGACAAGCTGGATGAGGCATTGGCGCCCCAGCTGTATCCACCGCGTGAGGATGGGTCCGACCCGCGCGTTTGTCCGAAATGCGGCGTGGGACAACTGCACCTGAAAACCTCGCGCACCGGCGGGTTTGTGGGCTGTGGCAACTATCCCGAATGCACCTATACCCGCCCCATCGCAGGCGAAGGGGCCGAGGGCGACGAACGTCTGCTGGGCGAAGATGCGGGCGATGAGATCTGGTTGAAATCCGGTCGGTTCGGGCCTTATGTCCAGCGCGGCGAACCCACGCCCGAGAACAAGAAACCGCCCCGTGCGTCCCTGCCTCGCGGCTGGAGCAAGGACGACATGGATCTGGACAAGGCGCTGACCCTGCTGTCTCTGCCCCGCCAGATCGGTGAACACCCCGAGGGCGGCATGATCAGTTCGAATTTCGGGCGGTTCGGGCCGTATATCATGCACCAGATGCCGGAAGAGGCTAAGCCGGTCTACGCGAACCTCAAAGACCCCAATGACGTCTTTGAAATTGGTATGAACCGCGCGGTTGAGATGCTGGCTGAAAAACGCGCCAATCCGGGGCGTGGGCGGCGGGCGGCGGCCAAACCGCTGAAAGAGCTGGGTGATCACCCCGATGGCGGCGTGATGCAGGTGCTGGACGGGCGCTATGGGCCTTATGTGAAATGGGAAAAGGTCAACGCGACCATTCCCAAGGACATCAAGCCCGAAGACGTGACGCAGGAAATGGCCATCGAACTGGTCAACGAACGCGCCGCCAAAAAAGGCACCAAAAAGAAGGCTGCCCCCAAGAAGAAAGCCGCGCCAAAGAAAACCGCAGCCGCCAAAAAGACGACCAACAAGGCGGAATAGGTAGAAATACCACCACCCCCTTGGTTTCATTGACTTCCCCGTGACGTGGCGGCACAACTCGCCCAACACCATGTCATTGGGGGAGTTTTCCATGAAGAAAATCTATGCCAATGCCTCTGAGGCGCTCGACGGAGTAATCTCGGATGGCATGTTGATCGCAGCGGGCGGGTTTGGCCTGTGCGGCATCCCGGAACTTCTGCTTGAAGCGATCAAAGCCTCCGGCGCGAAGGATCTGACCTTTGCCTCGAACAATGCGGGGGTCGACGATTTCGGTATCGGCATTCTGCTGCAGACCCGTCAGGTCAAAAAGATGATCAGCTCGTATGTCGGAGAAAACGCCGAGTTCATGCGTCAGTATCTCAGTGGCGAGCTGGAGTTGGAGTTTAACCCGCAGGGCACACTGGCCGAGCGGATGCGCGCAGGTGGCGCGGGTATTCCCGGTTTCTACACCAAGACAGGGGTAGGCACCGTGATCGCCGAGGGCAAAGAGCATAAAAACTTCAACGGCGAGACATATGTCATGGAGGAAGGCATCTTTGCCGACCTCGCCATCGTCAAAGCGTGGAAGGCGGACGAGACCGGCAATCTGGTGTTCCGCAAGACAGCTCGTAATTTCAACGTGCCAGCGGCCACCTGCGGCAAAGTCTGTGTGGTCGAAGTCGAAGAGATCGTGCCCACCGGGTCGTTGGACCCCGACAGCATCCACCTGCCCGGCATCTATGTGCACCGCGTCATTCAGGGCAGCCACGAAAAGCGCATCGAACAGCGCACCACCCGCAAGAAGGAGGACGCATAATGCCTTGGGATCGTAATCAGATGGCCGCCCGCGCGGCGGATGAGCTGGAAGACGGTATGTATGTGAACCTCGGCATCGGTATCCCGACGCTGGTGGCAAACTATGTGGGTGACAAGGACATTACCCTGCAATCCGAGAACGGGATGCTGGGCATGGGCCCCTTCCCTTTTGAGGGCGAGGAAGACCCCGACCTGATCAATGCGGGTAAGCAGACGATCACGGAACTGTCTCGCACCGCTTATTTCGACAGTGCGACCTCTTTCGCCATGATCCGCGGCGGCAAGATCGCAGCGGCCATTCTGGGCGCGATGGAGGTGGACGAGAAAGGCGATCTGGCCAACTGGATGATCCCCGGCAAGCTGGTCAAAGGCATGGGCGGCGCGATGGATCTGGTGGCTGGCGTAGGCCGCGTGATCGTCGTTATGGATCACACCAACAAACACGGCGACTCGAAAGTGCTGAAAGAATGCACCCTGCCCTTAACCGGTCAGGGTGTGGTCGATCGCATCATCACCAATCTGGGCGTGTTGGACGTGGTTGAAGGCGGCCTGCGGATCGTCGAACTGGCCGATGGCGTCAGCGAAGACGAGATGCGCGCTGCCACCGAGGCGACAATCGTCGCCTGAACCAAAGAAGGCCCACCAACCTGCGTGGGCCTTTTTAGTTTGCCGTCTGGAAAACGCACCCGTCCGAGATGAGCTGCGGAGGGGTCAGACACAAAGCCCGCGCGACCTGAAACGCGGCAAGCACTTTGGGCACGTAGTTGCGCGTCTCTTTATAGGGCGGTACGCCGCCATGTTTGCGGACGGCCCCTTCACCTGCATTGTAACCAGCCAACACAAGGATCGGGTCGTTTCCGAACTCCTCCATCAACCAGTTTAAATACTTCACCCCGCCCGAGATGTTCTGGCCGGGATGGAAGCTGTCCTCAACGCCAAACCGCCTTGCCGTTGCTGGCATCAATTGCATCAAACCCTGGGCACCCGCGTGGCTGACCGCGTCAGCCCGGCCAGCAGATTCAACCGATATCACGGCCAACACCAGCGCAGGCGAAACATTCGTACCAACTGTCGAACGCAGGATATCGACCCCCTGCTGCTGAGCAATGTTCTGCAAAGTCTGCAATCGCGGAGAGGACACGTTGACGGCTGCCAATGCCTGCATCGCTTGATCCAGACGTCCTGCGCCGGCTTGATCTAGCGCGGGCGACACTTCTTCCCAAAAAGCCGTATAGGACCCGGCGGGTTTGTCAGCCCCGCCCGGCAAACTCGGCGGCGCGACTCGTGTACGTGTAATAATCTCGGATTCTTCCAGGTCCGCACCAGTGCTGGGCGCCGAAGGTCGGGCTGCGTGTTCCTCTGGCGATATCTGCACGGTGATCTTGGGCCGCGACCCAGGTTTCGGCGGCTTCACCCTTTTATAGACACCACGTGGTTCAATTGTCTGAGCAACAACAGAGCCCGGCCCTGTTAACAGCATCGCCACCGCACCGGCGCAGAGTATTGCGTCCCGCAGATTCATTT
This sequence comes from Ruegeria sp. HU-ET01832, assembly GCF_040371315.1. Lineage (NCBI taxonomy): Bacteria > Pseudomonadati > Pseudomonadota > Alphaproteobacteria > Rhodobacterales > Roseobacteraceae > Ruegeria > Ruegeria sp. HU-ET01832. Next base: position 891,029 of record NZ_BAABWL010000001.1, read on the forward strand.
TGCCCGCCTCATGAATTTTGTCTTTTGACTGATTTGAACCAAGAATCTGCGTTCAAAGCCATAAAAACAACGTGAATTGGGGCATTTTCGCCTCATTTGCCGTAAAATTACATCGGGACAGTGAGGTCGACACACATTTTTCGTTTTTTTATTTGTTTATTTTCAAATGGTTATTCAAAATCCTGCGAAAAAGTTAAACTTCTGAGAAAAAAAATGTGATTTGGCCCAATTCCTGCCACGCCTGACCGTCAAACATAATGCCATACCGAGACGGTCGAGAGCGGACTGAGAGAGAAAGCTCTGAAAGACGCCAAGGTTTAATTGACTTTTTTGATCCTTTAGGAGGGACGTAACATGATCAAGTTCATCAAGAACTTCCGCAAAGACGAAGACGGCGCAGTAACAGTTGACTGGGTTGTTCTGACCGCAGCCATCGTTGGCCTGGCAGCAGTTGCTTACACCCAGGTTGGTGAAGGTACCAACCAGCTGGCAAACACCGTCGAAGGCGCGCTGTCGGGTACTGCAGTTTCGACTCCGGTGACCACCATCACACCGCAAAGCTAAGTTTAGTACTTAACGTACTTGAAGGGGGCCACGGTTTCAGAGCGTGGCCCTTTTTTTATAAACTTTCTTTTTAAGTTGGGTCTCTCATGATGCACAGAATTGCAAACTTTGCTGCAGACGAAGATGGGGCCGTTACCGTTGATTGGGTGGTTCTAACGGCCGGCTTGGTTGGTTTTGGGTCTATTATTTTCCTGAACCTTTCAGATCCGATTCAACACGTTGATTCGGAAACAGGAACTGCGCTTTCTTCGATGGAAGTTCATCAACCTGAATTCAATATCAGCTACTGACTCATCAGTCGGTGACCAAACTCATGATTTGGCACGGACGAAAAAAAAATCAAAGATTGTCCCCCTTTTCGACACAATTCGTCGATAGCTGTGATTGAGATTAGCTGCGCATGACGGCAGCAAAACCAAAACAGAAAAATACGAGGGTACGCAAATGCGCGCAGTATTTGGACTTGTCCTGATTGTCGGGGTCGCTTTGGCCGGTGGCGCTGTTTATCTGGCGCAAGACTACATCGCACAAACTCAAGCCCAGCTTGAACGAGAGAAAAAAGCCGCGCAAGACGCGATGGCAAATGCCACCAACATCGCCACCGTGGACGTTTTTGTATCGAACCGCCCGTTGAAATACGGAGAGCGCCTGGTTCAAGAGGATGTCCGACTTGTCAAATGGCCTGAAGACGCACTTCCAGAAGGTACCTTCCAGGAACTGGCCACATTATTTCCCGAAGACGCAAAAGGCGACAGGTATATTCTGAGAGCAATGGAGAAAAATGAGGCTCTGCTGGAAGTCAAGGTCACCAAACCCGGAGAATCCGCTGGGTTGACCTCGCGCCTCCAAAAGGGAATGCGCGCCTTTGCTATCAGAGTCGACGTTGCATCAGGAGTATCCGGCTTTTTGCGGCCAGGTGACAATGTCGATGTTTACTGGACTGGTTCAGTTTCAGGGGCCCTTACGGGTGAAGGTGGTGAAATCACGCGCCTGATCCAAACCAACGTCGAACTGATTGCCGTCGACCAAACGGCAGGGTCTGATCTGACGGGCGCGAGCATCGCGCGTACTGTGACCGTAGCTGCAACGCCTGAACAGATTGCGTCTTTGGCGCAGGCACAAAACACCGGACGGATGTCTCTGGCCTTGGTGGGTGTTCAGGACGAAACGGTCGCCAGCGCGATTGAGGTTGATCAGCGAAAGCTATTGGGAATCAAGGAAGCCGCGCCTGTCGAGGCGAAGGTGGAAGAGCGCAAGTGCTACACCAATATCCGGCGTGGTGCAGAAATTGTTCAGAGTCAAATTCCCTGTACAAACTAATGTTAAATCAGGGATTTACTGGCACAAGCCGCGCACCCAGCGCGGCTTGTTTCATTTTGGTTGTTGCGAATTGTCCACATAAGGAAAATTCCAGAAACCATTGATTATTGCAATAAATTAGCAATTGACGCAGTGTTATTGCACATAAGGCATTAGCCCTAAAACGAGGCGTGATCGGAGAGGCAGGTCACATGAAAATACATTCTTGGATTAGCGCAACCCTTCTGGGGTTGACGCTTGTAGTGAGTTCCATCGGCGATGCAGCCTGGGCTCAAAATCTTCGTGTGGTAAAGAAGGGCACAGCGGAAACGCTGGACGTCCCGATGAACCGCGCAATTGTTGTTGAGAGTGAGGAACCGTTTGCCGAACTCAGCATTGCCAACGCGGGAATCGCTGATATTTCGTCGCTTTCGGACCGTACCATTTATGTATTGGGCAAGGCGCCCGGTCTGACCACTCTGACATTGTTCGACGGTGCTGGCAATTTGCTGGCCAACGTGCGCGTTCGGGTTTCCCCGGATGTATCCGAATTCAAAGAACGGCTGCGGCAGATCCTGCCGAATGAGCCGATCGAAGTGCGGACCGCAAATGACGGTATTGTACTGTCGGGCACCATCTCTAGCTCAGCCAAACTGGCGCGGGCATTGGAACTGGCCGAGCGCTATGCGCCCGAGCGTGTTTCCAATCTGATGTCGGTCGGCGGCGTCCAGCAGGTTATGCTGAAAGTGCGCTTTGCCGAAATGAGCCGATCAGTGGCAAAAAGCCTGACGGCGTCGCTGGGCTTTGGAGGAAGCGACGTAACCGGGGGTTTCAACACACTTAACTCTGCCGGTGCTTTGGCTAACGCGTTGAATAATAACATTCCTCTGCAACAAACCAACACAGGTGCGATTCTGTTCGGTTTTGGCGCAGGCTCCACACAGGTTCGCTTGTTGCTGGAAGCGCTCGAAGCTAAAGGCTTGGCGCGTAGCCTTGCGGAACCGAACCTGTCCGCGCTGTCGGGTCAGGAAGCAGAATTCCTTGCAGGGGGCGAAGTGCCGATCCCGGTTCCCGCGGATGACGGCAACATCGCGATTGAATACCGCGCATTTGGTGTTCAGATCCTGTTTGTTCCGCGCGTTGTGGACGGCGACTTGATTAACCTGGAAATGGGTACGTCAGTGTCGGCCATCGACAACAGCTCGGACTTCACGATTGCGGGTAACAACGTACCGTCCTTTATCACCCGTCGGACCAGAACCACGGTTGAGCTGCGGGATGGTGAGAGCTTTGCGATTGCGGGGCTTATTCAGGATGACTTCAGCGACTTGAACAATCAGGTTCCGTGGCTCGGCGATGTTCCCGTACTGGGTGCGCTGTTCCGCAGTGCTGAATACCAGCGCCAGCAAACGGAACTCGTCGTGATCGTTACCGCGCATCTGGTCTCGCCCACACGTGGTGAAGCGCTGGCTCTGCCGACCGACCGGGTCAAGCCCCCAAGCGAGTTTGATCTGTTCATCAACGGCAAGACAGCACGCACCGAACGTTTAGGATCAGGTGGTGCGTCTGAAGTCGCCAAACAGGATTTTGGTAGCTCCTACGGCTACATCCTGGAATGATTAGGAGGATAGGACCAATGCAGAAGTGGATTATAGCACTGGGTCTTTCGGTCGCTGTCGCCGCTTGTACGCGTGAGGCCGGATATGAAGTCGACCAAGGTGCCTTCGGAAACGCAACTCTGAACAACCAGCAGGTTCTGACAGGTGAACTCACCTATGCTCAGATCCTGGGTCGTAGGTTCGCGGCGGAAGTGCCAACGCAGATCAACTTTGCGTTCGACAGCGCACAGCTTGATGCAAACGCACAGCGTGTACTGTTACGGCAGGCCGATTGGATCAAGCAGTTCCCCGAAGCGCGCTTCCGCGTGTACGGCCATACGGACCGAGTCGGCTCTCAGTCGTATAACCAAGGCCTAGGCCAGCGTCGCGCCAATGCAGCGGTCGCGTTCCTGACACGGCAAGGTATTTCGCGCTCGCGGCTAGAAGCCGTTGTTTCCTTCGGTAAAACGCAGCCTCTGATCGACACGCCGAACAGGGATCGACGCAACCGCCGTACGATTACAGAAGTGTCTGGCTTTGTAGATCGCAAACCTCAGTTGCTTGACGGCAAGTACGCGGAAGTCATCTACCGCGAATACGTTGAAAGCGCGACAACCGAGAGCTTCATCGTAGACACAGACGCCGCCGAGGCATCTGAGTAATAATAACGCGAATTGGGCGACATCGTCGCCCAATTCCCAACAATTGGTTCTTTTGCGCCCCATTCTCGCCTAAGTTCCAAGCCAAATTCTCAACAATTGGGTGTAGTGCGGCAAAAAAAGCCGCAACCGGGCATCAGCTCGCCGAGGCAAACCTGAACGGTTCGTCGCGGTTTGCTGCCCTCTGGACGAGGATTTTGTTAATGACGAACGCCACGACAAACGAAGACAACAACGCCATTCTGGCCTGCACGATCAGTCGTGACGTCCAGAACTTTGATCTGCTGATTGAAGATATGGAAGCGGCACTGGGTGAGCGTTGGGGCGATCTGGGATTTGCAGAAGCTCTTGCGTTTTTCGGCCAGCCTGAAGCCGACAGTTTAGAATTCGTGGCCCTAGCTATTGATGGTGAGGACGAAGATGACCTGACCATGATGGGTGAAATCATCTCCCGCGCGAAGGAAAAGAGGATCAAAGTGGTCCTGATCGCCGAGGACGTGACTCCTGCAGCGTTACACCAACTCTTGCGGAAAGGCGCTGATGAATTCGTCCCCTACCCGCTTCCGGAAGGTGAGTTGCAGGAAGCCATTGCGCGTATGAACAAACCTGATCCCGCGGTTGTGACACAGGAAACGGCCGTGTCTCTGCCCCAAGGGGCATCAAAGGAAGGTGCCTTGTTTGTGTTTCACGGATTGGCCGGTGGAGTCGGATCTACCACCATGGCCGTGAACCTGGCTTGGGAACTTGCGACCACGTCGGACAAGACTTCTCCCAAGGTATGCCTGATCGACCTGGATCTACAGTTTGGTACGGTCTCGACTTACCTGGATCTACCACGCCGAGAAACAGTGTTCGAAATGCTGTCTGACACGGCGTCCATGGATGACGACATGTTCTCGCAGGCGTTGCAGTCCTACGAGGACAAGATGGAGGTGCTGACTGCGCCGTCTGACATGGTGCCGTTGGATCTGATCACTCCGGAAGATATCCAGCGCGTTATTGAAACTGCGCGCAAGCATTTTGATTACGTGATTGTCGACATGCCGTCGACTTTGGTGCAATGGTCCGAGACCATCCTGCAAGCGGCCCATGTGTATTTTGCAGTCATCGAACTCGACATGCGCTCGGCACAAAACGCCCTGCGTCTGAAGCGCGCTCTTCAAGCGGAAGAGCTACCGTTCAACAAACTGCGTTTCGCGTTGAACCGAGCTCCGAAGTTTACCGATCTGAACGGGAAAAGCCGCGTCAAGCGGATGGGTGAAAGCCTTGGAATATCCATCGACCTGCAACTGCCGGACGGGGGAAAACCCGTCATGCAAAGCGGTGACCATGGTTTACCGCTGGCAAGTTCAGCCGCCAAAAACCCGCTGCGCCGTGAAATCGCAAAGCTGGCAAAATCGCTCCACAGCCTTGGCAGCAGCGACGCAGAAGCTGCGTAAGACAGGTCCGAAAGGGGAACCGCCGTGTTTTCAAGATACAAAAAACAGCCCGAAGCGCAGCCTGTTCAGGCCGAGGTCAAGGCGACAACGCCCACCTCTACAGCCCAACAGGCACCCACAGCAAACGCGATGATCCGCAAGCCTGTGGCAAAAAAGGCCGCTGAGCCGACAGCATCCGATCGCGAGCGCAAGCGCAAAGAGCGGTTGAGCGAGATCAAGATCGAGTTGCACCGTGAACTACTTGAAAACCTGAACCTTGCTGCACTGGAAAACGCCAACGAATCCGACCTTCGTTCAGAAATCAGTGCCATTGCGAGTGAAGTCCTTGAGACCAAGAACATTGTTCTGAATCGGGACGATCGTTTCCAACTTAACAAAGAGCTTTATGACGAAGTTACCGGTCTTGGCCCGCTTGAGACCTTGCTGCAAGACGACACGGTCAACGATATCTTGGTGAACGGTCCGCAGCAGATTTTTGTAGAGCGTGCCGGTAAGCTGGAAATCAGCGACATCACCTTCAAGGACGAGAAGCACCTGATGCGGATCATCGACAAGATCGTATCCGCTGTGGGTCGCCGTGTTGATGAATCCAACCCTTATGTTGACGCCCGCTTGGCAGATGGGTCTCGTTTCAACGCCATGGTGCCGCCGATTGCGGTTGATGGCTCGTTGGTGTCCATTCGTAAGTTCAAAAAAGACAAACTGGGCATCGACGACCTGGTCAATTTTGGTGCGTTCACCGAAGAAATGGCCGCCTATTTGCAAGCTGCGGTGTCGACACGCCTGAACGTGATCGTTTCGGGTGGTACGGGTTCTGGTAAAACGACCACGCTGAACGCTCTGTCCAGCTTTATCGACGATGCCGAACGCATCCTGACCATCGAGGATACGGCGGAACTTCAGTTGCAACAAACCCATGTGGGCCGGATGGAAAGCCGTCCACCAAACGTGGAAGGCAAAGGCGAAGTCAGCCCGCGCGACTGTCTGAAGAACGCCCTGCGCATGCGTCCCGACCGCATCATCGTGGGTGAGACGCGTGGCGCCGAGGTGATCGACATGTTGCAGGCCATGAACACTGGCCACGATGGTTCGATGACGACAATCCACGCCAACTCGGCCCGTGATGGCATTTCGCGTTTGGAAAACATGATCGCAATGGCAGGTATCGAAATGCCGATCAAAGCGGTCCGCAGCCAGATCTCAAGCGCTGTGAACCTGATTGTACAGGCCAGCCGTCTGCAGGATGGTTCACGCCGAATGACCTCGATCACCGAGATCACGGGCATGGAAGGTGATGTTATCTCAATGCAAGAAATCTTTAGATTTCAGCGTGTTGGCCTTACGCCCGACAACAAGATTATAGGCCATTTCACGGCCACCGGCGTGCGCAGCCACTATTCCGAACGCTTCCGGTTGTGGGGCTTTGACCTGCCCGCCGCCATCTATGATCCAACTACGATGTAAGGAGAACCTGAGATGCAACTGCCTATTGAGGCTCTCATATATGTCGTGATCTTCGTCGCCGTTCTGGCTCTGGTCGAAGGTATTTATCTGGTCGCATTCGGCAAATCCATCAGTCTGAACAGCCGCGTAAACCGGCGTTTGGACATGTTGGACAAAGGCGTCGGCCGAGAACAAGTGCTTGAGCAGCTGCGTAAAGAGATGCAGCAGCACATGCAAACGCAGTCCATCCCGCTTTATTCACTGCTCGCGGATAAGGCGCAGAAGGCTGCGATTGCGTTCTCGCCGCGCCAATTGATCATGATAATGGTGCTGGTTTCTGCTTTCGCCTTTGTCGGGCTCAGCATCGGCACCGCCACTGCAACATTTCTGAGGATAGCCATCTCGATCGCTATCGGTGTCGGTGGCGTTTATGCTTGGGTCAATCATAAAGCTTCGAAAAGGATGGCTTTGCTAGAGGAACAACTGCCCGACGCAGTAGAGCTGATGGTTCGTTCTTTGCGGGTGGGCAATCCGTTTGTATCCTCGATCCAGATTGTTGCAAACGAAGTTCAGGATCCCCTGGCAACCGAGTTTGGCGTCATCGCAGATGAGTGCGCCTATGGCCGTGACGTCGGCGAAGCGCTGAAAGACCTCGCGCAGCGGCTGGACATGCAGGACCTTCGCTTCTTGTCTGTTGCGGTCGGCATCCAACAGCAATCCGGTGGTAACCTGGCGGAAATTCTGGCCGGTCTGGCACAGGTGATCCGCGCTCGTTTCCGCCTGTTCCGAAGGGTCAAGGCCATCACTGCCGAGGCCAAATGGTCGGGCAAGTTCCTGTCAGGTTTCCCTGTCTTCTGTCTTGTCTTCATCCTTGTGAAAGACCCCGGTTATTATGACGAGGTGATTGACCATCCGTGGTTCATTCCGGCCTGCTTCTTTGTCGGCATCATGCTGACGTTGAACCTGATCGTCATGCGCATTTTGACAAACATTAAGGTCTGAGGGCAGCGCCATGGAATTTTTGACCCAAATCAACACCTTACTGACTGAAAACCTTGGGCAGTTCGGTCCGCTTATTGTCGTCGGTGTCCTCGGCCTGATCATGATCCTGGTCGCGGTTCCTTTGATGATGAACCAACCAGAAGATCCGTTGAAAAAGCTACAGCGTTCAACGGCAGCTCCGAAGAAAACGAAAAAGGGCAAGCAGGATCGCCTGCGCAACGCCGGCCGCAACGAACAGCTTGAAAAGTTTTCTACGTTCCTGGAACCGCAGAACCAGGAAGAGCTGTCAGCGATGCAGCTTAAACTGCGGCAGGCGGGATATCACTCTAAGGACGCGGTACGGTTCTTTCATTTCGCCCAGTTTGCTTTGGGGATGATCGGTATCGCGATCGGCGTGATGTTGGTGACCGTTTTGGCTGGGGACAACGAGTTTACCGGCCAACAAATGGCGATCCGCATTGGTTTCCCCGCCATCGCCTTATACTTCCTTCCACGGTATTGGATCACCCGCCGTGTCGCAGAACGGGAAGAAGCCATTGTCGCCGGTTTTCCTGATACCCTTGACCTGATGCTTGTCTGTGTTGAGGCAGGCCAGTCTTTGGATCAGGCTATCGTGCGCGTCGCGGCTGAGATGAAGGCTTCCTATCCTGACATTGCGCAGGAATTCGAGGTTGTAGCCCACGAAATGAAAGCTGGTAAGGACAAGGACACTGTTCTTCGGGATTTCGGAACACGTTGCGGCGTTCAGGACGTCAGTTCATTTGTGACCGTTATGATCCAATCGGCCACATTCGGCACTTCGATTGCCGAAGCACTACGGGTTTATGCCGGAGAAATGCGTGACAAACGCGTGATGCGTGCAGAAGAAGCTGCTAACAAGTTGCCAACGAAAATGACACTTGCCACAATGATGCTGACGGTGCCGCCGTTGCTGGTCATTCTGGTTGGACCTTCGGCAAAAGGTATCGCAGAGTTTGCAGGCGGTAATCCAGGGGGCTGATAGCCTTATGATTTCAACACTCAGGTGTGTCCGGCCAAGGATTCGCCACGTGATCGGGGCCGCCATGGTATGTGCCATGGTGGCCTCTTGCACAGAAAACCTGCCTGGTGATTTGGATGCTCCGGGCATTGATCCACAAGGCCAAGGTCAGGATCCTTTGGTGGTCGGGAACCGACTGCTGCGGGCCGGTGAGTATGACTTGGCACTGGATTCCTTTGCCCGCGCCGCGCTGAACCAGGGCATGACCGCCGAAATCATGGCTGCCATGGGCACTGCCAACCTGGGATTGCGCCAGTTGAAGCCCGCCGAAACTCTGCTGCGTCGCGCTGTTTCCGAGGAACCCGACTGGCCGGTTGCATGGAACAATCTGGGCGTCATTCTGATGGAGAAAGGCGAGTATCCAGAGGCGGCTCAGGTGTTTCGACGGGCTTTTGCATTAGACAATGGCGAAAGTGACGCAATTCGGGACAATCTGCGCTTAGCACTCGCAAAAATGGAAAATTCTGATAATACTGACGTCGAAGAACAAGAATACACGCTGGAGCAACAAGGCGACGGGCAATTCAAGCTTCGCAAGCTTCAGGAAAACGGGCAAGAGCAGTAAGGGACGCAAAAATGCGCCAACAATTCTTGATTATGTCATTGGTGACGTGCGGGCTGATCCTGTCCGCCTGCGCGAAAGAAACCGAGGAAGAAAAGGTCGAAAAGACGTTTCAGGAAGTGAACGTTATCGACGAAACTAACCTGAACGAAGTGTTGCTAACAGCAGCCGATCCTAATGAGGCCGTCACCTATTTTCAGGGTGCTGCAGCCAAAAATCCCGGTCGCATTGACCTGCAAAGAGGGCTGGCGATTTCGTTGGCGCGGGCAAAGCGCACCACCGAGGCAGCAGCCGCCTGGAAAAAAGTGACCACCATGAAGGGCTCGGCCAGTGTTGATCGGGTCGAATATGCCGACGCACTGGTTCGCGCAGGAAACTGGACCGAGGCGAAAAAAGTACTGGATTCCGTTCCGCCGACTTTCGAGACCTTCAAAAGGTATCGGTTAGAGGCTGTTGTCGCCGACTCAAACCAGGACTGGAAACGGGCCGATCAATTCTATGAAACGGCGATTGGCCTGACCACGCGGCCTGGCGGCGTGATGAACAACTGGGGCTATTCCAAACTGACACGCGGTCAATATGAAGAAGCCGAGCGCTTGTTCGCTGAAGCCATTCGACAGGACAAGTCTCTGTTCACAGCCAAAAACAACCTCGTTCTTGCGCGCGCGGCGCAGGGCAATTACAGCATGCCGGTCGTGCCGCTGACACAGGCCGAACGGGCCATGCTGTTGAATACTATGGGGATTTCCGCAGTCAAACAGGGCGATGTAACAACCGCCAAGAACCTGTTCCGCGAAGCAATTGCAACGCATCCGCAACACTTCGAAGAAGCCGTCCGCTCGTTGCGCGCGCTCGAGGAAGCCTAAGTTGATGCAAATTCCGGCAGCCGCGGCGGGGTGGTTTTTGCCTTTCGTTCTGCCGATCTGCTTTTATGTCGCGTTCACCGATATGCGCGACATGTTGATCAAGAACCACGCGGTTATTGCCTTGGCCGGAGTATTTGCCTTTGTCGGTCTGATCGTCGTTCCGCCATGGACGACCGATTGGTCCGAAGGCTGGATCGGCCCCTTTGCGGTAACGCTTCCGCCCTACCTTTGGCAGTTGCTGCACATTCTTGTCGCTTTAGTAATAGGCATTCTTGCCAACGCAGCCGGGGTCATGGGAGCGGGCGACGCCAAATTTATTGCGGCTGCTTCCGCGTTCGTTTGGAGCGGCGACTATGTGACGATGATGTTCATTCTAATGTCCACAACGCTCGCAGCGTTTGTAACGCACAGGCTGGCCAAAAACACTGCTCTGCGCGCTATCGCACCTAATTGGGAAAGTTGGTCCCGCGACAAACAGTTTCCCATGGGATTTGCACTTGGCGGCAGCCTCGCCATCTACCTGATCCTTGGGGCTGTTTACGGCTCGTAAACTATCATTACTCCGCCTTGTCCCCGCCTTGGTGATGCCACAAAGCGGGACCAGATTTTTCGCAAGCGGCCCGAGTGGGCCAATGGCGTGAATACTGGATGGATGAGCACCCCTCATGAATATGCAGACGACCTCGGTAATGGCCCCCCCTGCCCCCAAAGGCTTGGGCGAAATGCAATTGCCCATCGTGATGATGCGGGACATTTTGTTGAAAACCATTTTTCGCAAGAACGTTGATACGGTCTCGGAAGTGGCGGAAGCGATCTGCCTGCCGGGCTCGGTGACTCAAGAACTGATCGATATCTCGCGCGAACAGAAACTGATCGAGGCGACAGGTACCCTGAACGCCAACAGCGGCAACGAGATGGGCTATCAGCTGACAGATGCAGGTAAAGCCCGTGCACTGGACGCGCTCAGCCAGTCGGAATATTTCGGTGCCATGCCGGTTCCACTGGATGTCTACCGCGAACAGGTCAAACGCCAATCCATCCGAAACATTCAGGTCACCCGCGACCAGCTAACCGGGGCAATGGGGCATCTGGTTCTGCCCGACAGTCTTTTGGATCACCTTGGACCTGCAGTAAGCGCAGGCCGTTCGATCCTGATGTATGGTCCTCCGGGCAACGGTAAGTCGTCCATCTCAAACGGTATTCGTGACGCGCTTGGCGACAATGTCTATGTCCCGCGCGCAATCGAGTATGCCGGTCAGGTGATCACCGTTTATGATCCGATCGTTCACACTGCTATCGAGCAAGAGGCCGACGACCCCAACAGCCTACGCCGCCGCAAACGGTTCGATTCACGCTATGTACAATGCGAGCGCCCCACCGTTGTGACCGGTGGTGAACTGTCGCTCAGCATGCTGGACTTGGTCTACAACCCCACTGCGCGGACCTATCAGGCCCCACTGCAGCTTAAATCGACCGGCGGCATCTTTATCGTGGACGACCTTGGACGTCAGGCCGAGCCTCCGCAAGCGCTGATCAACCGCTGGATCGTTCCGCTGGAAGAAAGCAAAGATATCCTTGGCTTGCAGTCAGGTGAAAAATTCGAGGTGCCTTTTGACACGCTGGTCATTTTCTCGACCAACTTCCACCCGAATGAAATCTTCGACCAAGCGGCCCTGCGTCGGATTTTCTTCAAGATCAAGATCGACGGGCCGAACCAGGAAAACTTCCTGAAAATCTTTGCAATGGTGGCGCGCAAACGCGGTATGCCACTGGATGAAGCTGCTTTGGTACATCTGTTGAAGGTCAAATACCCGACCATCAACAATATCTATGCGAACTATCAGCCGATCTTCCTGATCGACCAGATGATCTCGATCTGTGAATTCGAGGGCATCCCCTATCAGATGAGCCCCGACCTGATCGACCGCGCCTGGGCCAACATGTTCGTGCGCGAAGAAAAGATCGTTCACTAGGCCACTGTCATTTCGATGCCGGGCAGGTAGTCTGCGCCCATGACGCAGATTCCCGCCAGGATCACCGACTGGTTCACCGCCAAAGGTTGGTCGATCCACCCTCATCAGCAACAGATGTTCGACCGGGCTGCCGATCCGGCGACGCTGCTGATTGCGCCGACGGGTGGGGGTAAGACCATGGCCGGATTTCTGCCGACTCTGGCGCAGTTGGCCGATGGCGCGCATAGCGGTCTGCACACGATCTATGTCTCGCCACTAAAAGCGCTGGCCGCCGATATCCGCCGCAACCTGCGCGGCCCTGCTGACGAAATGGGCCTGCCCATCCGGATCGAGGACCGCACTGGCGACACCTCGGCCACGCAGAAGAAACGTCAGCGGGTAGACCCTCCGCATATCCTGCTGACGACGCCGGAAAGTCTTGCTCTGCTGACCTCGTATGAGGACGCGCCGCGCATGTTTGCGGGGGTGCAGCGGGTGATCATCGACGAAATTCACGCGCTGGCCGAAAGCAAGCGCGGTGATCAGTTGATGCTGGCGCTTGCGCGTTTGCAATCATTGTGCCCTGATCTGCGCCGGGTGGGTCTGTCGGCCACGGTCGAAGACCCGCAGGCAATCGCGCGCTTTCTGGCACGCCACCCTGACCCCTGCCAGATCGTGCAGGCCGATCCAGGTCCGGACCCCGACATTCGGATGCTGGAAACGCAGGAGCTGCCGCCTTGGGCCGGAGGTGGTGCCGCCTATGCCATCCCCGCCGTGTTGGAGCAGATCAAACAACACAAGACCACGCTGATCTTTCACAACACCCGCGCGCAAGCCGAGATATTCTTTCACAATCTCTGGCTGGCCAATGACGATGCGTTGCCCATCGGTATCCATCACGGCAGCCTTGACCGGCAACAGCGCGAGCGGGTCGAAGCCGCCATGGTGCGCGGCGATCTGCGCGCCATCGTCTGTACCGGCAGCCTTGATCTGGGCATCGATTGGGGCGACGTGGACCTGGTGATCCAGATCGGCGCGCCGAAGAACGTTAAACGGCTGGTCCAGCGGATCGGGCGGGCCAATCACCGATACAACGCGCCCTCCAAGGCCCTGCTGGTGCCGGCCAACCGGTTCGAGGTGGTAGAATGCGTCGCAGCGCTTGAGGCCGCCCGCGCGCATGATCTGGACGGAGAGCCACGCGGCACAGGCCCCCGTGACGTGCTGTGCCAACATATCCTGATCGCGGCGGCGGCGGGGCCGTTTGATGCGGATACGCTCTATTCCGAAATGACGACCGCCGGGCCTTTCGCCGATCTCAGCCGCATGCAGTTCGATGATTGTCTGGAGTTTTGCGCCACCGGCGGCTACGCCCTGCGCGCCTATGACCGCTGGCAGCGGCTGCAACAGCGCCCTGACGGTCTGTGGCAACTGCGTGACCCCCGTGCCGCGCAGCGTATCCGCATGAATCTGGGCACAATTCAGGACACCGATACGCTGAAAGTGCGCCTGAAACGCAGCCGGGGCGGCAAGCCACTGGGCGAGGTCGAAGAGGCCTTTGCCGCCTCGCTCACCCCCGGCGACACCTTCCTGATCGGCGGTCAGATCGTGCGCTACGAGGGGCTGCGCGAGATGACGGTCGAGGTCAGCCGCCGCGCAGACAAAAAGCCTAAGATCGCCACCTTCTCGGGCACCAAATTTGCCACCTCAACCCAGTTGAGCGATCGTATTCTGCGCATGTTCGCGCAACCCGATTGGCCGCAACTGCCCGCGCATACGGCCGAGTGGCTGACGCTCCAACGGCAGGTCTCGCGCCTGCCCAGCCGCGACAGGCTGCTAATCGAAAGCTTTCCCGATAATGGGCGCGAACACCTCTGCGTCTACGGTTTTGCGGGTCGCAACGCGCAGCAAACACTGGGCTTGTTGCTGACAAAACGGATGGAAGAAACCGGCCTTGCCCCCTTGGGCTTTGTCGCGACCGACTACGCAACGTTGATTTGGGGGTTGGATGCCGTAACGGACCCCCGCCCACTTTTTCAACTAGAAGCTCTGCGCAATGGGCTTGAAACTTGGTTGGCCGGGAACGCCGTTATGAAGCGAACCTTCCGCGCCTCAGCCACTATTGCAGGGCTAATCGAACGCAACACGGGCGGACAACGCAAAAGCGGTCGTCAGGCAACATTTTCTTCGGATATTTTGTACGACACATTGCTGAAATACGACCCCGATCACCTGCTGATGCAAATTACCCGTGAAGAAGCCATGCGAGGCCTGGTCGACTTCGGACGGATCGAAGCCATGATTGCGCGTATCGGCGACCAGATCGACTTGAAACGGCTGAACCGGGTGTCGCCCCTTGCGGCACCGCTGTTTCTTGAGGTTGGAAAGGTCCCAGTCAAAGGATCAGCCGAAGAGCGCCTGCTGGCCGAAGAGAGCGCGCGTTTGCTGCAAGAGGCGGGCTTGGAATCACTTGCCTCGGGCGCGTAAACAAGCAAAGAACGTACCATGAACGAATTGTCGTTTTCCTTCGCCGGTCATGACCTGCGCGCACTTGGAACCGGGGCTTTGTGGTGGCCGGAAGAAAGCCTTCTATGCGTGTCGGATTTGCATCTGGGAAAGGCAGAACGCATCGCACGGCGAGGAGGCGCTTCACTACCGCCCTACGACACGCTGGACACGCTGGTGCGGTTAGCAAACGATGTGGAATACACCAAAGCAACCACAGTGATTTGCCTTGGTGACAGCTTTGACGACCTAGATGCGGCCTCGGCCCTTGGAAGTCGGGAAAAGCTGCAAATCGCGGCGTTGCAAGCCGGTCGGACCTGGATTTGGATCGAAGGCAACCACGACCCCGGCCCGGTCGAATCGGGTGGCAGCCATCTGGCTGAGCACAAGCTGCGATCGCTTGTGTTCCGACACATAGCCCTACCGGACGGTCAAGCAGAGGTTTCAGGTCACTACCACCCCAAGGCACGGTTCCGGCTGCGCGGACGAACAATCACGCGTGCTGCGTTTCTGGTCGACGAAACGCGCCTACTGTTGCCCGCGTATGGTACATACACCGGCGGTCTATACAGCTCTGACGAAGCGCTAAAAGGACTAATGAGCGACCGCGCTATGGCGATTCTAACGGGCCAATCCCCGCAGATGATCCCAATGCCTCGCTGAGGCGTTTAGATCACGCCGTCTTTTTCAAGTATGGGTTTGTACTTGCGACTGACTGGGACCAGTTCGCCATTTGTCAGGCGTAGAAAAGTTTTTCCGTGACTCTTTTCAATCCCGGTCACAGCAGCGTCGACCACCCAGTGCGAGCGGTGGGTGCAATGCCCACGCTCGGGCTCCATCTCGGCAATGGCATCGGTAAACCTTGAACGGATGGTGAAAAGTCCCTCGGTGGTAACGACGTCAACGGAATGATCCCGGACTGCCAAACGTAGAACCTGCCCCGTGAACTCTTGCGGCAATCGTCTGTAAAGTCGTGGCGCAAAGCGGCTGATGTCATGATCCGTAGCTGACTGAACCGGAGCCCGCCGGATGATCAACAACCCGGTCGTAAACAAAGCTCCGTAAGATACCACTGACAGAACGTCTGGTGCCTGCTGCCCACCAGCCGAGAAGACAAGCAAGGTCATCAACCACAGCGAAGGAACGAACAGCGCAAAAGCAACAAACGTAAAAGCAAGATCCCACCCCGTGAAAGAGGTTTCAGCGAACCATTTCTTCAGCAGTTGTCGCGCCGCCCATGTCACCCCCAAAGCCAAGGCTGTGACCCCGGTCCAAAATATCAGGCGCAAGGAAAAGCTCAGATCCATATTCTGGAACGGTTGAAATGCAATGGCCATTAAGGGCAGGAAAATCGCACCGGCAACCACCCGGCGCATCGTAAACTCGGCAACCAATGAGCTTAGTTTATTCGGCATGACAGCTCAGATACTCTCTCCTGTTTCCAGTCGAGCATGACACTCAAGCGCCTAACTCGCTGAGATCATAGGTTTATCATCGTTCTCGCCATATTCAAACCCTGCCAGATTAAGTTTCGTTGATTGTTCCGTGAAACAATCGGGCCGGTAAGTGTTTCCACTCCCGGCCCGTCGTATTCTTTGGTTCGCGCGGATCGTACGCGCTAGACGGTCAGCCCTTCAGGTTCCGGCAGGCTGTTTGCACGGCAGCAGGCGGTCAGGGTGTTGGCCAGCAGGCAGGCGATGGTCATCGGACCGACACCGCCCGGAACCGGGGTGATTGCGCCTGCACGCTCGGCCGCACTGGCATAATCCACGTCACCGACCAGCTTGTTCTTGCCGTCACGCTCGATCCGGTTGATGCCTACGTCGATTACGGTTGCGCCTTCTTTGATCCAGTCGCCCGGCACCATTTCGGGGCGGCCAACGGCGGCGACGACGATGTCGGCCCGGCGCACAACGTCTGGCAAGTCCTTGGTGCGCGAATGCGCGATGGTCACGGTACAACTGTCACCCAGCAGCAGCTGCGCCATCGGCTTGCCCACGATATTCGAACGGCCAATCACCACCGCGTCCATCCCCGATAGCGAGCCGTGATAATCGCGCAGCATCATCAGACAACCCAGCGGCGTACAGGGCACCATCGATTTTTGACCGGTGCCTAGCAGACCCACGTTCGAGATATGGAAGCCGTCCACATCCTTGGCCGGGTCGATCGAGTTGATCACAAGGTCTTCGTTCAGGTGCTTGGGCAGCGGCAGCTGGACCAGAATACCGTGTACGGCCGGGTCGTTGTTCAGCTTATCGATCAGCGCCAGCAGGTCTTCTTCCGAGGTCTCGGCATCCAGCTTATGCTCGTACGAGTTCATGCCGACCTCGACGGTCTGTTTGCCTTTCGAGCGGACATAGACCTGGCTGGCCGGGTCTTCACCAACCAGAACTACGGCCAGACCGGGCGTGATACCACTTTGCTCTTTCAGCTTTGCAACCTGATCCGCCACCTGCGCACGCACTTTCGCCGCAAAAGCTTTACCGTCGATAACCTCGGCTACCATCCTGTCATCCCTTCTATCAAAAACGGATCAGGCGCCTGAAACGCCCGATCAGTCGGCGCCGAGCACACGTTCCTCGCGTGCGATCGACCAATCAATCAATATGCGCCACAGCCGTTCGGCCAGTTCCGGGTCCAAACCCAGATCGTCCGAACTTGCGCGCACGCGCTGCACCACTTCCTCGACACGGTCCGGGATGCGGGCGGGCAGCCCCTCGGCAGGTTTCAACTGCGAGGCGCGGTCGATATATCCCGCACGCATCACCAACATCTCGATCAGTTGGCGGTCCAGCTTGTCGATCTGAACCCGCAGTTCCTGCATTGAATGACAGTCCTGCGGAGGTGTCAGAGTGGGCATGTTCGTCTCCTCATGGCCCGGGGATATCCCCGGACCACGAGATGTCTTATTTGGGGGCTTAGAACAAGCCCTCGATCTCGCCTGCGTCGTTAAGGCAGATGGTTTCCGCGGCCGGTTTGCGGGGCAGACCGGGCATGGTCATGATCTCACCACAGACAACCACGATGAAGCCGGCACCAGCGGACAGGCGGACTTCACGCACCGGGACCGAGTGGCCGGTGGGCGCACCGCGCAGGGTCGGATCGGTCGAGAACGAGTACTGGGTTTTCGCCATGCAGACCGGCAGGTTGCCATAGCCCGCGTCTTCCCACTCGCGCAGCTGGTTACGGATTTTGTTGTCGGCCAGAACCTCATCGGCGCGGTAGATGCGCTTGGCGATAGTTTCAACCTTCTCGAACAGCGGCATGTCATCGGGGTAGATCGGCGCGAAGTTAGCAGTGCCACCTTCGACGATTTCCACGACTTTTTCGGCCAGCGGTGCCGAGCCTTCCGAGCCCAGTTCCCAGTGACGTGACAGAACCGCTTCGACTCCGTGATCGGCACAATATTTCTTGACCGCATCAACTTCGGCATCAGTGTCGGTGACAAAATGGTTGATGGCGACAACAACCGGCACACCGAAGGATTTCACGTTCTCGATGTGGCGACCCAGGTTAGCGCAGCCGGACTGAACCGCATCGACGTTTTCTGCGCCCAAGTCAGCCTTGGCGACGCCGCCGTTCATCTTCATCGCGCGCACGGTGGCAACCAGCACCACGGCAGACGGGGCAATTCCCGCCTTGCGGCACTTGATGTTCATGAACTTCTCGGCACCCAGGTCGGCACCAAAACCTGCTTCGGTGACGACATAGTCAGCCACTTTCAGCGCGGTCTTGGTCGCAATGACCGAGTTACAGCCGTGCGCGATGTTCGCGAAGGGGCCGCCATGGACGAAGGCCGGGTTGTTTTCCAGTGTCTGCACCAGGTTCGGCTGCATCGCGTCTTTCAGCAGAACGGTCATTGCGCCTTCGGCTTTGATGTCGCGGCAATAGACCGGGGTCTTGTCGCGGCGGTAAGCAACGATGATGTCGCCCAGACGCTTTTCCAGATCTTTCAGGTCGTTGGCCAGGCACAGGATCGCCATAACTTCCGACGCCACGGTGATGTCAAAGCCAGCCTCGCGCGGGAAGCCGTTCGACACGCCGCCCAGCGAGGCGGTGATCTGACGCAGAGCACGGTCGTTCATGTCGACCACACGACGCCATGCAACGCGACGAATGTCGATGTCGCACTCGTTACCCCAATAGATGTGGTTGTCGATCATCGCCGACAGCAGCGAGTGGGCCGAGGTGATGGCATGAAAGTCACCGGTGAAGTGCAGGTTCATCTCTTCCATCGGAACAACCTGTGCGTAACCGCCACCCGCAGCGCCGCCCTTCATGCCGAAGTTCGGGCCCAGCGAGGCTTCGCGGATGCAGATCATCGCGTTCTTGCCAATGCGGTTCAGACCGTCGCCCAGACCAACGGTGGTGGTGGTCTTGCCTTCACCCGCAGGGGTCGGGTTGATCGCGGTGACAAGGATCAGCTTGCCGTCTTCGCGGTCTTGAACCGAGTTGATGAAGTCCTGGCTGACCTTGGCCTTATCATGGCCGTAAGGCAGCAGATCGGCAGAGTCGATGCCGATCTTGGCACCGATTTCCTGAATCGGCTTCTTATTCGCTTCGCGGGCGATTTCGATGTCGGATTTATAGCTCATTGGGCAGGGTCCCTGATTGAATGCCGTGCAAAACCGACGCAGGGCGTCGGCGCTGGTCAACCCATACCGTCGTGTACCGTGGCGATAGATGTGGATTCCGACATAATCATGTCTTGAAACGGCGTAGCGTCACTTACAGGGTGGCGTCACGTAACTTTGATCGTTTCGCATCGGAAAGCCTGTGTCTTAAGGTGCCCAAGCGCGCTGATCGGGAACAAACAACGTCAGGGAATCACCCAAGCTCAGAACTCCGGGGCGTTCGACCCAAGCCGTCACACCGCGCCTTCCCTGCGCGGCAGGCTTGAAAGCGGCACCGTGACCGGGCAGATCGGCTTCAACCTCGCGTCCCGGTATCACACAAGGGCGGTTCTCCATGTCGATTGTGATCGTTACTCCATCCGGCCCTTGCAGGCGCGATGACGGAGGCACGTGGGTGAAATCGGGGATACCCTTCAACAGGATACTGACCCCAAGATAGGACGGATCGAGCGTGTCCAACCCCATCTCGGCCGCAGTTTCCTGCATTTCCTCTTGGGACAACACCGAGAGCTGCCGTACATTCCGGATTTCCGTGCCCTTGGGATAGATGTTTGTCACGCGCACACAGGACGCGCGGTTTTCCCCCTCGTGTCGCTCTCCTGCAACCCCCGCGAACCCAAGAGACAATGAGGCCGCGGCCTCGGCCCTGATGGAGGCCCCAGCCGGCACCTGACCAAGCCAGACAACTTCGGCCGTGAATTCCGTTTTGCGTAAGACCGGCATCGTCTCTCTCCTTCGCTCTGTTCCAGCCGCTACTAGAATGCAGGCACACGGGAAAAAAAAGAAAAACCCGGGTCTTAGCCCGGGTTTTTGAATTATGCCGTCGGTTCCGGCTCCATCCCGCCATCGGGTGGAGATTTTTTGACCTTGGTCTTTGGGATAGCCGTCACGCTGGGTGCGCTGCCTTCGTCCGGCTTGTCACTTTCGTCATCATCTTCAGTTGGCTTGTCACCGTTCATGACGCGCTTGATCTCATCGCCGGTCAGGGTCTCATACTCCAGCAGACCTTGGGCCAGACGCTCCCATTCCTCGTTCTTGTCGGTCAGGATTTGGTGAGCGCGCTCATACCCTTGCTGGATCAGGCGCTTTACCTCTTCCTCGATCAGCTCTTTGGTATGGGCCGAGACCGAGAAACCTGCGGTGTTGCCCTGATAGCCCTCATGCGCTTCGGCATAGTCGATATTGCCAACCTTGTCCGACATGCCCCAGCGCATCACCATCGCGCGCGCCAATTGACTGGCCTGCATGATGTCGCCGGCAGGGCCGTTCGAGACGTGATCTTCACCATACTTGATGACCTCGGCGGCTTTACCGGCCATGGTCATGGCCAGCTTTTGCTCGCACTCATCGCGGTGATAGTTCAGGCGATCCATTTCCGGCAGCGACACAACCATACCCAGCGCACCACCGCGCGGAATGATCGTCGCCTTATAGACTGGATCGCAAAGCGGCAGTTCCAAACCAACCACAGCGTGGCCGGACTCGTGATACGCGGTCTTTTCCTTCTGGTCCTGCGTCAGCACCATGCTGCGACGCTCGGCACCCATCATCACTTTGTCTTTGGCGTTTTCGAAATCTTCCATAGTGACAAAGCGGCGGCCCACACGCGCGGCCATCAGAGCGGCCTCATTCACAAGGTTCGCCAGATCGGCACCCGAGAAACCCGGTGTCCCCCGCGCGATGATGCGCAGATCGACATCGGGACCCAGAGGCGTCTTGCGCGCATGCACGCCCAAGATCTTCTCCCGGCCTTTGATGTCCGGGTTGCCGACGGTCACGTTGCGGTCAAATCGGCCCGGACGCAACAGCGCGGGGTCCAACACGTCCTTACGGTTGGTAGCCGCCAGAATGATAACACCTTCGTTGGCCTCGAACCCGTCCATCTCAACCAGCAATTGGTTGAGCGTCTGTTCGCGTTCGTCATTCCCGCCGCCATAACCGGCACCACGATGGCGGCCCACGGCGTCAATCTCGTCGATAAACACGATACAAGGTGCGTTTTTCTTGGCCTGTTCGAACATGTCGCGCACACGGGACGCACCAACACCCACGAACATCTCGACAAAGTCCGAGCCTGAGATTGTGAAGAAGGGCACGCCTGCCTCACCTGCAATCGCACGGGCCAGAAGTGTCTTACCAGTACCCGGAGGGCCCACCAGTAGCGCGCCTTTTGGGATCTTGCCGCCCAGACGGCTGAATTTCTGCGGGTTGCGCAGGAATTCAACGATTTCTTCCAGCTCTTCCTTGGCCTCGTCGATACCCGCGACGTCGTCAAAGGTCACACGGCCATGCTTTTCGGTCAGCATCTTGGCCTTGGACTTGCCAAAGCCCATCGCGCCGCCTTTGCCGCCACCTTGCATCCGGTTCATGAAATAAACCCAGACACCGATCAGCAGCAGGAACGGCAGCAGAGTGATCAGGAAGGACTGGAAACCCGACTGCTGCTGTTTGACCGCCTGCACAGGGATGTTTTCATCGATCAGCAGTTTTGTGACTTCGGCGTCGGCTGGCTTGATGGTCACATAATTTGCGCCGCTTTGCGTGGTATAGCGAATCTGTTCACCATCCAGCGTAACGTTTTTGACTTCACCGCTTTGCGCGGCGGCCACGAAATCGGAATAGGTTCTTTCATTGCTCTGAAGCGTTCCACCCGGTCCGCTGAACAAATTGAACAGTGCAAGGATCAGCAAAAACAGAACGACCCAGAAGGCGATGTTACGAGCGTTGCCCAAGGAAAATCTCCCAAAAGATTTCGGCGGATGCGTGTCCGCCGGGTTGCTTCTTAAAATAGAGAGGATTCAAGCAGGTTCAATGCGATAAAAACGAAGAGTGAAAGTCGGGCCATTTCGACACGATTTCCGCGCGCCATCCGTTGCCAAAACCGGCCAATGGGGCCGAAATTAACACATCTTTGTGCCAAATCGCGGGCGAGGCGACTAAAGCCGCACGTGGTTTTCCAAAATCACGCCAACCTGAAACCTGCGCGATACCTTCTTCACCAAGTGGTTTTACTTGCAAATCGCTTCCGGAGGGGCCGGACAGAATCCAGCGTTTATCCCAAGTCTGGTCGGGATCGCATGTTTCGTGCGAAATCGCGTTTAGCTCTCGACAAACCCATGTTTTCTGCGCTTTTGTAACAAGAATACAACCGCCTAATGTGGTCCCGTTTCCCTGTTTGATCGCATGCAGGGCCACATCTACCGCTGATTGGCGCGGCGGATAGTCACCGCCCGCAATCCATCGGATGCAGCCAATCAACAAGCGACGCCTAATCTCTTGGGGCAGAGCATCGAAGCCTTCGCGATCCAAACAGACATCACCGGACACCGGAACCAACACCTTGGCAGCGGATTCCTGCGTAAAGTGATCCAAGGCATCACGGGCTTGTGCAAGATTATCAGCAACCCGTGCCAAAGACTCGACCGTTATGCCGATTTCACCAAGTCCGACCAACCCATCACGGGCTTTGACACGATCAAACCGGCGATCCTGATTCGAAGGGTCTTCGATCCACTCGACACCGATCTCGGTCAGGTATTCCCGCAGGGTTTGTCGGGTGATCTTCAGCATTGGACGTAACAGGACGAACCCGTCACGATCACGAACAGTCGACATACCGGACAGACCGGTTACACCTGCCGCGCGACCCAAACGCATCAGAAAGGTCTCGGCCTGATCATCCGCAGTATGACCCAAAGCAACCGCACCGATCTGGTTTCGCCGCGCCCAGTCCGCCAGCAAATCGTACCGTGCGCGACGCGCCTGATCCTGAAGGTTTCCCGATTTTTTCCAACCGTGCCACTCCAGAATGTCATGCGACACACCCATAGACTTTGCGTGGTCCGAAACCCACAGCGCCTCGGTCGCGGCTTCCGCGCGCAGATGATGGTTTACTGTCGCCGCACTCAGTTCGATACCTTCGTCATGAGCGAGATCATTCATCAGATGCAACAAGGCGAGCGAGTCGCCTCCGCCCGATACGGCAACACCTAGTCGATAAGGCAATCGTTCAGGCAAACCTGCACGAAGCTCGGATCGTAACCTGTCGGCAAGTTCGCTCAAGGACAGCCCAGCGAGGTCATTTCCTGCGTTGCGCTAGTCGCCGCAGGAGAGGCGGGAAACCGCACCCCGACTTCCCCAAGCGTGATGCACGCCTGATCCCGCTGCCCAAGACGCCCAAGGGCCGAGCCAAGTTCAAACAACGCTTCAGGCGCAAATGCGCCTTCGGAGTCGCCGGTAAAGCTGGCCAGGAAAGCACGCGCAGCTTCACGCGTGTCGCCCAGGCCCTCAAGAGCGTGCCCGCGCTTCAGATTGGCTTCAGGCGCCAGTGGGCTGCCCGGGTAAGAGACGTCAAAATTGGCAAATTGGTCGGCGGCTGCTTGGAAATTACCTTCAGCCAATGCTTGCACCGCAGCATCAAAATCCGCCCGTTCACCGATTGCCAGCTCTCCCTGATCAATCGCAACCGGTACGCTGGGCGAGGTCGGGGCCGCGGTAGCAATCTCGGTGTCCCCTCCAAGGCTCGAGGTCTCTCCTAGCGCGCTCAGGTCACCGCCTTCCAGTTCGACCAGACGGAACTCCAGATCGCCGATGCGGTTGGTACCGTCGGTGACGATATTCTGCACCCGCTGGTTCAACTGCTCAGTCTGACGGGTCAGGCGCTGCAACTCGGCCTCGATCGCGTCCACACGCTCCAATATCGAACTGCCGGACAGGTTCGGTGCCGGAGAGCCCGTTGTCGAAAACTCACGCTTCAGACGCTGGATTTCCACATGCAACACAGTCAGTTCTTGCCGGATATCCGCCAGAGTCTGCTGATCTTGCGCTTGCGCCACGCTGGCGGTAGTCAGAACCGCCGCCAGAACCCATCCTGCAACTTTCATCGCCTTACCCCAGTGTTGAGCCGGTCAGCACAGTAACCGCGCGGCGGTTCTTGGAATAGCAATCCTCGGTGCTGCAAATCTCGATCGGGCGTTCCTTGCCAAAGCTGACCGTAGTCAAGCGATTGCCTGCCACCCCGCGCGAGATCAGATATTCCCGTGCCGCATTCGCCCGGCGTGCGCCCAATGCGAGGTTATATTCACGGGTGCCTTGTTCATCCGCGTGACCTTCTATGTTCGCCACGAAATCTGGGTTTGCCAGCAACCAATCCGCCTGCCCTTGCAAAACAGTCTGCGCCTGCGGTGTCAGCGTTGATTGATCGACCGCAAACAACACACGATCGCCGACGGTCTGCTGGAAATAGGCAGGCGAGCGCGGATCACTTGGTGACCCAGCCGCCAATCCACCACCATTCGCGCCATTGCCAAAGCCCCCGCCCAAATCGGATGGATCGTTGCTGGTACAGGCAGCCAGAATGCCAAGTGCGCCCACTGCTACCACTTTGCCCAATACGTTCATTTCAAGTGCCTCGTTGTTTTATCTGTTTATTGCCGCCTGTGTAGCACAGCGCGGGTTTCTTGTGAACTTTTCCCACCGCCCCCGCGATCAATTCTGCAACGGCCCCCAGGACGGATCGCTGCCGCCATCCGGCGTGCGCACCGGGCGCAGGTTCCGGCCCGAGATATCCACCGAATACAAAGTCGCCCGTCCGCTCGCCCCTTGGGTTTCGCGGGTGAACATGATCACCCGACCATTGGGCGACCATGTCGGCCCTTCGTCCAGAAAGGACGAGGTCAATAGGCGTTCCTCACTGCCATCGGTGCGCATCACGCCGATATGGAACCGGCCTTTGTTCTGCTTGGTAAACGCGATCAGATCGCCGCGCGGAGACCAGACCGGCGTGCCATAGCGGCCTGCACCAAAGCTGATCCGCGTCGCCTCTCCCCCATTCGCGGGCATGATATACAGTTGCGGCGTGCCCGACCGGTCGCTTTCGAATACAATCTGCGATCCATCCGGCGAATAGCTGGGCGCGGTTTCGATCGCAGGTGTGTTGGTCAGACGAGTGCTCTGCCCCGAGGCCAGATCCATTTTCCACAGATCCGTATTGCCGCCCTGTATCAGCGAATAGACGATCGAGCGCCCATCCGGCGAAAAGCGGGGCGAAAAGCTCATGGTGCCGCCGGGCGTGTTCAACTCGCTGCGTCGCACGCGGTCGACATCCAGCACATAGATGCGGGGCTGGCCCGTCTCATAGCTGGTATAAAGCAACCGATCCCCCGTCGGCGAAAAGCGCGGGGCCAGCACGATGGCTGCACTGTCGGTCAGGTACTGCACGTTGGCACCATCGTAGTCCATGATCGCCAGACGTTTAAGCCGCTGATTCTTGGGACCGCTTTCCGACACAAAGGCCACTCGGCTGTCGAAGTAACCGCCCTCACCCGTCACGCGACTATAGACCTGATCGGCCACCTTATGCGCCATGCGCCGCCAGCCATCTGTAGTGCCTGCGAACTGCAAGCCGTTACCAAGCTCCTGCCCGGAAAAAACGTCCCAGACCCGGAAGCGGACCGTCAGCCGATTGCCCGAAACATTCACCGCCCCGGTAACAAGTGCCTCGGCATTGATCGCCTTCCAGTCGGCAAATTGCAGCGCATCTTCAAAGCTGCTGACCTGGCTGATAAACGCATCGGATGAGATTTCGCGGAACAGCCCGGTGCCGGTGAGATCCGCTGCGACAACCCGCGTGATATCCTGCGCGTACTGAGCCGCAGCGGGACCGTCGGGCACGAAACTGGGCACCGCGAAGGGCAAGGGTTCGATGATCCCCTGATCCAGTTCCAAGCGCAGCGGTCCGTTCTGGGCATAAACCGGCGCTGTCAAAAGCGTCAGGCCAAGCAACAGGCTGGTCAGAAATCTTATCATTTGATCCGCATCCTCTCGGGATTGAATGTAATCTCAATATCCTGCCAATGCGCATACTTGTCAGCAGGCAGGTCATATCCTCTGGCTCCACAGCGCAAGATAGCACGCCGGGCGGCTTCGTAGGCCTGTCTTGAAGCGCCGGAAGATCCGCCGGAACTCTCGATCAGGCGCAAGCTACCGCCCACCACATTGCCATCCGGCGTGAGTGAAAACCCGACGACGACCACAGTCTGCAACGCGTCGGTCGACAACGACCCTACATTCCAACACTTGGACACTGCCAAACGCATCGCATCTTTCTCACCGCTGGTCAGTGGCGGGCCCGAGGGTTCGTTGCCCTGCCCCAACGCTTCAGCCAACGCATCCTCGATGGCGCTTTCATCCGCAGGCTGGGGTGCAGGCGTCTCGGGCTTGGCTTCAGGCGCTTCCGCCACCTCGGGCTGCGCCGGAGGGGTCGGTCGGTTTGGCCGAACCTGTGGCCGCGGAGAACTGCGGGGCGCGTATTCCTTGGCTTCCTCGGCCTCGGTCACGATCTCATCCGTCGCCTCTTCGGGGGCGGTTTGATCCTGCTGTTCCTGCTGAACCTCGGCGCCTTCGTCCAAAGACACAGCGGGTGTTTCGATATCATCCGGTGCGGCCTCAGGCGGAGGCGGCGCGACGGGCTCGGGCGCAACCCTGTCCGCAGGGCGCGGCTGTGCTTCGGGTCCCGGCGGTGTTGGCAAGGCAACTACGTCCGGCTCGGGAGGCTCAAGCGTCGGGGGTTGTTCTATCACAACTGGTTCAGGAGGGGGCTCAACCGCTTCGGGAACCGTATCAGGCTCCGGCTCAGCCGGTTCCGACACCTCTGGCACCGGCTGCTCTTCTTCGACCTGTGCGGGGGGCGTTGCATCTTCGACCGGAGCTTCGGGTTGCTGCAAAGCGGCCGGGGTGGCCACTTCGGGCGCGTCCCGTTGGGCGGTCATTGCCGCAAATTGCTCAGCCGAAATCACAGAGACATCCTGTACGGCCATAGGCAAGGGTTCGGACCGGAACGTGCCGCCGAACAAGGCCCATCCGATCAGACCGACATGGGCAATCGCCGAGATCTTGGTGCCGGTATCCACCGTGCCGCCTCACTCTCCACCTTCGTCAAGCGTCGGACCGCCGGTGTCAGTCACAAGACCGACATTGGAAAACCCACCCGCATTCAAGGCACCCATTACCTGCATCACCTGCGCATAGGGGATCGAGCCATCCGCCCGCAAGAACACGCGGTCACTGCTGCGCTCGGACGCGATGGCGCGCAATCTGCCAATCAATTCTTCACGCTGAATGTCAGTGGTCTGGATCTGCACTTGCCCATCGGCGGTCAGCGTTACGGTCAAGGGTTCTTCGTTGTCACCGGGCAATGCGCTTGCCGCCGTCTTGGGCAGATCCACCGGCACCCCGACTGTCAACAAAGGTGCGGCCACCATGAAGATGATCAGCAGCACCAGCATGACGTCCACAAACGGGGTCACGTTAATCTCGGCCATGGGCTGCGCACGACCGCGACGCCGTCCGCGTCTGCGCCCATTCCCGCCCGAGCTTTGCTGAACCGCCGCACCCATCTTAGCTGTCCAACTGTCGCGACAGGATGGTGGCGAACTCGTCGGCAAACGCCTCGTAACCGCCCACGATCCGATCACTATCCGCGCTAAGTTTGTTGTAGAAAATCACCGCCGGGATCGCGGCTAACAGGCCCAGACCAGTCGCCAGCAAAGCCTCGGCGATACCGGGGGCCACAACCGCCAGATTGGTGTTTTGTTGTTCGGCAATCTCGATAAAGGCGTTCATGATGCCCCAAACAGTTCCGAACAGGCCGATAAAAGGTGCGGTCGAACCTACCGTTGCCAAGACAGGCAGACCCTTTTGCAGAGTCTCAGCCTCTTTCGCGATGGCAACATCCATCGACCGGTCGATCCGGGCCGTTGCGCCGGCAATCAACCCACCATCTGTACGGTGCGAGCGACGCCACTCGATCATACCCGAGGCGAAAATCTTTTCCGAACTGCCGTCAGGCTGTGTGCCGATCTGTTCGAACAACTCATCCAGGGGGTTTCCGGACCAGAACGCCTCATCAAACACCTGCGCCTCGCGCCGGGCGGCCCGATAGTTGATGATTTTCTGAATGATAATCCCCCAAGACCAAACCGACGCACCGATCAGCATCAGCATCACCAATTTTACGATAAAGGTCGCGCGGGCATACAGCCCCCACATGGAGAAGTCGATCTCCTGCGCCAGCGCCAGCGTTTCAGCTTCCATGAACCTGCTCTTTAGTTTTTGCCTGACGGCCGTTTCTTTGGCCTTGTTTTGATGAACGCTAACGCAGTTGGGTATGAAAAGCCAACAGAACCACCCGGGCGGTCAAAATTGTTACATCAATGCGCGAATCTCTGCCGGAAGACGCACCGGTTTGCCCTGCCCATTCATGCAAACTGCCGTGACCGAGGCAGTGAATACCTCGGTTTCCCCTCGCGTCACGCGCTGTGCCATCGTTAATCTGGCACCCGAAAGTGCTGTGATCCAGGTTTCGATCTGCAGTTCATCATCGAATTTGGCTGTGGCCAGGTATTCAGCTTCGATTTTTCGCACGACCCAGACGATGCCAGCATCCCGCATCGCGTTCTGGTCGTTACCAATATTGCGTACATAGTCTGACCGGGCACGTTCGATGTATTTCAGATAGTTCGCGTGGTAGACCACGCCGCCCATATCGGTGTCTTCATAATAAACCCGGATCGGGAAAATGTGCTTTTTCAACGCGTCTGAATCTTGGGTCATGATCTGAATTCCGGCCACATAAGGACTTCTGAACAAACGGGGCATCCCCTATTCCAAACAGATGCATGTCCGCCGTGCCACCTGCAATCCCCAAGACCTGTTAATTTTCGTGATCAGGTACAGACGCTCGTATTCCAACGCTCCTCCCGATACACTTTCACTCAAGGAACCGGCATCGCATAGGGGGCAACGTGGCAGGTAAAGGCCGAGAAAACAGGGCGCTACCGATCTTTCAGGGCATTCTGCCGCTGAACCTGTCCAGACTGCCAGCCGAGGTTCTGGCGGGCCTGACTTTTGCCTGCCTAGCGATCCCTGAGGTGATGGGATACACCAAAATCGCAGGCACTCCGGTCGTGACTGGCCTGTACACTATCCTCATCCCGATGGCGCTGTTCGCGATCTTCGGATCTTCGCGGCACTTGGTCGTGGGCGCAGATTCAGCGACGGCGGCAATTACGGCTTCGGCGCTGGCGGGCATGGCGGCTTCGGGATCCAACGAATATCTGGCCCTTGCCTCACTCCTGGCGTTGATGGCCGGGGTATTGCTGATAGTTGCCCGAGTTATCGGCTTAGGTTTTCTTGCGGATTTCTTGTCCAGAACGGTGCTTGTTGGATTCCTTACCGGCGTCGGTATCCAGGTCGCGTGTGGTGAACTTCCCGGCTTATTGGGGATCGAGACTTCCGAACATGGCACAATCGCAAAGCTGGCAGCTACCGTGCAACAGATTGATCAGATCAATTCCGGTACGCTACTGGTATCCGCCGCTGTTCTAGTCATCGTCGTCGGCTGCAAACGCTTGTCGAACAAAATTCCGGGGCCTTTGATCGCCATTATCGGCGTCATCCTGTGCAGTTGGGCGTTTCAACTCAGTGCATCAGGAATTGCAGTGCTTGGCCCTGTCCCCAGCGGTTTGCCATCCTTGTCCATTCCAAACGTCGACTGGAGCTGGAACCTGTTCAAACAATTGCTGCCGACGGCCATTTCGATCTTTATTGTCATCCTGGCACAAAGCGCAGCAACCTCGCGCGCATACGCTGCCCGGTATGATGAGCGCTTCAACGAAAACACTGATTTGATCGGGTTGAGTCTGGCCAATATTGGCGCTGCGTTCAGCGGGACTTTTGTGGTTAACGGTAGCCCCACAAAAACCGAAATGGTCGCAAGCGCGGGTGGGCGCAGTCAGATTGCGCAGCTGACCACCGTGCTGATCGTGCTTATTGTCATTCTGTTCCTGACCGGTCCCCTGGCGTATCTGCCTAACGCCGCACTCTCTGCCATCGTGTTTCTGATCGGACTTAAACTGATCGACGTAAAGGGTCTGATTGCGATCTATCGCCAGGCACGGTCCGAATTCTGGATCGCAGTGGCAACCGCTGCAGTTGTGGTGCTGGTTGGAGTCGAACAAGGGATCATTCTGGCGATGGCCCTATCCCTGATCGACCATACGCGACGCGGCTATCACCCCAGAAACACCGTGATCGTGCGCAATAAAACAGGCGAAGGCTGGCGCGCCAAATCCATCGCGCCCCCCAACCAGTTTGACCCCGGACTGGTGATCTATCGTTTTTCCCACAGCCTGTATTATGCAAACACGCAACGGCTTGCAGATGAGATCCGGGCGATCACTTCGGACCCACAAAACGATATACGCTGGTTCTGCCTTGAAGCATCCGCCGTAGATGACGTGGACTTCTCCGCCGGTTTCACGTTGCGCGACATGTACCGGATGCTGGACGCACAGGGCATTCGGTTGGTGTTCTTGCTTATCTCACCAAAGGTGCGCGCGGAACTGGACAGGTACGGCGTCACCGATCTGGTGGGAAAGGAAGCCTTTTACACCGACGAGGCTGCGTTGCTGTCAACGTTCCACAGCAAAACCCCTTGAGGTTCGACTTAGTGGCTTGCCTGCAGACGCGCGAACAATCGTAAAGCATGTGCAGAATCCTGCGTTGCCCCTGGCAGCACGGGGTCGTAAGCGGCCCGGATCAACGCGGCGACATCGGGGCGCAAAACTGTTGTTTCACCGGCCACAGCCAACGGTGATTGCGCCCGAAAAGCGGTGTCAGACCAAAGCAATATTGTCTGCACCACCTGGCTAAGCGCCAGGGTTTCAGCCGGAACTTGCGACAGCTCATTGTCCATGCGCAGAAAGACAAACGCCGCCCGAATTGCACCATCCTCTTCGAACCGGAAAACGCGGTATTGATTGGCATCTGCCGCGACCAGTCGATCCACCAAAGGCGCAAGGTCGGGGATGAGGCGGTCCAGATCGGGAACCTCCAGCAACTCCTTCCAGTCGCGGAAAAAGAAGACCATGCAGTTTGCGCCCAACTCGGGGTCGGTTTCTGCCATCTTGTGCCCGGCCAAGGTTACAACCGCCTCAAACGCGCCTTTGACGGTGGCGAGCGTACCGTCCTGCACCCCAAAAACGATCGGGACGATTGGGCGTCCCCAGCGGGCGAACAGGAACTCTCCGCATTCGCGGGTGAACAGGGTTTGTATGTCTTCAGGGGTCACACGCAATCCTCGACACTGGGTGGCTGCCATGGCGCACCCATAAAAGTTCTGGTCTCAGGCTTCAACCAAACAGATCGCTTTGCCCCTTGGGCGCGGCCATACCCAGATGCGTCCACGCCTTTTGCGCCAGCATCCGCCCACGGGGCGTTCGTTGGATCAGACCCTGCTGCAACAGGTATGGCTCGATCACCTCTTCCAACGAATCCCGACTTTCCGACAGCGCCGCCGAGAGCGTTTCGATCCCCACCGGTCCCCCAGCGTAATTTTCGGCAATCAGCTTGAGATAGCGCCGATCCGCACCGTCCAGACCCAGATTGTCGACGCCCAAACGGGTCAGAGCGCCATCGGCCAGTTCCTGCGTGATCCGCCCGTCGCCTTCGACGATGGCGAAATCCACCACCCGACGCAGCAGCCGCCCCGCGATGCGCGGCGTGCCACGCGACCGGCGCGCGATTTCACGCGCGCCTGCTTCATCCGCTGGGGCGCCCAGCTTGCGGGCATTACGGGTGACGATCTCGTGCAGTTCATCGACGGTGTAGAATTGCAGCCTTGTCGGAATGCCGAAACGGTCGCGCAAGGGCGTGGTCAGCAGACCCATCCGCGTGGTCGCGCCGACCAGCGTAAAGGGCTGCAGCTCAATCCGTACGGTGCGCGCGGCGGGGCCTTCGCCGATCACCAGATCCAGCTCGAAATCCTCCATCGCCGGGTACAGCACTTCTTCGACGGCGGGGTTCAGCCGGTGAATCTCGTCGATGAACAACACGTCGCGCGATTCCAAATTGGTCAGGATCGCCGCCAGATCGCCCGCTTTGGCTAGCACCGGGCCAGAGGTCATGCGGAAATTCACCCCCAGCTCGCGCGCCATGATCTGCGCCAGCGTTGTCTTGCCAAGGCCCGGAGGGCCATGAAACAGCGTATGGTCCATCGCCTCGCCCCGCTGACGGGCCGATTGGATGAAGATGCGTAGGTTGGCGCGTGCTTCGGCCTGACCGATGAATTCATCCAATCCCTGAGGACGCAGGGCGCGATCGTTATCCTCGGGCAAAGGGTCAGGGCGCAGGGTTGGATCGGCGTCAGTCATTCATTCAGCCTTTCGGAGCCAGCAGTTTCAACGCCGCCCGGATCAACTCGGCCTCGCCCGCATCCGGCAGGCTGGCCGCAGCTTCAGCCACGGCCGAGGCCGCCTCGGACGGGCCGTACCCCAGATTGGACAGCGCCGACAACGCACCAGCCGAGGCCGCCGCATTGCCCGAGGCCGGTTTCGCCGCGCGTTTCGGCGCAGGCTCGGACTCAACCAATTCGACCGTTTCCAGCACAGGGCCATCCATCGCCTCGGTCACGGTGCCGCCCATGGCCATCACACCCGGCGCTTTGTCTTTCAGGTCCAGAACGATGCGCTGCGCCGTCTTCGGCCCCACGCCCTTGGCCGCCTTGACCGCGCCCCAATCGCCCAAGGCAATCGCGCGGCTGACGCCATCTGGGCCAAGCGCCGACAAGATCGCCAAAGACACTTTGGCCCCCACGCCCTGAACGGAACACAGCAGCCGATGCCATTCCTTTTCGACCAAAGACAAGAACCCATACAACTGCATCAGGTCTTCACGCACCACCATGTCGGTATAGATCGAGACCGCCTCACCCACGCCCGGCAGCGCCGCCATGGTCCGGTCCGAGCAATAGACGATATACCCAACTCCGCGCACGTCGATCAGGATGTGATCCGCCGCGCGGTAATCCAGCCGCCCTGTGAGTTTTCCGATCATGCCCGTACCTCTTTCATCCGCGCCTGCGGCGCCGTGCCGTAGTAGGAATGACAGATCGCAATCGCCAGCGCATCTGCCGCATCCGCGCCTTTGGGCTGACACCCAGGCAGCTGCAGCTTTACCATGTGCAAGACCTGCTCTTTCTCGGCGTGCCCGACACCTACCACCGTTTTCTTAACTCGGTTCGGCGCGTATTCCCCTACCGGCAACCCCGCCTGCGCCAAAGTAAGCAGCGCAACCCCGCGCGCCTGACCCAGTTTCAGCGTTCCAGCGCCATCCTTGTTCACGAAAGTCTGCTCGATCGCGGCTTGATCGGGTGCGTGTTCGGCGATTACCTCGACAATCTGGTTGTGCAGAGACAACAGCCGCTCACCCAAATCATCCCCATCCGATTTGCACAGCCCGTTGGCCACATGGCTCAGGCGGCTGCCATGCGATTCGATGACGCCCCATCCCAGGGTTCGTAGCCCCGGATCAATGCCCAAAATCCGCATGTTGTGCCCCAGCCTGCTCGGGTTTTTGTGATCTTTCTTACGGGTTAGCACGAAGCGTGAACATTTTCCAAGCGAATTGACGGGCGGGCTAAAAACGACAGACCTGTTTCGCCACCGACAAATCAGTCAATTTACGACAGCGGAAAGCCTGTTTTCGACATGTTTTATGACCGTAAAATGGCCATAATATTAAGGGGTTTTCACAAATTCCGAGACTTGCAAAAAACGCATAGGACACATGCGTTTTCATCACTTGCAGTGTCAGAACGACATCCCTAAATGCCCGTCAAATCGAATGACACTCATGGAACTCTAACCAGAAGGAAACAGGATATGGCTGCACTGGATACCACCCGCGCCACCACTGGCTCATTCGGCCCTGCTGGCCGTATCGGTGGAATTTTTGCATCGGCCGCAAACGCCGTTATTGAATGGAATGACGCCCGCATGACCCGTAATGCGCTGAGCGGTCTGACAGATCGCGAACTGGAAGATATCGGTCTGTGCCGGGGCGACATCGACGTCGTGGCAGAAGGCCGCCGGTAGGGATTAGCACACCCCCACCACTCACAAGCCCCTTTCTCCCTCGGGGGCAAAGAAGAACGCCGCGCATTCATCTATGCGCGGCGTTTTTCGTCAGAGCAGACGAAACTCAGGGCAAATATTTGGCGACCTGAGTTGAGAGAAACGAAGAAAGCGGATCAATCTGCATGATCCACGCACCAGCTTTTTCGACCTGAGTGCCTTCGGCAAGGCTGTCCACGCGATACTGATACCCGCCAGAACCTAAGCTCGTAAGCAAGAAAGTTTTGAATGCGATAAAGCCCAAAAAAGCCATCACAAGAACTTTGAACGGCACAGCCGACTGAACACGCTGCGGCCTCATTACTACAAGACCATCTTTGCGCATCGTCGCGCGATAGCCTCGGCTGAGTTTTGCGTGCTTTTTGTTCAGGCGATGAATGCGCTGATCAAATTCCAGTTGTTTTCCAGTCATGGCAGCCTCCACAAACCGCCCCCGATATCTATGCTTGAACGGTAAAAAGAGATTGCGCCAAAAAAGTGGCAGGAATCCACAAAACTCCTGTAAATGGCCCGAATTTAGCCCTGTTTGCTTAAGATTAGCGTCGTCCACTCGCCAATCCGGGATATTTGGGTAAGATTTAACTCGTTTTGAGAATAAACCGAGACCACATCATCGGCCTGTTCGTTCAGGATTCCAGATAGAATCGCATACCCGCCAGCGTTCAGATTCGCCCCGATCTCGGGTGCCAACGCGACTAGAGGGCCTTTCAGGATGTTGGCAAAAATCAGATCGTAGGGCGCATGCGCTTTCAGGTCGGGATGGTCGAACCCCGCCGCCTCGACACACTGCACCTGTCCGGCCATGCCATTAGCTTTCAGGTTCGCCTCGGCCACATCGACGGCCACCTGATCAATATCGCTGGCGATGATATCACCCCGCCAGACCCGCGCTGCGGCCATGGCCAGAACAGCGGTGCCGCAGCCGATATCGGCCACCTTCGTCGCCTCGAACCCCTCATTCAGCAGATGATCCAGCGCCTTTAGGCACCCCAGCGTCGTCCCGTGGTGCCCGGTGCCAAAAGCCATCGCGGCCTCGATCAGCAAAGGTATGCGGCCTTCGGGCAGTTTGTCCGCGTCGTGGCTGCCATAGACAAAGAAGCGCCCGGCCTCTACCGGGGCGAGTTCGCGGCGCACATGAGCGACCCAATCGGTTTCGGGCAGTTCCGAGACGACAAAGGGTTTGGCCTCGAACGCGGCGGTCAGAACGGCCAGCGCGGTTTCATCCGGGGTTTCGGTGAAATAGCCACCAACTTCCCACAGGCCCGAGCCGTCCTCGACCTCGAACACACCAACGCCGGTGGGTTCCGGCTCCAGACGCTCCATTGCTTCGCCCAAGCCTTCGGCGGCTTTCTTGCCCATCAGAGTGGTCAGCGCAGTGAATGTGGGCATGGGGGCCTCCTGTTTGGGTTTCCCCTGCGCCTAGGCCGCCGGGCAGGCAAGGTCAAGCGCTGGCTTATTCCGCAGGGGCCGGAGCGTATTTTGACAGGATGGTTTCATTGCCCGGCTCGGGGTGGCGCGGGATCAGCAACGACAAGGCCAGCGAGATCATCGCCATCGCTGCCGCCAGCGTAAACACCGCGCCGGGCGAGACCACCCACAGCAAACCCAGCAACGCAGGCAAGAATACAGCGGCAATGTGGTTGATCGTGAACGCCACGGCTGCGGTTGGTGCGATATCGGCAGGGTCGGCGATTTTCTGGAAATAGGTTTTCAGCGCCAGCGCCAGCGCGAACAGCACATGGTCAATCACATAAAGGATCGCGGCCAGCACCACGCCCCAGCCGAACCAGTAGATACCGCCATAGGCCGCGAACACGATGGCCAGACCGGCATATTCAAAGATCAGCGTGCGGCGCTCGCCGAACACGGACACGGCTTTGCCCAGCATCGGAGCGGCGGCCATGTTGATCACCAGATTGATCAGATAGAGGCTGGTTAGCTCATGCACCTCGAACCCAAATTTCTCGACCATCATGAAGCCTGCGAAGACGACAAAGATCTGCCGCCGGGCACCGGCCATGAATTGCAGGGCGTAATACAGCCAATAGCGTTTGCGCAGGATCAGTTTCTTGGTCTGCGGCGTTGGCGCATCGAATTGCGGGTAAGCCAGCAGGCAGAACAGCGCCAACAGGGCCGTCACGCCGCCCGCCGCCATGAAGACGAAGTTATAGGACAGATCGAACCGGTCCCATGTCAGTACGATCAAACCGTACACCACTGCTGTCGCCGCTGAGCCCATCGCGACCAGCCAGCCCAACACCTGCGGTGCGCGATCCTTGGGCAACCATTGCAGCTGCAGCGACTGGTTTACCGTCTCGTAATAGTGAAACCCGATCGAGCTGAACAAGGTCACAAACAGCAGCCCGCCAAGGCTGGGGAACCACGCCGTGATCGCCGTCGCAACGCCCAGCATCATTAGCGAGATCATCGCCAGCACTTGCTCGCGGATAAAGATGATCACCGCAATCACACCAACGGCCAGAAAGCCCGGAATTTCGCGAACGGTGTGCAGCAGACCAATATCCGCTCCGTCGAAATTCGCCACTTCGATGACGAAATTGTTCAGCAGCGCGCTCCACGCGTTGAACGCAATGGGCATCATCAACGCCATCATGAACAAGAGCGTTATGGGACGGCGCCAGAACGGAAGGCTCTGCGCATCAGAGAGCGGCATGGGTTTCAGCATGACACCGCTCTACGCTCATTTTTTCGGTTTGGCGAGGGGGCAGACGCACAGGCGGTCTGCACCGGTGCAGAGGTCAGTAAAAACTCTGCGGGTCGATATCGACGGTCAGGCGGATATCGCCCTTCAGACGCAGGGGCGCAATCCAGCGGGCGATAGCATCCTGAATCGGCGCGCCTTTGGGGGCTTTGACCAGCAGGCGTACACGGTGCCGCCCGCGTATTCGTGCTATTGGCGCGGGCGCAGGTCCGAAGACTTGGGCATCTATGGCGCGTAGCGGCGCATCGTTGCGTGCCATCGCGTTGCCGATGTCGAAAACCGGACCGACCTCGGGCCCGGACAGCACGATCCCGGCCATGCGCCCATAGGGCGGGACGCCTGCGGCCTGACGCCCGGCGGCCTCGGCCTTCCAGAACCCTTCTTCATCGCCTGACAGAATGGCGCGGATCACCGGGTGTTCAGGCTGAAACGTCTGCAACAGCGCCTGCCCCGGCTTATCCGCCCGTCCCGCCCGGCCTGCAACCTGCCGCATAAGCTGGAATGTGCGCTCCGCTGCCCGCAGGTCGGCCCCGTGCAGCGACAGGTCGGCATCAATCACCCCGACCAGCGTCAGCTTGGGAAAGTTGTGCCCCTTGGCCACCAGCTGCGTGCCGATGACAATATCCGCGTCGCCCTCGGCAATCTCTTCGATCTTGGCCTTCAGCGCGCGGGCCGAACCGAACAGATCGGAACTGAGCATTGCGATCTTGGCCTCGGGGAAGGTCGCCTCCGCCTCTTCGGCCAGCCGTTCGATCCCCGGACCAACCGGAGCAAGCTTGCCTTCGACCCCGCAGGACGGGCAGGTGTCGGGCATCGGCTTGGTCTCACCGCATTGGTGGCACATCAGGCGTTTAAGGAACCGGTGTTCCACCATCCGCGCATCGCAATGATCACAGGCAATTTGTTCGCCGCACGCCCGGCACAGCGTCACTGGCGCATAGCCACGGCGGTTGATGAACAGCAGTGACTGTTCCCCGCGTTCGATCCGTTGCCGCACTGCCTGCCGCAGCGACGGCGAAGTCCACGTCCCCGGCTGCATCTGCTCGGCCCGCATGTCGATGGGCTTCATCTCGGGCAGCACTGCCGCCCCAAAGCGCGAGGTCAGGTCCAGCCGCTCATATTTTCCGGCCTCGGCATTGGCCCAGCTTTCCAACGACGGCGTCGCGCTGGCCAGAATCACGCGTCCCCCGCAGATCGAGGATCGCAGCACCGCCATATCCCGCGCGCTGTAATGCACGCCGTCTTCCTGTTTATAAGAGGTGTCGTGTTCTTCATCGACCACCACCAACCCCAGATCGCGGAACGGAAGAAACAGCGCCGAGCGCGCGCCGACGACCAGTTGCGCTTCCCCCTGCCCGACCATGCGCCAGACCCGGCGGCGCTCGGTCATGGTGGCACCCGAGTGCCATTCGGCAGGCCGCGCGCCGAACCGCGCCTCGACCCGCGTCAGGAATTCGGCGGTCAGGGCGATCTCGGGCAACAGAACCAGCGCCTGCCGCCCCATGCGCAGAGCTTCGGCGACGGCCTCTAGGTAAACCTCGGTCTTGCCCGAGCCGGTGACACCCTTCAGCAGTGTCGTGCCATAGTCGCCGGACCGTTGCCCGGCCTGCAAGCGCGCGACAGCGTCGGCCTGATCCCCGGTCAGCGTCTTGCCCGGCAAGTCCGGATCCAGCCGGGGATAGGGCAAATCACGTGGGCTGTCTTCCTCGCGCACCGCGCCTTGCTTGACCAACCCCTTGACGACCGAGGACGTCACCCCCGCCTGCTCGGCTAGTTCCTTCAACGTGAACGCCAACCCTCCGTATTCGCGCAGCACCTCAAGCACTCGGGTCCGCGCGTCGGTCATACGGTCGGGTTCGGCATCACCCAAACGATAGATTTTTCGCATCGACGGCGGATCGCCCAACCCCGGCGCGCGGGTTGCCAGCCGCAGCATCGCAGGCATCGGTGTCAGCGTATAATCGGCCACCTTGCCCAGAAACAGACGCATCTCTTCGCGCATCGGCGCGACCTCAAGCACACGGATCACGGATCGCGCCTTGGCCAGATCAAAACCGCCCTGCCCCGGCCCCCAAACCACACCCAGTACCTTGCG
Organism: Ruegeria sp. HU-ET01832; assembly: GCF_040371315.1. Classification (NCBI taxonomy): domain Bacteria; kingdom Pseudomonadati; phylum Pseudomonadota; class Alphaproteobacteria; order Rhodobacterales; family Roseobacteraceae; genus Ruegeria; species Ruegeria sp. HU-ET01832. The sequence goes on from NZ_BAABWL010000001.1 coordinate 930,380, forward strand.
CGGGCCCAGCGGCACCTCGACAAACGCGCCCAGAAAACACCCGCCCTCGGGCGCTTTATAATCCAGCGTCCGGTCCAAGGGCTGTGTGGTCAGCACAGCCACCAGCTCACCCTGGTCGAAATACTCCTGCGCGCTCACCGCATCTCCTCGGGTCGGGGGTTTCAGCATCGGTGTTATTGGGGTAAAGCCATCCGCGACCAAGGCCAACCCATCAAAGGACTGCCCTCATGAAATTCTTCGTAGACACAGCCGAGATCGACGCCATCGCCGAACTGAACGATCTGGGCATGGTGGACGGTGTGACCACCAACCCCTCGCTGATCCTGAAATCAGGTCGTGACATTCTGGAAGTCACCAAAGAGATCTGTGATCTGGTCGACGGCCCCGTATCCGCCGAAGTCGTCGCCACCGAAGCCGACGACATGATCGCCGAAGGCCGCAAGCTGGCCCAGATCGCGCCGAACATCGCCGTGAAAGTTCCGCTGACATGGGCAGGGCTGAAAACCTGTAAAACCCTTTCTGACGAAGGCCAGATGGTCAACGTGACGCTCTGCTTTTCGGCCAATCAGGCGCTGCTCGCCGCCAAGGCAGGTGCGACCTTCATCTCGCCCTTCATCGGACGTCTGGACGACATCAACCTCGACGGCATGGACCTGATCGCCGATATCCGCCAGATCTATGACAATTACGGGTTCGAGACCGAAATTCTGGCCGCGTCCATCCGCACCGTGAACCACGTAACAGACAGCGCCCGCATCGGCGCCGACGTGATCACCGCTCCGCCTGCCGTAATCAAGAAACTGGCCGATCACCCGCTGACCGACAAGGGGCTTGAAACCTTCCTGGCCGACTGGGCCAAGACCGGTCAGAAAATCCTCTGACCCCTGAAGCTGCCGCGCGGTGCTGCAAGGCACCGCGCCCGGCTCAACTGCCAGCCCTGATCGCAGATCAGGGTCTTGCAGGCGGGAGAGGCCTCCGTTGCGCAAAAGACGGGAAATCCTTCCGCAAGCTCACTTTTCCCAAGGCAAATCGGTCCAGCCGTGCTATAAGGCGGCAAAACATAAAAAAGACCGGACGGGACATGAGCAGCAATACCAAACTCAAGGACACTCTCCGCGAGGCGATTCTGGCCGAGCCTGACGCAGTTCTCGACGACAAGGACCTGATGCAGGCGCTTGTCGCCGCCAACGAACGGGCGCGCGGAGACAACATCATCGACCTGCGTGGCATCGCCATGCAACGTCTCGAAGCACGACTGGATCGGCTTGAAGACACGCACCGTTCGGTGATCGCCGCCGCTTACGAAAACCTTGCAGGCACCAATCAGGTCCACCGCGCAATCTTGCGCCTGCTGGAGCCCACAGGGTTCGAAGACTTCCTGCGCACGCTCGGTACGGATGTGGCCGAGATATTGCGCGTTGATCGCATCACTCTGGTGCTGGAAACCACTGCCCTGCAGCAAGACCCGGCTATCGAGAAACTGGGCGGTGCATTGGCCGTTGTCGAACCCGGTTTTGTCGACAACTACCTGACATTCGACCGCAGCGGCCCCGCACGTGAGGTCGTGTTACGTGAAGTCATTCATCCCACCCACCGCATATTCGGCGAGCAAGCCGACCACCTGCGCTCTGAGGCGTGCATGAGACTGGATCTTGGCGAGGGTCGCCTGCCGGGCATGATTATCATGAGCGCGAAGGACCCCAACCATTTCACTCCGCAACTGGGAACAGATCTGCTGACCTTTTTCGCCGGCGTGTTCGAACGTTCAATGCGCAACTGGCTGTCATGAGCCTGATCTCTCCGGCCTGCCGCGACGCGTTGCAGCATTGGCTTGAGGGACTTGTGGCCCTGTCCGGGCGCTCGGAAAATACGCAGGCCGCCTATCGCAGCGACGTGGCCGAATTCTTGTCGTTCATGACTCTGCACCACAGCGAACGCCAGGGGCTGGCCGCTTTGGCGCGAATTACAGTATCCGACATGCGCGCCTGGATGGCCGATCAGCGCAGTTCCGGCGTCGGCGCAAGGTCCTTGGCGCGCAAGCTATCTGCAGTTAAAACCTTTTATCGCTGGCTGGCGGAACGGGAAGGGTTCGAGCCGACAGCCGTTTTGTCAACGCGTGCCCCCAAATTCACCCAAAAGCTACCCCGCCCCGTGGTCGAAGACGCCGCCCTCGCCTTGATAGAAACAGTCGAGCTGCAATCGACCAGCGATTGGATTTCGGCCCGCGATGCGGCCGTAGTCACCTTGCTTTATGGCTGCGGCCTACGGATTTCCGAAGCCCTTTCCCTGACTGGTGCCGACGCTCCTCTACCCCAATCGCTGCGAATCGTCGGCAAAGGCAACAAAGAACGGATCGTGCCGGTCTTGCCTGCCGCAGGGGCGGCCGTCGATCGTTACGCGACCCTGTGTCCGCATCCGCTGGCCAAAGACAAACCTCTGTTTCGCGGTGTGCGGGGTGGCGCGCTGAACCCTCGCGCCATTCAGGCGGTTATGGCAAAAGCCCGTCAGCAACTTGGGCTTCCTGCTACAGCGACCCCACACGCCATGCGGCACAGCTTTGCAACCCACCTTTTGTCCGCTGGAGGGGACCTGCGCGCGATACAAGAATTGCTGGGTCATGCCTCACTTTCAACCACACAGGCCTATACCGCCGTCGACACAACCCGTCTGATGGAGGTGTACGACCGCACCCATCCCAAGGCGTGACGCAATGCATTTTCGCATGTCCCGGCTTTTTGCTTTGCATCTTTGGCACGCTTCGTACATGACACGCGAATGACACTCAGATTCAAAGCTCTATCCGTTCATCTTTTCACTGCAACCGGTGCAGTTTTTGCCATGCTCGCCATGCTGGCCGCCGTCGAGGAAAAGTGGAGCCTGATGTATCTGTGGCTGGTTGTGTCTTTCATCGTGGATGGAATCGACGGCCCTTTGGCGCGGCATTACCACGTCAAGCACAATGCGCCTGAATTCGATGGTGTTCTGCTAGATCTGATCATCGATTACCTGACATATGTTTTCATCCCCGCCTTCGCCCTGTTTAAATCCGGACTGATGGACGGTTGGACCGGCTGGTTCGCCATCATCGTCATCACCTTTGCCAGCGCCATGTATTTCGCGGATACGCGGATGAAGACCAAGGATAACTCGTTCTCCGGCTTTCCCGGCTGCTGGAATATGTTCGTCATCGTGATCTTCGCGCTCGAGCCGAATTTCTGGGTGATCCTGCTGCTGGTCTCGCTGCTGTCGCTGGCGATGTTCCTACCGCTGAAATTCGTCCACCCCGTCCGCACCGAGCGCTGGCGCAATTTGACCCTGCCGATGGCGCTTGCCTGGACATTCTTCGCAGGCTGGGCCGCCTGGGTCGATTTCCACCCCGAAAGCTGGGCACACTGGGGGCTCGTTATCACCAGCCTCTACCTGGTGTTTGCAGGGATCGCCCAGCAGGTGATCCCCCAGCGCAAAAGTTAAAGAACCTCCTGCACCTCGAACTCGGTGCCGTTATGGGTGAAAACGTCGCCTTCTTGCAGCCCCGTCATCGTTAGATAAATCGGGCTTTGGGTTGAGATGCCCATATAGGTCTTGCCCTCAACCTCGAACCGCGTGGTCGATACACAGACGACAAAGCGCCTATTGTTGAACTTGACCACTGCTCCGGGCTTGACCGTATCAGTCACACTGAAATCGGTGTTCTCGATCACGTCGATCTTGGCGTGATGCGCCTGAACCGGCGCATCAAACGCCGCCGCCAGATCCGCACTTTCCCGAGAGGCCGCAATGTCGTCCTTGTCATGTCCTTCGCGATCATCCAGCTGCGACTCTTTCATGAACGCATCGTAATGGGCCTGAGCGGTTGCCAGTTCCTGTTCTTCCAACGACATCAGGCGGTCAATAATGGCCTTCTTACGAGCGGCAGGGTCTGTATGAGCTGTCATGATCTTTGATCCCTTGAGTTCTCAATATGAGATAAATTGAGCTTCAAGCAACGGGATTGCAACAGAAATCCGCTCCTCAGATCAGCAAACCCGCCGCCCGTTCGTGTCGCAGTAAGGCGACCTTGGTCTCCACACCGCCCTCGCCCGAGAACCCGCCCAGCCCGTTTGCCGCCAACACCCGATGGCACGGGATGATAACGGGAATTGGATTGGCTCCGCAGGCTTGTCCTACGGGTTGCGGCGGCTGGCCCAGCTCTTTGGCGATCTCGCCATAGGTCCGCGTTTCACCCAGCGGAATGGCAAACATCAGGTCGCAAACCTGCCGCTGAAACTTCGATCCGGCGATGTGGTATGGCAGATCAAACCGGTCCAACTGCCCCCGGTCATAGGCCCGCAATTGCGCCGCAGCCTCACGCAACAAAGGCGTGACCGGCCCGTCATCCACCCCGTCCCAAACCAGACGCGTCAGCGCCCCATCGGTTTCCTCAACCCCAAGGCGGCCAAACTGAGTATCAACGGCAATCATCGGCATAGAAAAAGGGTTGCAGATGTTTCGCCAAACCCGCAACCCCAATCAGAGCGATCCGCCCCTTCATCTGGCCATAAATACCTCGGAGCGCGAGGCAGAGCCTCGCAAAACTCCAAAGCCAGAGACGTTACGCCAACGCCTCGTCACAGCGACCGCAGACACCCGCATGGGCATGAAGACCCACATCCGGCAAGATCTTCCAGCACCGCTGACATTTCTCGCCTTCGGCCTTTTCAAACACCACCGCAACGCCCTCGATCTCGGGCACACGGAAAGCCTCTGCCGGCGCAGGATCACCACTGACTGTCAGGCCTGAGGTGATGCACATGTCGTCTACATCAAACGTGGCCAGCAGATCGCGGGTTTCCTGATCCTCGACATACACAATCGGAGCAGCCTCAAGGCTGGAACCGATCACTTTGTCCTGACGCTGGATTTCCAACGCTGCGGTGACGGCACGGCGCACGCGGCGCACCTTGGCCATGGCGGCCTCAAGCTCGGCATGTCGCCAATCGGCGGGCGTGTCCGGGAAATCCACAAGATGGACCGAACTGTCATCGCCCGGGAACCGCTCCAGCCAGACCTCTTCCATGGTGAAGACCAGAACCGGGGCCAGCCATGTGGTCAGGCGGTGGAACAGGATGTCCAGCACAGTTCGCGCGGCGCGGCGGCGCAGGTTGTCGCCATCGCAATAGAGCGCATCCTTGCGCACGTCGAAATAGAACGAGGACAAATCGACCGTGGCAAAGGTGAACACGGCGCTGAACACGCCCTGGAAATCGAAGGCGGCATAGCCCTTACGGACCTGTTCATCCAGATCGGCCAGACGGCTCAGCACCCAGCGCTCCAGGCGCGGCATGTCTTGCGGTTCAACCCGGTCGGCTTCAGTGAAATCCGCCAGCGATCCCAGCATGAACCGCATCGTGTTGCGCAAACGGCGATAACTGTCGGCAGTGCCTTTCAGGATCTCAGGCCCGATCCGCTGGTCGGCGGTATAGTCGGTCTGGGCCACCCAAAGACGCAGGATATCGGCACCGTATTGCTTGATGACCTCTTCCGGCACGATGGTATTGCCCAGCGATTTGGACATCTTGTTGCCCTTGGCATCCAGCGTAAAGCCATGAGTCACCACGTTGCGATAGGGCGCACGGCCCTTAGTGCCACAAGCCTGCAGCATGGACGAATGGAACCACCCGCGATGCTGGTCGGTGCCTTCCATATAAACGTCGGCGATACCATCCTCGGTCCCGTCCTCGCGGTCGCGCAGAACAAAGGCGTGAGTCGAGCCAGAGTCGAACCAAACGTCCAGCACGTCGAACACCTGATCGTAGTCATCCGGGTTGGCGATGCCGTCTAGCATCTGTTCCTTGAACCCATCGGTGTACCAGATATCCGCACCGTTTTCTTCGAACGCAGCCTTGATGCGCGCGTTCAGATCGGCGTTACGCAGCAGGTAGTCCGCGTCGGTGGGCAGGGCGCCCTTCTTGGTGAAACAGGTCAGAGGAACACCCCAGGCGCGCTGGCGGGACAGAACCCAGTCCGGGCGCGCTTCGATCATGGAATACAGGCGGTTACGGCCCGTCTGCGGGGTCCATTTCACCAGTTCATCAATCGAGCGCAGGGCGCGTTCGCGGATGGTGTCGCCCATCTCTCCCATGCCATCGTCCAGCTTGCGGTCCACGGATGCAAACCACTGCGGCGTGTTGCGATAGATGATCGGAGCCTTCGAGCGCCACGAATGCGGATAGCTGTGCTTGATCTTGCCGCGCGCCAGCAGCCCACCGACCTCTGCCAGCTTGTCGATGACGGCTTTGTTTGCATCACCTTCGCCACCTTTGCGGGACAGAATGTATTTGCCGCCAAAGAAAGGCAGATCGGCACGGAACGAGCCGTCGTCCATCACGTTATAGGTGATGACCTGCTCGAGCATGCCCAGATCGCGGTACAGCTCAAATTCTTCCATACCGTGGGACGGCGCGCAGTGGACGAACCCCGTACCTTCAGTATCGGTCACAAACTCAGCGGCGCGGAAGTCGCGGATGTCGTCCCATTCGCCATTGCCGCCCTCGGCCCCGGCCAGCGGGTGGGTCAGTTGCACACCTGCCAGCTCATCCGCGGTCACGTCGCGGACACGGGTCCACTGGTCGTCGTTCAAACGGGCACGGCCTAGCACATCAGCAGCCAGATTATCGGCCAGCAGGAACTTGTCACCCACAGCGGCCCAGCATTCCTCGGGCGCTCCGACGACTTCGTAGAGGCCATACGAGATATCCTTGCCGTACACGACCGCCTTGTTCGATGGCATGGTCCATGGAGTCGTCGTCCAGATCACCACAAACGCATCATCCAGATCACCCGCATTCACGACCTTGAACTTCACCCAGATGGTGAAGCTTTCCTTGTCGTGATACTCGACCTCGGCCTCTGCCAGAGCGGTCTTTTCCACCGGCGACCACATCACGGGTTTGGACCCCTGATAGAGCGTACCGTTCATCAGGAACTTCATGAACTCATCGGCGATCACGGCCTCGGCGTGATAGTCCATGGTGATATAGGGATCGGCCCAGTTGCCAGTGATGCCAAGGCGCTTGAACTCGTCGCGCTGGATATCGATCCAGCCTTCGGCGAACTTGCGGCATTCCTGACGGAAATCGACGACGTTCACCTCGTCCTTGTTCTTGCCCTTCTTGCGGTATTGCTCTTCGATCTTCCACTCGATGGGCAAGCCGTGGCAGTCCCAGCCGGGAACATAACGCGCGTCGTGGCCCATCATCTGATGGCTCCGCACGATCATGTCCTTGATGGTTTTATTCAGCGCGTGTCCGATATGCAGATGGCCGTTCGCGTAGGGAGGGCCATCGTGCAAAGTAAAGGGCGTGCGGCCTTCCTTCTCGCGCAGGCGGTCATAGACGCCGATGGTTTCCCAACGCTCCAGCCATGCGGGTTCGCGCTTGGGCAGGCCAGCGCGCATGGGGAAATCGGTTTTGGGCAGGTTCAGCGTGTCTTTGTAATCAGGTGTTTCGGCGCACATTGGGGGCGTCCTTTGGATGATCTGGTCGTGTGGATCGAAGCGGTCGGTGCGAGGTCTCAAACACCTTTGCCCGGCGTCTCAGGATGTCAGAGCGCCGGGGATATAATTCGAATAATGATGGCCATCCGGTCATACATGGCCGCGCTTATAGGACGCCCGCCCTCAATGGTCCAGAGGTTCCGGCCCATGCGGCGAATGGCGCAACTGCGCCCAGCGGTTAAGCCACGCCAGACCCGCCAAAGCCAACCCCAAAGCCAGCAACGAGAACACCCGGATCAGCCCGCCCAGCCCGGCGATGTCGATCAGAAACACCTTGGCCACCGCCAGCCCAATCACCGCCAGCCCGGCTTTGCGCATCAGGTCGGATCGGCGCGCCAGCGACTGGTAGAAAACCACCGCCCCGATTACCAGAAGAGCAATGGTGTAAGTGTAAAGCTCGGGCTGGGTCACGCCGTTGCCCTCATACATGCCGGCCGCGCCCTGCCAAACATGACGGATCATCAGCCCCAACCAGACAGCCGTCAATCCACCGCTCAAGCCCCAACTGGCGCGCTTCAGCCACAGCGGAGTCGCATGAATCCTCCAGACCGACAGCCCGACTGCCAGTGCAGGCAACAAGTAAGCGACCGCAAGCGTGTTCAATAACGGCAGACCCAGAACCGGTGACGCAACCTTGTTAAGCAGCGGGTTCGCATCAACCAACGTCTGAACCAATCGGAAAAGACCATGCCCGGCAAAAAACGCCGCAAGCAAATAGCGAGCATAGTTCAGCTTTCCGCCCAGTTCGAACCGCTGAATCTGCGCGAAGGCCAGAAGCAACCAGATGATCGCCAGTAAGCCCAGCCCCCAGTGGCTATTAGTGGCGTTGCCCTCGCCAAAACTCTGCAACCAGCGTTCCAGCAGCAAAGACAGCAATATACCCCCGGTGGCCCAGGTGGCGCTCTCTAGCAATAGAGTTGCAACAGGCCGATTCATTGAGCGGATCAGCAACCAACCCGCCAGGAAACCAAGGGTTGCGACTGCGTAGACCAGCGTCATTTCAAGGATCGCGGCGGTACCGGCCCAATCAAGCCCCGGGTTCAACACCAGCCGCACCGTGACTGTGAAGACACCAGCCCAGATGAACCAGCTCATCGGCGGCAGGTTGAATTTGCGATCCAGCACGGCGGCCACGACTACCATCGCGACCAGAGCAATGGTCAGCGCCGCAGAACTCAGGACAATAACGCAGGCAAAGGTCAAACAGGATAAAGCCGAGAGCGTCGCCAGCGACGCGCGCATCCGTTGATCTCCGTCAACGCGCGAAAAACGCTCGGCAAAGATAACCATCAACGCACCCAATGCGATACTATGCAGTGCCCACGGGTAGGCTCCGATCACAGTCGCAGGGTGCCAGCCGACCTCAAGAGCGATGGCCAACGCGGGCGCAAAGACCGCAGCGGCGCCAGCCCACCCGGCCGCATATTTGTGCGCATGCATCGAGCGCCAGGCTGCAGTGACGGAAATCACCCCACCCAGAATGATCAAGACCGTGACCACCCAGGGGTAATCCGCTTCGGCGGTTTCGGCATAGGTCTCAGCGAAGTGGCGCAGAACGATGCCGTTATCCCAGCCATGCATCAGAACGAACCAGACAAGGCCCAGCGCTGGCAATATCGTCGCATCCTGCAATGCCTCCGCCCGCCTACCCCACAGCATCAATCCAAGCGCCAGCCCTGCCAGCAAGGTAACGCCCAGCCAGAACTCCGCCGGGCTATCAGCCCAATGCACCGAAAGAATCGCGGAACTAACGGCGACCGCGCCAAAGGCAACCCGCGTGGGAAATTCGGGCCATGCATCGCCCGTTTTGCGACTGATGATCTGGCTGATCATCGCGCCCTCATGATCGGGCCAGACACGCCGAATTGGTATCGCAATGGAAATCACGGCCAACGCTGTGACGCAGATCAGGTAATACGGTTCTGTCAGCGGTGAGGACAGCACCAGCAGCAGGCAAGCGGCATAGGCACCAAACAGAGTCAGGACGGATATCCACGCCCAGCGGCGCACTGTGTCGATCCCCAATCCCAAAACGGCGATCACAAAGAAATAGGCATATAGCCAGCCCGGATCCTTGGACGTGCCGCCAACAACAAAGGGGGCTGCAAAGGCCCCGATCAGACCGACAGCAGCCAGCAAGGGGCCGTGGAACCAGCCAAGGATCAATCCCAACAGGGCAACAACGACCATCGCAATCAACGCGCTTTCGGGGCCGATCAAGTCGTAGAGCTGCCTAGCAGCAAGAATGCCTCCGAACAGGGTAACCAGACCGGCGCCCGAGAAAACCGAGGGCAAATATGCGGTGGCCGAGGCTTCATCATCTCCAAACCTGCGGCGGATCACTTCTCCGGCCACGATCAACACCACACCGAAACTCAACGCGGCAATCACACGGGCGGACGGAGGCAACAACCCATTTTCGACACCGTATTGAACCAAGAATATCCCTGCCAACGCCAGTGAAAGGGCGGACACCACATAAAACCAGTTCTCTCGCAACCAATTCGAGAGCGCAGTAAACCGGTCCTCACGAAACACTACGGCGGCAGGCGGTGTCTGCTCGGCAGCGGGTTGGGGTGTCTGCGCCTTGGACCACGGGGCGGGTTTCAGCGCTTTGTCCGGTTTTTCGGTCGGCTTGCGCGGTTCGGGTTGGGGTGGTGCATCGCTGGTTTTGGAAACATCCCCACCCAGCGCGCGAAGATCCTGCTCTAACTGCTCAACCCGACGGCGCAGGCGGATGTGACTTACAATCAGAAAAATGATGCCTACCGGGATGGCCAGCACGATCAATCCAACAAGAACAAGCAAGGATTCCAATGGGCTCTCCGGTTGGTTTCACCGCCAGGCTACCCGAGACATGCATTGGGCAACAGTCAGAAAATCCGCCAGTTCGCAGGCATAACTCAGGGCTAAATGCAGCCAGACGTGAGGCGCACGATTAACTGCCCGAAGATGATCTGCACCACCGCAATCGCCGGAAACCCGCAACTAAAGTAGTTGTTGGACAGGTAATGAAAGGCCCGAGTTTATTTTTGTTACCGTCAACAAGCACCTGCGCCAAGCTGGATCAATCTAGCCCGTCAAGGATGAAACAGCGACCCGACTAGATACGCGATCAAGGCAGCAGCACCACCGATCAACAACGTCTCGCCCCCGGATCGCCACCAAGGTGCCAGCGACCACCGGCTTTTGAGCGCACCGATGGCAAAAAACACGGCCATTGTCATCCAGGCGGAAATGGTAAAAGCCTGATCCACCCCGGCGAGGAAGGGCAACAGCGGCACCATCCCCGCGATCAGGAATGCCCAAAAGGTCGCCATCGCAGCCTTTAGAGGATGAGGGTCGACACTGCCCAGCCCGTATTCCCCTTCGATCATCAGATCGATCCAGTTGTCGTGGTTTGCAGTGATTGCGTCGGTCGCCTCGTCCAGCACCCGCCCCGACAGACCTTTCTGCGCCAAAATCTCGCGCACTTCTTCTCGCTCGCCGTCGGGGTACAAGTGGATATGCCGTTCCTCGATCGCGCGGATGCGGCGAATGTTGTCCAATTCAGCTTTTGTGCCGGAATAGTTGCCCGCCGCCATCGAGAAGCCATCTGCCAAAACATTGGCCAGCCCCAACGCCACGATAATGAACGGAGAAAGGCCAGCCCCAGCAACCCCGGCCACGATCGCAAAGGTGGTCACTGATCCGTCGATGCCCCCATACACGACATCGCGCAGCACGCCGCGGCCGGGTGGCGCGTTGATACGCTCGGCTATTTCCTGTTGGCTGTGTCCGTGCTCGGTCATGGCTGGCTCCGGGTCTGGTATGCCATCCAGTGGACGTCAGCACCTTGCGGCAGGTCAAGTTTTGGAAAACAAACCCGCCAAGGCCCGCTTGATCATTCCCCTTGTCGAGGGTTTGTGACGGTCAGAGAAGGGCAAAGGTCGACAAACCTCCATTGCGGCCACACCGACACGGGCACTGAGGGCCCCATTGACCAGACCTTCGCCGAATCTTCTGGACAGTTTGCTAAGAACCGAGCCGCCCAAAACGGGCTCCAGCAGGTCATCGCCAACCGCGACTGCTCCGGTTGCGACCAGATGAACAAAAACCGCACGGGTCAGCCGCCAACTCCCCAGAAACCCGGCGCGACCGCCATAGATTTCAGCAACGCGCCGGATCATCCGAAGCGACGCAGCCAAAGCCGTGGCGACATCTGCCAACGCCAGAGGCACCAGGGCCGTAACAGTGGCCACCTGACGGGCGGCCGCTTCGACCTCGCGGCTGGCGGCGGCGTCCAATGGGGCAAGCAATTCATCTTCGGCCAAGGTCAGCAGCCCAGAGGCGTCGAACTGTTCCCCCATACGTTCGGTCAGCTTGTCACGACCCCATTTGGTTTCATCCCGACCCTTGTAAAAAGCAATAAGCTTGGTCGTAACCGCGCGTGCCTGTGCCAGATCATCCTCGGCCAGCGCCGTGTCCGCCGCTTGCCTTATCCCGTCAACACGAGACAAACGTGCGATTGCCGCCAATTCACGCAGCGCGATGATCAGGGCGACCAACACCAGCGCTGCAAAAAGCCCCGTCACGACCCATCCCAAAACCGGCGCACGCAGCAAAAGCCCGTTCACAAAGTCCCACGCCGCGATGGACACAACTGCGCCAACGGCAGTTAAGGCCAGCCCCCAGAACCAACGCGCCAGCCGCGAGGGCCTGCGAGCTGCAAGCCGGACCACGCCCTGCATCGCCTGCCCTTGAGGTTGCCCGATCTCAGGTACCGGAGGCGCCTTCGCCACGTCCACAGTGGGCTCGTCCGCTTCGAGGTCGATCAGCACGGGACCTTTAGCCATTTTCTGCCCCCTCTCGTATCCAGACATATTTAATGTCCGGCAGGTTTTCATCGTTATCGGCCCCATCGCTACGCGCAACTTCGACAAATCCGTTATGTTCGTAGAACCGCCGCGCGGGCAGATTGGCTTGAAACGCGAACAGCGAAAGCTGCGTGCGCCGGGATTTGGCATGGTCCAGCAGGTGTCGTCCGATGCCTTGCCGTCGGGCAGAGGCTTTCAGGTACAAGGAATGAATTTCTGTCCCGTTCAAAGCCAGAAAACCCACCACGCGGGCGTCCAGTTCAGCCACTGTGACCCAATCCTGATCTATCATACGGCCACAGAAAGCGATGGTCTCGGCCTGAGTGTGCAGCTCTGGCATCCAGTCGTTCTCGCGCGCGAAACCGTGCAGAATCTCTCCGGTCGCACCGGCATCGGTGCTGCGAGCCGGGCGCAGAGTTGCGATCACAGGCGATCTCCGATCAGAAACTGCGCTGCGCGATCCAGCCTAATATGGGGCGGTCCATCTCCGGGGCGCAGGGTCAATTTGGCGGGGGCGAATGACATGAAGCCGTATTCGGCGTCAAGCCAACCTTCGGCCCCATTGCGCGCCGCCCCCAACAGTTTCAAAGGGTCATCCGGCAATTCGCCCGGATAAAACGCCGCCTGTTTGCCATCCATCAACGTTCCTCGAACGCAGGGCAATTCTACCCCATCATGCAAACGCATTTCCTCGGTTGTCGCGCGCAATGAGGCCATCGATAAGGCCGTCGTGTCCGCCCCGGCAAAGCTGGCCCTGTCGCGGGCGTCACGAATTAGCGCCTCCATGATATGGGTCAGACGTTGATGTTGTTGGTGGTGCAAGTGGTCGGCCTTGGTGGCGGCAAACAGAATGCGCTCGACCCGTTTTCCAAGCAGCAATCGGCTTAGCCAAGCGTTTCGGCCGGGACGGAATGCGGACAGGATATCTGCCATCGCGCGGCGCATATCTTCGACCGCTTGCGGACCCTTATGAATCGCGCCCAGCGCATCCACCAGAACGACCTGCCGGTCGATCCGCGCGAAGTGATCCCGAAAGAACGGCTTAACGACCTGCGACTTATATGCCTCGAACCGCCTGGCCATTTCGCGGTGCAGGCTGCGCCGGGGCGCTGGTCCATCAACCGGCAGCGGCGCGAATGTCAACACCGGCGAACCAGCCAGGTCACCGGGCAACAAAAAACGCCCCGGTGTGCAATCATAGAACCCCGCATCACGGGCCGCGTTCAGATACTCTGCAAACGCTTTCGCAAGCGCCTGAGCGGTGGGTTCGTCATGCGTGTCCGCCGGATCGGCAGCATTAGCCTGAGTGAGAAACGTGGCAGCCTGTGGACGCGCGGTAATGCGTTCGAGCGTCTCTGCCGACCAAGCCTCATAGGTTTTGTCCAACAATGCCAGATCCAGCAGCCATTCACCCGGATAGTCGACAATATCCAGGTGCACAGTGCGTGGTCCCTGCAAACCCGACAAAAGTCCGGACGGACGTGCTTTGAAGGACAAGCGCAACTCGGACACGGCGCGGGTGCTGTCTGGCCAGTGTGGCTGAGGCCCGGTCAACGCCGCAAGGTGGTTTTCATAATCGAACCGAGGCACGGTGTCGTCGGGCTGCGGCTGCAAGTAAACCGCATTGATCCGCCCCTCTTGCTGCGCCACCAATCCGGGCATTCGCCCACGGTCCAGCAGGTTTGCCACCAGTGACGTGATGAATACCGTTTTGCCGGACCGCGCCAAACCGGTCACGCCCAGCCGGATCACTGGTTCAAAAAAGGCTTCTGACACGGTATCGCCCACGGACTCGACGCCGCGCACCACACTGTCTGCCAGGGAAGAGATGACCAAACCGTCGCCCCGCTTTTATTGTTTCGCTCAAGATAGGTAGCCACCGCCTTACATGCCAGCGCTTTCCCGCTCTTGCCCGTGGCGGCGCGTCGCGCTACCAGCGGCCCATGCCAAGATACGCGTTGAAAGTCGAATACCAAGGAGAGCCGTTTGCCGGATGGCAGCGGCAAAAGGATCAGCCATCCGTGCAAGGGGCGATCGAAGAGGCCCTGTCGCGCATCCAACCCGGCGCGCATACCATCGCAGCTGCCGGCCGCACCGATGCAGGCGTTCACGCACTGGGACAGGTCGCCCATTGTGATCTGATCAAGGACTGGGATCCGTTCCGACTGTCCGAAGCATTGAATTACCACCTTAAACCCCACCCTGTGGCGATTGTGCAGGCGGCGCAGGTCGATGACGACTGGCACGCCCGGTTTTCGGCGGTCGAACGGCAGTACCTGTTCCGTATCCTGATGCGTCGTGCGCCAGCCACACATGATGCTGGGCAGGTTTGGCAGATCAATCATCGCTTGGACGTGCAGGCGATGCAGGCCGGTGCGGATAGGCTGATTGGGCGGCATAATTTTACCACCTTCCGGTCCTCGATCTGTCAGGCGGCCAGCCCGGTCAAAACACTGGATGAATTGCGGGTGGAACAAACCGACGGGTTCTCGGGCCCAGAGGTGCATTTCCACGTTCGCGCCCGCTCTTTTCTGCACAATCAGGTGCGCAGCTTTGTTGGCACTTTAGAAAGGGTCGGCGCAGGCGCTTGGACACCTGAGGATGTGCAAGACGCGCTTGCGGCCCAGAACCGCGCCGCCTGCGGGCCAGTTTGTCCGCCGCAAGGTCTGTATCTGGCGCGGGTTGGATATCCCAAGCCGGTATTCGACTAAATCGCGCGTAGAAGTAGCCCGCTGGCAATAACGGCGATCACCAGACCCGCGACGAGTTCGATCGTCGGCGCCAGAACTTGCGCAAAGCGGGTGGCCGAGGCCGAGGCCAGCAACCCGCCGCGCAAACCAAATGAGGTCCAACCGACCAGTGTTGTCACTGTCGCCGTTCCCAGTGCCATTGCAAAAGCACCGGCGATTCCAACCATCGCGATGCCCATCTGCCACGTCAGGATCAACACAAATAGCGCACCGGTGCAGGGACGCGCAGCGATGCCCGCAATCAGCAGGGCAGCCTCTTTCCAATTCCCGATCTGCGCAACTTCTTCCGCTGTCGGACCGTGCCGATGCCCGCAATCCGAACAAACCTCGTGGTCATGACCGTGATGATGATCGTGGCCGTCATGATGATGATGGTGATGATGGACCTGTGTCCGATCCGCCCGGTACCGCCTGGCGAAACTGCGTAACGCCCGGAACACCAGCCAAAGGCCAATTGCCGCTATGGCGCCATAGCTTACGGGCGCCATGACCTGTTCGGTTGTGCCGACCAAACTGTCCCGCGACATCTGGAACACCAGAACCCCGGCATACACCAGAACCACTGCAGTGACGGCCTGCCCCAGACTGGACAGCACGCTGATCGCGGACAAACGCCAAAAGGCCACCTTGCGCCCCAGCCCGTACCCTCCGATCAAGACTTTGCCGTGACCCGGGCCTATGGCGTGGAAAAACCCGTAAGCAAAACAAACAGTTAAAAGGGTCGCGACAGCCTCGGGTTGTTCCGCGCGGGCGGCGCGCAGGGATCGGGCGATCTGGTTCTGAAACTCCCGCTGTTCGCCGGCGGCCCACGCAGCAAGGCTGTCAAACCCGCCGCTGCCCCAGAACCACAGCAGCAGGCCAAGCGACAGGAGGACCGGGATAATCAGGTACTTGGACATGAAACGCGGATCTCGGTCGCAAAGCTTTCACCAACCAGGGGGATGTCATTCTCCCCAAGATCATAATTGGCATCAAGGGTCAGCAAGAACGCCCGCATCTGGGCGAGCTGGCCGTCAATATCGGGATCCGTCCGCTCTATCTGGCAGGTCAGGTTACTGGACACTGTTACCGGGCGCGTAACCTCGTATGCTGTGTAGTAGGTTTCATCGAACGCCTTCGCTGACAAAGCCGCCGCTGCGACCGGTTCGCCCTCAACAGCCCTCAGATGGGTCGAGACAATGCGGCCGTTATCAGTGGTGGCCGTAGGTTCCATCGGACCCGACAGAGGGATGATCTGGCCATCTGCACGCACCACCAGATCGCCGTTATACCCTTCGATCCACTGCGCGTCGAACCCGGCCAGAAAGGCCTGTTCGCTCTCGCTCAGAATACCGTCGCCATCCTGATCAAGTTTTCTGTCCTCGAGCTCGAAAAGCGAATACAGCTCATCATAAGCCCAGGTTACCCGCACATGCGTCAGATTGCCTGCGTCATCGACGATGAACTCCAGCCCCGTGTCGATGAACACGTGGGGATGAGCCAAGACCGGGACTGGCAAGCAAAAGGTGAAAAGGGTCAATATCCAGCGCATGTGAGAAAGATAGGGTTTCGGCCCCGCAGCGACAACGCACTTTTGAGACAGCACGCAGAATCCGGCCAACCATTTAATCCGGCGGAAATAAGACAAGCGTTTGCAGCGCCGTCGCGACCGGACCCTCTGTGTCATAAAGTACGGACTGAGACATCCCGATGCCCGAGGGTTGCCAATGGCACAATGACTCTGACGCCAACCAGTCCGAGACCGGCTCACGGTGAACTTGCACTGTCAGGTCGGTGTTCATGAACCCCATCTCGGTGGTGGGCGCGTTCCACGAGATACCATTCCCGCAATCTGCCAGCGGACACAGGGCCTGTATCGGCGACTGTGCCTCATCGGCCAAAAGCGGCGGCGTGCGCATCCAAACGGTTTTCGGACCGGCTGCCTGATTTCCGCCTTTGGGATACAGAATGTCCGAATGGTTGGCGAAGCCCGGCAGATCGTGACGTGTTTCGCCAATTGGAAAAGGACCCGTGACCGCATCATCCAACCGAGGGGGCTGCATCGTCACGTTTGGCACTGGCCCAAGATCACGGCGCACCAGATGCATCGTCGTTGCAACAGCGCAAAGCGTGTCATCCAAATCGTGCACGGTCACCCGCGTTGTCGCCAATGTCTTTGTATGGCGCGTGGTTTCGGCAGCGACTCGCAATCCAGCCAAAGGCAATGGCCGCAATAAATCCACCGTCAGCCGGGTCAACATCTTCTCGGGCCCGACTTCGGTTTCCGCCGCGCGCACGACCAACCCGCTGACCGGCCCGGCATGACAGTGCACGGCCGACCACGGGCCGCGCGCGGGGTCATTGCCCACAAACGCACCGTCCTGTCGAATGTGGAAATAGGATTGCGCCCTCACGTCCGGATTGGAAACCATGACCTTGCTCAGACTTTTTCCTGCGTGTGCTTCTTCAGCTCAGCCCGCGCGACCTGACGGCGGTGCACCGCATCGGGCCCATCGGCCAACCGCAACGTCCGCACATGGGTCCAAGCCGTGGCAAGCGGTGTGTCCTGACTGATCCCCTGCGCACCAAACATCTGCACCGCCTCGTCAATCACCTTCAAGGCTACGCGTGGGGCCACAACCTTGATCTGGCTGATCCACGGTGCTGCCGCGCGTGCATCGCCCTGATCCATGTACCACGCAGCCTTGAGGCACAGCAGGCGCGCCATCTCAATCTCCATCCTGCATTCGGCGATGATGTCGAAATTCGCCCCAAGCTGGGCCAGCTTCTTACCGAACGCCTCGCGTTGCAGGGACCGTTTGCACATCTGATCCAGCGCGCTTTCGGCCTGCCCGATGGCGCGCATGCAATGGTGAATACGCCCCGGCCCAAGACGACCCTGAGCGATCTCGAAGCCACGCCCCTCACCCAACAGTATGTTTTCAGCCGGAACGCGCACGTTGGTGAACCGGATATGCATATGCCCATGCGGCGCGTCGTCATGGCCATAGACCTCCATCGGGCGCAGAATTTCGACACCCGGTGTGTCGGCCGGCACGACGATCATCGACTGCCGCTGGTGTTTAGGCTGCTCTTCCCCGGCGGTTTTGACCATCACGATATAGACCTTGCACCGCGGGTCACCGGCCCCCGACGACCACCATTTTTCGCCGTTCAGGACATAGTCATCGCCGTCCCGCACGCAAGACATCGACACATTAGTCGCATCCGACGAGGCCACATCCGGTTCGGTCATCAGATAGGCCGAGCGGATTTCACCTTCGAGCAGCGGTTTCAGCCACTGTTCCTTCATCTTTTCGGTCCCGTAGCGTTCGAAGACCTCCATGTTGCCGGTATCCGGGGCGGAACAATTGAAGACTTCGGCGCCCAATGGGGTCTTGCCCATCTCTTCGGCGAAATAGGCGTATTCCACGGTGGAAAGACCAAACCCTTTGTCGCTGTCTGTCAGCCAGAAATTCCAAAGCCCCGCAGCCTTGGCCTTTGCCTTCAGGCCCTCAAGGATTTCGGCCTGACGTTCTGTATATTGCCAACGATCCCCTTTGCCGATCTCTGCGTGATATTCTGCCTCCAGCGGCATGATCTCATCGCGGATCATGTCTGCCACACGTTGTAACAGTTGAGCGTTCTCATCACGCAGGCCGAATGACATGTTCATGGGTTTTCCTCCTCCGACCCGGTGACCGGGCTTTACCTTTGGCCCGAGAATGACTTAGCTGCCGTCAAGATGTCCAGCTAGGACGGGACGTCAAGTCAATCAAACTGTTCGGGGGAGGTTAAAATGGCATTGTTGATAGAGACAGGTCTGTCCGATTGGATGAGCGACAGCGATATCGCGCGGGATGTTCGGGCACTGAAGCCCGGTCTGGACGTACGCACCCCCGCCACGATCGGAGACCCCAGCGACATTACAATGATCGCATTGGCAGGACTCAGCGATGATCAACTTGCCCGCCTGCCCAATCTTCAGCTTGTTCAAAAACTGGGCGCAGGCGTCGAAACGATTGTCGGCAACCCCAACCTGCCCGACCATGTGCGTGTTACGCGCCTGAAACCTGACGCGCCTGCGCAAGGCATCGCCGAGTGGTTCGTGGCCTATATCCTGCGTCAACAGCGCAACATGCCCTTCCACGAGGCTGCGCAGTACCGATCGGAATGGTCCCCGAAGGCGCCGCTCTATTCGCCAGACACTGTGGTCGGAGTGCTGGGTTTGGGTCATATTGGTGCCCGCAGCGCAAAGATGCTGCGCGCGGTAGGGTTTCAGGTCATGGGCTGGAGTCGCTCACCCAAGCAGATCGAAGGTGTCACATGCCTGCATGGCGAGGACGCCCTGCCCGATCTGTTGTCTGCATGTGACCATGTCTGTGCCATTCTGCCATCGACCCCGCAAACGGTCGGCTTGTTCGGACCCGATATGCTGGCGGCCATGAAACCCGGCAGCCAGTTGCTGAATGCCGGACGCGGAGATTTGATTGACGAGGCCGCGTTGATCACCGCTTTGGATCAGGGAACGCCCGGTCGTGCCGTTCTGGACGTCACCCGAACCGAACCTTTACCTGCAGACAGCCCTTTATGGACACATCCGGGTGTAACAATCACCCCGCACGTTTCTGGCTGGCATCTGGGCGATGCTCTGCACGATGTGGCCGAGAATTTCGAGCGCCTCAACAGTGGCGCGCCCTTGTTGCACGAAGTGGACCGGGCGCGCGGATACTAGCGCTCTTTAAGGCGTGAGAATCCAATTGCCGCCCGCGTCGCGGCAACGTCGCGTTCTGACCTCACGTATCTGATCGGTATTGGCCGGTTCAATCAAGTGCTGCAAATGCACGCAATTGTCGCGCACATCCCGCACGGTGACAGTGCCCTTTGCGTCGGTTTCCGTGCTGGCCCACGTAGCTTCTGAACCAACCTGTGGCGTACTGCCCTGAAACAATCCGTCTGCCGCGGTCGTCAGCAATGTGAAATCGTCCGGGCTCAACCCCGATTCTGCGATGATCCGCGACAATGGCTTGGCCTGCGCAGCAACGCTGAAGCCAATTATCACAGCGCCTGCTGCTGTAAGAGAGAAAAGAGAATTCATGGGGCCTCACACTTCTGAAATGCACTTTCATTCAAGGATAGTCATGTGAACCCGCATGGCCAACCCCAAGAGGTTTCAACCTTCAAATATTCCCGAACAAACCTATTGCGATCGCGCCGCTATAAGCGCCTGTCCAATCACCCCATAGTGCGAGAAACCCGAACCAGAGGCATCAAATGGTACAGCCTACTTATTATGCGCCGTCAGGCGGACATCCCGGACAAGACCAGCTTTTGACTGACCGCGCCATGTTTACTGACGCCTATGCGGTGATCCCCAAAGGGACGATGCGCGACATCGTCACCAGTTACCTGCCTTTTTGGCAGGACACCCGGCTTT
This sequence comes from Ruegeria sp. HU-ET01832, assembly GCF_040371315.1. NCBI lineage: Bacteria > Pseudomonadati > Pseudomonadota > Alphaproteobacteria > Rhodobacterales > Roseobacteraceae > Ruegeria > Ruegeria sp. HU-ET01832. Next base: position 950,936 of record NZ_BAABWL010000001.1, read on the forward strand.
GGGTTCTGTCCCGCCCGCTGAGTGGTTTTGCCGAAACATTCTCGCAATATATCATGGAGGTTCAGCCCGGTGGGGGCAGCGACCGCCCCGAAACCGACCCGAATGCACAGGCCGTAGTGTTCGTGGTCGAAGGCTCGGTAACCCTGACGCTGAACGGCAATGTTCATGTGTTGGAGACAGGGGGCTATGCCTATATCCCAGCGGGGTCCGAATGGACCCTGCACAATCGCGGCGAAGATATTGCCCGGTTTCACTGGATCCGCAAAGCTTATGAAGCCGTTCCCGGCCTGCCCGCCCCTGATCCGATCATCACCAATGAACGCGACATCGCCCCAACCCCGATGCCCGGCACCGAGGGGCGTTGGGCCACAACCCGTTTCGCCGATCCGCAAGACCTGCGCCACGACATGCATGTCAACATCGTCACGTTCGAGCCGGGCGGCGTGATCCCGTTTGCCGAAACCCATGTGATGGAACACGGGCTATACGTGCTTGAAGGTAAAGCCGTCTATCGGCTGAATCAGGACTGGGTCGAGGTCGAAGCCGGCGACTATATGTGGTTGCGCGCTTTCTGCCCGCAAGCCTGTTATGCCGGTGGACCGGGGCGGTTTCGTTATCTTCTTTACAAGGATGTGAACCGTCACATGCCCCTAACCCTGTCTAAACGCTGAGTTTCCGGTGGGTTTCTTGGGCTCGGGGCTTCACAGGACCGGTTGAATCTGATGAAATACCCGCAGTTTTTAGCACTGGAGATTGTTCAATGGTACTGCGTGGATCAATGTTGGCGCTGGCCGCCGTCATCGGCCTTACGGCTATTAACGCGACCCCTGTGGTCGCCAAGGAACCGACCAAATCGGTTTCGGTCTTCAGCCGGACCTGGGCGATCACGCAGGTCTCGGATGCTCCGGTCGTGTATCGCGCGACGCGGGACAACAACAACCTCAACCCTTTTGGGCCGCCGCCGCGCCTGCGCACCCTTCAGGCCATCGCAGCGATCCAGCAGGCCACCGGGTGTACCCCCATCCGAGGCAGCATGTACCAGAATATCTCGGGCCAGTTCTTTTCGCAGGTCAGTTGCAACTGACCCCAAGGCGAAACGGGCATTGAGGTCAGCGCAACCGGCTGCCATAGCTTGCGCATGAAACTTGCGATTAACGGATTCGGCCGGATCGGCCGCACGATCCTGCGGCAGCTTCTGGCCATGCCGCAGGACAGTGGTATCCAGCTGGTGCTGATCAACGACATTGCACCGCTGGAAACCTGCACCTACCTGTTCAAATACGACAGCACATTCGGTCCCTATGCTGGCGATGTTAAACACTCTGCTGACGAATTGATCGTCGACGGGATGGCGATACCGGTGACCCACAGTGCGGATCTGTCTCGTGTGGATCTGACCGGCGTCGATGTCCTGATGGACTGCACCGGCGTTGCACGCACATCAGATGTCGCCAGCCAGGGCCTGACGGCGGGTGCGGGGAAAGTGTTGATTTCCGGCCCGTCTCCGGCGACCGAGGTTACCGTTGTACTGGGGGCAAACGAAGACCGGCTGGGCGATGCGCGCATCGTGTCGAACGCCTCGTGCACGACGAACGGTCTGGCGCCTTTGGTCAAGGTTCTAGATGGGATCGGTGGCCTGGTATCGGGCCACATGACGACCATCCACTGTTATACGAACAGCCAGCCAATGGTGGACGCACCACGCGGAGATCTGGCCCGATCCCGCGCGGGCGCACTTTCGATGGTTCCCACCACCACCAGCGCCATGCAGCTGATTGACGAGGTTCTGCCCCATCTGGCCGGTCGCGTCTCGGGCGCGGCGGTGCGGGTTCCCACGGCCAGCGTCTCGGCGGTTGATCTGATCGTGACTCTTGAACACCCGGTGTCTGCGGATTTGTTCGAGGCCAACCTGCGTCAGGCCGTTGCGCAATCTCCTGTTCTGGGTTGGACGGACGAGCCCTTGGTTTCGTCCGATTTGCGGACCCGCCCCGAGTCGCTTGTCATCGCTGGCCCAGAGACGCGGCAGATCGGCGACCATCAGGTCCGCGTCTTTGGCTGGTACGACAACGAATGGGGTTTCTCGGCCCGGATGCTGGATGTCGCCCGACTGATGGTTGGCCGCTGATTGGCGACGTCAGCGGGCGACAATTTCATAGGGCGTGTCGAACCAGTGTTCTTCAAGGTTCGCCCCGGCACCGATGCGGTCAACAACCGCGAACAGGCCCGGACCATGCAGCGGCGTTAAAACACCATGCCACGTGCCCCGATGATAGTTTACGGCCTGACCGGGTGACGTCAGGAAGGCAACGGGCTGGCCGGGCATTCCATTGGCATCTGGTGCGACCACGACCAGAAACGGTTGAGGTGTCATCGGTATAAAGGCTTGGCTGCCTTCGGGATGCCGCTCGACCAAATCCAACACATAGGGGAAAGCGCGCGGATTGGCGTTAAACAGGCTGATACCCGCGCGTCCGTCAGCGAAATCCATCTGGGCACGGTCATGGAAACGGCCGCATTGTCCTTGGTTTATGATTTTGTCTGGTTGACCCGCAGCCTCAATCAGGTCTCCGTACGGCGCAAAGGCTTGAGCGGTCAGCGGACGGGCGACGATCTGCATCATGACGGAAGAATGTCCCGCAGCCGAAACTCGGCAATGCGTTCAACCTGACGGCAGGCTTCGCGGAATTCCGTTTCGCGATCCTGTTCAATCCGCCGCTGAAACGCCTGCAGGATCGAGGCCTTGTCGTGATCCCGCACCGCGATGATGAAAGGGAAACCAAACCTCTCGGTGTAACGAGTATTCAGGTCCGTAAACGCCGCGCGCTCGGCGTCTGTCAACGCATCCAACCCGGCTGATGCCTGTTCAGACGTGCTTTCCTGTGTCAGACGTTTCGCCTGCGCCAGTTTGCCTGCCAAATCCGGGTGCGCGGTCAGAACGCTCAGTCTTTCGTGATCCGAGGCAGACCGGAACATACGCGTCAGCGCATTGTGCAATCCACCCGCAGTGTCATGAGCCGGGCCAAGCTCTAGCTCGAACGCGCGCTCGGCAATCCAGGCCGAATGCTCGAAAATGCCGCCATAAGTGCCGACGAATGTTGCGCGGTCCATCTGGGACGGTTTCGGATGGCGGCTCGGCGGGTGATGTGCGGCCCAATGCTGTGCGATTTGCAAGCGGGTGGCGAACCATACGTCCTCAAAACTCTGCGCATAGTCGAGAAACCGTTTCAACGCCATAACCCGGCCGGGACGCCCGATCAGTCTGCAATGCAGCCCGATTGACAACATCTTGGGCGCGCCCTCTTGGCCTTCGGCATAGAGCGCGTCGAAACTGTCCTTAAGATAGGAATAAAACTGGTCGCCCGCGTTAAAACCCTGCGGTGTGGCAAAGCGCATGTCGTTGCAATCCAAAGTATATGGAACGATCAGCTGATCCCTTTCGCCTGCGTGGATCCAGTAGGGAAGATCATCCGCATAGGTGTCAGCGACATAGTCAAACCCGCCCTCTTCAGCGACCAATCGAACCGTATTCTCGGAACAGCGCCCCGTATACCAGCCGCGCGGGCGCGGACCTACGACTTCGGTATGCAGGCGGATCGCTTCGGTAATCTGGGCGCGTTCCTCTGCTTCGGGCATATCCTTGTGCTCAACCCATTTCAAACCGTGGCTGGCGATCTCCCATCCCGCAGACTTCATTGCGTCAACTTGGTCTGGGGACCGGGCCAGCGCGGTCGCGACACCATAGACCGTAATAGGCAGGTCTTTCATAAGCCGGTGCAACCGCCAGAACCCGGCGCGTGCGCCGTATTCGTAAATCGACTCCATGTTCCAATGCCGCTGACCCGGCCATTGCGCGGCCCCGACGATTTCAGACAGAAAAGCTTCGGAGGCCGCATCGCCGTGAAGTATGTTGTTTTCCCCGCCTTCTTCGTAATTCAGCACGATTTGAACCGCGATCTTGGCACCACCGGGCCATTGAGCATCGGGCGGTGTCAAACCGTATCCGATCATGTCGCGAGGATAACGAGGGGGCTGCATATGGGTGTCCGTTCTTTTGTTTGTCCTCAGCCATAGCCCAGAAACAGCCGGATGATTATCAAACTAATCCGAACGCAGTTTCCGGTTCTTTTGGCATTTCCATATTTTAGAACTTTGCGCCAGACTGTGGCAAAGCAAATTGCAGATCACAGGAGAATGCCGTGGCAGGCTATCTGACAACGCATGTTCTGGACACCGCACGCGGCTGTCCGGCCCAAGGGTTGAACATCACGCTCTACAGCGTAGCGGGTGAGGCGCGTCATATCCTCGCCCAAATGACAACAAACGCTGATGGCCGAACGGATAGTCCAATTTTGCCAAAGGACGCCTTTGCGATCGGTACATACGAATTGGTGTTTGACGCTGGCGAATATTTGCGGACAACGGGGCAATCGGCAGAAGATCCGCTGTTTCTGGACAAGATCCCAATACGTTTCGGCATGTCAGATCCTGATGCGCACTATCACGTACCGCTGCTGCTTTCGCCTTTTGGCTATTCAACCTATCGCGGCAGTTAACACAGATCCCCTCCCGCCCGTCGATCACCCTGCCGGGTTCCTCCCGTTGGGCCGGGCGCCGCACCTTTTCAGGTACGGCGCGGTTTCTCCTGATCTAGGCGTTCCGCAACTCAAGGGTGTTCCCACGCTGCGGCCATGCCGCAGCGCCGGGCCCAACGCTTTGCAGCGCCCGAAGGGCGCGAACAGTGGCGGGAGCCCCTATCAACCCCCTTCGCCCAACGCGTTGACGATCTTACCAATTCTCGCGATCATGAAATCCATAAACAGACGTGCCTTCGGGTCCTGATGGCGCCTATGCGTGTACAGGCAGGCCATTTGCACCGCGACCGGGGGCGTCTCGATAGCAACTGGAACAAGTTGACCTGTTTTCAGGTGTTCGGCGACTTCGAACACCGGTTTCATTGCAATACCCTGCCCAGACAAGGCCCAATCCGTCAGAACGTCGCCATCGTCGCATTCGAACCGTCCGGAAACCGCAAACCGCCGAGGACCGTCTGGCGTTTCCAGCAGCCACTGGAACTCGGTCGCGCCCGGAAACCGCAGGTTCAGGCATTCATGTTTGTCCGAAACAAGATCAGCACCGGTGCGCGGCATCCCCCGTCGAGAGACATATTCTGGCGCGGCGCACAGAACACGCGGGCAGTCTGCGATCTTGCGAATACGCAATGTGCTGTCTTCGGGCTGGCCAATAAAGAACGCCAGATCCAAGCCTTCAGTCGTCAGGTCAACCGATCGATCCGTTAAACGTAGCCGAACGTCAATCTCGGGGTATTCTGACAGGAAATCAGGCACATGCGGGGCCAACAATCGCCGCCCCACCCCTAACGGAGCAGCAACGAAAAGCGACCCGCGCGGTGCTTCGGTCAGATGCACCACCTGCGCCTCGGCTTCATCCACTGCGTCAAGAACGGCCACTGCGCCTGGATAGAACGCCCGGCCCTGCTCGGTTGGGGAAAGGTTGCGTGTGGTGCGCTGGAACAGGCGCACGCCCAGGTGATCTTCAAGTTGCGATATCCGCGCCGAAGTCACCGCTGGGGAAATGCGCAAATCCCGACCAGCTGCAGACATACTGCCTAAATCATAGACGCGGACGAAGGTTCGGATATTGTCGAGATAGGACATCTTATCGTTTTTTTTGATACAGTTTGGCAATATACGGGAATACCGAATAAAAAGCGGTTTGCCTAGTGTGGCCCTAACCAATCGGAGAGACCCCACATGTTCGAATTTGCCGTGTTCTGGGATTGGATGGCATTCGCCGTGCGCTGGTTGCACGTGATCACCGCCATTGCCTGGATCGGATCGTCCTTTTACTTCATCGCACTGGACCTTGGCCTGAACCGCGACATCTCAGGCCCGGCAGATGGTGAGGAGTGGCAGGTGCATGGTGGCGGCTTCTATCACATCCAGAAATATCTGGTCGCGCCCGAGCGGATGCCCGATCACCTGACCTGGTTCAAATGGGAAAGCTATGCCACCTGGCTGAGCGGCGCGGCGCTGCTGATGATCGTCTATTGGGTAGGCGGAGAGCTGTATCTGATTGATGCGCAAAAGGCCGATCTGGCGCTGTGGCAGGGCATTGCGATTTCGGCGGCTTCGCTGACTGTGGGTTGGCTGATCTATGACTTTTTATGCAAATCCAAGCTGGGGCAGCGTCCTACCCTGCTGATGGTGTTGTTGTTCGCGCTGCTGGTGGCGATGGGCTGGGCATACAACCAGATTTTCACGGGCCGCGCGATGATGCTGCATCTGGGGGCGTTCACCGCAACGATCATGACAGCGAATGTGTTCTTCATCATCATGCCCAACCAGCGCATCGTGGTCGATGATCTGAAGAATGGCCGAACGCCGGACCCGAAATACGGCAAGATCGCCAAGCTGCGGTCGACGCACAACAACTACCTGACGCTTCCTGTTGTTTTTCTGATGCTGTCGAACCATTACCCGCTGGCCTTTGCGACTCAATACAACTGGATCATTGCGGCGTTGGTTTTCCTGATGGGCGTTACCATCCGGCACTATTTCAACACGCGCCACGCACGCGCGGGTAACCCGACGTGGACATGGCTGGCCACAGCGCTGCTTTTCATTGGGATCATGTGGCTGTCGACTGCGCCGATGTACAAACCTGTGGAAGACGCCGAAGCGCAACCCCTTACGCAATATGAACAGAAAGTCGCGGCGGCAGAGGGTTTTGAGGAGGCACATGACGTCGTTCTGGGAAGATGCTCTATGTGCCACGCGCGCGAACCGGTCTGGGAGGGTATCCAATGGGCTCCGAAGGGCGTTTTGCTTGAAACCGAAGGCGACATTGCCCGCAACGCCAGGCAAATCTACTTGCAGGCTGGTGTCAGCCACGCCATGCCTCCGGCCAACGTCACTTATATGGAACCCGAAGATCGCGAAGCCATCATTCGCTGGTTCCGCAGTGTCGGGTCCTGATCCAGCGGCTCTCTGATCACACAACCCGCTAATTTCTGGTCTGTTTCGATTATTTTTCCCCCTGACCGGCGATGAATGCTCTAACATGAATGTCATGACGCGCCGCTTCTTCCATGACGGCGAAAACTGATTTCAACTTGGGGCAGTTGAGGCCAATTGATGCAGAAGACCGGACCGCGCGCTTGTGTGAGAACTTGCCTGTTTGGCCTGCTGGCTGCGGTTCTGCCCACTTCGCTAATTGCGCTAGAGACAACTCTGACCGCTCCAGGCGCGCCCAAAGCTCTGATCGAGCGTCTTGAAGAAACCTCATCCGTTGCCACCGCCGAGTCGCGCGGACTGGGCACACCACTGGAAATTTTATCGGCCGCGTTGTCGGATTATCGGACCATTGTTCAGATTCTGTACGACGAGGGGTATTTCAGCCCGGTCGTCAGCATCAAGCTGGACGGTCAGGAAGCGGCCGAACTGAGTTCCCTGAGCGTACCGACGCAGATCAACCGCGCCGCCATCACTGTGCAGACCGGACCTAAGTTCCGGTTTGGTGAAGCGATCGTACAGCCTTTGGCCCCACAGACCGTCCTGCCCGAAGAATTCGCGATCGGCGAACTGGCCACCACCGGGGCGATTCAGCGTGCCGGTTCCGCAGGGGTCCAAGGCTGGCGCAATGCAGGCCATGCCAAAGCCGATATTCAAGGTCAAAGAGTCATCGCCCGACACGCGCAGGCCCAGTTGGACGCTCAGATTGATCTGGCTCCGGGGCCGCGCTTGACGTTCGGGAAAATGATCATCTCGGGCGATACGGATGTGAAACACTCGTCGATCGAAAAGATCGCGGGCTTCCCAGAGGGCGAGGTTTATTCCCCCGAGGACATCCAAAAGGTCGGGACCCGTCTGCGCAGGACCGGAACTTTTAACGTTGTCGCGCTTGAAGAACGCGAGACCCCGAACCCTGATGGCACGCTGGATTTCGACGCCTATTTCGAAGATCTGCCCAAACGCCGCCTGACTTTCGGATTCGAGATTGCCTCTCGGGATGGGATCGATCTGACCGCAACCTGGACCCATCGCAACGTGTTTCGGCGGGCAGAACGGCTGCGGTTCGAAGCAGCGCTGCGCAATATCGGCGGCGCCGAGGATCTGGACGGGCGCATCGGTCTTCGACTGGACCAGCCAGATCGGCTGGGACCAGATGACAACACGTTCTGGAACGCCCTGCTGGAACGCCGCAACACCGACAATTACAACGTTACTATAACATCGCTGGCGTATGGTGCGCGACGTACTTTCTCGGATCGGCTATACGCCGAAGCTTCGGCCGGGTTTCAATGGTCCGACGCGGATGACGCGTTCGGCGACGGGCGCAAGTTCCGATACTTTATTGTCCCCACCCGCACCGAGTGGGATCAGCGCGACAGCAAGGTCAGTGCGACGAAAGGGTTTTATCTGGACGCACAGATCATGCCCTTTCTGGGAATTTCAGAAACTGAGACCGGCATCAGGTTCTTTGCTGACGCGCGCACCTATACCAGCCTGGGAACTGGCGGGCGCATTGTACTTGCTGGGCGGGTGCAAGCGGGTTCAGTCCTGGGGCCGTCACTGAACGCAGTTACCCCAGACTTCCTGTTTTTTTCCGGTGGCGCCGGCACCGTACGTGGGCAACCGTTCGAAAGCCTCGGCATTCCGGTCGGAGACGAAATTGCCGGCGGCAAATCCTTCCTTGGCCTCTCCGGAGAAGTCAGGGGCAAGATAAACGATGCGATATCGCTGGTCGGGTTCTATGATTACGGCGTGGTGGATTCGTCCTCATTCGTCACCAGCGCCGCGGCGTCCCATTCTGGCGCAGGTCTAGGCGTCAGATACGATTTGGGTGGCTTTGGCCCATTGCGTCTTGACCTCGCCGTTCCCGTTCAGGGCGACACCGGCGATGGACTGCAGTTCTACATCGGGATCGGACAGGCATTTTGATAAGGCGATATTCATATACAGTCCTGACCGCTACGCTGGTCCTCTATGCCCCTCCTCTGGCCGCGCAGGAAGACAGCGGTGGCAGTATGCTTGAGAATTTCCTGCAAGATACGCTGTCGGGTGACAATCAGAACGTTACGGTCAAGGGTCTGCAAGGCGCCCTGAGCGCGCGCGCCACCATCGAGGAAATCACAGTCGCGGATGATGAAGGCGTCTGGTTGACCATCAAGGACGCGCAACTGGACTGGAACCGCCTGGCGCTGATCCGAGGCAGATTCTCGGTTAACGCGCTGACAGCGCAGGAAATCGACATCGCTCGCGCGCCCGGCGCGACAACCGCACCGGGCGAACCTGCACCTTCTGCCGAAACTCAGCCATTTCAACTTCCTGAACTGCCCGTTTCCATCGAGATCGGCGAAATTCGTATAGACGAGATTTCCCTGGGCGAGCCGTTGATAGGCGTGGCCGCAGACCTGTCGGTTACCGGCAATCTTTCCCTGGCCGACGGAACGTTGGACACCAATCTCGATATCACCCGGCTGGACCGCGCGGGCGACGAAATCACTCTGACCGCCGGGTTCCAGAACGCCACCAGCGAGATCACCCTTGATCTGAATGTGACCGAAGCATCCGGCGGTCTGATTTCTACCGCCCTGAACATTCCCGACAGCCCACCTATCGGATTATCCGCCAAAGGGTCCGGCCCGCTGACGGATTTCAGCGCCGATATCGGCCTGAGCAGCGACAACCAGCAACGCGTGACCGGTCAGGTTCGCCTGCGCGCGGCCACCGAAGGAGCATCAGAAGGCATTGCGTTTACCACCGACCTCAGTGGTGATCTGACCCCATTTCTATCAGCCGATATCGATCCGTTCTTTGGCACCCAGACACGACTTTTCGTAAACGGCCAAACCAAACCCGAAGGGGCGCTGGATGTCTCGGACCTGGAACTGACCACGCAAGCGTTGGACTTGAAGGGCGAGTTGCAACTGGCCCAAGGTGGAACACTGGCACTTGCGGCTTTGCAGGGACGTATCACGCCTCCAGACGGTCAGGCTGTGATCCTGCCTGTGGCTGGCGGGGATACATCCCTTCAGGCCGCACAAATTTCCGCACTTTTCGATCAGAAAAACGGCAACCTTTGGGACCTGAGCCTGACGGCGAACGGCTTTAAATCCCCTCAAGCCAACCTGCAAAACGCCCGGATTACGGCGCAAGGAGTTCTGGATCAGGCCGAAACCCTGTCAGTAAGTGGCGACCTTCAAGCCAGCGTCACCGGTGTTGATTTGACTGATCCTGCTTTGAACTCGGCCATCGGCCAACGCATCACGCTGGACGGCCAGTTTGACTATGGCAGTGATCAGTCGCTGAACCTATCGGGGTTCGAACTGGTCGGATCGGATTATACGCTTGCGCTGGATGCTTTGGTCGATGGCCTGAACAGTGGTTTGAACGTGGACGGTTCAGCTACGCTCGAAGCGTCTGACTTGGCCCGATTTTCGGACCTCGCACAAATGGACCTTGAGGGGCGGGTCTCGGCCAGAATTGATGGGTCGGGATCGCCACTGGAAGGCAGCTTTGACGGCAAGCTGGCTGTCGAGGGCAGCGACCTGTCAACCGGGCGCGACGACATCGACCCGGTCATCACTGGCGAAACGACAATCACGCTGGATGCCAAACGTGATTCAGACGGCATTACTATCCGCGCCTTCGATCTGAACAGCGAAGCTGCGCAGGCTCAGGCAAGCGGCGATGTGACCACACCCGATGGCAATCTGACCATCGACGGGCAAGCGCGGGTAAATGCGGCGGACTTGTCGGTGTTCTCGGGCTTGGCCCAGCGTGAGCTGGGGGGCTCTGTACGGGCAGAAGTCAGCGGCACGGGGACAGTACAAACGTTGGAGTTTGACGGCACCGCCAATGTCGTCGGTCGGAACATACGAACGGGCATGGCGGATATTGATCCCCTGTTGACCGGTCAGACTACAATCCAGTGGGATGGTGCTCGGACCGCAGATGCCATTGATATACGAAGCGCAACAATCAACGCCCAAGCCCTGAGCGCGCAGGTTCAGGCCACGATAAATGACCCGACCGAAGAACCCTCGGGCCAGGGTCAGGCGCGTTTGACCGTGCCTGACCTGTCGCTTTTTTCGGGACTGGCCGGGCAAGATCTGGCCGGATCGGTGAACGCCAACCTACAGGGCAGCGGCGACCTCGCCACGCGCGCTTTTGACGTTCAAGGGAACGTGGACGCCAACAACATTCGGGCCGGGATCGAGGTGCTCGACAAACTGATTGAGGGGCGTACAACCCTGACCCTAGACGCTGAAAATGGCGACGAGGGCCTGGATGTTCGCACGTTCCGACTGACAGGAACGGCAATCTCTGCAAACGCCTCGGGCAAGGTCTCGCGCGAGGCCGGAGGGCTGGATTACTCGGTGACACTGGACGACGTCGCCCGTGTGACCCGGACTCTGTCTGGCCCCATGACTTTGGCAGGCAACGTGGCACCAACTCGGACCGGGTTGGAAGGAACTGCAAATTTAAGCGGGCCTGACAGTTCTTATGCCAATCTCAAAGGGACAGTCGAAACAGACGGCGACGCAGATGTGGAATTTGACGCCAAGTTCAATCGCATTGAACGATTTGCACCCGACTTCCCCGGCACCATCGCTGCCACGGGAACTGCGCAACGCAAAAGTGGCATCTGGACCATCGACACCAGCGCCGAAGGCCCCGCGCAGATCAACAGCGACGTTTCGGGTACGTTTGATGAAAGTACGGGTGAAGCGGATCTGAAGGCTGTGGGCGGTTTGAACATAGGAATTGCCAACCTGTTCATTTCACCCAATAAAATCGACGGAACTGCCCGGTATGACGTTACTCTTAAGGGCAAGCCAGCGCTTGATGCCCTTAGCGGGTCGATCACCACCTCTGGCACATCGCTGGCCATTCCGGGCGCCGGGCAAACAATCACTGGCATCAGCGGGTCAGTCGATCTGTCGCAAAGCCGAGCAACGGTTTCCATTTCCGGCGGCACCCGCGCCGGCGGATCGTTCTCGGTCGCCGGGCCGGTTGACCTGACCCCGCCCTTCAACGCGAATATCGTAACGACTTTGAATAACCTGGTTCTGACGGACCAGCTTTTGTATGAGACCACACTGGCTGGACAAATTGCGATGACCGGAGCGTTGGCAGGAAACAGCTCGGTTTCAGGGCAGATCAATTTCGTTGAAACAAACATCAACCTAGCAGCCGCCTCTGGCGCGGTAGGGGCGGCGGCGATCCCCGACATCCAGCATGTTGGCGAAAGTGCTGCAGAACTGCTGACACGGGAACGCGCCGGTCTGGTTAAGGACGAAGAGACCACACAAAGCGACTCGCGCATTGCTTTGGATATCGCATTGCTGGCCCCGAAAGAGGTCTTTGTGCGCGGTCGCGGCGTAAACGCGGAACTGGGTGGGCGGCTGTTTATCGGCGGGACCACATCATCCGTCATCCCGTCAGGGCAGATAGAATTGATCCGCGGTCACTTTGATATTCTGGGGCGTCGATTGGCGTTGACCAAGGGTATCGTAACGCTGCAAGGCGACCTCACACCGTATATCGAGTTCGAATCTTCGACCAGCACCTCGGACGGTACTGCTACGATCGAAATCGCCGGGCCGCTGGATTCACCCGAAGTCGACGTATTCTCTGACCCGGAACGCCCCGCCGAAGAGGCTCTGGCCATGTTGTTGTTCGGCAACCGGTTCTCGGAACTGTCGCCCTTTGTGATTGCCCAGATGGCGGCGTCGCTGGCACAACTTAGCGGCGCAGGTGGTGATGCCACCAAGGGGCTGCGTGACAGCACAGGGGTAGACACGGTCGATATAGGCGCGACGGAAGGCGGAGCGGGACGCTTGGGCGCGGGCGCTTACCTGAGCGACAACCTCTACACCGATTTCACCGTCAACACAGAAGGCGACACCGAAGTGAACCTGAACCTTGACGTCACCGACAACTTCACCGTCCGGGGCACTGTCGATGGCCGGGGCGAGACTGGGCTGGGTGTGTTCTTTGAACGCAATTACTGACGCCGGATCGCAATCGGTTGACCGATCTGAGGCTCCGGCTCAAGCTCTGCATGATCACGCGCCATCCGCGCCAACCGGGCTGCAGCCCAATCTGGATACGCAACAGATCGACCTGTTGTATGACTGACATTCATGAAAAGCGCTTCTTGGGTAGCGCACACCTCGCCTGAAGCCGAAAGCATCTGGGCAAAATAATGCCCGCGTTTGTGATCGGCATCCAACATGCGAAAGCGAAAGGTCAACGACTGACCTTCGAGAACTTCGCGCAGGAAAGACATTTGCGATTGCAGGACGTAAGGCCCCTGCCCCAACGCGCTGACCTGAACTTCGCCCAGTCCCAGATGATCAACCATCAACCGTTCCAGCGCCATATCAAATGCCACTCCGTAATAGCCCACATTCATGTGGCCATTATAGTCGATCCATTCCGGCAGAACCTTGAATCCGTGAATTTCGATAGGTGCGTCATAGGGGCCATCATGGCCGCCCAATGGTTCAGTCATCTGCATCATCCTCGAATATGGCGACGGCGCGCGTGAATCCCGCCGAAGCGCCTTTGATCTTGAACGGAAAACACGAGATTTCGAAACCGGTCGGCGGCAGGCTTTCCAGATTGGTCAGTTTTTCCATGTGGCAATACCCAATGTCTATCGAAGCACGGTGGCCTTCCCAGATAATTGAGGCATCCTGTGTCTCGGCGTATTCCTGAGCGGTCAGGGCAAAAGGTGCATCCCAGCTCCAGGCGTCGGTGCCGGTGACGCGTACACCGCGCTCGGTCAGATACAGCGTTGCTGCGCGGCCCATGCCGCAACCTTTCATCAGATAATCAGGTTGCCCATAATGCGTGCCTGCGGACGTGTTGACGACCACGATGTCCAATGGCCGCAACGTATGGCCGATGCGTTTCAATTCGGCCTCGACATCTGCGGCCGTCACCACATAGCCATCATCAAAATGGCGGAAATCCAGTTTCACACCGGGATTCATGCACCATTCCAGCGGCACCTCGTCGATCGTGATCGCGCGTTCTCCTCGATTCATGGTCGAGTGATGATGGTACGGCGCATCCAGATGAGTGCCGTTATGGGTCGCGATCTGCAAACGTTCTATGGCCCAGCCCTCACCGCCCGGAAGATCATCCTTTGTCAAACCGGGAAAGAAAGACATGACCTGTTCTGCAGTCTGGTCATGGGTCAAGTATTCGATTTCAGGCAGCATGATCGGCGGGTCGGATATGATCCCGGTTTCCAGCGGAACGGACAAATCGACAAAGCGGCGCGCCATGGAACCCTCCACCACCAAAAGCGGTGACAGGTTTGGCCGTCAATAAATCTCTGTCAAGAAAAGAAAAAGGCGACCCGCAAGGGCCGCCTTTCCAACATGAGTGGTGGTCGGTTATTCCGCCGCGATGGCGTCTTCTATCTTTTCAACCCTGATGGCCGAGAACTTGAACTCGGGGATCTTGCCATACGGGTCGATGGCCGAGTTGGTCAGGATATTTGCTGCTGCCTCAACATAGGCAAACGGAATGAACACCATATCCTCGGCAATCGCCCGGTCGGCGCGCACCATAATGTCGATCGAGCCGCGCCGGGTGGTCAAGCGGATCGTGTCACCCGGCTCAATCCCCATCAGTTTGAGGGTACGCGGGTTCATCGAACAGTTCGCCTCGGGCTCAACCGCATCCAGAACGTTGGACCGGCGGGTCATCGACCCGGTGTGCCAATGCTCCAGCTGACGACCTGTTGTGGCGATCATCGGATATTCGGCATCCGGGGCCTCATCCGGCGGGATGACGCTGGCGGGTGTGAATTTGGCTTTACCATCCGCACGGGGGAATCCGTCGCCGAACACGATGGACTGACCCGGATCGGTTTCGGACAGGGACGGGTAGGTGATCGTCTCGTTTTCCAGACGTTCCCACGTGATGTTGTCCAGCGACTCCATGGTCAGCTTCATTTCAGCAAAGACCTGAGACACATCCGTGTAATCCCAGTTGAGACCGATGCGCTGCGCCAATTCCACAGTGATCGCCCAGTCTTCACGCGCCTCACCCGGAGGCGGCACGGCCGGGCGCACACGCTGCACCTGACGGTTGGTGTTCGACACGGTGCCGTTCTTTTCATACAGCGCCGAGGCCGGCAGAATGATATCGGCGTAGTTTGCCGTCTCGGTCAGGAAAATGTCCTGAACGATCATCAGGTCCAGCTTTGCCAGCGCTGCGCGGGCATGGTTCACATCCGGGTCAGACATGGCCGGATTTTCGCCCAAAATATACATGCCCTTGATGTTTCCGGCATAAATCTGGTCGATGATTTCGGTGACCGTCAGGCCCTTTTCGTTCGAGAAATCCTCTGATCCCCAAACATCGGCGAACTTCGCCCGGATGTTGTCGTCTGTGACCGTTTTGTAGTCCGGCAGGAACATCGGGATCAGACCAGCATCCGAGGCGCCCTGAACGTTGTTCTGACCACGCAACGGGTGCAGACCCGCGCCCGGTTTACCAACATTCCCGGTCATCAGCGCGAGGCTGATCAGACAACGCGAGTTATCCGTTCCATGGATGTGCTGACTGACACCCATGCCCCAGAAGATCAGGCCGGCCTTGGCCTGTGCAAAGGTACGGGCCACCCGGCGGATCTGATCCGGTTCAATACCGCAGATTGGAGCCATCGCTTCGGGCGTGAACTGGCGCAGGTGTTCTTTCTCGGCCTCCCAGTTCTCGGTCCAGCGGTGGATGTACTGGCTGTCATAGAGCTCCTCTTCGACGATCACGTTCATGATCGCGTTCAACATCGACACATCCGCTCCCGGTCGGAACTGCAGCATTTCATCGGCGAACTTGCGCATCCCGACACCGCGCGGGTCCATTACGATCAGCTTGCCACCGCGTTTGGTAAACTGCTTGAAATAGGTCGCGGCAACCGGGTGGTTCTCGATCGGGTTGGCCCCGATGATGATCGCCACATCCGCGTCTTTGATGTCGTTGAACGCAGCCGTAACCGCACCCGATCCAACGTTTTCAATCAGCGCGGCCACCGACGACGCGTGGCACAGACGGGTGCAGTGGTCGACGTTGTTGTGACGGAAGCCCTGACGGATGAACTTCTGGAATAGATAGGCTTCTTCATTCGTGCACTTGGCCGAGCCAAAACCCGCGACATTGCGCGGATCATCGTCGCGCAGTTCCTTCAGCTTGGTCGCGGCCAGATCCATCGCCTCTTCCCAAGTCGCTTCGCGGAAATGGGTCGACAGGTTCGAAGGATCGACGTTTAAGCCCTTGGCAGGTGCGTCCTCGCGCCGGATCAGCGGCTTGGTCAAACGGTGCGGGTGGTGGATGTAGTCAAAGCCGAACCGGCCTTTGACGCACAGGCGACCTTCGTTAGCCGGGCCGTTGATGCCTTCGACATACTTAACCTTGCCGTCCTTGACCTTCAGCGAAACTTTACAGCCCACGCCGCAGAACGGGCAGACGCTTTTGGTCTCAGAGTCATAGTCTTTGCTGTCACCCTTCTGCTGGTCATCCAGCACGGTCGCAGGCATCAGCGCGCCGGTCGGGCAAGCCTGAACGCATTCACCACAGGCGACACAAGTTGAATCGCCCATCGGGTCGTTCTGGTCGAAAACCACCTGCGCTGTGTGACCACGACCAGCCATGCCAATTACATCGTTCACCTGCACGTCGCGGCAGGCGCGCACGCAGAGATTGCAGTTGATGCAGGCGTCCAGATTGACGCGCATCGCAACGTGGCTGTCATCCAGCAGCGGGATTTTCTCGGCTTCTTTGGCCGGGAAACGGCTGTCGCTGACGTCGTTCAGCTTGGCCATGTCCCAGAAGTGGCTGGACGCGTCATGTGCCTCCTCCGGCTGGTCAGCGACCAGCAGTTCCATGACCATGGCGCGCGATTTCTCGGCGCGGTCGCTGTCTGTCTTGACTACCATACCATCCGCTGCGGGTCGGATGCACGAAGCGACCAGTGTGCGTTCGCCCTCCACCTCGACCATACAGGCGCGGCAGTTGCCGTCGGGTTTGTAGCCCGGTTGGGGCTTGTGGCACAGGTGCGGAATGGTGAACCCTTGGCCTTTGGCGGCTTCCCAGATGGTCCAGCCCTCGGGCACGGTGACATCTTCGCCGTTCAGGTTGAAGGTGACGGTCTTGTTTGGGCTTGCGTCTAGCATGGCTCTGTCTCCCCTCAGATTTCGTCAGCGAAGTGTTTCATGACCAGGCGGATCGGGTTCGGGGCCGCCTGCCCCAGACCGCAGATCGAGGCATCGCCCATGACCTGGCACAGATCTTCCAGCAGATCGGTGTCCCACTTGTCGGCCTGCATCAGCTTAACCGCTTTTTCGCAGCCAGCACGACACGGCGTACACTGGCCGCAGCTTTCATCCTCGAAAAACCGCAGCATATTCAGCGCCGCATCTCGCGCCGTGTCCTGATCGGACAAAACGACCACGGCAGCGGACCCGATGAAGGTGCCATGCGGTTGCAGCGTATCGAAATCCAGCGGGATATCATCCATAGATGCGGGCAACAGCCCCGAAGACGGACCGCCCGGCTGGTAGGCCTTGAAGGTCTGACCTTCGGCCATCCCTCCGGCCGCTTCGATCACGTCCAGAATGGTCGAACCGGCGGGCAGTAGATAGACGCCCGGCTTTGCCACACGCCCCGAGACCGAATAGCTGCGTAGGCCCTTGCGGCCGTTCTTTTCGGTGCTGTTGAGGCAATCCGGCCCCTCGCGACACACCTTGGTGACCCAATACAGCGTCTCAACATTGTGCACCAACGTCGGGCGGTTAAACACGCCGACCTGCGCCACAAACGGAGGACGGTGACGCGGCAGGCCCTTTTTGCCCTCGATCGATTCAATCATCGCGGATTCTTCGCCGCAGATATAGGCACCGGCCCCCCGGCGCAGGTCGATATAGCCGGGCGCGACGATCCCGGCCCGTTCCAGCGCGGCAATCTCACGGCGCAGAATTTCCAGAACCGCTGGGTATTCGTCGCGCATGTAGATAAAGCAGGTCTCGGCCTCAACCGCCCATGCGGCGATCAGCATGCCCTCAAGGAAGACATGCGGCGTGCGCTCCAGATAGTAGCGGTCTTTGAACGTGCCGGGCTCGCCCTCGTCCCCGTTCACGGCCAGATAGCGGGTGCCTTCGTTCATGCGAACAAAGCCCCATTTCTTGCCCGACGGGAAGCCCGCACCACCCAGACCACGCAGGCCCGAGGACAAGATGTCTTCCTGCACTTGTTCCCAATCGCCGCCATCGCGCAGTTCTTTCAGCTTGGTATAGCCGCCGTTAGCCTCATAAGAAGCAAAGGCTTCGTAGTCGGGCAAATGCGCGTGGGTGTCATCAGCCGCAATCGCGGCCTGCACCTTTTCGGGGGTCGCATGATCGATATGGTTGTGACCGATCTCAAGCACCGGCGCAGTATCGCAGCGGCCCATGCAGGGCGCACGCACGACGCGAACCTCCGACGCATCCAGACCGTCCTCCAGCGCCTTTTGCAGCTGCTGGGCACCGGCCATTTCACAGGACAGGGAATCACAGACACGGATCGTCAGCGCGGGTGGAGGCGTCTCGCCCTCTTTCACCACGTCGAAATGGGCATAAAAGGTAGCGGTTTCATAGATCTCGGCCTGACCGATGCGCATCTCGACCGCCAGAGCGGCGATGTGGTCGGCGCTGATATGGCCGTGTTCGTCCTGAATCAAATGCAGGAATTCGATCAGCAGATCACGGCGGCGCGGGCGGTCGCCCAGCAGGCGCGCGATCTCGGCCTGTGCCTCATCCGTGAACTGACGGCCTTTGGGCGTGTGCCGCCCTTTGCCTTTACCTGACTTCCAGACGCCCTTGGGTGCGCCTGCTGGCTTGGTATCTAATGGTGCCATGATGCCCTCCGATTAAGGCTCCGTGTCTCATCAGATCAGCATATCGTCAAATCGCATATTTCAATCGCACGATAGCGACACCTTATCACCGTAAGGAGGCGACAACCGCCCGTAGCGCTTCGACCGTTGGCAATTCCGGATCACGGCTGAGCGTGGCAAGACAGATCGGCTTGCTGACGACCGGATCGACCAGAGGCAGCACTTTCGTTCCCTTCAACTCGCCCAGCGCCCGCACCAGCACACGGGGAACAACCGTGGCCGCCAACCCCTCGCGCGCCATAACCATCGAAGCGGTGAAGCCGCTGGTTTCGGCCACCACATGCGGGTGCAGGCCCTGTTCAGCGAAAATCCGGTCCAGAATACGCCGATTCTGCATCTGCGGCTCAAGCAGGCTGATCGGAAACTCGGCCACCTGCGCCCACGGGAGCGGCCCGGTTTCATCAGTCATATGCGCAGGAACCAGCAGCACATAGGTTTCTTCGTACAGGGGCTGAACCTGCCGCAGATCGGTGCCGATGCTGTCGCCATAGGTTATGCCCGCATCCAGACTACCCTCATCCAGCCGGTGCTGTATGGCGGTGGCCGACATGGTTTCGATCCGCGACAGGATGCGCGGGTGGGCCTGCTGCAACCGTTTGATCAAACGTCCGGTAAAGGCAATTGCGGTGGGGATCACGCCCAGGATCAGCGTCCCCGTGATCTCACCCTTGGACGCCTGCACCTGCTGTTCCAGCGCCTTGGTCTCATCCAGAATACGCCGCGCCCGCTGGACGATCATCTCGCCTTCTTCGGTGAGGCCCTGAAACCGGTTGGCACGACGGACGATCGAGACACCCAACCGGTCCTCAAGATTGCGGATGCGCATCGAGAACGCGGGCTGCGATATCCCGCATTCCTCAGCTGCCTTGGCGAAATGTTGGTGCCGCGCAAGGGCGCTAAGGAGTTGGAGGTCGCGGATTTCGATCATATTCGAGTTTTCCAATAACGGGCCGACGACCACTTTAGCCGTATTAACTTGCGGGAAAAGCACCGTTTGCAGGCGAGCATACCTTTGAACGCATTCTTGTCTCACTCAAGAAACTCGCCTCTAATACATGGCAAGGGCAACACGGAGAGGCTTCGGATGACCGCTGTAGAAGTTTTTCAGAAATTGTATGACAGGTATGTTGATTGCTATCGGTCAAAAGATGCAACTGGTTGCGCGTCGTTCTTCCTGGATAACGCAGAATTGTTTTCACCCTACGGACCTGCAGCCAAAGGCCGAAATGCTATCGAAGCGACCCATGCCGAATGGTTAGGGGAAGGTGGCGAGGACAAAATCGTTACGGTTGTTCAGGCCGGCATCGACGGTCAAATCGGCTGGTGCCTTGTCCACTTTAGTGAAGGGACGACCGGTCACGGGACATCCCTTAACGTTTTGCACCGGCAACCTGACGGCGGGTGGCTGATCAGCCATTGCAGCCTGAACGAAAAGCTCTGATACAAACGTTTACCAGACGTGCTTAGTTGTTAAACAAGAAGTGCATCACATCGCCATCTTTGACGATGTACCCCTTGCCCTCAGCCCGCATTTTACCCGCCTCTTTTGCGCCCTGCTCGCCATTGGCGGCGATGTAGTCGTCATAGGCGATGGTTTCGGCGCGGATGAAGCCTTTTTCGAAGTCGCCATGGATCACGCCTGCGGCTTGCGGCGCGGCGGTGCCGGTACGGATGGTCCAGGCGCGGGCTTCTTTCGGGCCAACGGTGAAATAGGTTTCCAATTTCAACAGGTCGTAGCCCGCGCGGATTAGACGGTCGAGGCCGGGTTCTTCCAGGCCCATCTCGCTCAAGAACATTTCGGCTTCGTCCGCTTCCAGCAGGCTAATCTCTTCTTCGATCTTGGCGCTGATGATGACGTGAGAATTGCCCTGCGCGGCAGCCATTTCAGCGACCTTGGCGGAATATTCATTGCCCTCGGCGGCTTCTTCTTCGGACACGTTGCAGACATACAGAACCGGTTTGGTGGTCAGCAGTTGCAGCATCTTCCACGCCTTGGCGTCCTCGGCCGTAACCTCAACCAGCCGCGCGGGTTTACCGCTTTCCAGCATAGCTTGCGCTTCGGCCAGCAGGCGGTCTTGTTGCTGCGCCTCTTTGTCGTTGCCCTTCAGCTTGCGCACCAGATTGGCGCGGCGCTTTTCGATGCTTTCCAGATCGGCCAGCATCAGTTCGGTCTCGATCGTGTCAGCATCAGCCACCGGGTCGACGCGGCCATCCACATGAGTCACGTCGCCATCTTCGAAACAGCGCAACACATGGGCGATGGCATCGGTTTCCCGGATATTGGCAAGAAACTGATTGCCCAGCCCCTCGCCCTTTGACGCCCCCTTCACCAGACCGGCGATGTCCACGAAGGTCATGCGCGTCGGGATGATTTGCTTCGAGGACGCAATTGCCGCCAGCTTGTCTAAACGCTCGTCCGGCACGGCCACGTCGCCCACATTCGGCTCGATGGTGCAGAACGGGAAATTCGCCGCTTGTGCCGCCGCAGTCTTGGTCAGCGCGTTGAACAGAGTCGACTTGCCTACATTCGGCAGACCCACGATTCCCATTTTAAAGCCCATTGCGGCCTCCTGAAGCGATGTGACGGCGTCTTCTAGGCAGGTTGTGGAAAATGCGCAACCCAACCGGTGCAACCGGCAGATGGCCACCGTAGCTTCACTAAACCGTTACGGTATTTGTACTTGCGTGAGTTGAACCGCGCGGGTCATGGTCCCCACGTAGGAATTCACACAAAAATAATTGACGAAGAACCCAATGAAAGCGTTATTTACTTCTGTCGCCTTGCTCGTGGCTGCGACCTCGGTACAGGCCCAATCTGTCATCTTTGGCGCGGGTTTTGCGGATTTTTCTAACGGCAACGGCGACGATCAGGGCGTGTTTTCACTGGAATACCAGCACCGTCCGTTTCACGAAGCAACGCGCTTCAGCGCTGGTCTGGGTGCGGCTCTGACCGCCGACACCGACGGTGACACGCATATCGGTGCAGGTTTGGTGGGCATCTATTCCTTCTCGGATCGCTGGTTCGCTGAGTTGAGTGTGATGCCAGGCTACTTTAACGCCTCTAACGGCGACAATGACTTGGGTGGTGGCTTTCAGATTCGCAGCCTTCTGGGTGTTGGCTATACATTGGACAGCGGCAACGCCATTTCGCTGGCTGTCACTCACAAATCGAACGCCAGTACCGACAGCTTTAACCCCGGCGTGAATGCGCTGCTCTTACGCTATCACCTGGGGTTCTAGGTCAATCTGGTCAGTCGGGATTGATTTCCGGCCAAAGTTTCTGCACATCAGGATCAAACCTGAATGCAAGGATCACAGATGACCCGTATCGACGCCAAATTCGCCGCCCTCAAGGCCGAAGGTAAAAAGGCATTCGTTGCCTATATCATGGCCGGAGATCCAGATTTCGACACCTCGCTTGAGATCGTTAAGGGCCTTCCGGCAGCGGGCGTCGACGTGATCGAGCTTGGCTTGCCCTTTACCGACCCAATGGCCGACGGGCCAACCATTCAGGCCGCCGGACAACGCGCGTTGGATGGCGGTATGACCTTGCAGCGCACGCTGGATTTGGCCCGCAGCTTTCGCGAAACCGACGACACGACACCGATCGTTCTGATGGGATATTACAATCCGATTTACAGCCGCGGCGTCGACAGCTTCCTAAAGGACGCAAAATCCGCAGGCATTGATGGCTTGATCGTTGTCGACCTGCCACCAGAAGAAGATGACGAGCTGTGCCTGCCCGCGCAAGCCGCCGGATTGAATTTCATTCGTTTGGCCACACCGACGACCGATGACAAACGCCTGCCCCGTGTGCTGCAGAACACCTCGGGCTTTGTCTACTACGTATCGATTACCGGAATTACCGGCGCGGCCGAGGCGCAAGCCACCAATGTCGGCCCCGAAGTCGCCCGCATTAAGGCCGCCACCGACCTGCCGGTCATCGTTGGGTTTGGGATCAATACACCCGAAAAATCGAAGGCCATCGCCAGCGTGGCAGACGGTGCAGTGGTCGGCTCGGCTATCGTCAGTCAGATCGCAAAGGGCCAGCCTGTCGCCGAGGTACTCGACTTCGTCAAGACGCTCTCAGATGGGGCACATTCCGCCTGAGACGGCTTGCGACCACTTAATCGCTTTGAAACCGCAGTTGGCCTATGCCGCTGCGGTTTTTCTTTGAACAATCCAGTCACCTACCAGCTCCAAATGCAGCGTTGCGACGCGGGCCAGGTATTGGTAAACAATTTATACCAATCCTTCGAAAGCTGACCTCATGCCCGTCATCACGAATATTGAAGATCTCAAACGTATCTATGAACGGCGTGTCCCGCGCATGTTCTATGACTACGCAGAAAGCGGAAGCTGGACCGAACAGACCTTTCGCGACAACAGCTCGGATTTCGAAGATATTCGGCTACGCCAACGGGTGGCTGTTGACATGTCTGGGCGGTCAACTGCGTCCAAAATGATCGGGCAGGATGTGACAATGCCCGTCGCGCTGGCTCCGGTTGGCCTGACCGGTATGCAACACGCAGACGGAGAGATGAAGGCCGCCAAAGCCGCCGAAGATTTCGGAGTGCCTTTCACTCTGTCCACCATGTCCATCAACTCGATCGAAGATGTGGCAGAACACACTTCGGCACCATTCTGGTTCCAGCTTTACACCATGAAGGATCAGGATTACGTCAGCCGACTGATCCAACGGGCCAAAGACGCCAAGTGTTCCGCTTTGGTCATCACGCTGGACCTGCAGATTCTGGGGCAGCGCCACAAGGACCTGAAAAACGGCCTGTCCGCACCGCCAAAGCTGACCCCCAAAACCATCGCGAACCTGATGACCAAATGGTCTTGGGGGATCGAGATGCTGCGCGCCAAACGGCGGGAATTCGGCAATATCGTTGGCCATGTGGACGGTATCTCGGACGCGTCGTCGCTGGGCGCGTGGACGGCCGAACAATTCGACCCCAGCCTCGACTGGAAAAAAGTCGAAAAGCTGATGGAACAATGGGGCGGCAAGGTCATCCTCAAGGGTATCCTGGATGCAGACGACGCCCGGATGGCGGCCAAACTTGGGGCTGATGCCATCGTGGTATCCAATCACGGTGGACGGCAACTGGACGGTGCTCTCAGCTCGATCCGTGTTCTGCCCGAGATCATGGACGCGGTCGGAGGCGATATTGAGGTCCATCTGGACAGCGGCATCCGGTCCGGTCAGGACGTTTTGAAAGCAGTGGCCTTGGGTGCGCAAGGCACCTATATCGGCCGTGCGTTTGTCTATGGTCTGGGGGCGATGGGACAAAAAGGTGTGACCACCGCGCTGGACGTCATCCAAAAGGAATTCGACACAACCATGGCACTGTGTGGTGAAAGAAAAGTCACCGACCTGGGCCGGCACAATCTATTGGTTCCCGAAGATTTCGGCGGACGTTGGCGCAAGTGATCAGGGGGTCAGATGAAGCAAGGGATTCGCACTTCATCTGGCTGAAAATACCTCGGAGCGCGAGGCAGAGCTTCGCAAATGGTTGAACCTGTAAAAACCCCTTTCCAAAACAGATGAATCAAGCTAAGGACGCGGCTTCACGCGGGCATACAGCCTTGGAGGATGCCCGCCCTAACATTTGGAGAATTATCATGGCTGGAGAGATTCCTGATCTCGTAGCTCTGGAACGGACGGGGACAGGCAAGGGCGCCGCTCGTCAGACCCGCCGCGAAGGCATGGTCCCGGGCGTTGTATTCGGTGGCGACAAAGACCCACTGGCAATCAAGATCCCGTTCAACGAACTGTTCAAGCGTCTGAAAGCAGGCCGATTCAAGTCCACTCTGTGGAACCTGAAGGTTGAAGGCCACGAGGACGTCCGCGTCATCTGCCGCGACGTTCAGCGTGACGTTGTCAAAGACCTGCCGACCCACCTGGACCTGATGCGCCTGCGTCGGACCACCAAGATTGCGCTGTTCATCCCCGTTGAGTTCGTCAACGAAGAAGCAGCCCCCGGCATCAAGAAGGGTGGCGTTCTGACTGTTGTACGTCCTGAGGTTGAGCTGGTCTGCACCGCCGGTGACATCCCCGAGAAGATCACAATTGATCTGACCGGTCTGAACATCAACGATGTTGTCACCATCTCGGCCGTGGATCTGCCTGCAGGCACCAAGCCCACCATCGACCGTGACTTCGTGATCGCGAACATCTCGGCACCGACCGGTCTGTCGACCAGCGACGACGAAGAAGGTGAAGAAGTGGCCGCAGACGAGGTTGAAGTCGTCGGTCAGGAAGAAGAATAAGTCCAGACGCTTGAGTGACTGGATTGGAAACGGGGTCCGGATGGGCCCCGTTTTCTTTTGCAGGGTTGGGGTGGAAAACCGGTCGCGATCCGTGCCATCAACCTTGTGCAAAGCAACGGGGACGAGATCATGAAGCTGTTCGTCGGTTTGGGGAATCCGGGGGCAAAATATGCCCGCAACCGCCACAATATCGGCTTTATGGCTGTAGACAGGATCTCCCAAGATCACAGCTTTGGCCCTTGGAGGTCCAAGTTTCAGGCCGAGATCGCCGAAGGGCGGTTGGGTCGCGAAAAAGTGCTGTTGATCAAGCCGCAGACTTTCATGAACCGCTCGGGTCAATCTGTCGGCGAAGCGATGCGGTTCTACAAATTAGACTCGACTGATGTGACCGTCTTTCATGATGAGCTTGACCTCGCCCCCGGTAAGGTCCGGGTCAAGGCGGGCGGAGGTCACGCCGGTCACAATGGGCTGCGATCCATCCACGAACATATCAGCCCCGCCTATGATCGTGTGCGACTAGGGATCGGGCATCCGGGGCGCAAAGAGATGGTCTCTCCTTACGTTCTGGGCGACTTTGCCAAGGCTGACTCGGACTGGTTGGAGGACGTGCTGCGCGGCGTATCAGATGGGGCCGCGCATCTTGCCGATAACGAAAGCGGCAAGTTCATGAATGCGGTTGCCCTACGGACTGCGCCACCGAGATCGTCAAAAACGCCTCAACCGTCCCAATCGGCACCAAAGCCGGCGCCTGAGCCCGAGGTCGATGACCGATCGGCCATGCAAAAACTGCTGGATAAGTTCAAATAGACTCATAGGTCTTGCCGTAACGTCCTGATTGCAGATCGCATCGGGGCGCGGTCCAATACAGCACGCATATGGGAGGAGACATATGAGAACGCTGTTGAAGTGGGTGCTGCGCATCACATTGATGCTGGTACTGGCCGCCGTGGTTGTTGGCTTCTGGAAACGCGAAGAAATTCAGCGACTTATGGCAGTGAATTCGCTATTCAGCGAAGACAAGATTGTCCATAACTTCTCGCATATGGATCAGGCGTTCCTGACGGTCGACCTGCCGCGCGGTGACGGCCCCACCTGGGACCTGCCCTATGGCATTGGCTTTGATCTACCCGAAGGCACCGATCAGTGGATCGAAGACCGGGCTGTGACGTCTCTTCTGGTGATGCAGGATGGTCAGATCCGGTTCGAGGAGTATTACCTGGGCACCGCGCCGGAAGACCGTCGGATTTCCTGGTCGGTCGCCAAAAGCTACCTTTCGGCTCTGTTCGGCATCCTACTGGAGGAAGGCGCGATCACCTCGTTGGATGATCAGGTGGTTCAATACGCCCCTCAACTGAAGGGCACAGCCTATGACGGCGCGACCCTGCGCAATGTGCTGAATATGGCCAGCGGCGTCACATTCAACGAGGATTATTTTGACCCCAAGTCAGACATCAACCGTATGGGGCGTGTCGTGGCGTTGGGTGGAAAGCTGGACGATTTTGCAGCCTCGCTGCAGGACAATTTCACAAAACCGGGTGAGACCTGGCAGTATGTCTCGATCGACACCCATGTGATTGGAATGGTGATCCGAGGCGCAACCGGGCGCAGCGTCACTGATTTGCTGACCGAAAAGATCATTCAGCCGCTGGGTCTGGAATACGACGGCTATTACGTGACTGACGGTACCGGGATTGCCTTTGTTCTAGGTGGCTTGAACTTCACAACTCGGGATTTTGCCCGGTTCGGTCAAATGATCCTGCAGAATGGGCAGCACAACGATCAGCAACTCGTACCTGCGGATTGGGTCGCCGAATCCGTCCTGCCCAGCGCTCCGACCGAGGCCGGGAAGATCGGCTATGGCTACCAATGGTGGATTCCGGTAGGTGCGCATGAGGGCGAGTTTCTCGCACGGGGCGTTTATGGTCAGTATATCTATTTCGACCAACCCCGCGGCGTTTTGATCGTGACGACTGGCGCGGATCGCAAGTTCCGCGACGATGGCGTAAACGAAGCCAATGTCGAAATGTTTCGCAGTATTGCGCAAAGCCTGTAGGGTGTCGCCATGCAAAAACAGGACAGCATCAACGTGCTGGGGGGCGTTTTGGCCCCCTGCTCCCAAGACCCTCTGACCGGGTTCTTTCGTGACGGGGCCTGCAATACGTGCCCCGAAGATCAGGGCAGCCATACGGTCTGCGCCGTGATGACGGCCGAGTTTCTGGGCTTTTCCAAGTATGTCGGCAACGACCTCAGCACACCGCGCCCCGAGTTCAACTTTCCCGGTCTAAACCCCGGAGACAGTTGGTGCCTTTGCGCCAGCCGTTTTCTACAGGCCCATGACGAAGGGTGTGCGCCCAAAGTGCACCTTGAAGCAACCCATCAGCGCGCTTTGGACATCGTCTCTCTGACGATTCTGACAGAGCATTCCAACGCAGATTAAGCAGGTGGGCGGACAAAAAAAGCGCGCTCAAGCAGGCGCGCCTTTTGTGGTTTTCGCAATCGAGTTTAGTCGGCGCTGCGGCCTTCTGTATCCGACATGTCAAAGTTCAGATACTTGGCTACGGTCTGCACGTCCTTATCGCCCCGTCCACACATGTTCATACAGATCACATGATCTTTGGGAAGTTCGGGCGCAATTTTCATAACGTGAGCCAGTGCGTGGCTGGGCTCCAGCGCGGGGATGATGCCTTCGGTGGCGCAGCACAGCTGGAACGCCTCCAGCGCCTCTTTGTCGGTGATCGAGACATATTGCGCGCGGCCGATGTCGTGCAGCCAAGAATGCTCGGGCCCGATGCCCGGATAGTCCAGACCGGCAGAGATCGAGTAGCCCTCAAGAATCTGCCCATCATCATCCTGCAGCAGATAGGTGCGGTTACCGTGCAACACGCCGGGTCGCCCGCCGGTCAATGATGCGCAATGCTCCATCTTCTCGTTCACACCTTTACCACCGGCCTCGACACCGATGATATTCACCGATTTGTCGTCAAGGAACGGGTAGAACAGGCCCATCGCGTTTGAACCACCACCGATGGCGGCAATGATCGTGTCGGGCAGACGGCCTTCGGCCTTTTGCATCTGCTCTTTCGCTTCCTTGCCGATGATCGACTGGAAATCGCGGACCATCGCCGGGTACGGGTGTGGCCCGGCCACCGTGCCGATGCAGTAGAACGTGTCGCGTACATTGGTCACCCAGTCGCGCAGCGCGTCATTCATCGCGTCTTTCAGCGTACCGCGGCCCGAGGTCACCGGAATCACCTCGGCCCCCAGCAGGCGCATACGGAACACGTTGGGGGCCTGGCGCTGCACATCATGGGCGCCCATATAGACGATGCATTTCAGGCCGAACTTGGCGCAGACGGTGGCTGTGGCCACACCGTGCTGCCCTGCCCCGGTCTCGGCAATGATCCGGGTCTTGCCCATACGGCGGGCCAGAATGATCTGCCCCAGCACGTTGTTGATCTTATGCGCACCGGTGTGGTTCAGCTCATCACGTTTCAGGTAAATCTTCGCGCCGCCCAAGTGTTCGGTCAGACGTTCCGCGTAATACAGCGGCGAGGGGCGGCCCACATAGTTCGCCCACAGATCATCCATCTCGGCCCAGAAAGTCGGATCGTCTTTGGCCTTCTCGTATTCCTCTTCCAGCGACAGGATCAGCGGCATCAGGGTCTCGCTGACAAACCGTCCGCCGAAGATGCCAAAACGGCCCTGCTCATCGGGACCGGACATGAAGGAATTGAAAAGATCGTTGGCCATGGCTGTCTCCGTCATCTTACCTGTCGTTCATAGGAGGTAGCGGCGGGATTTGCCATGGCAAAACGCACTCGCTCGATGCTTTGCCAGACGCGTCAACCGGTCGCGTTTGCCGCAGCGATAAAGGCCCGCATCAGATCGGCATCCTTGATACCCGGCGCGCTTTCCACACCCGAGGCAACGTCCACCTGACGTGCACCGGTCATCCGGATCGCTTCGGCCACGTTATCGGGGTTCAAGCCACCGGCCAGCATCCAAGGCTTGCGCCAGTATTTACGCCCAGCCAGCAAACGCCAATCAAAGGCCAACCCGTTTCCACCTGGCAAGACCGCGTTTTTAGGGGCCTTGGCATCAACCAGCAACTGGTCGGCAACATCACTGTAGGTGTCTATTGCTTGCAGGTCTTTGGCATCGGCCACGCCAACCACCTTTATGACGGGCAGACCGTAACGCGCTTTGACTTCTTGCACACGTTCTACGCTTTCCGACCCGTGTAGCTGTAACATGTCGAACGGGGCAGCTGCGGTAATGCTGTCCAGCAACGTATCAGATGCGTTCACCACCAAGGCCACTTTTGCCACACCGACAGGGACGTGATCCGTTAGTTGGGCGGCTTGCTCCGGCGAGACATAGCGCGGTGATTTCGGAAAGAAGTTGAACCCTAGATACCGCGCGCCTGCGTCCGCTGCGGCGCGCACGTGGTCAGCGGCGGTCAGGCCGCAAATTTTGACCGCTACATCGGACATGTTAGCTTAGCTGGCCTCGTCCAGAATGGCGAGGACCTCATCCTTGCCTTCGTTCTGCTTTTTCTTGAGCTTTTTGACTTCGCGTTCAAGTTTGCGAACTTCACCGGTTTTGGCCGACGCATCTGCACGGTGCTTATGCTCACGCAGCCATTCCCAGAGGAACCCGATAATCAGGCCCGCAACAACGCTGCCCAGAACCACAAGGAACAAGGGCAGAGAGGTGCTGATATTGAACCCAATCAGATCGGCAATCGCCTGAGGCATCAGTGTCAGCTCAACGGCTTCGCGGTTGGCCAGCGAAACCGAGATCAGAACGATCGCGAGGATCGCCAAAAAAGCATATCTAACGTAGCGCATCATGCCTTAGGCTTTACCGTTCAAACGGTCCCTTAGCAACTTGCCAGTCTTGAAAAACGGAACACTTTTTTCTTCGACCTGAACGGTCTCGCCAGTACGGGGGTTTCGGCCCACCCGCGCGTCGCGCTGTTTGACCGAAAACGCTCCAAAGCCACGCAGTTCAACCCGATCACCACGGGCCATGGCATCGGTCACTTCTTCGAACACAGTATTCACGATCCGCTCGACATCGCGTTGGTAAAGATGCGGGTTCTCGTCGGCGATTTTCTGAATCAGTTCTGAACGGATCATGTGCGTTACCCTCCCAGGCGACCGGATTACCATGTCTATTATTCTGAACAGTATAGGAAAAAACTTAGTTCGGGGGAACGTTGACTCTGTCTGCTGAGCCTTGATTCTGCCTCAAAGTCACGCGATTTTTTGCCCGTTCACGGGAATTGACCCCCTAAAGCATGAACAGCAGGTGAATATAGCTCAAAATTCAGAACATATTGATTCGCAACAAAAACGGCCCCGCACTCTTGTACGGGGCCGTAAAACTGTTTGGACTGAGGTCCGGACTTAGTCGCCCGACTTAAGCGCTGCGCCCAGGATATCGCCCAGCGACGCGCCCGAGTCGGAAGAACCGTACTGTTCCACGGCCTCTTTCTCTTCGGCGATTTCGCGTGCTTTGATCGACAGGCCCAGACGGCGAGTCTTGCTGTCGACGTTGGTTACGCGGACGTCAACCTTGTCGCCAGTGTTGAAACGCTCGGGGCGCTGCTCGGCACGGTCACGCGACAGGTCCGAACGGCGGATGAAGGACTTCATGCCTTCGTACTCCACCTCGATACCACCATCTTCGATCGCGGTGACCTCAACGGTGATGACCGAACCACGCTTCACGCCGCCCACGGCTTCGGCGAACTTGTCACCGCCCAGGGCTTTGATCGACAGCGAGATACGCTCTTTTTCCACGTCAACTTCCGAGACAACGGCCGAAACCATGTCGCCTTTGCGGTAGTTCTGGATCGCATCCTCGCCACGCTCGTCCCAGGACAGGTCGGACAGGTGAACCATGCCGTCGATGTCGCCTTCGAGGCCAATGAACAGACCGAATTCGGTGATGTTCTTGACTTCGCCTTCGACCTCGGTGCCCTCGGGGTGTGTTTCTGCAAACACTTCCCATGGGTTGCGCTGAGTCTGCTTCAGGCCCAGAGATACGCGACGCTTGGCGCCGTCGATTTCCAGAACCATGACGTCGACTTCCTGGCTGGTCGAAACGATCTTGCCGGGGTGGACGTTTTTCTTGGTCCATGACATCTCGGAGACGTGCACCAGACCTTCGACACCGGCTTCCAGCTCGACGAACGCGCCGTAGTCAGTGATGTTGGTGACGCGACCCTGATGGACCGAGCCCAGCGGGTATTTCGCAGCAACCAGATCCCACGGATCTTCCTGCAGCTGCTTCATGCCCAGGCTGATGCGGTGGGTCTCTTTGTTGATCTTGATGACCTGAACCTTGATGGTTTCGCCGATCGTCAGGATCTCGGACGGGTGGTTCACACGACGCCATGCCATGTCGGTGACGTGCAGCAGGCCGTCAACGCCGCCCAGGTCAACAAATGCACCGTATTCGGTGATGTTTTTGACAACACCCTCGACGGTCTGACCTTCGGAGAGGTTGCCGATAACTTCGGCGCGCTGTTCGGCACGCGATTCTTCCAGAATGGCGCGACGCGACACAACGATGTTGCCACGACGGCGGTCCATTTTCAGAATCTGGAACGGCTGCTTCAGACCCATCAGCGGGCCAGCGTCGCGCACGGGGCGAACATCAACCTGGCTGCCGGGCAGGAACGCAACTGCGCCACCCAGATCGACGGTGAAGCCACCTTTAACGCGGCCAAAGATAGCACCTTCGACACGCTGGTCGTCGGCATATGCTTTTTCCAGACGGTCCCATGCCTCTTCACGGCGGGCCATCTCGCGCGAGATGACGGCTTCGCCACGGGCGTTTTCTGCGGCGCGCAGGTAGACTTCTACCTCGTCACCAACAGCGATTTCAGGGGCTTCGCCAGGATTTGCGAATTCTTTCAGATCAACGCGGCCTTCCATTTTGTAGCCTACGTCGATGATGGCTTGGCCGGCTTCGATCGCCAGAACCTTGCCTTTGACAACAGAACCCTCTTCGGGCGTGTCCATTTCGAAGCTTTCGTTCAGGAGGGCTTCGAATTCCTCCATGGATGTATCAGCCATGTGGCAGTGTTTTCCTTTACAAGTGTTTTTTCTGGCCGAGCGGTTGTCTCCGCCGGTCTTGTTTCATGGTGCCTTGCAAGCGTAATCCGGTGCGCATCTGACTACACAAACACAAAGGGCCGAGGTAACCCGGCCCTGCTCAGATACGTCATCCGGACGTTGACCGCCCGTGTTAAGACAGCGCGCGTATAGGCCGATTTCAGACAATGCGCAAGAGCAAAGCCCTTAATTGCCAGCTTACGCGCATTCTTTGCCCGTCCAGACAACCGAGTCCCTTCTCAACATGGACTGCTCGATTGCATCAAGCCGGGACAAGGCCTCGGCGGCATTTGCCGATCCACCCGAACGATTCCAGATTTTCAGGGCCGAGGAAGGGCTCCAGGGCAAGCACGCTTCTGCCAGCCAGGCGCGTAATTCAGAGGGCAACGAGTCGTATGCCTGCATCGGGCACGTGCACCGCCGCCGGCGTTTCAGATTACTGCGCAGGTTACGGCCGCTTCGCCTGACCGTCCCGCGCTTAAAATGTGTATCATCTTCAAAATGCACCGTTGGCCTCATCGCAATTTGTGATGTTATTACATACCACGTTGCGACCAACAAGAGTTCCCTTCAAAGAAAAGGGGCAGGATTTTGCCCTGCCCCCAAGTTTGGTCTGAACATTTTTTTGCACCGCGCAAGGTGCTGCTAAAAGAGTTGCAAATCCTTTGCGCCGCTTTGAATTTCAGCAAAGTTCGGCATGTTCTGAACGGCCAAAGGCGCCGGTTTTACGCCTGGCATCGCCACTGTCGGCCTTGCCGGCTTACCGAAGGCCGGTTTTTCCAATTCACCGCGAATGTCGCGTAGCAATGTCTTATGATCTGGCATGGACTTAAGAATCTGAACCAGATCCACCTTCGCGCCCTTCCACCATTGGAACCAAATCGGTTTTTTCAACGGACGAACGCGGTCGCGAATACCAGTTCCATAGCCGGTGTCGTAGACCTGTTTGCCTAGTAACACTGTTTGGAAAACGCGATGGTCGAACAGAGTGGCAAACTCGACATCGTGCTGCAGAGGCAAACGGTGCTGCCAAAGCTCAAGGTTCTCAGCCAACCGGTCAGGAATTTTCATCTCGGTCCGTGCATCGATCCAATATTGATCATCCGTGCGGTTGCCCAGCCGGTAATGCAGACAAATGAATTCGAGCACCTCATCATAGAGCTTGTCCATCTGCCGGTTGTAGCGCGCGCGCAGTGACGGCTCGATATCACGCGTCGGCAGGTGTTCGGCAAACCAGCGGATCGCATGGTCAATCATGTGGATCGCAGTGCTCTCCAACGGCTCGATGAAACCGCCAGACAGGCCGATGGCGACGCAGTTCTTTACCCAGGCGTTTCGCACCCGCCCAACGCGCATCGGGATAACGCGCGGCGTCAGTCCCTTGCCGCTGTCGCCCAACCATTCAAGATACTCGTCCGCCGCCTGATCATCCGTTCGATGCGCCGAGGAATACACATAGCCGGTGCCCACTCGGTTAAACAAAGGCACGCGCCACGTCCAACCGGCCCCCAGGGCCGTGGACCGTGTTGCACTCTCGATCTTGTCCGGATCAGGATGTTCGATCTGCAATGCCATCGCCCGGTCATTTGGCAGATAGTCCGAGTAATCCATGAACGGCTCACCCAGAGCCTGATTGATGATTAACCCACGGAACCCGGTGCAATCCACAACCATCTCGACGTCATGGCGACCTTTACGCTCTAACATCAGGTGGCTGACACTGCCTTGTTCGTCCAATTCAACCGACTGGACCTCATCCTGAATGTGCTCGACACCGCGCTGGGTGCAAACCCTGGTCAGCATCCCTGCGAATTTCACCGCATCCAGATGATACGCATAGCCAAACCGCTGCTCGAATTCCGGTGCGCCCAGCGGTCGCGCGCCTTTGCAGAGACGGGCCAAATCGTCATGCGGAGCGATCGATTGTGTGAAATCCCGATCCCCATTGCCAAATCGCAAGTAATACTCGGCCGCTTCAAGCCCTTCCAGCATTTGGCCATGAGCAAACGGGTTCATATAATCGATACGGTTACCTTTGGCGTCCTTGTTCCAGTTGCAGAACTTCACACCCAGCTTGAAGGAAGCGTTGGTTTCGCGAAAGAAATCCCGTTCAGCTATTCCAGCCTGCCGGAGCGTCACCGGCATACGAGGAACCGTTGCTTCGCCTACACCCACAGTCGAAATATTCGGGCTTTCGATCAGACATATCCGCGGTCGATCTTTTGGAGCCGATGTCCGGGACATCACCATCCCAAGGATAAGTGCGGTCATCCATCCGGCTGTACCGCCACCCACAATGGTGATTTTGCGCAATCGATTGTTCATTCTGCTCTGCTCCCCCCTTTTTGTTTTGGGGAACTATAACAGTTTTCCCGCACCGGGCCAGAGCCTATGACATAGGCGTTGAGCGCGCCAAAACGGCGTGTCAGACAAGCATCAGAACGCGCATAATTGCGCCTGCCTCAAATCTCTTCGCCTTTCTTCAAAAGCTCATCAATCAATTCGCGCTGCAGGCCCTGACTGTCACCACCACCGAATTCAGCAGCACCGCCGGAATAGAGGGTGCCGTATGTCTTGGCGATGTTAACCGTTTGGGCCAGCCCCGAGATCAGCTGGTCTTTTTCCAACGTGGACAACGGATGAATATAGGCCGCCCACAAGGTACCGTTGGCGATCGCATAACGCGCATCCAGCGTACTGTCGAAATTCGCCTGCATCATGCGCTGCAGGTCCGCGGGTGACAGATCAGCCGCGCTGCTAATCGACACCATGGCCCGCATCCGATCAGCGTTCACATCCGTGATGACCAGAACCGGAGTATCCCCGACCGTCAGCTGAAAACCAGGCCCCTGCGGCAGCGCCTCCGGGTCCAAAGCGAACAGAATTTTTCCTAGCCGCTCATAGGTCATGGGCGGTTCCAACTCAGGAGCGTCCTGCGCCTCTTGAGCGGCCAGACCTGTGGCCAGAACTATCAGAAAAAGGGCTAGTCGGATCATCGCATCGCTCCTGCAGGTTGCCCATTGAGCATATGTGGATCAAACGACACTGGCCAAACAAAGCTTGGTGAGGAGAACCTTCCAAACGATCCGAGTATCGGACGATCTGCAATGTTTTTAAGCCCATCAAACATAGTCCGTTCAACTCCTGACGCCTAGGTTTGTTTCAGCGGCGGGCAAACCGGCCGCGCCCAGCTTAAATGATGAAAGGAAACGCAATGAAATCCCTGGTTCTGACCACTCTGATCGCCACCCTGCCACTGATCGCCGCCCCGGCCTTTGCCGCAGATGAAATCAACGTCTCCAACGGTATCTCGGCGGCGGGCGCTCCGCTGGCCGCACATGGGGTCGATCTGGTGGCACTGGTCAATGACGGCAATCCGGTCGATGGTTTTGCCACCCATTCGGCCACCTTTGACGGTGCCTCCTACTATTTCACCACCGCCGAGAACCTTGCCGCGTTCGAGGCCAACCCTGCCGCCTATCTGCCGCAGCATGGTGGGTTCTGCTCGTTCGGGGTGTCGGTTGGCAAGAAATTCGACGGTGACCCAAATCAGTATCTGGTCGCAGACGGCAAACTGTACCTTTTCCTGAACGCCGAAACCCGTGCCGCGTTTTTGAAAGACGTGCCTGGCACGGCAAAAATCGCTGATGGCCAATGGTCGAAGATCAAAAGCGTCGCAGTCGGCGAGCTTTAACCCACCTCCAAGCGAAAGCTCGCGGCGTTACGGCGTCGCGGGCTTTTTCTGTTCGATTAGCTCGATGGCCTGCGCCAAAGCGTCCTCGATGCTCAGATGCGATGTGTCCAACTGCACCGCATCCTCGGCCGGTTTCATCGGGGCCGTGCTGCGTTCTGCATCCCGCGCATCGCGTTCGCGCACATCGGCCAAAACCTGATCGCGGGTGACGTCCGCGCCCTTGGCACTCAGCTCAAGGTAACGCCGCTCGGCCCGGACCTCGGCGCTGGCGGTTACGAACAACTTCGCCTCGGCATTGGGGCAAATGACAGTGCCAATATCGCGCCCGTCCAGAACTGCACCCCCGACCCGCCGCGCAAAGGCGCGCTGGAAATCGACCAGAGCCGCGCGGACCTCGGGGATCACCGCCACTTTCGAGGCCGCCTGCGCGATCTCGGCCGTACGCAGGTCACCCTGTTGCAATTCTTCGGCTGTCAGGGCCTGCGCCGCTGCGATCGGGCCCATCCCCTCAAGCGTGCGCCGCCCCACCGCGCGGTAGAGCAACCCGGTATCCAGATGGGCAAAGCCGAAATGCGCCGCGACGGCCTTAGAGATCGTGCCCTTCCCTGCAGCCGCTGGCCCGTCTATGGCAACCGTGAAACTCACGCGCGTTCGACCTTGGCGCCCAGCGTCGCCATCAGCGGTTCAAAGATCGGGAACGAGGTCGCAATCGGTCCGCCATCATCAACCGACACAGGCATTTTCGCTCCCATTCCCATAACCATGAACGACATGGCGATGCGGTGATCCAAAAAGCTCTCGCAGGTACCGCCGCCGGGAACATTTCCGATGCCCAGACCGTCAACCGACCACCATTCTTCACCCTCTTCCACGGTCACACCATTGGCGCGTAACCCGCGGGCCATTGCGTCGATCCGGTCGCTTTCCTTGACGCGCAGCTCTTTCACGCCGCCCATCATCGTGGTGCCGGTGGCATTGGCCGCAACCACGGACAGCACAGGGTATTCGTCAATCATCGAGGCCGCCCGTTCCGGCGGCACATTGATGCCCTTCATATTGGGCGAGTATTTCGCGCGCAGATCGGCAACGGGCTCGCCGCCTTCTTCGCGCTCGTTTTCATAAGTCAGGTCCGCGCCCATCTCGCGCAGCGTGGTAAACAGCCCCGCGCGGGTCGGGTTCAGGCCAATGCCCGGCACCAACACATCCGAACCGGGCGTGATCAGCGCTGCGCAAACCGGAAACGCCGCGCTGGACGGGTCGCGCGGAACGGCAATAACCTGGGGTTTCAACTCGGGGCGACCGGTCAGGGTGATCACCCGGCCCTCATCTGTATCCTCAACGGTGATCTCTGCGCCGAACCCGGCCAGCATCCGTTCCGAATGGTCGCGGGTTGCCTCTTTTTCAACGACAACAGTTTTGCCCGGTGCGTTCAGACCTGCCAGCAGCACAGCAGATTTCACCTGCGCTGACGGCACCGGCACCTCATAGCGTACCGGAACGGGTTCGGCCGCGCCCACGATGGTCATCGGTAAACGCCCACCCGAGCGGCCAACGGCCTGCGCCCCAAACAACGCCAGCGGGTCCGTGACCCGCGCCATGGGGCGTTTGTTCAGGCTGGCATCGCCGGTAAACGTGGCCGAAATCGGACAGGTCGCCATCGCACCCATGATCAGCCGCACACCCGTGCCCGAATTGCCGCAATCAATCACCTGATCCGGCTCGGCAAAGCCACCGACGCCGACGCCATGCACGGTCCATTCCCCTCCGCCGTGATCCGTGACCTCGGCCCCAAAAGCGCGCATGGCCTTGGCGGTGTCCAAAACATCTTCGCCCTCAAGCAGGCCGGAAATCTTCGTCTCACCCACCGCCATCGCGCCCAAGATCAGCGATCGGTGCGAGATCGACTTGTCGCCGGGCACCTCTGCCGTTCCAGTCAGCGGACCGCAGGGATATGAGGTCATCGGGATGGGCGTGCCGTGTCCGGACATGGGGGCTCCTGTTTTCGCTATCAGTGCCTTAGCCGATTAGCGAATTGGGGCCAGATGGTCCAGCGGCAATCAGTCCTTGCGGCGGAAGGTCAGGTAATGCGGCGTGCGCCCTTCGCGCAGAGCCTTCTGTTCGTAACGGGTGGAAATCCAATCGTCCCATGGTTCGCGCCAGTCAGCCGGGCCCTCGGCCAGCCACTCGAACCCGGCGCGTGGCACTTCCTCAAGCGTTTGGCGAACATAGTCGGGAATGTCCGTCGCGACCCGAAAGATCGAACCCGGTTTCAGCGCCCGCGCCAGCGGCTCCAGATGCTCAGGCGTCACAAAGCGGCGACGATGGTGCCGCGTCTTAGGCCACGGGTCGGGATACAGCAGGAACGCGCGCGAGATACTGGCCTCGGGCAAAACATCGAACAGGTCGCGCGCATCGCCAGGATGCACAGCGAGGTTCTCGACCCCAGCCTGCCGGATCTTACCGAGCAGCATGGCCACACCGTTGATGTAAGGCTCGGCCCCGATGATCCCGATATCGGGATTACTGGCGGCTTGATGTACCAGATGCTCACCCCCGCCAAAGCCGACCTCAAGCCAGACATCCCGCTCGCCAAACAGCGCCTGCAGGTCCAACGGGGTGCGTTCGGGGTTACTCTCCCAATCGACCGCACCGGGGGACAGCGCATCGAGGTCTTCGCTCAGATACGTCTTTTGACTGGGCTTCAGGGTTTTGCCCTTGAAGCGGCCATAAAAGTTCCTGCGGGGGCGTTGGGGTGTCTCGGTGCTCATGGCCGTGCCCATACTGCGCAGACACCACAGACGCAAGAGGGCGGCCGGTCCACTCAACAGACCCGCCGCCCCCAAAGACACCAGAATATAGCGCGCCCGCAAGGGCGCACCTTTGGATACCGATCAGACCGCCGCTTTCAGCGCGTCCACAAGGTCAGTGCGCTCCCAGCTGAAACCGCCATCCGCATCGGGTTCACGGCCAAAGTGACCATAAGCTGCAGTGCGCTGGTAGATCGGCTTGTTCATCTGCAGATGTTCACGAATACCGCGCGGTGTCAGGTCCATCGCCTGTCCAACGGCCTTTTCGATTTCGGCGTCGGAAACCTGACCTGTGCCATAGGTCTCGGCATAGATCGAAAGCGGCTTGGAAACACCAATCGCATAGCTCAGCTGAATGGTGCAGCGTTCCGCCATGCCAGCAGCGACTACGTTCTTGGCCAGATAGCGCGCCGCATAGGCCGCCGAACGGTCCACTTTGGTCGGGTCTTTGCCCGAGAACGCGCCGCCTCCATGAGGTGCGGCACCGCCATAGGTGTCGACGATGATTTTACGGCCGGTCAGGCCCGCATCCCCGTCGGGGCCGCCAATCACGAATTTACCGGTTGGGTTCACGTGCCACTCGGTCTCGGCCGAAAGCCAGCCTTCGGGCAGGGTTTCGCGGATATAAGGCTCGACAATGGCGCGGATATCATCCGAAGACAGCGCTGCATCCAGGTGCTGGGTCGACAACACGATCGAGCTGACCCCCACAGGCTTGCCATCGCGGTACACGACCGACAGTTGCGATTTCGCGTCAGGGCCCAGCGCGGGCTCGGTGCCGTTTTTACGGACCTCGGCCAGACGGCGCAGGATCGCGTGGGAATACTGAATCGGGGCCGGCATCAGCGCAGACGTTTCGGTCGTGGCGTAGCCGAACATGATCCCCTGGTCGCCCGCGCCTTCGTCCTTGTCGCCCGAGGCATCAACGCCCTGTGCGATGTGGGCAGATTGCTCGTGCAGCAGGTTTGTCACCTCGACGGTTTCGTGGTGGAACTTGTCCTGCTCGTAGCCAATATCCTTGATACAGGCGCGCGCGATCTCGTCGATGCGACCCATGTAATCGTGAAGTTTGTCTTGATCCGACAAACCGACTTCGCCACCAATAACAACCCGGTTGGTCGTGGCAAAAGTTTCACACGCCACGCGCGCTTCAGGTTCTTCGTTCAGAAATGCGTCAAGTACCGCATCCGAAATCCGGTCACAGACCTTGTCGGGGTGCCCTTCGGATACGGACTCCGAAGTGAAAGTATAGTTCTGTCGGGACATAAAAGTGCTCCATTAAGATTTCCCCATCACGCCAGGAAGCCGTTGTGACGGGCACATGGGGGATACGCTCAGAGTGTGAAAGCGTCAATCAGTAATTGCTATCACGTCCGTCGGGCAGGTCGCCACAGTGCGATCATGGCGAAAAACAGTGCAAGGAAAAGAGGATAGTCGCCAAGCCTGGAATAAAGGGGCGCTGCCAATGGCGCAGGAAGCTCGGCGTCTATGAAACCCGCGTTGCCCAGCGCCAAAGACTGCGTCACCTGACCCAGCGGGTCGATCATGGCGGACACACCAGTATTAGCGGCACGCATCATCGGAAGACCCTGTTCAACAGCGCGCATCTGCGCCTGCGCAAGGTGCTGATATGGTCCCGAACGGGTTCCAAACCAGGCATCATTTGTGATCTGAAGCAAAAAATCAGCCCGCGCCGGAGCCGATAGAACATCTTGCGTAAAGACGGCCTCATAACAAATCAATGGCAGTGCTTTGCCCAGCTTGCCCGCCTCGAACAGTGCGGCCCCTGGTCCTGCACTGAATCCATGTCCCGTTGTAGTCGCCATCCCGTAAACCCCGAAACGCGCCATTAAATCGCCAAAAGGAACATACTCGCCAAACGGGGCAAGGTGATGTTTGTCATACAACGCGTCTTGCTGGCCATTTTCGCCCAGATAGACCAATGAGTTGTAGATCCGAGGCCCCTCGCCTCTTTGTATCCCAAAGACAACTGGCACACCCTTGGCTGCATCCGCGATTGCATCCAGATAGGGTTGTGCGCTACCCAACCAAGCCGGGACAGAGGTTTCAGGCCAAACAATCATATCCGGTCGGGGCTGCGCTGCTGAAAACTCCAACTGTCGTGCAAAGAAAAGTGGGGCGTAGTCAGGGTCCCATTTCTGGTGTTGCGGCGCATTGGGCTGCACAATCCGGACAATATTACCGGTATAGGTCACTGCAGGCACAGACAACGCACTAACCACCACCAGCCCGATAGCACCAACAGACAACGTGGCTGCCACCCCGATCCTTGAGCGCTGCGCCAACGCCGCCCCGAGAGGTAACGTTGCAAACAACGTCACGGTGCTCAACCCATAAGGGCCGATCAACGCCAGAAC
This sequence comes from Ruegeria sp. HU-ET01832, assembly GCF_040371315.1. Classification (NCBI taxonomy): domain Bacteria; kingdom Pseudomonadati; phylum Pseudomonadota; class Alphaproteobacteria; order Rhodobacterales; family Roseobacteraceae; genus Ruegeria; species Ruegeria sp. HU-ET01832. The sequence goes on from NZ_BAABWL010000001.1 coordinate 992,193, forward strand.
ATGGACCACCGGAGTGTCAACCCATACTTGCGCCAATCCAGCCCATGGAAATCCCGTCAGAACATACCCCCGCGCCCCCTCGGCAAGCGAAACCGCCAAAGCAAGCAAAACAGCCTGACCAAGTGCAGACGCGCCCGGACGGCGCACCACCCAAAAAGCGCAGGCCCAGAATAGCGCGAGCCCTCCGGCCATAAAAATCAGCGCAAAGGGCGCCATCCAGGCGTGACGCTCGGCATCGACCAGAAAGGGCTCGACAATCCAGCTGAGAGCATGCGCGAAATACCCGGTGGCAAATGCCCAGCCGATCCAGGCCGCGCGTGACCGAGAAGGCGCAGTGACGAACAACGGCCCAAGACCAAGCAGCGCGGCCACAGTTGCGAACCAATAACCGAATGGCGCTAGCCCAAACGCCGCAATGGCGCCCAAAAACGCTGCCAAACCAAAAGTCATCCAGAATGGCCACCTCGCGGCAGGGCTCATGCAACGAGATCCGGCAACATGACCCGCAGTCTTTTGATCCGGCGCGGATCGGCATCTATGACTTCGAACTCGGGCCCCTCGGGATGCAAGACAACTTCGCCACGGGCAGGAACGCGCCCCGAGAGCATGAAGACAAGCCCGCCCAGGGTATCGATTTCCTCTTCGTCGACGTCCTCATGGCTGGTCAGGGAACGTCCGATCTCGGCCTCGAAATCCTCGAGCGGTACGCGGGCCTGAACGATATAGCAACCCGGCTTTTCCTGTAGCCAAAGCTGGCTTTCATCGGCGTCATGCTCATCCGCAATTTCGCCTACAACCTGTTCGATCAAATCTTCGATCGTTACCAAACCGTCGACGCCCCCATATTCGTCGATCACCAACGCCATGTGTCTGCGCTCGGTCTGCATTTTTGTCATCAGAACGCCGATTGGCATCGAGGGTGGCACGAACAGCAAAGTGCGTAACATCGAGATTAGGTCGAATGTGGATGAGGTTCCGTTAAACCCATGGGTCAGCGCGAAATCCTTGAGATGCACAAACCCTAAAGGCGTATCCAGAGTGCCGTCATAGACCGGGATACGTGACAGGCCGCTTTCGCGAAACACCTGCGCAAGTTCGTCCTTGGTTATGGTTGATGGGACCGACACGATTTCTGCTGTCGGGATCGCAACATCCTCGACTCGCATTCTGCGCAGATTTATCATGCCACGTGGTTGCGTTTTGTCGGTTTCATGCCCATTGGCGCCCGAAACCTGCTCATCATCTTGCGACGAGAATGCATCCACTATTCGAGAGAAAAACCCAGCTTTCTCTTTGGTGTTTTCTGTGCCTTCCTTTGGTTGCGCGCTTTGCGCTGCCATAGAACTGCCGTCTGTATCGCCCATTATCCCATTCCAAATGATCGGCCAAAATGGCCCGTATTAAACAGTATATGGGTCATCAATACCCAATTTGCCAAGTATCTCGACTTCGACCCGCTCCATCAAAGTGGCGTCCGGGTCACGGATGTGATCATACCCCAACAAATGCAACATTCCGTGAATGATCAGATGTGAGACATGATCATCCATGGCTTTTCCTGCCTCAGCCGCTTCACGCGCACAGGTGTCAAATGAGATCGCGATATCGCCCAAAGCCGTCTCTCCGGTAAAATCCGGGGTAGGAGATAACGGTGGCTGACCTGCAATGTCCGCGGCCAAATCTTCGGCAGGCCAACTCAGTACATTAGTCGCAGAGGGTTTTTCCCGGAATTCAGCGTTCAGATCCGCGATACGGACATCGTCGCAGGCCAACAGGCTGATTTCACAATCTTCTTGAAGGTGGAAATGGTCCATAACCGCCTGAATGGCGCGGCGTGCCAAGGGCTCCAGCCCCTGCCAGCGGGTGTCTTCCACCGTCAGTTCAAGGTTCATGTCTGTCGTCCAAAGCCCCGGGCATCGTAGCCTGAAACCTCTCAGGTTTCACGGCCCGCGTCGGCCTCATACGCCTCGATGATCGCGGCGACAAGCGGATGGCGCACGACGTCTTTCGACGTGAAATAGTTGAAGCTGATATTCGGGATCGTCTTAAGCAACCGTTCCGCATCGGCCAGACCTGACTGAACCCCGCGCGGCAAATCCACCTGCGAGCGGTCACCGGTGATCACCATTCGGCTACCCTCGCCCAAACGCGTCAGGAACATCTTCATCTGCATAGTCGTGGCATTCTGTGCCTCATCCAAGACAACAAACGCATTTGCCAAAGTTCGACCGCGCATAAAGGCCAAGGGCGCAATTTCGATTCGCTTTTCCTCGATCAGTTTGGCCAACTGTTTGCCCGGAAGGAAATCATTCAGCGCATCGTACAGCGGTTGCATATAAGGATCGACCTTGTCCTTCATGTCACCCGGCAGATAGCCCAGTTTTTCACCGGCTTCGACCGCAGGGCGGCTTAGGATGATACGGTCCACATGTCCGCCGATAAACATCGACACACCAACAGCGACAGCCAGATAGGTTTTGCCCGTACCCGCTGGCCCGATGCCAAAGGCCAGTTCATTGTTGAACAGCGACTGGACATAGGCTTTTTGGGCATCTGTGCGCGGTTCGACCAATTTTTTTCTGGTTTTGATCTCGACCGTTCCGCCCTTGAACATCTCGAGCTGATCACCTTCGCGACTTCCCGTTCCCTTCTCGGACCCACCCATGCGCAATTCGCGATCCACGTCGGCGGCTTCGACATCCTTGCCGGTTTCCAGCCTTGCATAAAGCGCCTGCAACACTTCGATCGCTTGTTTCTGGGCGTCTTCGTCGCCCATGACCACAAGCTGGTTGCCACGGCGCACAATCTGCACCGAGAGTTTTTGTTCGATGTCGGTCAGATTACGGTCATATTCGCCGCACAAATCAATCAACAACCGGTTGTCGGGAAATTCAACAAACGCCTCACGCTGGGGCATTTCATCTTGCGGTGGGGTAAGGGCACCGATGGCCAATCCGTTCTCCTGTCTTGGCGTTTCTCCCCGAGCGTGACAACAATTGCCGGTGGGCGCAAGCCACAGATTCAAATTTTCGCAAACGAATGACAAAACCGCCGATTGCACTCGAGTATATCGAACCGACTGCAGGCCCAAAGGCCACTAGTCTTAAGGAGATCAGAAGGTGTAGTTCAAGCCAAACCGAAGACTGCGATACTCAGGCGTTGAACGAGTCGAAAACCCGCTGCCAAACTCGACATCCTTGCCCTCGAACTGAACATACTCGTATTCACCAGTGATCGACCAATCGTCGTTCAGTCTATGCTCAGCTCCGATACTGACAGAAAAACCATTCCTGCTGTCGGATTCCTGGAAGGACTGGGCTGTCGGGCCAAACGTAAGGCTGTTCGTCGTTTCGACATCTCCGCGAACATAACCAGCAGACACAAAATACAAAATACTGCCGCTTTTGTTCGTCAGGCCACTGCGAAACCGTACAGAAAATATATCAGACACCTCGGAGCCGCCGGTAACAGACACGCCATTGACCGTGGTGGTGACTTCATCATCTATCGAGCCGAACTCGTACCCAATCTCTAGCCCATATACGTAGTCGCGCCCACTTCGCGCAGGAAGCACTCCACGCCAACCTGCGCGAACACCACCGAATGACCCCTTCAGATCCAAGTCTCCAACGGGAAATGTGGCCCCGGGCGTTGCCAACCCAAACTCATCTGTTCCTCCGAGAGAATATCCACCGGTAACGCCTAGGTAAAATGCACTTATGTCGCCGTTAGAACGCTTGGGGTTGACTACTGGCGGATCGGTGAGACTAGGTTCTGGATTCCCGGCCAAAGCGCAGGACCCGAAGACAATGGAAGTAAGTAGCCCCCAGAACAGACGCAAACCAGAGCTTTTCAGAACCGTCAATTCAAACACTCGCACTCTCCGACATCTCGACACACTGATCTGCCTAGGAGACTAGAACTCCTGATACGTATGGAACCCTAGACCCCTAAAAAATCTAGCATTTCTCCGAGCATAGATCGAAGTCATAAATCAAGTGTTAATTTTCGGTTCAGAATCAGGCGTTGGTGTTTTCACCACAGTTTCAGCCAGGTTCAGAGCAGCTCGCCCGCAAGCGAATTTGCCCCCGACGCGGTGATGCGAACGTCGCGCAACTCACCCACCTCGACATTGGCGCCCGAGACGTGAACCGAATGAAGATACTCGGATTTTCCGACCATTTGGCCAGGCAGGCGACCGGGCTTTTCGAACAGAACACGGACATTCCGGCCTACCATGGCATCCTGAATTTCGCGCTGATGGCGGGTGATCACAGCTTGCAAACGTTGTAGGCGGTCATCCGCCGCCTCAGGATCAACCTGAGACCGCTCGGCCGCCGGCGTTCCCGGTCGCGTCGAATACTTGAACGAATACGCGTACCCGTATCTGACCTGCTCCACCAGATCCAACGTGGCCTGAAAGTCCTCTTCTGTCTCCTCGGGGAAGCCCACGATGAAGTCGCCCGACATCATGATATCGGGCCGTGCTTCACGGATGCGTTCGATCAGGCGCAGATAGCTGTCAGCCGTGTGGCTGCGATTCATCCGTTTCAGAATTCGGTCCGAGCCCGACTGAACCGGCAGGTGCAAATAAGGCATCAGCTTGTCGCAGGTTCCGTGCGCTTCGATCAAGTCATCGGCCATGTCGTTGGGGTGCGACGTGGTGAATCGGATACGTTCCAGCCCGTCAACCTTGTTCAACTCCCAGATCAGCCCGGCCAGCGTCATGTCACCGTTCGGGCCAGCCCCGTGATAGGCGTTGACGTTCTGACCCAGCAAAGTGATTTCGCGCACGCCGCGTTCGACCAGATCCTGCGCCTCGCGGATGATGCGATCCGCCGGGCGGCTGACTTCGGCCCCGCGGGTATAGGGCACAACGCAGAAGGCACAGAACTTGTCGCAACCTTCCTGAACGGTCAAAAACGCCGTGGGGCCGCGCTTGGCTTTGGGTCGGTTCTTGAGCTTTTCGAACTTGTCTTCTTCCGGGAAATCGGTGTCCAGCGCCTTGGCACCCTCGCGGGTCTTGGCTTCCATCTCGGGCAGACGGTGATAGCTTTGCGGGCCGACCACCAGATCGACCAGAGGCTGGCGGCGCATGATCTCTTCACCCTCGGCCTGTGCAACACAACCGGCCACCCCGATCTTCAAATCGGGCTTTTCCGCTTTCAGACCTTTGAAGCGACCCAACTCGGAATAGACCTTTTCGGCAGCCTTTTCACGAATGTGGCAGGTGTTCAACAAGATCATATCAGCGTCATCGGGGCTTTTTGTCTCTACATATCCCTGACCGCCCAGCGTTTCGGCCATACGCTCGCTGTCATAGACGTTCATCTGACAACCATAGGTCTTGATGTACAGCTTTTTGGGTTCCGACATGGGTAAGGCCTTTGCGTTCGCGGGATCGGCGTCGTCTATACCTTACGAACGCCGCTTGCAATGCCCGCGCGATTACCCGATTTTGACCCAAAACACCAGCAAGACGAGCGCGAACAGGCCATGCAGTACGACTCTGTAAACTCTTTCCTGCAATCCGGCACGGATGCGCTGAAAAAGGGGCCGATTGCCCTGATCTTTGCCGAGGACGATGTCGAACTCGAAAGTACAACACGCCATCACCTGAAACTTGGGTTTGCCAATCTGATCGCCTTCATGCCCGCAGAATTCACACTGCCGGAGGAATTGACAAAACGTATCCACCGGGTTGCGTTGACCTGCGCACCGCGGACCGTCGTTTTCGACACGATCAACAAGGTGATTGAAGCCGCTCCATCCAATTGGATGTATTACTGCTACAACGCCGAATACCTGTTCTTCCCCTTCTGCGAGACCCGCACCATCGGCGAGATGCTAGCCTTTCACACCGAAGAACGCCGCGATGCGATGTTGACCCATGTGGTCGATCTGTATGCCGATGACCTTACGGCTTTCCCCAACGGAGTGGCTCCGGATCGTGCTATGCTGGACCGCATTGGATACTATGCCCACACTCGCCACACTCCTGACGGTCAGCCGCTAGAGCGCCAGTTGGACATGTCCGGTGGTTTGCGCTGGAGGTTCGAAGACCACATCCCCTATGAACGCCGCCGCATCGACAGGATTGGCCTATTCAAGCCCCGCAAAAATCTGCGCTTGTTGCCCGATCACACCTTTAACGAACCAGAATATAACACGTATTCTTGCCCCTGGCACCACAACCTGACCGCAGCGATCTGCTCATTCCGTGCGGCTAAAGCACTGAAATCAAACGCCGGGTCGACCTTCGACATCCCAAGCTTCAAGTGGCGGAACTCGGTCGCGTTCGAATGGAACTCGACCCAATTGCTGGATTTGGGCCTGATCGAACCCGGTCAGTGGTTCTGATCCAACCTTCATCTGGCCAAAATTATCCCTGGAGAGGTGCGGCGCTGCCGCGCCGGGGGCAAAGCCTCCTATCGTGGCCATACCATCGGAAACCAATCCTCACGCAGACGCTGCCCGGGCACCATGTCATGGCCCGGAAACGGCGGTGAGGTTCGACCGGGTCGCTCTACATAGCGCGCGTCATCGCCCACCAGACGCAGTGAAAACGCACGACGGCGGCTGTCAGAGTGATTCCCGCGCGCGCCGTGCAGCGTGCGATAGTTGAACGCTACCGCGTCACCTGGCTGCATCTCGAACTCGACCACGCGCATCCCTTCAGCATCCGGGTCAGGGACAGGAATGTACTGACCTTCATCGGGAAAGAATCCTTCTTCGGACACCCAGCGAGTCGGTAGAACCTCTTTCTCCCACTGGTGCGATCCGGCCACGCAGCGCAAGGTCGCTTTTGTCACCGGATCAAGCGGCGACCAGAAACTGATCGTCTGCTGACCTTCAACAAAATAATACGGCCCATCCTGATGCCACGGCGTTGCCATTGAGGTGCCCGGTTCCTTCACCAGAACGTGGTCGTGAAACATCTGAACAGTTTGTGACTGCATCAGATCGGCGGCAACCTCAGCTGCCGGAGAATTGTGGATCACATCTTGAAACTGTTCGACCCTCGTCCAATTGCAATAATCGTCAAAAAACAGTCCGGTCTCGCCCTGTTTCTTATTGTCCGAAGCGTATGGGCCAGGCTCAGCCATGTTCGCCGCAACCCCATCGCGCAAGGTGTCCACATAATCGGCAAACAGTCTCCGGATCAGAACAACACCGTCGCGCTGATAGGTGTCGATCATGTCTTGCGTCACAAGGGGATGGGTCATGTCAGTCTCCGTGCCGATTGCGTTGTGATCTGCGCATGGCCTTGGTCTCTGTTCAAGTCATATCTTTTGAAGCTAAATATAAAGTCATGTTATACCTTTCACTTAGACAATACGAATATGTCTGCGCCATTGGACGATACGGCGGCCTGTCCGCAGCAGCCCAACATCTGAATGTTTCGCAACCGGCTTTGTCCAACGCGCTAACACGGGTCGAAGACCAGCTGGGGTACCCGCTATTTACACGAAAGCGCGGTGCTGCGATGACCCTGACCCCGCAAGGGCGCTCATTCATCGAATAGGCCGAGGCATTGCTGTCGCGCGCCGCGAAACTGGAAAACGCAACCTCCACGGGGCCAGCAGCGGCTCGTTTGCGATTGGGATGTTTCGACGATCTTGCCCCCTTCCTGCTCGCCCGCGCCTTGCGCCTGTTGCGAGAGGGCCTTCCAGATGTCCATGTGACTTACCGGGTAGATAATTTCCAAGGTTTAATCTCAGGCTTAGTTCAGGGTGACATCGACTTTGCGATTACCTATGGGCTGACGCTGGATGCCGGGTTCACGACCAAGTCGCTCTGCATCACATGCCCGAACGCGGTGATGTCTCCGGATCATCCGCTTGCAAAGCACAGGCATCTCTCGTTGAAGGGAATCGCGGCGTATCCCTTGATCCTGTCGGACGAAGGACTTTCTGCCCAACACTTTCTGACTTTGTTTCGCAAAGCTGGGCAGACACCCAATGTCGCACACCGCGCTGCATCACTTGAAATCCAACGCAGCCTGGCCGCAAACAATGAAGGAGTCGCTATGACCTATGCGAATATCCCTGCTGCAGTTAGCTACGATGGGATGCCACTGGTAAGTCGACCTGTCACCGATGATTTCGCAGCCGAGCCCGTCGTGCTCGCACGGCATGGAACGGGTCCAATGGACACCCTCTTGGACCGAGCGCAAGATATCCTGTCGGAATTAACGACGTAAGGTTACTTCTTTCGCAACCGGATCACGACATCGACCGAAGCGATCTCGACCCCTTCGGGTGCTTCGGGCAGGCGCTGGATCACAAGCTGTTCGGATGGTGCATCGCTCAGGCGCCCTTCATCCTCCCAGAAAAAATGCGGGTGATCATGCGTGTTGGTGTCGAAATAGCTTTTCGACCCGTCGACGGTGATTTCCTGCAGAACGCCCGCGTCGCAGAATGCCCGCAGAGTGTTGTATACAGTCGCTAAAGACACGGCATCGCCGTTCTTTTTAGCTGATTCAAACAGACTTTCCGCCGTCACATGACGGTGCTTTCCGTCCCCGACCAAAAGCTCGGCCAGGGCCACACGCTGACGCGTCGGGCGCAGTCCGGCGTGAACCAACCAGTTCGTGGCTATGCTCTGGCTTTCTGGTGTCATGAATCCGATACCGTTTTGTTGCTGAAGTATATATAGGTGCTGAAGTCAGGTAATTTCAAATGAAATTCATTCGCAAAGAACGGACAGAACACCGCATGATGTTGGCCACCGCTCTTGCAGGACCTTGCATACGGGTGCTAGACGAGGCCAGATTGAATGAACAGACCCCTGGCAGGAGAGGCGGCAAGAATGGCCCAATTCCCGAGCAGCTTTGACAAGGATGATCTGCTGAAATGCGCCCGTGGCGAATTATTCGGCCCCGGTAACGCGCAGTTGCCCGCCCCGCCGATGCTGATGATGGACCGGATTACCGATATCTCAGCCGATGGTGGCGCGCATGGCAAAGGTCATGTTTTGGCGGAATTCGACATTACTCCGGACCTGTGGTTCTTTGACTGCCACTTCCCCGGCAACCCGATTATGCCCGGTTGTCTGGGGCTGGATGGCCTGTGGCAGCTGACCGGCTTTAACCTGGGCTGGCGCGGCTGGCAGGGGCGTGGCATGGCTGTTGGCGTGGGCGAGGTCAAGCTGACCGGCATGGTCCGCCCCGACCGCAAGATGCTGACTTACAAAATTGATTTCAAAAAAGCGATCCAGACGCGCCGCCTGACCATGGGTGTGGCGGATGGTATCGTCGAAGCGGACGGTGAAATGATTTACGACGTCAAGGACATGAAAGTCGTCCTGTCCGAAGCCTGAGCCTGATCGGCCCGAAATAAGGAGCACGCATATGCGTCGAGTAGTTGTCACCGGTTTGGGGATTGTCTCCTCCATCGGGAACAATGCCCAAGAGGTTCTGGCCTCACTCAAAGCTGGCAAATCCGGCATTGAGGCCAACGACCAGATGGTCGAACACGGTTTCCGCAGCCAGATTGCAGGGTCGCTGAAGATCGACGTGACCGAGTATGTGGACAAGCGCACCTTGCGTTTCATGGGTCCCGGCGCGGCTTATGCCCATATCGCGATGAGCCAGGCGATCGCAGATTCCGGTCTGACCGAAGATCAGGTGGTGAACCCGCGCACAGGTCTGGTGGCCGGCTCGGGTGGCCCCTCGACCAGTGCGATGCTGACTGCGCACCAAACCGTACTGAAGAATGGCGCGACCAAGCGGATCGGGCCGTTTGCAGTGCCGAAATGCATGTGCTCAACGATTTCGGCCAACCTTGCGACCGCGTTCAAGATCAAGGGCATTAACTACTCGATCACCTCGGCTTGCTCGACCTCACTGCATTGCATCGGCAACGCGGCGGAACAGATCATGCTGGGCAAGCAGGACGTGATGTTTGCAGGCGGCGGTGAAGAGCTGGACTGGACGCTGTCCTGCCTGTTCGACGCGATGGGCGCGATGTCGTCGAAATACAACGACACGCCGGACAAAGCCTCGCGCGCCTTTGATCAGAATCGCGACGGGTTCGTGATTTCCGGTGGCGGCGGCATCGTCGTGCTGGAAGACCTTGATCACGCATTGGCGCGCGGTGCCAAGATCTATGCCGAAGTGACCGGCTATGCCGCAACCTCGGACGGGCATGACATGGTGGCCCCTTCGGGTGAAGGCGGCGAACGCGCGATGCGTCTGGCCCTGTCCACGCTGCCCGAAGGCCGCAAGGTTGGATACATCAACGCCCACGGAACCTCGACCCCGGTCGGCGATGTGGGCGAGGTTGAAGCCGTGCGCCGCATCTTTGGCGAAGGCAACGTGCCGCCTATTTCGTCGACCAAGTCGATGACCGGCCACGCGCAAGGCGCTGCGGGCGCATTGGAGGCGATCTTCTGCCTGCTGATGCTGGACAATGATTTCATTACACCGTCGATCAATGTCGAAACGCTCGCCGAAGGCATCCAGCCCGGTGAAATTGCAACGCAAGTCGTTGAAAATGCGGGACTCGACTCGGTGATGACCAACAGCTTCGGCTTTGGCGGCACCAACGGATCCATGGTTCTTTCAAAGTATAACGGGTGAATGTGATGTCGGATCTTCTTAAAGGCAAACGCGGCCTTATCATGGGCGTGGCCAATGACCGCTCGATCGCGTGGGGCATCGCCAAGGCCATGCACGAAGCGGGCGCCGAACTGGCCTTCACCTATCAGGGCGAAGCATTCGGAAAGCGGCTGGAGCCCTTGGCGCAAAGCCTCGGCAGCGACTTCATGGTCGACGCGGATGTGACCGACGACGAATCGCTGGATCGCGCCTTTAACGAACTAGCTCAGCGTTGGCCGACGATTGATTTCGTGGTCCACGCAATCGCCTATTCGGACAAGTCGGAACTGACCGGCCGGTTCCTGAACACAACGCGGGCGAACTTTAAACATTCGATGGATGTATCGGCCTACTCCTTTATCGAGGTCGCCCGCCGCGCCTATCCCATGATGAAGGACAATGGTGGCACTTTACTGACGCTGACCTATCAGGGCTCGAACCGCGTGGTTCCGAACTACAACGTGATGGGTGTCGCCAAGGCGGCGCTGGAATCGGCTACACGCTATCTGGCCAATGATCTAGGCCCCGAAGGCATTCGCGTGAACGCCATCTCGCCCGGTCCGATGAAAACACTGGCCGGTGCGGCCATCGGTGGCGCACGCAAGACCTACAAGTTCTGCGACCAGAATGCGCCCATGCGCGCGAACGCGACGCTGGAGGCCGTGGGCGGCACTGCTGTGTACTTGGCATCAGAAGCCGGAGCCTGCACCTCGGGCGAGATTATAAAGGTAGATGGCGGGTTCCACGTACTGGGCATGCCGCAGCCAGACTTTATGTGACCCGAGTTTTCCCTGCCGGTGCCAAGATTTGACCATCTTTCACCGGCAAAACAGGCGGCATGAGCAAAGCTGATCATATTGTTGCAAGCAACGCGCGCTCCTCTAGGTCCCGTCGTAAATCGGGTTTTCTAGGGGTACGCGGGCGGATTGCATTGCTGGGCCTAACAACATTGTTAATGTTGTTTGTGTTTTTCACGCAGCCGCAGGTTCGTGCAGAGTTCGAATCCTGGACCAGCCTGATTACAGGCTGATCCTCCCTTCTACGATAGGTCAGTTGACCGAAATAACCTCGACGTCGAAAATCAGATCCTGACCAGCCAATGGATGATTTGCATCCAGCGTCACTGTCGCGTCGTCAGCCTCGACCACGGTGACCGGCAGCACCTGACCTTCAGGCGTCTGCATCTGCAATTGTGATCCTGGTGTCAGGGGAATGTCATCCGGGATACCTTCGCGGGGGATACTTTGCCGCATTTCTGGATTAATCGGTCCATAGGCATCAACGCAGGCAATCTCGACTCGCTTCTTTTCGCCAACCGTCAGACCCGGCATCGCACTGTCCAGACCCGGGATGATCTGGCCCGAGCCCACCACGAACTCCAACGGGTCGCGCCCGTCCGAACTGTCAAAGACGTTTCCGTCCAACAGCGTACCGGTGTAGTGAATGCGAACAGTGTCGCCCTGTTTGATTGCGGTCATTCTGGCCTCCGGCCGTTAAAGAGTTGAACGGCCAACCCTAGGGGCTGACACGTCATTGTAAACCCTTCCCCCTTTCAAGCGACCACCTGTTGTGCAAACCTGCGCCGGATGGATGGAGGGGACACGATGCCGATCACAACATGCGTTTTCGACGCCTATGGCACGCTTTTTGATGTTGCGGCTGCGGCACGACAGGCCGCGGCAGAACCGGGCTTTGAATCACTGCAGGAAAAGTGGCCCGATCTGGCGAATTACTGGCGGCTGAAACAGTTGCAATACACATGGCTGCGCGCCGTTGCCGACGCTCATGCTGATTTTTGGGACGTGACCCAAGATGGGTTGGACTGGGCGCTGGAGGCCACTGGTCTGGACGGCAACGCGACCTTGCGACAGCGCTTGCTGGACCTGTATTGGGAATTGCAGACTTACCCCGAGGTTCCCGCCATGCTAGCCGCTCTGAAAGCTGGCGGCCTTCAGACTGCAATACTGTCGAACGGCTCCCCTCCGATGCTTGACGGAGCGGTCCAATCGGCCGGCATCGGCGATGTACTGGACGATGTTCTGTCGGTCGAAAGTGTCGGCGTCTTCAAACCGCATTCCAAAGTCTATGATCTGGTTCAACAACGTTTCGGATGCGCGCGGGACGAGGTTCTGTTTGTCAGTTCAAACGGGTGGGACGCCGCGGGGGCCAGCGGGTACGGCTTCGTGACCACTTGGGTCAACCGGGCACAGGAGCCGATGGATCGCTTGCCATGGAAGCCTGCGCATGTACTGTCCGACCTGACGACCATTCCCCAAATCGCAGGACTGTAATGCCCTTTTTCACGACCACTGACGGCAAGAAACTATATTTCGAGGACACCGGGTCCGGCGCGCCTGTTTTCTGTCTTGCAGGGCTGACCCGTAACACGCAGGATTTTTCGTTTCTGGCGCCACATATGGCCGATCATCGAATGATCGCGATGGATTACCGGGGGCGGGGACAATCGGATTATGACCCCGACCATGGAAACTACAACGTCTTGCGCGAAGCGCATGACGCCATTGAATTGCTGGATCACCTTGGCCTTGAGCGGGTATCAGTGATCGGAACGTCACGCGGGGGTCTGATCGCCATGGCACTGGCTGCCAGCCACCCGGAGCGTCTGGCCGCAGTTGTGCTTAACGATATTGGCCCTGTCATCGATACGTCGGGTATCGCCAAGATCATGGACTATGTCGGCATACAACCCGTATCAAAGACCTATGACGACGCGGCGCGTGCCCTTCAGCACATGATGCAGGCGCATTTTCCCGGTGTCCCACTGCAAAGGTGGCGACAAATGGCTGAATTCCAGAACGAGGAAACCCCGCAAGGTTTGAAACTGCGCTACGACCCAAACCTGCGCACCGCTCTTCTGGATCAGGCAGCGGCAGGCGCGATACCGGACATGTGGCTGTTCTTTGAAGCTCTGCGAAACATCCCGACCGGTGTTATTCGCGGCGAAAACTCGGACGTGCTAAGCGAGCAGACCCTGGCCGAGATGCATGATCGACATCCGGGGCTGGTCTCTGTCTCGGTTCCAGACCGGGGCCATGCGCCTTTTCTGGATGAACCTGAATCGCTTGATCTGATCCGAAAAACACTGGACGCCCTATGAGCACATTGCAAATGATCGAAGCTGCCGCTGAACGGCTGAAAGGACATGTGCGGGAAACGCCACTGCTATCCTCTCCGTTCATTGATGAACTTGCTGGCCGTCGGGTTCTGGTTAAACCCGAATGCCTGCAGCACACGGGCAGTTTCAAGGTTCGGGGGGCTTGGTCGGCCATCTCCGCATTGGGTGAAGCCGAGCGCGAGAGCGGTGTGATCGCCTATTCGTCGGGCAACCACGCACAGGGGGTAGCGTATGCCGCCGCACAACACGGCATATCCTCCGTCATCATCATGCCCTCGGACGCGCCGCAGTTGAAAATCAACAACACCCGCGCTTTGGGCGGAGAAGTGGTGTTGTACGATCGTGCCAATGAAAGCCGTGAAGAGATCGGCGAAGCCCTTGCAGCCGAGCGTGGCTTGACGCTGATCCGACCCTATGACGAACCACAGGTTATAGCGGGTCAGGGCACGACGGGATTGGAGATCGCCCGGCAAGCCACTGCCCTTGGTGTCACCCAAGCCGACGTTCTTGTCTGCTGCGGCGGAGGCGGGCTGACGTCTGGAATCGCGCTGGCATTGGAGGGTCACGCTCCGGGGCTTCGCCCCCGCCCGTGTGAGCCCGAAGGATTTGACGATGTGAAACGCTCATTGGCGACCGGGCATATTCAGACGAACAAGGCGACATCCGGCAATCTTTGCGATGCGATCCTTACACCGCAGCCCGGCGACCTCACCTTTCCCATCCTGAACCGTTTGTGCGGTCCGGGCCTTTCGGTCACGGAAGAGGAAGCCCTTCGCGCCATGGCCCTAGCATTTTTGCGATTGAAAATAGTGTTGGAGCCAGGCGGCGCTGTGTCGTTGGCTGCCGCTTTGTACCGTGGTACCGAAATTGAAGGCGACTCTGTTATCGTAGTGGCATCTGGCGGCAACGCTGACCCGGAAGTCTTTGGAAAAGCGCTGGAATTCCTGACCTGACAACACAGGACCGATAAGGCAAGGTGCTGGCTTAACGTATGACGAACGGGGATTATGTCATGCAAATTGCAGATTTCGGGGACATAAAGCTCCACTACCGCGAGGATGGCGATCCAAGCGGGCCACCGGTCGTATTCGCCAATTCGCTGGGCACGGATATGCGGCTTTGGGACGCCGTATTGCCTCATCTGCCGGCCGGGCTTCGTCTGATCCGGTATGACAAACGGGGGCACGGGCTGTCTTCTGCACCACCCGCTCCGTATTCTATGGGGGCGCTGGTTCGAGATGCAGAATCCCTGCTGGATCACCTCGAAATCCGGGACTGTGTGTTCGTGGGCCTTTCGATTGGCGGGCTGATCGCACAAGGCTTGGCCGTCAAACGGTTGGACTTGATCCGGGGCTTGGTCTTGTCGAACACCGCGGCCAAAATCGGCACACCAGCGATGTGGCACCAGCGTATGGACGTTATTCGTGAAGGTGGGATCGAAGCGCTGGCAGACGCCACAATGGAACGCTGGTTCTCAAAAGGCTTTCGGGCGACGCCAGATCACCTGTTATGGCGCAACATGATGGCGCGACAACCCGAGGACGGATATTTGGGATGCTGCGCGGCGATTTCAGGCACGGATTTCTATACGCCAACCAGCGGCTTAAGGTTGCCTACACTGGGCATTGCCGGCAGCGAGGATGGCTCAACTCCGCCTGATCTGGTACGAGAAACCATTGATCTTGTCCCCGGCTCTCGTTTTGAACTAATGCGCCGAGCCGGGCATCTGCCCTGTGTCGAGCAACCCCAGGAATACGCAGCGATTCTAAGCCGTTTCCTGGCGGATATCGGGCATATCTGAAGGAGAACAGCATTGGCAGATTTCCTTTTGGTCCATGGCTCATGCCACGGTGCGTGGTGCTGGCGCGATCTGATCCCCGAACTTGCCGCCTTGGGGCATACGGCACGCGCAATCGACATGCCTAGCCACGGTGCGGATCCGACACCGGTTTCCGAGGTGACATTGCAGGGATGCCGCGACGCGGTACTCAAGGCGTGTTCGCCGCAGACGATTGTCGTCGGGCATTCATGGGGCGGCTACCCGATCAGCGCCGCGGCCGAGGCCCAGCCGACAAGGATGCGCGCCTTGGTGTATTTGTGCGCCTACCTTCCCAAGGACGGGATGTCGATGATCGAGATGCGCCGACAGTCCCCTCGTCAGACCATCGGAGATGCAGTGGATAAATCGGCAGATGGTCTATCCTACACGGTCAAGCCCGAGCGGGTTCAGGATCTGTTTTATCACGACTGCCCGGCTGAAACCGTACCCTATGCGCTTTCGCGGCTATGTCCTCAGGCCATTGCGCCGCAAGATGCGCCCCTGCCGCTCAGCGATGCATTCGCGCGCGTATCCAAGGCTTATATCCAAGCCACCGACGACCGCACGATCCCGCCCGAGTATCAAAAGCAGATGAGTTTCGGCGTTCCCGAAGCCATGCGGCATAGCATCGACAGCTCTCACTCTCCGTTCTTTTCCCATCCGGGTCAGCTGGCCGAAATATTGGACAGTATCGCAATTGACTTGCCCCACGAGGGCGGGACGTAAGCCACTTTTCAGCGATAAACTCTGTGGCTAGAGTGCCGGAGTATTCACTCAGCGGTTTCCATGCGTCTTCCCTTTCTCTTTGTCCTGCTCACAGTCATGATCGACGCAATGGGCATTGGGCTGGTTCTGCCGATCATGCCCGAACTCATCGTCGAAGTTCAGGGCGGTACGCTGGCCGGTGCAGCAGTTTGGGGAGGTGTTCTCAGCACTGCCTTTGCGGCAATGCAATTCGTCTTCGGCCCCATCCTCGGCAATCTTTCAGACGCCTATGGGCGCAGGGCAGTTCTGCTGGTGTCATTGTTCGTTATGTCGTTGGACTATGTGGTGATGGCATTGGCGGGCAGTATTTGGCTGCTATTGGTTGGGCGGATTGTCGGCGGAGTCACAGCGGCCACCCACGCCACTGCAGCAGCCTTTATGGCAGATGTTTCCAAACCCGCAGAAAAGGCGGCCAATTTCGGTCTGCTCGGCGCAGCTTTCGGCGTCGGGTTCGTTTTGGGCCCCGTGATCGGCGGCCTGCTGAGCGAATACGGGACCCGTGCGCCCTTCTGGGCAGCCGCTGCATTATCATTGGTGACCTTTGCAATTGGTCTTTTCGTAATGCCCGAAACCGTGACCGACAAAACGCGCAGAGCTTTCAATCTGCGCCGCGCAAACCCGATTAATTCCCTCCGCGCCATTGCGGGATTGCCCGGCATTCGCCCGATGCTGTGGGTCTATTTCCTCTATTCGATCTCAATTTACGTATACCCTGCCATCTGGGCTTATTTCACCACTGAACGGTTTGGGTGGTCCCCCCAGATGATCGGCTTGTCCCTTGGTGTTTATGGAATTGGCATGGCTGCCGTTCAAGGCGGGTTGATCCGGCCAGCTACCCGGTATCTGGGCGAAAGAGGAACGATCATCTACGGCATGGTCATCGAGATTATCAGCTTCGCTATTCTGGCGTTTCTGACAAGTGGTCTGATCGCATTGCTGATGATCCCTCTCACCGCGTTGGGTGCGGTTGTGACCCCCGCCTTGCAAGCGATGATGTCCAAGGCTACGCCGGACAGCCAGCAAGGCGAGTTGCAGGGCGTCCTTACCTCACTGCATGCCCTATCGATGGTGATTTCCCCCTTGCTGATGACCAGCGTCTTTGCGCAGTTTGCCAGACCAGATACGGGACTTTATCTGCCGGGTGCCCCTTTCTTGCTGGCCATGGTCTTGATGGTCGTCGGCTTTGCAGCCTTTCTGAAAGCAAAACCCAAAAAAGTGTAACAGCGACACCGCTGTGACGGATTCCACCTTGCAGCCTGCAATCCGGCGCGCCACCGTGACCCAAAGGAAATGAGGGAAGAGATGCAAACAATCAAAGCCGCCGTCTGCCGGGCCTTCGGTGACCCCTTGGTCATCGAGGACATCCAAATCGCGCCACCTCAAACGGGCGAGGTCGAAGTCACTCTGGACGCGGTCGCGATCTGCCACTCGGATATATCCTACGCAAGCGGTGCTTGGGGTGGGTTCCTGCCTGCCGTTTATGGGCACGAGGCCGCGGGCGTCATTACTGCGGTTGGTCCGGCAGTTGGGGGCTTTGCCATCGGCGACCCGGTTGTCGTCACCCTCATCCGCGCCTGCGGATCCTGCCCGTCTTGTGCAGGCGGCAACCCAACGATTTGCGAAACGCCATATGACACCGTTAAAGGGCCGCTGCGCACAGCCGACGGTGGACCGCTGGAACAGGCCATGGCCTGCGGTGCCTTTGCCGAAAAAGTTGTGGTCAGCCACCGTCAGATCGTGAAAATCCCGTCAGACATGCCCAAGGATGTAGCTAGCCTATTGTCCTGCGGTGTGATCACCGGCGTGGGTGCCGCGGTGAACGCCGCCGGTTTGCGTCCAGGGCAGGACGTGGTCGTGATCGGTGCTGGCGGCGTGGGGCTAAACGCCATTCAAGGCGCGCGTATCGCCGGAGCGCGGCGCATTGTGGCCGTCGACATGACCGAAGATAAGTTGGACATCGCTGCAGAGTTCGGTGCGACGCATGGTGTCTTGGCGACGTCGAAGTCACCATGGAAGGACGCCTACAAAGCCTTGGGCGGGCGTGGGGCCGACGCCGTGCTGATCACGGTGGGCGCCATCCCAGCCTACGATCAGGCACCCCGCTATCTTGGACCCGGTGGGAAGGCTGTCATGATCGGGATGCCTCATTCAGGTGATCAGTCAAGCTATGAACCCGTTATCCTTGCAGCGCTAGGGCAAGGCCTGATCGGATCGAAGATGGGCGACGTGGTCATACAGCGCGATATTCCCTGGATGATTGACTTGTATGAACAGGGGCGGCTGAAACTGGACGAGCTGATCTCAGGCCGGTGGTCGTTGTCGCAGATCAACGAGGCGATCGCAGACACCAAAACCGGTTCGGCCAAGCGAAACGTGATCATGTTCGACAAAGCCTGAGGCAAACGACCGGAGGAGACGCCATGAAGCTGCAGGACCTCGACATCATTGTGACCGCTCCGCCGGCACCCGGTTGGGGCGGGCGCTATTGGATATTGGTCAAAGTCACGACCGACACAGGCATAACCGGTTGGGGCGAATGCTATGCTTCATCTGTAGGCCCTGATGCTATGCGCCACGTCATTCGGGACGTCTTTGAGCGTCACATGCAGGGCGAAAACCCCGAAAACATCGAGCTTATGTTCCGCCGCGCCTATTCCAGCGGCTTTACACAACGACCCGATCTGACAGTTATGGGCGCGTTTTCGGGGCTCGAGATCGCGTGCTGGGACATTCTGGGCAAAGATCGCGACCGTCCCGTCTACGCTCTGCTGGGTGGGCTGGTGAATGATCGGATCCGCGCCTATACCTATCTGTACCCCCTACCCCAGCATAATCTTAACGACTTTTGGACTGCACCTGATCAGGCAGCTGAATGCGCTGCTGAAATGGTTCGACGCGGCTTTACAGCGGTCAAGTTCGACCCTGCCGGGCCTTATACAATACGCGGCGGGCATATGCCTGCAATGTCCGATATCTCGATGTCTGTCGCCTTCTGCAAGGCCATCCGTGAGGCCGTGGGCGACAAGGCAGATCTGCTGTTCGGAACCCATGGCCAATTCAACACCGCCGGTGCGATCCGCCTGGGTCAGGCGCTAGAGACATATTCGCCACTGTGGTTCGAAGAACCCACACCCCCCGACATGATCGAGGACATGGCCCGCGTTGCCCGCAATGTCCGAATTCCTGTGGCAACAGGCGAACGGATGACCACGAAGGCCGAATTCGGAGCCGTCCTGCGCGCTGGCGCAGCCGAGATTCTTCAACCTGCACTGGGCCGTGCCGGTGGCATCTGGGAAATGAAGAAAGTCGCTGCAATGGCCGAGGTCTTTAACGTACAAATGGCTCCGCACTTATACGCGGGGCCGGTGGAATGGGCCGCGAATATTCATCTGGCGGCTTCGATCCCAAATCTGCTTTTGCTGGAAACGATCGAGACCCCATTTCACGACGCCCTGATCAAAAGCAAGTTGCGCGTTGAAAACGGCTTTGTAACGGCACCTACGGCTGCAGGCTTGGGCATCGATGTCGACGAAGACTTGGCGCGGGCGCATCCTTTCACAGGTGACGGATTACACCTTCAGATGCAGGAAGAGCCCTGCAATTACGTCGACGGCAATGCGTTTCAGGGCGGTGCCCCTGCAACCGAGGGGTGACAAACTGCTGCGGTTTGGGGCATATTACCTTGACCCCCTATCGCAAGCAGGCCCCCACGTGACACTTAAGGAAAAAGACGCTCAGGATCAGGACAGCGCCCTTTCAGATATGCAAGAGAGCGCCGCGCATGCCGCTGCGTTCTTGAAAATTCTGGCCCATGAAGGCCGCCTGATGATCCTTTGCCATTTGGGCGAAGGTGAGAAATCAGTAGGTGAGCTTGAGAACCTGCTGAATATCCGACAAGCCGCCGTCAGCCAGATGCTGGCGCGATTGCGCGGCGAGGGGCTGGTGTCGACCCGGCGCGAGGGGAAAACGATCTACTATTCGTTGCAGGACGGAAACACAGCCCAAATGATTGGTTTGCTTTACGACCTGTTCTGTAAACCGCAAGACTAGTTTGACACATACCCTGCAATCACCTGCATCAGCTTAAAGGCCGTGGCGGCATCGTTTTCGACAACGGCCAAGAACTCTTCTTCCCCGATCCGCAGGCAGGACAGGTTCGTCTCGGCAAGCATGCTCAGTGCGCGCGGCTCTTTGCGGATCAGGCCCAGCTCTCCGACCAGCGCTCCTGCACCAACTTTTGTGATCAACTGATCCGGTCCGTCAGGTTGTGGCAGATACAGACCCGCCTCGCCTTCCAACACCACATAGGCCCCATCTGTGGGTTGGTCGTCCTTGAGGAACACAACCTCGCCAGGCTTGGCATCAAACCAGCGGGCACCAAAGGCCAAAAGGCGCAGCTGACGACGGTCAAGACCCGAAAACAGCGGCGTCTGCTCAAGAGCGCGCAGCTTGCGCGCCAAGTCGGCCGAGGCTGCACTGTCTTCTTCCACGTCTGCAGGTCCTTCATCTGAAACCACCCGACCTTGCCGGATTTCGACATACATGTCGAATACATCCGGATTGTCATACTGATCGTTCAGATAAATGACGGTCGTCTCCGGCAGCAAAGAGCGTATATTCTTATAGACCGCCACCTGCGTGGCCATGTCATAGCTGGCCAGCGCATTGTCCAAAATCAGGATATCCGGTTTCTTTATCGTCGCGCGCGTGAACGAGAGCGGCTCGGCAAAAACCGCCGGCAGATTCTGACCACCCAGGGCCACCGGAACGTCATAGATCAATTCGACCACCTGTGGCCGTGCCCCGTTGCGGTCAAGAACATCCACGATCAGTTTGCGCACCTCATCTGAACGCGCACCCCCAATCTGGCTGACCTTGCCGAACAGCGCATTCTCCATCACCGTCAGGCCGGGCGCAAATTCTTCGGCATTCAGTGGCACAAACACGTCGTGCAAAGCCTCAAGCAGTTTATGCGAATGACTGTGACGCAGTTCAAGGATGCGGTTTTTCAGTTCATCTGAAAATGCCGGACCGATTTGCTCGGCCGAAATCACAACGGGAACGGCAAGCAGGTTAGCAAGCTGTTCGTCATTCAGACCCGAGACCCCCTCATCCCGCGTCTGCTCCAGCAATTCTATCGCGCTTTCATAAGTCTGTGCTTCAAGGCCCAGCTTTCGAAACAGCGGATGGTCTGTGCCGTCCAGACCAAAGATCTGCCGCAGCATATCCACCACATCGCGCGTCAGGTTGACCAGTGTCTCGTCCAGGCCCAGTTCTCGCAGCTCTCCCAAAAAGACAGGTTGGCGGGCCAGCAAGTCCTGCGTCACAGGCACACGCGGGGTCGCGAACAGCAGGTTTTCGGCAACGGGTAAGGCAGGATTGTAGCAGCACCAGTCGAAGATCAGGGCCTGCTGTTCAAGCCCGGCATCTCGCACCGCCTGCTGTACGAGGGGTCGCAATTCAATAAGCTTCCGGGCCAGATCCTGATGTTCGTCCGGTTCAAAGACCTGTTCTGCACCACGTTGGAAAAGCGCCGCGCCCGAGCCCATGCCGTCGATCAGATGCAGCCACCAGTCGCGCAGAGATTCGGCGTTTTCAACACCAGCCCGCGAAGGGTCAAGCCATTCGGCTCTGTAGGGATCGTCGCTATTCCCTGCCCGCCGGGTCTCTGCAAAGTCATGATCTTCGACCCCGCCTGTCACCGGCTTGAACCTCATCGGCATCATAACGTTGTCGCCCAACGAGCCTTGAAACATCACCGGACGCGAAGACGCGTATCCAACTCGTGCAGCAACGACGCCTTGGTGCAGGTCGGCCATGTTTTCCGCCCCGATTTCAACCCGCCCGGACGAAGGCATGATCTCGCGCGTCAGCAATTCTGCCAGGGCGCGCCGATCTTCTTCGCTGGGGGCTGCGACGCCGATGGTTTTTCCACCGGGAAAGGTCAGGTTCAGGTCATCAAGAACCTGATTGCCGTCCATATCCCGGACCGAGACGTGATCCAGTGCTATATCGCCGTTCAGGCGCGGCGTGCTGTCTGGTTCGCCTTCAAACAGTTTTTCGTCAACCATCCCCGCGGGTGCAAACCGTTCAACCACTACGTCCCAGCGCAATGACATGTCCTGAGTCTGATTGTAGTAGGTCAGCAGCTCTTTCCACGGAGAGCTCAGGTCCTTGTAGGCCGCCAGCGCCGCGACAAGCGCACCCAGCGAGACCGAGCCCTGTAGAACCAGCAAACCGCCGACCAGATAAAACAAGAACGGCGTCAGTTGCGAAATGAAGTTGTTGATGAACTTCATAAAGAACTTTTTCTGGTAAATCTCGAAACGGATGCTGAACAGCCGCCCCAGCTGGTCCGAGATCATCGCACGACGATACCGCCACCCCCCATTCGTGCGCAGCGTCGACGCGCCCGCCGCGTTTTCCCCGATTTGGGCGGCCAGAATACGAACTTCTTGAATCCGGCTTTTGTTTAACAGGTTGATCTGGCGTTGCAGCTTGGGGATCAACCAGGCCTGCACCGGGATTAAGGCAACCGCGGCAAGGCCGAACCAGACACTTTGCAGAAACAGGAAAGACAGGATGGTGATCATCTGCCCGGCCTGCAGCACGGGTTGGCTAATCGCGTCCCCCATCAGCCCACCCATCGGCTCGCTTTCGGCAGTGATCATCGAGACCATCTCACCCTGGCTGACGCGCTCGAAATAAGGTTGGGGAAAGCGCAGCGCGCGACTGATTAGTTGATACCGGAAACGACGCAGCATCCGCTCGCTCAGAACGCCTTTCATCGTGTTGATCCGCATTTTCATCAGGCCGTGGGCCAGAACCGCAGCCAGAAACGCGAAACACAGGATGATCAGGAAGGTGGTCTGCGGCAACTGATAGCCCATCACGTTCACCACCGAGCTTCCGGCCCCGATCGCATCGTTGATGATCCGTTTTGGCAATTCCAGCGTCAGGTAAAGCAGAGGAAACAGCGTCGCAGTCACGGCCAGCAAGATCAACTGATCGCGTTTGGAGTATTTCCAAATAAAGCGGAAAATCGTGCGTTCTATGGAACCTGCCCCTGTTGCGGATCACTGACCCGATCTTGGCGACATTGTCGCAAATCCAATGGTTTGAATTTACCGCAATCGTAGCCAGCGACGCAAACAGTTTCCAATTTGATCAGATTTTCGCCGAATGTGAACAAGTTCATTTGCGCAACCACAAGTTACCGCCTAGTGTTTATATCAGGACGATGTCGGGAGGATTAATTTGCCTGCCAATTTAGGCGCAGTGTTTTTGATGCTCTGCTTATTGCAGATCAAACATATGTTTGCGGACTATTACCTCCAAACGCCGAAAATGCTGGCGGGACGCGGGGAATATTTTCATATGGGACGCGCACAACATGCGGCAGTGCATGTTGTGGGGTCCGTCATTGTTTTCCTACTATTTGGCTCGCCTTGGGCATTTATTCTTATCATCGCCGCGCTGGAATGGATCGTTCATTTCAATATTGATTTCGCAAAGGCCAGCTATTCCGACAAAAAGCAACTAATGCCAACGCAAGCGGCCTTTTGGCGCGCGGCCGGGCTGGATCAGTGCCTGCACAATCTAACCTATGTCGCAATGGTCTGGGCCTGGGTGAAATTCGCAGCTTAGGCGACCTTACCCAACGCACTCTGCCGGTAAGCTGACAGCCACATCTTGTCCAGTTCATCTATTCGGTCGGTGTCAAACGCATCCGAATGCTCCCAATAGCGACCCGACGGCACGTAGTAACCCAGCTCTTTTTCACGCTGCAATGCCGCACTCATCCCATGCGTGCACGGAAGATCGACCGAACCAAGCGATGTCGAAGCGACCGAAGGATAGACCAGCCTGCTTTCCCCGTTGGAAAGCCGCACGATCCGACATCCCTGAGCAGCACCGAACAACCCAAGCCGAGCCGACTTTGCTTCAAGCGACCTGAGCGAAACGTCAGCGCGCAAAGGATCGGCCGCCCCGGTTCCATAGAAATGTGTCTTTCCAGCGCTGGGGTATACCATATCACAGCCGAAATATGCCAACACAGAGGGTCGAAGCGCAGCCAGTGCCCAGTACCCTGCGGTAAAGGCCATCGTGCCGCCCGCGTAGACGAACCCACCATAGTCATTTTGCAAAGGTACGTAGTCTGCGGCACCAACAATGGATTGACTGCTAAGCGCCGCGGCGGGTCGGTTCTCGACCGGGAAGTCCTCGGGGTGGATCAGTACATCCCAATCATTACGAATACGCCAGGCGTTGTTGATCGCAACTATGTGCGTAAATGGCGAACGCTCCCAATCTTTCGCTGCAACGGCAGCCGGCGCGCTTCCAAGAATCAAAACTCGGGTCTGAGTATCGGTCATTCTGGGGTCCGCCTTGTTGCAGTCCCCAGAAAGGTTAGAGCGTTTTACGCGTTAAACTACCCCAAAACTGAAAAACTGCTTTCCTCGTTGATCGGGCGTTTCCGGGAATAGAACCCCACGTCGATCACGCGATTGATATAGGGCAACGTAAACTGCAGCGGTTGGGCGTCATGATCGGCGCCACCTTCGACATAGTCTATCAGAGCAGCCATCATCTTGCCGGCAATCGGCGCGTTCTTGTATTGGTTCCCGCTTGTGCCGCAGGCCATGTAGAACCCCGGCAGGCTGGATTTGTCATAGATCGGAATCCAGTCGGTCGAGGCGTCATATAGGTCCACCACACCACGCGTCTTAGACGGGATGCCCAGGCTAGGAACCCGCTGGGCATAGCGCATCGCCTGCGTGGTCCATTGGTCGGTGAAATCACGGTTGTAGTTGACATCATCCTCGCACCACTGATGCGGATCGCACTCCGGGTCTTCCGAGCCCACAAGGATGTGGTTGCCATGCTCGGGGCGGCAATACAGCGCGATGTCGCTGTCCGAGACGATGGTGCCATCGTTTTCAAAATCGAACCCTTCGGGCGCAGGCACATGCACGACCTCTTGCCGAAGAGGGCGCGTCTCGATGGTCATATCATCCAGCACCCCTGCCATACCATTGATGATGGCCGACCCCGGCCCGGCCACATTCACTACCACCTTGGCACGGATCTCCTCACCATTGGCCAGCTTGACCCCAGCTACGCGCCCGGCCTCCGTCAGAATTTCAACCACCTCGGCCCCCGTTCGCACCTCGGCCCCGTGCTGTTTGGCGGCATCCATCAGGTTCTGCGCCGACAATGCCGGATCAGTCACATAGCCTGCCTGTGGCCAAAACACTCCGCCTTGCATCTTCCGTCCGTTGGACTGGCCAAACTCAGGATCGTCCATGCGTTTTGGCGGTGTGAAACTGTCCATGGAATAGACGGGCAAGCGCTCGGTGATCTTCTCGGGTGTCCATTCCTCGAACGGGCAATCCAGATCCGCGCTGTTAACCATGTGTTTTTCCAACATCCCGTTGGCCTCGGTCTTCATCACCAGGCACCCGGTCTCGCGGAACTGCGCCAGATTGGCGTTTTCTGGCAAGCCCAGATACGCGGCCCAGTCGCGCCAATAGTGATAGCCCTCCCACGCAAAAGCGGTGCCATCAAAGGTGGAGTAATGCATCCGAATAATCGCGCATGACCCAGCGGTTGAGCCATGCCCAACCTGCGTATTGCGATCCAGTGACAAGGTTTTCCACCCGGCCTTGGCCATCTCGAACGCGATAGCTGCGCCGATCACGCCTGTTCCGATGATGATTGCTTCTGGTTGGGTCATGACGGATCTCCTGTCCAGTAGCGCCGGGAATAGGCGCTGAATTCCTCGATCTCTTCACGGCGCGGCTCAACCCCAGTGAAGACAAACAAATAATGCGGCACCATGGCGATCCGCACAGACATGGGTTCGTTCAGTTGCGCCAGATCGTATCCGATCTGCATGTAATACAGCACGCGGGCTCGGGTCTCAGCCTCGACCTCGGGATAGCCATAGCGCGCGAACATGGCGTGCAAAGCCTCCAGCCGCCGCGCATCCGACTGATCCAGCGCACGACGCACTTTGCCCGATTTACGCGCCCAGTCGCGGATGGCGAAATCCAGCGCGGTGTCGAACAGATCGGTGTTCACCACGCAGCGATGCACATTGCACACCGCGCCCGTGATCGTGTCTGCCGGGGCCTCGGCCTGACGGATCAACCCAGCGGTGTTGGTCGCCTGCCAGCGTGCCAACAACGCGTCCAGCAGCTCTTGCCGCGATTTGAAATACCAATAGAACGAAGACCGCGATACCGCCATCCGCTCGGCCAGATTCAGCACCTTGATCTGGTCGATCCCGTCCGAGATCAGGACGTCCATCGCCACGTTCAACCAGTCGTCGCGCGTGACCTTTATGTTACCCACCAGAGGCTCGGCCTCGGGGTCGTCGCGGTGCAGGATCGGTTTGCTCATTCAACTCTCGGGCGGCGCGCCGCCCTCCTCTGTGCGTCGGGCAATGAAGTCGTGCAGATCGCCCAGCCGGTCAGAGTTCTGAACGGGGGATTCGAAATTGGCAAGGATGTCCTTCCAGACCCCGGTCGCGCGATGGTTGGCATCGACCGATCCGCGTTCCGTCCAGGTGCCGAAATTGGCATAGTCGTGCAGATGGGGTTGGTAGAACTCGGTGTTATAGCGCTCCATTGTCTGACTGGTGGCAAAGAAATGCCCGCTGGGGTCGACCTCACGCAGGGCACTTTCGAACCCGATCTCGGAGGCACCGGCCTGCGCGCCATTGCACAGCTCGGCCACCATGTTCAGCACTTCGGCATCGCTGACCAGTTTTTCGTAGGATACGGTCAAGCCGCCTTCGAGCCACCCGGCCGAGTGGATGATCACGGTTGCCCCGGCCATCAGACAGCCCCACAGGCCGAACTGGTTTTCATTCGCCGCCTGTACGTCGTTGATGTTCGAGGCCGAGCCTGCAGCCGAGCGCCACGGAAGGCCCAGATGCCGCGCCAACTGCCCCGCCGCCAAGGACGCCTGAAAGTGCGAAGGCGTCCCGAAGGCAGGCGCGCCCGATTTCATGTCTACGTTACTTGTGAACGTCCCATAACACACCGGTGCGCCGGGGTTGGCGAGCTGCGTCAGGGTCAGCGCGGCCAGCGCCTCGGCATGGGACAGAGTGATAGCGCCCGCCACGGTGATCGGAGCCATCGCGCCCATTAGCGTGAACGGTGTGATGATCGAGATTTGGCCGTGCCGCGCAAAGTCGATCAACCCTTGCGCCATCGGAATATCCAGCGTGCGCGGGCTGTTGGTGTTGATGATCGTATAACAATGCGCGTTACCCCGGAATTCGTCATCCGAAAGCCCTCGTGCGATAGACAGCATCTCAAAACTGTCCAAAACCTGCGGTTTTCCACGCGAGAAGAAGAAAGGGAACTTGTCCGTCAGCTCCATCTGCGCGCGCGTCGTGAAGTAGTGTCGCACGTTGGTCGGCACGTCCTGCGGTTCGACCAGGGGCGAGATCATCTGGAACACGTCGAAATGATGGGTGAGCTTCAGGAATTCCAGATAGTCGCGTCCCGATCCCGGCCGCCGCCCGCGTTCTAGATCGGTGGCGTTGGGGGCCGCAGCACCAGGTTGAAAGACCAACGATCCCAGTTCCAGCGTGAAATCCCGATGCCGCGCCCCTGCCCGGCAAGCGATGGATTTGGGGGCCGAGGCGACAGCGGCCTCGACCATATCCTTGCCAATAAACACCATCTCGGTGTCTTCATCGACCTTGGCCCCTGCCTTGGCGAACAACGTCCGCGCTTCGGGCAGCAGCACCTTGATGCCCAGTTCCTGCAACAGACGTAAGGACGACGCGTGCATGTCGGCGATCTGATCCGCCGAGAACACCTCCATCGGCGGAAACGGGTTTCTGAGCTGGCGGTAATTCACATCCCGTTTGGGCGCGGGGGCGGCCTCGGTCCCCCGTCCCCGCCTGCGTCTGCCACGTTGAGCTTCCATGTTCAGCCTCGCATCGCTTTGCCTTGCGGGTCGTACGGTGATGGCGCAACAATCCGTGCAGAGCGTTCGACACCGACCACATGCACTGACAACTCGGTCCCCGGCTCGGCCTTGTCTCGGTTGACCAGCGCCATTGCCAGCGATTTGCCGGTATAGTGGCCGTAGCCGCCCGAGGTCACAAAGCCCACGCGTTCGCCGTCCGCCCAGATGGGCTCGTACCCGCTGGCGTCAGCGTCCAATGCGTCGACCTCCAGCGTGACCTGCACTTGGGCCGGTCCGTTGCCGTCGCGTTCCGCCAAGGCAGCCTCTTTGCCGACAAAGGATTTATCCCAGTCGATCCAGCGATCCATTCCGGTCATCCCCGGCGTATAAAGCTGTGTGAATTCCGCCGACCAGATGCCAAAGCTCTTCTCAAGCCGCGTGGACAGCATCGCGTTGAAGCCACATTCTCGGATGCCTTCGTCGGCCCCGGCTTCCAGCAAAATCCGACGCAGTTTTATGTGGTCGCCATAACGGCAGTTGATCTCGTACCCTTTCTCGCCTGTTACCGACATTCGGGCCACACGGGCGCGGACCAGACCGATATCGAACTCGCCGCAGCCCATGAATTTCAGACCCGAGATATCCTGCTCGGCCAGCTTCTCGACCACCGCCTGCGATTTCGGGCCAACCACGGCGAAGCCGCAGTATTCTTCGCCCAGATCGCGGACCGAGACGCCGTCGATCATGTGGTCATCGAACCAGCGCATGTGCCAGGCGCGCAGGTAATAGCTGCCCATGATCCACCACGTCCCGTCGCCCCAGTTCAGAACGGTCAGGTCACCCTTCAGCCGCCCGTTCTCACCCAGCATCGGGGCCAGCTTGGCACGTCCCGGCGCAGGCAGTTTCGAGGCCATCACCCTGTCCAGCCAAACCTGCGCGTTGGGGCCGCTGACTTCGAACCGCGAGAAGCCGGTAATATCCATCAAACCGACACCCTCGCGGATCACCTTGCACTCCTCAGCCACGATGTCGTGTGCATTGGAACGTTTCAGGGTTGGCGTTTCCTCGAACCCTTTCGGCGCAAAATAGAGCGGCACTTCCAGATCCCAGCTGACGCCCCACTTACACCCGGCTTCGGTCATAGCATCATGCGCCGGGGCCATTTTCAGAGGACGCCCCGCAGGCAATTGCTCGTTCGGATAGGTCATCACGAAGCGGCGTGAATAGAACTGCCCCGTGGTTTCGCGGATATAGCGTTTGTTCTGCGCAAAATCGCCAAAGCGGGCCACGTCCATGGGCCAGGCATCCGCCTCGGGCTCACCATGGATCATCCACTCGGCCAGTGTTTTACCAACGCCGCCGCCCTGCAGGAACCCGGCCATCACAGCACAGGCCGACCAATAGCCACGTTTACCCGGCACCGGCCCGACCAGAGGGTTACCGTCCGGCGCAAAAGTGAAGGCGCCGTTCACCCAAGTCTTGATGCCCACATTCTGGATCGAGGGGTAGCGTTCGAAACCCAGCGTCAGCTCATTCTCGATCCGATCCAGCTGTTCCTGAAACAGTTCCTCGCCATAGTTCCACGGCGCACCGTCCATGGACCAGTGTTCGTGCTCGACCTCGTAGATACCGACCAGAACGCCTTTCTGGTCCTGCCGCATATAGGTGAAGCCTTCTAGGTCCACGGTCATCGGCATCTCGAAATCTGCCTGCGCGACCTCGGGCACGGTATCGGTGATCAGATAGTGGTGTTTCAGCGGAGAAACCGGCAGTTCTACCCCCGCCATGCGCCCGACCTGCTTCGCCCAGAGCCCCGCCGCGTTGACCACATGTTCGCAGGTGATCGTGCCCTTGTCGGTCACAACCTCCCACCCATCGGCCGTCTGCGTCAAGCTTTCGACCTTGGTTTCCTCATAGTATTCCGCACCGCGCTTTTTCGCCGCCGTCGCGTAGGCCTGGACCGTACCGGTCGTGTCGATATAGCCTTCTCGATCAGCCCACATCGCGCCCAAGACGCCATCGGTGGACATGATCGGGCAGCGTTTCTGCGCCTCTTCCGGCGACAACAATTCGCAGTCATCAATGCCGATGGACTGGAAAATACGGTAATTCGCCTGCAACCACTCCCACCGTTCGGGCGTACCTGCCAAGGTCAGACCGCCGGTCATGTGCAAACCGATATTCTGGCCTGATTCTTTCTCGATCTCACTCAGCAGGTCGATCGTATAGGCTTGCAGCGCCGCCATGTTTGGATCGGCATTCAGCGCGTGAATACCGCCCGCTGCGTGCCACGATGACCCCGAGGCCAGCCGTCGTCGCTCAAGCATCACCACATCCGACCAGCCGAACTTGGCCAGATGATACAAAACCGAAGCGCCTACGACCCCGCCTCCGATAACCACAACGCGATACTGAGACTTCATCCCGCTCTCCCCTGCATGACTTACACGGGACGCTAGACGCACTGTTCACTTCTGTCTAGACATTTATGTACAGTTCGTGACGACGGTTTGTGTTGATTGAATTCAACGAAATTAAAGTTGGGCGCTGGGGCGCGCTGCGACCTTATCGAACCATGCCTGAGTCGCTTTGTTTTCTTGCGGAATTCGCATTCTTATGACGCGCGCAAAATCTACAAATACAAAGGCCGAGATATCAGCCAGGGTAAACTCCGGACCTGCGACATAGGCACTTTCCGCTAAGCGCCCTTCGAGCATGTCGAGGAATCGCCTCACCCTTTCGATCCCGCGTTGGGCCAATTCCGGGATTTGCGCATAATTCGCCGGGCCGGGAATCGCGCGACCTTCGAAAACGGGATGGGTATTGCGCAGCGCCTCGGCGACCGGCGCACCGCCTTGCTGTTCGACAATACTGTTCCACATCAGAACCAACCCCTTTTCGTCAGATGTACGGCCCATCAGCGGCGGCTCGGGGAAGCGGGCTTCGAGGTATGCCGCGATGCCAAGGTTTTCGGTCAACGCGGTCCCCTCATCTGTAACCAGTACGGGAATAGTGCCATTTGGATTGACCGCAAGGAATTCATTGCTCATCTGCTCGCCTTTGGCGATCGAGATGTCACGCGTTTCAATTTCAAGCCCTTTTTCAGCTATGAACATCCGCGCACGGCGCGGATTAGGTGCGGTCGAGCAATCATAAAACAGCATTGGCATCCCCTTCAGCGGCGATAGACGAAACAGCGCCCCGCGACGGCCCCGTCGGGTAAAGACAACTCGGTCAATCCGTCAAAATACATACGGTCACTAGACACCATCAGTCCGCCCTCGGCCAGCAACGGCTCGATCAGAGGGGATACAAACCGCGCGAAAGCGTCGTTCTTTTCGCGGTTATGCCCGCCAAGGTCAGCATGAATCAGGCTGGCGGTTGCGCCAAAACGGTCCAGCGATGCCGGCAACGTCTCGCGGACATCCCCCAGAATCACCAGATCGTCCGGAGGTGTCGAGTCCGGGTGCGACGCGACCGCGCGTTCGAACACATAGACCGGTCGGTTCCGCACATACTGCACCATGTGATGATAGGTGCGACCATTGCCCAGCCCCAATTCGAACACCGGTCCCGGCATGTCCTGGGTCTGGTCAATGGCAAAGTCCAGACAAGCCCTTTGCGAGACCATACGGTCGATAAACAGATCAAGACGACTTTGGGGATCGGACACTGGGAAATCTCTCCTTGATAGTTGCCGACGCATAACAAGGCAACGACACCACCTGTGATGACAAATCATCAAGGGTTTGTGTAGGCAATTTCGCCGCAGTTTCATATTTCCGCGACATTTCAACACAAGAACGGGTTTGACTAAACAGGGGCAACCGCGCGAAACTGCGTCAAAAAACACGGGGAGTTGATCAAGCCTATGCCGAGTGACGGCCGAACGGGTGGAAAACCCGCATGACTGCGTTGTTGTCTGTCAGGGATCTTAGCATCGGGTTCGGTGCTGGTGAGGCCGTTGTTCAAGGTGTCAGTTTTGACGTCGAGGCCGGGCAGACTTTGGCACTGGTGGGCGAGTCCGGCTCTGGCAAAACCATCTCGTGCCGCGCAGCACTTCGGATCCTCCCACGCACGGCGCAAATTCGCAGCGGGACCATTACTCTGAATGATTCCAAAGGCATGGAAAACCTGACCGCGATAAGCGAGCGCCAGATGCGCGACATTCGCGGCAATCGGGTCTCGATGATCTTTCAGGAACCTATGCGGTCGCTGTCGCCGCTGCACAAAATCGGCAATCAGGTCAGCGAAGTTCTGTGGTTGCACCGCGGCGCATCCGAGGCGCAAGCCCGCAAAGAGGTTCTGACCCAATTCGAACGCGTGGGATTCCCCGACCCGCAGCGTGCCTATGATTCTTATCCGTTCGAGCTGTCCGGCGGGATGCGGCAACGCGCGATGATCGCGATGGCGATGGTCGCCAAGCCAGAGCTGCTGATCGCGGATGAGCCGACCACCGCGTTGGACGTGACCACTCAGGCTCAGGTGCTGGGGCTAATCAAGGAGCTGCAGCGCGAGACGGGCATGGCGCTTATCCTTGTGACACACGATCTGGGCGTGGTAGCGAACATGGCCGAACAAGTGGTCGTCATGCACAAAGGCCGCGTCATGGAGGCCGGCGCCGCTGCGCCAATTCTGACCGCGCCAGCGCATCCATACACGCAGCAATTGTTCAATGCCGCGCCCGCGATTCCTGAAAAGGACGCAGTAGGGCTGCCCATGCCCCATGAGGACCTCATCCTGCAAATGAAGGATGTGTCCAAAACCTATACGATGCGCTCCAGCAAGGGTTGGCAGGGCGATCGAATGATCTATGCGTGCCGGGGCGTCGATCTGGATCTGGCGCGCGGCAAGACACTGGCCATCGTCGGTGAAAGCGGATCGGGCAAAACCACCGCAGCCCGTATTGCACTAGGGGCCGAGCCCCCCGATCCGGGCGGCGAGGTGCTGTTTCGCACCGCGCCCGACGCCGATCCGATCACGGTCCATAAAATGACCCGCGCCCAGCGCACCGCGTTTCAGCGCAAGGCTCAGATGGTGTTTCAGGACCCCTACAGCTCACTCAGCCCGCGCATGCGCATTCAGGACGCCATGACCGAGCCGCTTGAGATTCACAATATCGGCTCACCAGCTGAACAACGTGACAAAGCGGCAGACATGTTGAAACGCGTCGGTTTGAACGCCGACATGCTAAAGCGCTACCCGCATGCGTTCTCGGGCGGCCAGAGACAGCGTCTGTCGATCGCACGGGCAATGATGCTGGACCCACAGCTGATTGTCTGCGACGAGCCGACCTCGGCATT
Organism: Ruegeria sp. HU-ET01832; assembly: GCF_040371315.1. Classification (NCBI taxonomy): domain Bacteria; kingdom Pseudomonadati; phylum Pseudomonadota; class Alphaproteobacteria; order Rhodobacterales; family Roseobacteraceae; genus Ruegeria; species Ruegeria sp. HU-ET01832. The sequence goes on from NZ_BAABWL010000001.1 coordinate 1,025,744, forward strand.
GGACGTTTCTGTGCAAGAGCAGATCCTGACCTTGCTGGAAAACCTGCAGGACAGCCTGAACCTGTCTTACTTCTTTATTTCTCACGACCTTGCTGTCGTGGCCCGCATTGCCGACGAAGTTGCGGTGATGCGCCGGGGTCTTGTGGTGGAACAAGCGCCGCCCGAGACCCTGTTCTACAACCCGCACCACCCCTACACAAAGGCGCTGATTGCCGCTCAACCGGAACCCGACATCAACCGGCCCATTGACCTGAATTTGGTTGCTTTGGGCGCCGGTTCCCCCGACAGTTGGGAAGACGCCTTCCGATTTACGGACTCCGTGATACCTTCGTTGGTAGAGATGGAGCCCGGCCATAAGGTACGATGCCATGTTTAAGACCCCTCGCCCCCTGATCCTGGCAGCCGCCCTGTCTGCGTTTTGGTTTCCGCCCGTCGTGGCCGAGACACCCACCCCGCAGGAAAGCGCTTTCTGGCAAGCCGAAGTGGCTGCCGGAAACCTCCCCCCTGTGCAAGAACGCCTACCCGCCGAACCATTGATCGTCGATCTGAACGCCAAGGGGCGCGAATTCGGCACTCCGGGAGGAACCTTGCGAACCATGGTTACCCGTTCGAAGGACATCCGGCAGATGGTCGTCTATGGCTACGCCCGGCTGGTAGGGTTCGATGAGAACTACGAAATCGTGCCCGATCTGCTGGAATCCTTTGAAACCGAAGACAACCGGAAATTCACTCTGAACCTACGCGAAGGCCACAAATGGTCGGATGGATCCCCCTTCACATCCGAGGATTTTCGGTATTGGTGGGAGGACGTGGCAAACAATGAATTGCTCAGCCCGTCGGGACCACCAGATTTTCTGATCGTCGAAGGCAAGACACCGACCGTCACCTTCCCGGATGAAACGACCGTTGTTTTTGAATGGGAAGACCCAAACCCGGATTTCCTGCAGTCGCTTGCTCAGGCCCGCCCGCCGTTTATCTACCGCCCATCTGAGTTTTTGAAACAATACCACGAGAAGTTCGCAGATGCAGAGGAGCTGGCCTTTCAGGTTGAAGACGCCCGCGTCAAAAGCTGGGCTGCACTGCACAACAAACTCGACAACCTCTATAAGTTCGACAATCACGAGTTGCCGACGCTGCAACCCTGGCTGAACGCCAGCTCGGGTAAAAAGATCCGGCACAATTTCGTGCGCAATCCTTACTACCACCGTATCGACAGCAAGGGCGTCCAACTGCCCTATATCGACGTGGTCGAGATGGAGATCGTGGCACCCGGTCTGGTTGCCGCAAAAACCAACGCAGGCGAGACCGATCTTCAAGGTCGCGGGCTGGCGTTCCGGGATGCGTCGATCTTGAAAAAAGGTGAAGCCGGCGGGGACTACAAGACACTGCTTTGGAAAACTGGTGTTGCATCCCAGATCGCGATTTATCCAAACTTGAATTATGCCGATGAAGGCTGGCGTGATGTACTGCGTGACGTGCGCGTGCGACGCGCGCTTTCGCTGGCCATCGACCGCAAGACGATAAATCAGGCGCTATATTTCAAACTGGCACAGCCGGGCGCGATGTCGGTCCTGCCGGCCTCTCCTTTCTACAACGAAGAAAACGCCAAGGCTTGGGCGCAGTATGATATCGACAAGGCCAACGCATTGCTGGATGAAGCCGGGCTGACCAAACGCGACAAGAACGGTGTTCGCCTTCTGCCTGACGGTCGCCCGATGGAGCTGATCATCGAAACCGCAGGCGAGCGTCAGGAGGTCGAGAATGCCCTGCAGATCGTGACAGATACGTGGCGTGAGATTGGTGTTGATCTGGTAATGCGCCCACTGGACCGCGACATCCTGCGCAACCGAGTATTTGCGGGCAACACCATGGCCTCGGTCTGGTTCGGCTGGGATGACGGCATTCCGCAAGCCCACACATCACCTGCCTATCTGGCCCCAACGGATCAGGTGTTTCTGGCTTGGCCGAAATGGGGTCAATATTATCAAACCGGTGGTGATGTAGGGGAAGCCCCTGATATGCCTGAAGCCGCACGGCTGATGGAACTGGCTCATGACTGGGAAATCGCGACCACAGATGATGAGCGCAAAGCCGTGTGGACCGAGATGCTGAAGATCCACGCTGACCAGCTTTATGCGATTGGTATCCTGAATGGTGCCCCACAACCCGTCGTAGTATCGAACCGTCTGCGCAACGTACCCGAACAGGCCATGTGGGCATGGGAACCCGGCGCGCATTTTGGCATTCACCGACCCGACGAGTTCTTCTTCGCCGACTGACAGGAGCAGCTAAATGATAATGCTGCGCTACGTGGTGTATCGCTTTTTCACGATGCTGCTGACGCTGCTTGTGGTGTCAGTGCTGATCTTCGTTATCATCAACCTGCCGCCCGGAGATTACCTCAGCAACCAGATCGCAGAGCTTCAGGCATCGGGTCAGTCTGCAGGTGTAGCCAAGGCGGAATTTCTACGCACAGAATACGCTCTGGACCGTCCGATGTGGGAACAATACCTGATCTGGATGGGGTTCTGGCCCGGGCCACATGGGTTTGAAGGCCTGATACAAGGCAACTACGGCTGGTCCTTCGAGTTCGATCGTCCCGTAGCCGAGATCGTGGGCGACACCCTGTGGCTGACCGTTGTGGTGAACCTTGCCGCGATCCTGTTTGTTTATGCCGTCGCCCTGCCGCTGGGCGTGCTCGCGGCGGCGCGGTCACGGACCTGGATCGACTATACCTCGGCTTTCGTAGGGTATCTGGGTCTGGCCACGCCAAATTTTCTGCTGGCGTTGATCTTGTTCTACTACGGTCACCAATATTTCAACCTACCCATCGGGGGTTTGATGGATCCGATCTACGAGGGGCAGCCGATGAGCTGGGACAAGCTGAAGTCCATCCTGATCCACCTGATTGTTCCAACCTTCGTGATCGGCACCTCGGGCGCGTCCGCGATGATGCAGCGGCTACGCGCGAACATGCTGGACGAGCTGGGCAAACCCTATGTGGAAACCGCCATCGCGAAGGGTATGGCTCCGTCGCGGATGTTGACCAAGTATCCCCTGCGCGTGGCCTTCAACCCGTTTGTGGCCGATATCGGCAACCTGCTTCCCTCTATGGTGTCGGGGTCGGTCCTGGTCTCGGTGGTGCTGGGTTTGCAGACCATTGGCCCGACCCTACTGACGGCGCTCAAGACGCAGGATCAGTTCCTGTCGGCCTTTATCCTGATGTTTGTGGCCCTGCTGACGCTGATTGGGACCATGATCTCAGACATCTTGCTGGTCATGCTGGACCCGCGAATTCGGTATGAGGGGCGTGAAGCATGACCAAACGCTCTGACGATCGTTATGTCGACGATGCCCCCTTCGATCCAGACGCCGCCCTGCAACAGCTTGAGCGCGCCGATCTGGACGCCCCCAACTGGCTGCTGGTCTGGCGCAAATTCCGCACCCATAAACTGGGCCTGATTTCGGGCATCTTCCTGCTGCTGTGCTACCTGATGCTGCCCTTTGCCGGGTTCATTGCCCCCTATGGTGCGAATGAACGCAATGACGAGCATCTTTATGCCCCGCCCCAAAGCGTCAACTGGTTCCACGAAGGCGAATTCGTCGGTCCGTTTGTCTACCCGACGGTGATCGAGGCCGACCTTGAGACCTTCCAGTGGAAAGCCGTGACCGACACCAGCGATCCGCGCCCGCTCCAGTTCTTCTGTGAGGGGGCCGAGTACAGGCTGGCGGGGCTGATCAAGTCGGACACGCATTTGTTCTGTGCGCCCGAAGGGGCAACGCTGTTTCTGTGGGGGTCCGACCGTCTGGGTCGGGATGTCTTCAGCCGCATTCTCTATGGCGCGCAACTGTCGCTGACCGTGGGCCTCATCGGCATCTCGGTGTCGTTCTTCCTGGGCATCCTGTTCGGGTCGATGGCGGGCTATTTCGGCGGCAAGATCGACTGGGTCATCAACCGCGTTATCGAGGTTCTGCGGTCCCTGCCCGAACTGCCATTATGGCTGGCCTTGTCTGCGGCGGTGCCCTCAAATTGGAGCCCGGTTGCGGTGTTCTTCATCATCTCAATCATCCTCGGGATACTCGACTGGCCCGGCCTTGCCCGATCCGTGCGCGCCAAGTTCCTGTCGCTGCGCGAAGAAGAATACGTCCGCGCGGCCGAGATGATGGGCGCAAGTTCGGGCCGCGTGATCCGCAAGCACCTACTGCCGAACTTCATGTCCCATCTGATCGCGTCGGCCACGCTGTCGATACCTGCAATGATTCTTGGGGAAACAGCACTGTCCTTCCTTGGACTTGGTTTGCGGGCTCCAGCCGTCAGTTGGGGCGTAATGTTGAACGATGCCCAGAACCTCGCGTCGATCGAGATCTACCCGTGGACAGCGATTCCGATGCTACCAATCATCGTGGTGGTTTTGGCCTTCAACTTCCTTGGCGACGGGCTGCGTGACAGTTTGGACCCCTATCAACAATGACCCTGCTCTCCGCGCTTCCCGCTTCCGACAGCTACCGCGTGACCGGCAGCGGGGCGCGGCCCAGCGCTTTTGCCGTGTCCGAGCTGGCAACCGCGAGCTTTGCGGCCGTCGGTCAGGAACTCATCCGATTGATGAAGTCGCTGAACCTTGTCAGCGACGCGCCCGAATTAACGGTTGATCACCGTTTGGCCTCGCTTTGGTACGGTTTCTCGTTCAAACCGGAAGGGTGGGAAATGCCCAGCCTCTGGGACGCCATCGCCGGAGACTATCAGGCATCCGACGGTTGGATCAGGTTGCATACGAACCTGCCCGCCCATCGGCAGGCCGCCCTGAAAATTCTCAGGGTCAAGCCTGACAGGGATGCCGTGACCCAAGTAGTCAGAACATGGTCTATCGTCGATTTAGAAGCAGCCATAGTGGCCGAGGGAGGAGCAACAGCCGCAATGCGCAGCCGCTCGGAATGGCTGGAACATCCACAGGGCCGGGCTGTCTCCCGCGATCCGTTGATCGGCTGGCATAATCCGCGTCAAGTTACGTTACGCGACCGACCGCAAGCGACAGCCGAACGTCCGTTGGCCGGGTTACGCGTTCTGGATATGACCCGCGTTCTGGCTGGCCCGATCGCGACGCGTGCCCTGGCGGGGTTTGGCGCCGAAGTTCTACGCATCGACCCCCCTAGCTGGGACGAACCCGGCGTGATTCCCGATGTTTCGCTGGGCAAGCGTTGCGCCTATCTGGATATGAAAACACCCGCCGGCCTTGAAGCCGTGCAAGACCTTCTCTCTCAGGCGGATGTGTTCGTGCATGGTTATCGCCCCGGCGCACTGGACGCGCTTGGCCTGACACAGACGAAACGGGATGCGCTGGCACCCAATCGCATTGAAGTCACCTTGAATGCCTATGGCTGGCAAGGACCTTGGTCCAATCGGCGCGGTTTTGACAGCCTTGTGCAGATGAGCGCGGGCATCGCGGATGCCGGGCGAAGCTGGGCCAAAGCAGATAAACCAACGCCGCTGCCGGTTCAGGCGTTGGATCACGCGACTGGGTATTTGATGGCGGCCGCAGCGCTGTCGGCGCTGTCCGAGGCAGCCTTGGGCAATTCGATCATGCAGGCGCGACTGTCTCTGGCCCGAACGGCCGAGTTGCTGGCCGTGTTGGGTAAAGCCGAAACCTCAAATGAAATCACTCGCGCCAACCCAACCGATTATGCGCCGGCCCCTGAGAAATCCGACTGGGGTGTCGGCCATCGCCTCAAACCAGCCCTTCGCGTGGGTGGCACGGATATGATCTGGTCCCGGCCTGCCTCCAAACTGGGAACGTCTGATCCCATCTGGCCTTCGCTTAAACCATAGCGCAACCGCCGCGCGGAACGCGCGGCCCGGCCCAACGCTTTTGAGTGCGTCTCGTCAGATACGTGTCCAAAAGAGGCGGGAGCGCGTCCTACCTGTCATCCCCTCCACCAGGGCCGATATCGTCCAGATAGTCCTCGTCAATCGCGGCCTGAACAGCGCCCGTTACTGCCTCGCGCTGTTTCGGCGTCAGATCTTCGGTAACTTTTTCATCGGCCAAGCGCACTGTCACCTCTCGATGGGCGAAGCGGATACCTTCGCGCGCGAACAGTTCGCGAATTTCCTGGTAAACCTTCTTGCGTACCAGCCACTGATCGCCAGGCTTGGTCATGAACTTGACGCGGATGATCATCGCTGAATCCTGCATCTCGATCACACCCTGAGACTTGAGCGGCTGAATGAAATTGTCCCCGATCACAGGGTCACTCAGCAATTGCTGACCCAGCTTCTTGATCAGCTTACGCACCTTCTCGACATCGGTGTCATAGGTCACCCGCAAGGGCAGCTTCATAATCACCCAGTCACGAGAATAGTTCGTCAGCACTTTGATCTCGCCAAAGGGGATTGTGTTCAGCGCACCCAAGTGGTGGCGCAACTGGAACGACCGGACCGAAATCTTTTCGACCGTGCCCTTCACATCGCCAATGTCGATATATTCCCCTTTGCGAAACGCATCATCCATCAGGAAGAACGCCCCCGAGAAGATATCGCGCACAAGGGTCTGAGAGCCAAATCCCACGGCCAGACCAACGACACCCGCGCCAGCAAATAGCGGGCTGACATTGATGCCCAGCTCCATCAGTGCGATCAGGACAATGGTGACAACGACCACAGCCAATATGGCCCCCCGGAACAGGGGTAGCAAAGTGGCAAGGCGGCTCTGCCCACCTTCACCTCCTTCATCACCCAACTCAGCCTCGGCACCGCCATCGTCAATCTCTTCTGCGATCTTCGTATCGATCCAGATGCGGAAGAAATGGAACAGGATATAGCCGATGAACATGATGACCATCACATCCAGGAACCGTTCGATGGGCAGTTCCTCGCTCCAGCTGGCATCCGGGTTCCAAATGACAACCAGCGCATAAAGGCCGACTACAAAGGCCAGGATACCCGCGACACGACGGGCCAGATCCTCATAGGTCACAATCGAATGCGCGCGTTTTTCGGCCAGAGGGGTCTCTATAACCTCCTCAACTGGGCTGACCTCACCCTCGGCGTTCATTTCTTCTATCTGACGGTTTCGGTCAAAATACCGTTCGAGCAGATAGTTCATTGCGCCATAAGCAATCACGACCGACATGAAGATGGCATAGCTGCTGGCAACGATAGGGATCGAGTTTTCATTCTCCAGCACCAGATCGACGGCCAGTTTGAACCAGCTGAAAACGATATACAGGATCAAAACTGGTGCCCACGCCAACGAGATAAAGCGCAGTATCCATGACACTTGTTCTTTGGCTCGCCCGCCCCGGATGGCATTGGAGATTGCGCGACCGTTGAACAGGATCATCAGAACATTACCCAACGCGCCCAGCATAGTCAGGCCGCCATAGACCATGGCATAGACGTTGTAGTTCAACCCGAAATCCGCAACCCATGTCGAAAACATCACGACCGAAATGTCGTAAGTCGCGATCGCCGATGCCCAGATATAAAGCCGCTTGGCGTCCCGGTCGGAAAAGGGCGGCAGCCGATACTGGCTGAGATAAGGTGACAGTACCATGCGCCAAAGATCAGAGACCGTGCGCGACAGGAAGAAGGCCGCGAAAATCGCGGTTACCGTGAACTGGATCGAGATGTCCTCAGCCTCGCCAAAGAACAGGAACCCGACGATCAGGGCCATCAGCATGGCAAAGATCGTACCCCCGATCCCCATAAGGAAGCGGAACACCAGAAACGGCATTTTTTCGCGATAACCTTGCGGGTTTTCCTTGGACCGCGCGACGACAATCCCTTTGGCAATGCGCTTGCCGTAAATCTCGGTTGAGAGCCAACGCCCCAGCAGCAGGAACAGGATGTTCCAGAACAGCACCTCGACATAGGTCTGTATCCGACCATCGGGGCTGGTCTGACGCAGGACGTATTTGACCTCGAAGATCGAATAGGGAAGCGCCTCGAGCCGGGATTGCATCGACTCGCGGAACTTAGAGAACCTCTCCTGCGCTTTCATAAGTTGAGAGCCATCAGACATCGGGTCTGAAGGGCCCGCACCGTCAGCCGCTACTGTTTGTTGACCCGAAGACACTACTTTGCCCGCACTGTCGATAACGATGACACTGGCTCCGGCCTCGGTGGCCGACCGGATAGCAGTAGCCAGGTCGCCCTCTTCGGTCGTAGATGCCGCAGTATCAGAGTTCGTTGTATAACCAGGTATAAGCGAGGTCTGCGCTGTGGCCCCGACTGCAAACACCAAAGTAGTCGCCCAGATCAACAGGGCAAGGATGGCACCAAATCTTGGTTTCATAGGGGATTCTATCCAGTTCGACATTTGCAACGCACAATACAAAAGCACATTTGCGTGTTCAAATCATCAACCGCTTGTTTTCGGGAACGGTTTTTTACTGGGTGCGCGGTACAATGGGCACGTGTCGAGTGTTTCCAATCTGACAAAAACTGAATATGAGGAGCGCGGTGCGTTGCACGGCTTAGATGGTTGTATCCATTGGTGGAAAACACGGCGAACCACAGAAAGGATCTACAACATGTAGCCAAATCGCCATGTTTGTCGGTTTCGGCAGGTCAAAGCAGAGTTTTTTACAAGCAGCCGAAAAACAAATACGATAGACGTGCAAGCGCGCGGAGCTGCACTCAGACACTAAGACGGGCGAAAGAATGAGCCTAGGAAAACAAAACGACAAAACCGGCCGTGCGCCTCGCATCCTGTTCTACAGCCATGATACGTTCGGATTGGGGCATTTGCGCAGATCCCGTGCTTTGGCAGCTGCAATAACTCAGGCTGATCCTTCGGCTTCGGCGTTGATCTTGACCGGGTCTCCAGTTGCAGGCCGCTTCACCTTTCCCCATCGCGTCGACCACGTACGCCTGCCGGGGGTTACCAAGCGCGCCGACGGGTCTTATGCCTCGCAGACGATGGGGATGGGGATTGAAGACGTGACGGAGTTGCGCTCGAGCCTTATCCAAACTGCCGTTCAACAATTCGATCCTGATGTTCTGATCGTTGACAAAGAACCCACCGGATTTCGCGGGGAACTTTTGCCAACGCTGGACTGCCTTTTGAAAACCAAACGAACCCAGATCGTCCTGGGCTTGCGTGACGTGTTAGACGAGCCCGAAGTGCTGGCCGCTGAATGGGACCGAAAAGAAGCCCTGGATGCCACCGAGACCTATTATGATGAGATTTGGGTCTATGGGTTGCGGTCGATCTATGATCCAACACAGGGGTTGCCTCTTAGCCCTGCCACCCAAGCGCGTATGCACTGGACCGGATATTTGCGCCGCGATCTGGGACCGGTCGCAGAACCGCCCGAGCAGCCTTACATCCTGATCACGCCCGGCGGCGGTGGCGATGGCAAGGCGATGGTAAACCTTGTGTTGTCCGCCTACGAGCACGACCCGACGCTTTCGCCTCGAGCTGTTCTGGTTTACGGCCCCTTCCTGTCAGGAGAACTGCGCGAAGAGTTTGAAACGCGCGTCGCAGCCCTGAACGGTCGCGTAACGGCCGTCGGATTTGAATCCCAGATCGAAACCCTGTTTGCCGGTGCGGCGGGTGTGGTTTGTATGGGCGGCTACAACACGTTTTGCGAGGTGCTGTCATTTGACAAGCGTGCCGTGATCGTGCCCCGCACCACGCCCCGGCTGGAGCAATGGATCCGGGCCTCGCGCGCCGAAGAACTGGGCCTTGTTCGAATGCTCGACGAAAGCCGCGATGGGTTGACGACCGATGCGATGATCAATGCCATCCGAGCATTGCCCAATCAGTCCCTTCCATCCGAGGTCATCTGCGATGGGCTGCTGGACGGTCTGGACTATGTCACAAGTCGAGTACACGCCTTGCTGACCGGAGAGCAGGAACGGGCCACCGGATGAGCCTTACACAACCGAAACTAGCGGTGCTGGTCAAAGGATGGCCGCGCCTGTCGGAAACGTTTATCGCGCAAGAATTGGTAGCATTGCAGGATGCGGGCCACCGGTTTGACATCTGGTCGCTTCGCCATCCTACTGACGTCAAACGTCATCCCCTGCATGAAAGGTTAACAGGGCAGGTCCATTACCTGCCCGAATACCTGTATCAGGAACCCCAGCGCGTTTGGGCCGCCCGCGCTGTTGCACGCGCCATGCCCGGCTATGGCGAAGCATACCGAATCTGGCGCGCTGATCTGCGCCGCGACCCCACACATAACCGCATCCGACGCTTTGGGCAGGCGTGCGTTCTGGCCGCCGAACTGCCGCAGGATACGCGTGTCCTGTATGCGCATTTTATGCACACCCCGTCCTCGGTCGCACGTTATGCCGCCATCATGCGAGGCCTACCGTGGAGCTTTTCCGCCCATGCCAAAGACATCTGGACCTCGCCCGAATGGGAAAAGGCCGAGAAACTGCACGCTGAAACGCATGGTGCATCTTTTGGCGCCACATGCACCGCCGTTGGCGCAGACCATCTGCGCAGCCTTGCCGATGACCCCGCGCGCGTTGATCTGATCTATCACGGGTTGGACCTGAGCCGTTTTCCGTCTCCTCCGAAACGTAACCCACGCGCGCCCGATGCACCCTTCCACATGCTCTCCGTAGGGCGTCTGGTCGAGAAAAAGGGCTTTGACCGCCTGCTCAACGCTTTCGCCTTATTGCCCACAACCCTGGACTGGCACTGGACCCATATCGGCAGCGGCGCTTTGGGAGACGCGCTACGCACCCTCGCACAAGATGTAGGGATCGCGGACCGCCTGTCTTGGAAAGGCGCATGCGACCAACCCGAGGTGATTGCCGCCATGCGCGAAGCGGACTTGTTTGTGCTGCCCAGCCGCATTGCCACGGACGGAGATCGCGACGGGTTGCCCAATGTGCTGATGGAGGCTGCGTCTCAGCGGCTGCCGATCCTGTCGACCCCGGTCTCGGCCATTCCCGAATTCATCGAAACAGGAACTCACGGTGTGCTGTCCAGCGATGACCCCACCGCGCTGGCGGCGGCCATTTCCAGCATGGCAGCCGACCCTGAATCAACTGAAAACATGGCGAAAGCGGCCTATGACAGGTTGATCGCTGACTTCCGTATGGACCCAGGAATCGCACTTTTGTCCAAACGTCTGACCGCTCTGGGGGCGGACCGGGGCTGATGGCGCGGGTTGCGTTCTACGCTCCGATGAAATCCCCGGACAGCCCGGTGCCATCCGGCGATCGGGAAATGGCCCGGAACCTGATGACCGCAATCGCGGCGCAAGGTGATACGGTCGAGCTGGCCTCGTCCCTTCGCCTTTACGACAAAACCGGGGACACGCTGGTTCAGACGCAATTGCACGAAGCCGCGGAACGCGAAGCAGAGCGTCTTGTAACAGAATTGCCCACAAACACCGCGCTTTGGGTGACCTACCACAACTATTACAAGGCCCCCGATTTGCTGGGTCCACGTGTCAGCGCCGCCCGAGGAATTCCCTATGTTCAGTTGGAAAGCACGCGCGCGACCAGCCGCTTGACCGGCCCTTGGGCGGGTTTCGCCAAAGCCGCACACAATGCTTGTGACGCGGCCGACGCGATCTTTTACCACACCGCGAACGACCTGATTACCCTAGAGCGCGAAAGGTTCGGCTCGCAGAAACTGATCGAGCTGCCCCCGTTTCTGCCCGCAGAAGACTTGCCAGAGGCGTCTTCTTGTGACGGGCCGATGTTGACGGTCGCGATGATGCGCCACGGCGACAAGCTGGCTTCTTACGAGATACTGGCCCAAACATTGGCGCATGTGGAAGGCCAATGGGCTTTGAACATTGTCGGCGATGGGCCCGCCAGACCCGAAGTTGAGGCCATGATGGCCCGGTTCGGGTCCAAAGTGCGCTTTCTGGGGCAACTTGACCGTGCTGCCGTTCAGATGTGCTATGACACCGCGTCGGTCCTGCTGTGGCCGGGCGTGAATGAGGCGTATGGGATGATCTACCTTGAGGCGCAGGCCAGTGGTATTCCAGTTGTTGCGCAGGATAGACCCGGCGTGCGGGATGTTTTGCTACCCTCGACCTACCCCACGACCGAGACAGGGCCAGCAGGGCTAGCGGCACATTTACAAAGCCTGCTGCGTGACCACACGCAGCGCCTGAAAACCGGAACCGAGGCGCGCGCCTACGTCGCTGCCCGTCACCTTTTGCCGAACGCAACCGAGACTTTTTGGAAAGCTGTCCGCCCCTTGATCGAGGGTCGGGGATGACGAGACTTGCGCTGCTCCGCCATGGTCATACACCCTGGAACCGCGCAGGCCGGATTCAGGGACGCAGTGATATTCCGTTGGACGATGATGCCCGTCAGGATCTTGCGGGTTATGCCCTGCCCGAACCTTGGGATAAAGCCGAGCTCTGGTCCAGCCCGCTGCAACGCGCAGTTGAAACAGCGCGTCTGGTCTCTGAGCGCACCCCAGACACCCACGACGCTTTGACTGAGATGAACTGGGGCGAATGGGAAGGGTTGCGCGGGGTCGACCTGATCGCGGACCCTGACAGCGGTTATCGCCACATCGAGGATTGGAGTTGGCAGTTTCGCCCACCCGGCGGAGAAAGCCCCGCAGAGCTTTGGCACCGCGTGCGCCCCTGGCTTGACGGCTTACAGGCCGATACGGTGGCCGTCTGTCACATAGGCATCATGCGGGTCATTCTCGCCAGCGCATGGGGTTGGAATTTCGACGGGCCGCCCCCCTTTAAAATCAAGCGCAACAGACTGTATATCTTTGAAACACAACCTCTGCGCGCGTGGCCTGAGCCCGTGCGCCTGATCCGCTCGGAGCCCGTCGCATGAAAGTGATGATCGTGGTCACCCACCTGCTGGGCACCGGACATTTAAGTCGCGCCTTGACCCTTGGACGCGCTTTTGTGCAAGCGGGGCACGAAGTTCTGACCGTATCTGGTGGCATGCCTGCGCCCCAACTGGACAGTTCTGGGATGTCTTTGCTGGGGCTGCCCCCACTGCGGTCAGACGGTACCAACTTTACGCGCCTGCTGACGCAATCAGGTGAGGTGGCAGATGCGGATTACATGTCCGCTCGTAGTGTTGCCCTGACCAAAGCTGTCAGAAGCTTCTCACCGGACGTACTGATCACCGAGTTGTACCCGTTCGGGCGCAGGTCGTTGTCGGCCGAGTTCACCGCCGCCTTGGACGCGGCCCGCGCGTTGCCCCGGCCTCCTGTCATCTTGGGATCGGTCCGAGACATTCTTGCGCCGCCCTCGAAGCCCTCCAAGGCTGAACGGACAGATCAGATCATATCCGAACACTACGACGGTGTCCTTGTGCATTCGGATCAAACAGTCATCCCGCTTGAGGTCAGCTGGCCGGTTTCCGAGCAACTTCAGAAGCGGTTGCACTATACCGGGTTCGTTGCGCCTGGCGCGCCGACCGCACACCCACAGCGCACCGGTGAAGGTGAAATCCTTGTCAGTGCAGGCGGAGGGTCGGTTGGACAGCCGATCTTTCAGACAGCCATCGAGGCTGCCCGAAAGATGCCCAACAGGCGCTGGCGCCTGCTGGTCGGAGGCCAGGATGCCCAAGCGCGCATCAGACAGCTGACGCCTTTGGTCAAGGATGCGTCGGTTGCGTTGGAACCGGTGAGGCCCGATTTTCGGCAAATGCTGCCAATCGCTGCCGCATCGGTCAGCATGTGTGGATACAACACCGCCCTGGATATTCTGCAGACCGGAACCCCATCCGTGTTCGTCCCTTTCGACGACGGCAGCGAAGTTGAGCAGACACTGCGCGCGCGAACACTGGCCGCCCTTCCAGCCATCGAAGTCATTCCAAGCCAGATGCTAGATGCAGAACTGCTGGCTCGGGCGATAGAAAGTGCGACATCGGGCCCTGAACGAACCGTTCCCGACCGTGGGTTTGACGGGGCTGCCAAAACCGTCGAGATCGCGAAGACGCTGTTGGAGGGCCGTATATGATACCCAACTGGCGCCCACTACAGGACGAATTGGCCGTGTGGGAACAGCACAGACTGTCTTTGCCCCTATGGTGGCGTGACGATGATGCTATCTCCGCAACGCCGCAGCTTGACCGACTGATCGCCCTGTCGGATACACTTGGGGTACCAGTTCACCTGGCTGTCATTCCAAAAACCTGCGACACAAGCCTTGTCGCCCGGGTCGACAGCAGCACCCTGATCCCTGTCGTGCATGGATGGGCGCATCTGAACCACGCGCCCAAGCAGGAAAAGAAATCCGAGTTTCGGATGCACCGGTCGATGCCAACGATCATTGGCGACGCACAGCAGGGGTTGGACCGGCTGCAGGATCTGTTCGGCGAGCGTTTGGCGCCCATGTTCGTGCCGCCCTGGAACCGTATCGCGCCCGAGGTCGTCGCGGAACTGCCTGCACTGGGCTATCGCATTTTGTCCACCGCCACGCCTCGGGCTACGCCCAACGCCGCGCCCGAGTTGCACCAGGTCAATACGCATCTTGATCCGATTGATTGGCGCGGCACACGAGGGCTTGTGTCGCCCGAGCGTCTGATTGACACGACAACCGCGTTATTGCGAGATCGACGAGAAGGCCGCAGCGATAATTCCGAACCCTTCGGCGTTCTGACCCACCACCTCGTGCATGATGACGCGATCTGGGCCTTTACCCACGACCTTTTGCACCTTCTTCTGGATGGACCCGGCGTCCCCTGGGTCGCGACCAACGAAATACGGAGACCCGAATGAGCCGACTGGATTCAATGCTGCGCCGCCTGACCGCCCAACGCGATGGGTTGAACTGGGCCGTAGAACAGATCGCGGATCACCCCGGCGATGTTCTGGACATGGGCCTGGGCAATGGCCGCACCTATGACCACCTGCGCGAGATCCTGCCCGACCGGCGAATCTGGGTGATGGACCGGGTGCTACAATGCCATCCCTCCAGCACTCCGCCGGCCGAGGATTTCCTGCAAGGCGAGGCCGAGCCGATGTTGGAAAAGCTGGCGCAAGGCGGCCCCAAAATTGCGTTGGCACATTATGATTTCGGGCGTGGCATCAAGGAAGACGATGTGGCCGAGGCAGCTCGCCTCAGCCCGCTGATCGCGCAGGTCATGCTGCCCGGAGGGCTATTGATATCGGGTCAGCCACTGGTTGGTTTTGATCAGTTTGCAGGGCCGGAAACCATTGCCCCGGACCGATATCTTTTCTACCGAGCCTAATTGGTAGTGATTTAACGCGCCCTATTAGGCGACACGCCGCCCGCGCGACCATACCCCGTTCAGCGCTGGTGCGCCTTCGCGGATACGAAAGCGGATAACATCGGCGCGGGTGCCCGAACGCAGCTCGCCCCGGTCGCCCAGACCGACCACCTGAGCCGGCGTCTGGGTAACGGTGCGCAGGCCACGCGCCATATTGCCCCACATATCTCCCAGGCGGGTTGCCGACAGCAGCAGCGCGGCGGGCACGTAGTCTGACGACAAAATATCCAGATGGCCCAGATCAGCCAGCAACTGCGCCGCGACATTGCCGGAATGAGACCCGCCACGGATCACATTGGGTGCCCCCATCATAACCTTGATTCCGTGATCGTGGCAGGCCCGGGCGGCCTCGACCGTGGTGGGGAATTCGGCCAGCGTGATGCCATGCCCCGCCGAAACGGCCACCTGATCCTGCGTCGTGTCATCGTGGCTGGCCAGCATCGCCCCGAACCGTTTGGCGGCTTTGACCGTCTCGACCTCGTGCTGATCGCCAAACCGATCGCGCAACGCCTTCAGTTGTGCCACGTGCTGCAGGAAGTCATCGTCGTTCATGCCATGCTTGCCCTTCATATAGGCCTCAAGCTGGGTCATATCGCGAAATTGGCGCTGGCCGGGCGTGTGATCCATCAGCGAAACCAGACCGACGCGATCCTCGGGGCCGAACTCGTCCAGCTCGGCCACGAGGGTTTCCGAGCAGACCTCGGCCCGCAGGTGCAGAAAATGGCTGATCTTCAGCGCATCCTGTTCGCGCAGATCCCACAGCTCGCGCGACAGCTCGCGGGCGTATTTCTTGTAGCGGTTGCCAGACGGGATCGAACCGATGCGCATCGCATCGAATACGGTGGTAATGCCGGTGCTGGCCAGTTCCGCATCGTGGGCCAGAATCGCCGCCGCGTGGGGCCAGTCGACTTTGGGGCGCGGCTGAATATGGCGTTCCAGATTGTCAGTGTGCAGCTCGACCAGACCGGGGCAGACATAGTCGCCGCCGCAATCCACTGCGCCGGGCGGCACGGTGCCGCCCGTGGCGATCTCGGCAATGGTTTCGCCGGTGATGCGGAGGCTACCTGTGACCGTTTCATCGGGCAGAACCAGCGTGGCATTGGCAAGGATCATTTCTTCTGTCATCTGAACTTCACACGGTCTGAGCTATTGGGTAGGCCACGCATAGGAGGCCAATGTGACATTCACGCGATACGCGATCTATTTTGCGCCACCCGCCGGGGCCGAGTGGACCCGGTTTGGCACAAGCTGGCTGGGTTGGGACATAGAGGCCGGCGCTGCGGTCGCACACCCCGATATCCCCGGCGTGGATGTGGCCGCCGTCACGCAGGTCCCGCGCAAATACGGGCTGCACGCGACGATGAAGCCTCCGTTCCGACTGCGCAACGGGCAGACAGTTGAGGCGCTGCGCGAGGCTTGCGCCCAGATGGCTGCTGCGCAGGCCCCGATCACGTTGGAGGGGCTTGAGATCGCACGTCTGGGCCGGTTCCTGGCCCTGCGCCCCACAGGCGACGAGGCGGCGCTGAACGCACTGGCCGCCGCCTGCGTGCGTGATCTGGATAACTTCCGCGCGCCTGCATCCGACGCCGAATTGCAGCGTCGTCGCGCCGCCGGGCTGTCGCCCGCGCATGAGGCCAATCTGGTGCAATGGGGATACCCTTACGTGATGGACTCGTTCCGCTTTCACATCACCCTCAGCGGCAAGTTGGACAAACCTACGCTGGCCACCGTTCAGGATGCGCTGGACACGCGGCTTGCGCCCCTGCTGCCCACGCCGTTCCACATCACCGATCTGGCGCTGATGGGCGAGGCCGCGGACGGGCGGTTTCACCTGATCCATCGCTATGCCCTTTCCGGCTGAAGCTTGGTCAGGATGGCGTTGACCGTCTGGTCCAGCGGACCGGAATTATCGATCTGCACCACCCGGCGCAATCCATCGGGCAACGTGATCTGCGCGCGTTCAAGCCGACGAGCCTGATCCGTCGCACTTTCGCGCCCGCGGGCCGACAAGCGTTGTGCCAGCACCTGCGGATCAGCGGTCAGCGAGATCACGACCAGATCGCCAAACACCTCTTGCGCGCGCAAAAGCACGGATCGGGACAGGTTCACCAAAACTGCATCCGCCTGCCCCCGCAGCTGCTGGATGCTTTGGGGCACCCCATACAGCAACCCATGGGCGGGCCAGTGCAGGGCAAAGGCATCCTCATCCACCATCTGCTGAAATGTGCCTTCGGAGACCCGGTCGAAATCCTCACCCTCTTCGCCCTCGGGGCGGGTGATCACCCGGCGCATCCGGTGAATGCGTGCGGAGCGCGCCTCCAGCGCCTCAATCACGCTGTCCTTGCCAACGCCAGAAGGTCCGACAACCGCGATGACAGGCGCAAGGGTCATGCCGCCAGTCCCGGTGTGAAATCCGAGACGTTGATCTCACGGTCGCACACCCGTTCACGCGCGCCGACATCGTGGAAAATGCCGATGATGGCCGCGCCGCGCGCTTTGGCCTCTTCGATCAGGCTAAGCACGGTTTCACGGTTATGCACGTCCAGCGAGGCGGTGGGCTCATCCAGCAGCATCGCAGGATAGTCGTGCGCAAAGCCCCGTGCGATGTTCACGCGCTGCTGCTCGCCGCCCGAAAAGGTCGTGGGGCTGAGCGTCCAGAGGCGTTCGGGAATGTTCAGCCGCGCCAACAGGCCTTCCGCCTTGTCGAGCGCCGCCTGACGGTCGCATCCGACGGCCAGCAGAGGCTCGGCCACCACCTCAAGCGTCGGCACGCGCGGCACCACCCGCAGGAACTGGCTGACATAACCCAGAGTGTCCCGCCGCAGGGCCAGAATCTCGCGCGGTTCAGCCTGCGCCACATCCACGCCGCCCACCATGACTTGCCCCGAGGCGGCCAGATAGTTGCCGTAGATCACCCGCATCAGAGTGGATTTGCCCGCCCCGGACGCTCCGGTCAAAGCCACGCATTCCCCGGGGGCCACGCTGAGTGTCGCTCCCTCCATCACAGGGATCGCTGCGCTGCCCTGATTGTGCAGGGTAAAGCTTTTACTGACGTTGTTCAGTTCAATCATCTCTCACACCTGCAACACGCTTGAGACCAGCAACTGCGTGTACGCATGTTGCGGATCGTCCAGCACCTGATCGGTCAGGCCGGATTCGACCACGTGACCGTCTTTCATCACCATCAGCCGATCCGCCAGCAGGCGCACCACGGCCAGATCATGCGTGACGATGATGGCGCTCAGCCCCATCTCGCGCACCAACCCGCGCAGTAGATCCAGCAGGCGGGCCTGAACCGAAACATCCAGCCCGCCCGTCGGCTCATCCATGAACACCAGCCGAGGCCCGGTCACCAGATTGCGCGCGATCTGCAGGCGTTGCTGCATCCCACCAGAGAAGGCGGTGGGGCGGTCATCAACTCGGTTCGCTTCGATCTCGACCCGGCCCAGCCAGTCGATGGCCTTGTCGCGGATGTCACCATAGTGACGGTCACCGACGGCCATCAGACGCTCACCAATATTACCGCCCGCGCTGACAGACATACGCAGCCCGTCGCGCGCGTGCTGGTGGACAAAGGCCCAATCGGTGCGCCCAAGCATCCGACGTTCGGGTTCGGACATGGTCACCGTATCCACCGGCCCGTCGGCGCGGGTGTCAAAGATCACCTGCCCCGCGTCCGGTTCCAGATGACCGGCCAGACAATTCAGCAACGTCGACTTGCCCGAGCCGCTTTCACCGACGATCCCCATAACCTCACCGGGATAGAGATCAAAGCTGACGCCGGTACAGCCGATCCGGGTGCCATAGGTTTTGCGGATATTCTGAACGCTTAACAGCGGGGTCATGGGGTTACCTCGGATCATAGGCAAATTCGATCCGGTTGCCTCCGGGCTCTCGGATCATGAAATGGATTTTTGGCCCAGCACCCGAAGGTTCGGGGGCAAACTCCAACTGAACGCCGGGCCAGTCTTTCACAGCGGCAAACACCACATCCAAAGACTCGCGCGATGGGATTTTGAACGCCACATGGTGCAGCCCGACATTGGCATGACGATCAAAGCCGTGCTGATTTTCGCCCTTTTGTTGCCAAAGGGTCAGAACCGCCGAACCGTTGCTGATAAAGGCCGAGGGGTACTCGGGCCGTCCACCAACCACATCCCAGCCCAGCGCCTCGACAAAAAACGCCTTGGTCGCCTCAAGGTCCGAAACCGTCAGGCCCAGATGATCAATTCCCAGTACGTGTTCACGCATCATGCTGCATCCTCCTTGGCCAAACGCCCCTCATGCCCCGCCGCGCGGCGCGAGCGGCAGTAATCGGTGTCGGAGCAGACAAACATCCGGTTGCCCGCGTCATCCATGATCACCTCGTCCAGATAGCTGTCTTCGGCCCCGCACAGGTCGCAGGGATGGTCTGCTTTGGTCGCCTCGAACGGATAGTCCTCGAAATCTAGGCTGACGACCTTGGTGTGCGGCGGCACCGCATAGATGCGCTGCTCGCGCCCCGCGCCGAACAGCTGGATCGCGTCCATTTCCAGCTTGGGGTTATCGAATTTAGGGATCGGAGACGGATCCATCACATAGCGCCCGGACACTTTTACCGGATAGGCGTATGAGGTCGAAATTGCCCCGTGCTGACTAATATCTTCGTACAGCTTCACATGCATCAGCCCGTATTCTTCAAGCGCGTGCATCTTGCGCGTTTCCGTCTCACGCGGTTCCAGAAAGCGCAGAGGCTCGGGAATTGGCACCTGATAGACGAGGATTTGATCCTCGGTCAGTTCCGCCTCGGGGATCCGGTGGCGGGTCTGGATGACAGTGGCCTTTTCGGTTTCTTCGGTGGTCGCGACCCCGGCGGTATTCTCAAAGAACTTACGGATCGAGACCGCATTGGTCGTGTCGTCCGCGCCCTGATCAATCACCTTGAACGTATCATCCGGCGTCAGCGTCGCGGCCGAGACCTGCACCCCGCCGGTACCCCAGCCATAAGGCATCGGCATCTCGCGGCTGGCAAAAGGCACCTGATATCCGGGTACAGCCAGTCCTTTGAGGATCGCCCGCCGGATCATCCGCTTAGTTTGCTCGTCGAGATAGGCGAAATTGTACTCGCTCATAGTATTCCTCTCTCGGACAATTCGGCTTCCAGTGCTTCGGTGCCGACAAAATGAATAGCGTCCATTCCCACGGCACACGCACCTTCGACATTGTGCAAACCATCGTCGATGAACACGCAGTCTTGGGGCTTGACAGCGGTACGTTCGCAAAGAAGTCTAAAAATACGCGGGTCGGGCTTCATTACGCCTTCCTGACCGGACACCACTAACGTGCCGAACACCTCACCCAACCGGGGGTGCACCTTCAAACCCTCTGGCCAGGTTTCAGCCGACCAATTGGTGATGGCGTGGACGGGGGTTCCATTTGCCTTGAGGCGATCGAGGATATCCCAAGTACCGTGCACCGCGTTTTGGACGGTGAGGGTATATCGCTCCACGTAGGAGGCGAACAGGTTTTGATCCTTTGGGTCCGCCAACTCTTTGGCCATATCGGAGAACAGCTCGCCATTGTCTCCCCGCGCGTTTTTGGCTTTGAACCCGGTGCGTTCGATAAAGGCGTGGGCGGCGTCCTCGGACCCCAGATCGTCAACCCAGGCAAGATGGGGGTGCCAATCAACCAATACGCCGCCGATATCGAATACAACGACCTTCATTCCGCAGCCTCCTTTGGCGTAATCCGTTCCTCGGCCTCGCGGCGTAGTTTTCGGACCAGTTCCAGTTCGGACTGGAAATCCACGTAATGCGGCAGTTTGATGTGTTCGAGGAAACCGGTGGCCTGAATGTTATCTGCGTGGCTCAGGACGAACTCCTCATCCTGCGCGGGCGCGCCCAAATTGTCCTCACCCAGCTCCTTCCAGCGCAAGGCGCGGTCGACCAGAGCCATGGCAATGGATTTGCGCTCGGACTGGCCAAAGACCAGACCATAGCCACGAGTGAACTGCGGCGGTTCGGTTTTTGAGCCTTTGAACTGGTTGACTGTCTCGCATTCGGTTAGTTCAACCTCACCAATCTCGATGGCAAAGCCCAGCTCGGGGATGTCCATTTCGACCGCGACTTTACCGATCCGCAACTCTCCCACAAAAGCGTGGTTGCGGGCGTATCCGCGCTGGGTTGAGTAGGCCATGCCCAGCACGAACCCCTCATCGCCGCGTGTCAGTGATTGCAAGCGCAGCGAGCGGGTAGAGGGAAACTCCATCGGTTCGCGGGTCAAGTCGCCCGGCAGGTCGTCGCTAGTGGGTTCGTCCTGAATGATATCTTCACCCTTTAGGAACTCGGTAATGTGAGGCGTAGGCTCGGTACGCGGCCCGGCCATGGGTGCAACCGTGTCGTTGCCATCTGCAGCTAGCTTGAAATCCAGCAGCCGGTGGGTGTAGTCAAAAGTCGGCCCCAGCACCTGCCCGCCCGGAGCGTCCTTGAACGTGGCCGAGATGCGACGGTCGCAGGCCATATCGCCCGTCTGGACAGGGTTGGAATAGCCAAATCGCGGCAACGTGGTGCGATAGGCGCGGATCAGAAAGATTGCTTCGATCAGATCACCACGCGCCTGTTTGATGGCCAGCGCGGCCAAATCGGGATCGAACAGAGAGCCCTCGGCCATGACCCGATTTACCGCAAGGCTCAACTGTTCTCGGATCTGGGCGATCGACAGTTCGGTGATATCCGTTGATCCCCGCCGCTCCTCTGCTAACCAGGAATGCGCGTTGTCGATGGCTTTTTCGCCGCCCTTGACCGCTACGTACATTCTTATGATCCCGCCGTTATTTGCGTGCTGCGCGGCAAGGCCGCGACTTTGTCTCTGCAGGTGAAAAAGAAATCACATCCCAAAGGATAAAGAGCCGAATTGTCCTGAAAGACCGCGACATCCGGTAAAGACAATTCTGACCGGTCCCGAATACCCGGCCCTGTCAGTATTGCCCCGTTCTGCGCAAGCGTTTCAAACTCGATAATCAGAGTAGCCGAGCGGTCAGGATATTCCGGTGTGCCTATGCGATAGTTGGAATTGCGTTGCAGGTCCGCCCATGCCCCTACTGCAAAATCCGCGCTGGACGCTTCGACAATCGGCGCGCCGGTGTGAAAGGTCAGCCATTGGCGCACTGCGTCAGTGTCTGCTGCGCCCGCGAGAAAGACCCTTGTATCCGGGTCACACAAGGTCAGCAACAAAGTACCCGCTGCTTGAGACAATGGCTCGGGTGGGCGCGCGCCAGCAATTGATCGGATTTGGCCAGGTCGCGCCATGACCGTCATTGCGGCCCGAAAGGCGTAGGCCGCCTCGATCGGGGCATTCGCAAAACCACCTGAGAATTGAAGATGCGCGCTCATCAGTCTTCTCCTCGGACCAGAGTAAAGAATTCGACCTTTGTCGCCGCCGCCTTGGCCGCCCGCTTGGCTCGTGCGTCCTGCATCTGCCTTGACAAAGGGGCGATAATTTCGGCGCGGATGGTCTCGGCCGTTGCTGTCTGCATCAGCGCGTCAACAAGGGCAGCGACTTCGGCTTTAGGCTTCGACCGGCCCTGAACATAGCCATGACCGACGGCACCGCCCTGCAACACCAGCGAACACCGGGTTACGGTCATTTCACCAAGATTGAACGGAGCCCCCGTGCTGCCGGTGCGCCCCCGAACCATTACCCCGCCAATCTCGGGCGCGCGTAGCCATTCAAATGTCGGGCGCAGTTGGACTTTGTCCCAAAGGGCCATCAGCGCGTCCTCGGGCGCGCGGGCCAACACGCCCATCCATTGCCGACGTTCTGCATCCGTTGGTTTATCGAGATCTGCCATCAAACCCTCTTGGCTGGGTTGTCTACTTGCACTATACAACTAGACAAATAATACATCTTAACCCCGCGGACCGCAATCCGCTTACTTGTGAAGATTTAGTGACATGGGCAAATCGCCAGTTTGGAAAAGCATCGCTCTTAGCCTGACAACCGACATTGCAGAAGGCCGCTATAACACTGGTGATCGCCTACCGACCGAAGCGCAGCTGGCTGCCAAATACGGGGTCAATCGCCATACGGTCCGCAGGGCTTTGTCAGATCTGTCTGACCAAGGCTTGGTACGCTCGAGACGAGGAGCCGGAGTTTTCGTGACGGCGCGCCCGACGGATTACCCCATCGGGAAACGCGTACGTTACCACAAGAGCATTTCGGCCAGCGGCAAGATTCCTGGCAAGAAAATCCTTACCCTTACCACTCGAACGGCTGATGTGGCCGAAGCTGAAGCTTTGGAACTATCCGAAGGTGAAGCCGTTCATGTCTACGATGGTCTTTCCCTGGCCGACGGTCAGCCGATCGGGCTTTTTCAAAGCGTCTTTCCAGCTGGGCGTCTGCCGGGCATTCTTGCCGCACTGGTAGAGACCCGGTCGGTGACCAAAGCGCTGCAGCAATGCGGGGTCGAGGATTACGTTCGTGTATCGACACGGCTGACGGCCCGCGCCGCGACGCCAACACAAGCGCTGCATCTGCAACTCAGCGAAGGCGCTCCGGTCCTGTACTCAGTGGGCGTAAACGCAGATACGAACGGAATTCCCGTTGAATTCGGACGAACCTATTTTGCAGGCGAAAGAGTCACACTTACGATGGACAACGAGTAGGCGACCAGAACGCTCCCGCCCGTCTTCGCCCTCCTTCCGGAGGTCTCATCCCGTTGGGCGTAGCGCCGCGCAAAGCGCGGCGCCCGGTCCAAGGCCGCCAGAGCGCGTCGGCGAAGCCGATGCGCACGCGGGCGCGAGAGCACATGTCAAACAGGTCCTCGGCCTATTCGTATTTCTCCAAAAAGGCTTCGGCGTCGAGCATTCGAAAGTCCGGCAAGGCAGCTCGTAAACGCGCGTTGTCCCAATCCCACCACGCCAAAGTCAACATACGCTCTGCTACGCCATCCGGGTAGCGTGGACGGATCAGATCGGCCGTAACCCTACCCACAATGCTGTAAGGCGCAACGTCTTTGGTGACGACCGCACCAGAAGCAATGATTGCTCCGTGACCCACGGTAACTTCGGGCTTGATAATAGCTGCATGGCCAATCCATGTGTCATGGCCAATTTCCGTCACCCGGCTTGCGCGATGCTGGAACCAATCCGCGTCGTCTTCGGCGTCATCCCAGTAGTCTGCTGAGCGGTACAAAAAATGATGCAAGGAAGCCTTTGCATAAGGATGATCCGTCGCACCGATCCGAGTAAAGCTGGCGATGTTCGCAAACTTGCCGATCCGCGCATTTGCAATGTCACACGTTCGGTCGCAATACGAATAATCCCCGAAGATCGCGTTTGCCAAGCGCGTCCCGGCACCTATTTCGACGTATTCACCAAACGTGCTGTTGATGATCGCACAATCGGGATGGATGAATGGCTGATCCGCTCGCAGTCTTGGCATGAAAGTTCCTCTGGACCAACACTCACGCGGTCTTGGTTTTTACCCGTTTGGATTTCGTTTCGCCCTGGATCAATCGGCGGCGCAACCAGCCCGAGAACCAATCCATCAGCATCACCATCAGGATGATCAGAACGATGTAGTAGGCAACCTCTTCCCAGTCTTTCTGGGTGATAATCGCCTGCGTCAGCAACAAGCCGATCCCACCGCCCGTAATCGCACCAATCACAGTGGCGCTGCGTGTGTTGGATTCGAGGAAATAGAGCAACTGGCTGAGCAGCACCGGCGTCACCTGCGGGATCACCCCGAACCGATAACGTTGCGGCGCGTTGGCCCCGGTCGATTGGACGCCTTCGATCTGTTTTTGATCCACATTCTCCAGCGCTTCCGAAAAAATCTTGCCGAACGTCCCCGTGTCTGTCACCAGAATGGCCAGCGCACCCGTCAGCGGACCGGGACCAAAAGCCCGCGCCAGAACGACCGTCCAGATCAGAGCGTCCACACCGCGCACAAAATCAAATACTCGACGCGTGAGGAACCGAACCGTTCCCAACGGGTTGAAGTTGCGAGTCGCAAGGAAAGCCAGCGGCAGGGCCACCATGCCCGCCCCCAAGGTTCCGAGGAAGGCCATCAGGATCGTCTCGAAAATGGCCCAGGCCACGTCCTGATGGCGCCACATCTTGTTAGTCCAGAAATCATTCAGGATCGCGCCCGCCTCACCATTTGCGGCCAGCCCGATGAGTTGCGGGACCGACTTGCCATAGTAGGGGCTATCGAGGGTGAAGAAGAACAGCTCCCACCCGTTGAAATAGCGGAACACTTCGGACCGGTTGCGCGTCACAGTCAGGCGGCCCGCATCCGTGGTGATCGCCATCCGGTTCTTTGAGACATTGATCCAATCGGGCACGTCGCCTGCGGGTAGCTCGGCCTGAACGCCCGCCGAACGGGTCGGCGTTGCACGCACCGTGCCATACCCTGGGATGTCATATTCCACCGTCTCAGGGCCAAACCGCACGATATGTCCGTCTTCCAAATCAATCACCGTGGTCTCGCCCAGAGCGACCCAATCCGGCGCTTGGCCTTCGGGATAAGCGCCCTTGCGCTCACCTTCGATTGCGGCCGAGACTTCACCTGTGCGATTGTCACGCTCGATGTGGGTTTTGTAACTGTAGCTGTCAGCCACAAGCGTCTTGCCGTTTTCCCAGTTGGCGCGTCCGGCCAATCCGGGCACGTCGAAAGCGAAAAACACATAGGTCAGATAGACCAGCACCAACGCAGGCAATCCAAAATTGATCAGGCGCTTTCGGCTGAACAGACGATCAGCCTCGGCCTTCAACTCATCAAGGGTGAGGTCAGTGGCGAAGGTGCTCATGCCCGCGCTCCTTTCTCGGTTCCGTGGGTCAGGCGATCGCGCAGATGGCCCGAGATTTGGTCGACCACCACAATTGTGACGAACAACAGCAAGAAAATCGCGGCAGCCTGATCGTACTTGCCCTGCCCCCAGGACATCGAGTTGCGCAGCTCATAGCCAAGACCACCTGCACCGACGAAACCCAGAATGGCCGAGGCGCGAATGTTGATCTCGAACCGCAGCAGCGCGTAGCTGACATAGTTCGGCCCAACCTGAGGGATCACGCCCAGGTACATGCGCTGCGACCAGTTCGCGCCGACCGAAGCCAAACCCTCGACAGGTTTGAGTGAGGCGTTCTCATTTACCTCAGAAAACAACTTGCCCAGTGCGCCAGCCGTATGGATTGCAATGGCGATCATCGCCGGAACCGGGCCACCACCCAGAATAAAGATCAGGACCAGAGCGATCACGATTTCAGGAATTGCGCGGCAGATATCGGCGATACGCCGGAACAGAGGGATCAGCGCAGGCCAGAGCGCCATTCCGCGTGTGGACATCAGCGCCAGGAACGTACCCGCTATGGTGCCGATCAGTGTGGACGCAGCGGCGATGTTGATCGTCTCGACCAGCGCCGGGAAAAACTTGACCAGATTGGCAGGCAGCGCGTCGATCTTTTCCCAGGCTTCGGACAGCACCTCTGCCGGGTAGTCAAAGATACGGTGCCAACCATCCGCGAAACTGCCCGCGTTGCGGTCATCCGCCGTACGAAACCCGGCGGCCATCAAGGCCACGAAAACAATCAGAAGAATACCACCGTAGACCCGCTTGCGTCGTGTCATCTCGGTATAGTCGGCCCGGATCTGGTCGACGGTCGGGGACCCTGCGGTCAGGTCTGTCATGGAATGCTCCTGAGTGGAAAACGGGGCCCGGCTTGGAACACCGGACCCCGGTCTTTGGGGTGTGCAGGCTTAGTTGGACTTCAGCTTGCGTGCTTCGATAATGACTTCGTAGGCTTCGTGGGTGATCGGCTCGAACGCGCGGGCTTCACCAGCAGCAACGCCGTAGAAGCATTCACGGTCTTTCTCAGCCAGACCAGCCATCAGAGCAGTCATTTTCTCTTTTACGTCTGCAGGCAGCGCGGTGCGCAGAACAACCGGGCCTTCGGGGATCGGCTTGGATTTCCAGATTTCGACCATGTCGTTCATGTCGACCAGACCGGCATCAACAGCGCGACGCAGCGCGCCCGACTGATACCCATCTTCCCAATCGCCCAGACCGTCCGCCCAGGTCACGCCGCCATCGACGTCACCGTTGTTCACGGCAACGATGGTCTGCTCGTGGCCACCGGTGAATTTCACCTCACCGAAATAGTCGCCCGATTCCATGGTGGAACCCGTTGCCGCAGGGATTTCGATCGACGGGATCAGGTAGCCCGAGGTCGAGTTCGGATCGCCAAAACCAAAGGTCTTGCCCTTCATGTCCTCCAGCGAGGTGATGCCGCTGTCTTTGCGCGCAAAACCGATCGAGAAATAGCCATAACCGCCATCGGTGTTGACCTTGACCAGAACCGGCTCGACCGCTTCGGGATCAGACAGGTAGGTTTTCGCATAACCCGAAGCACCCAGCCACGCCATGTCGATGGTGCCACCCAGCAGGCCCTGGATCACGCCGTCATAGTCCGCCGGTGCGAACAGCTTGGTTTCAACACCCAGTGTTTCCTCGGTGTATTCGCGCAGGCATTCGTTGTTGTTCAGACGGTCCTGAGCGTTCTCACCGCCCAGAATGCCGATGCGGAATTCGTTGATATCCGCGGACAGGGCCGGCGCGGCCATTGCAGTTGTGGCCACCAAGGCTGCCATCAGTTTTTTCATCTGTCTCTCTCCGGTTTGATATGCCGGCCTTTCATCGGCCGGTCGATGAAAGGGGTGGCTGGCTTAGATGGTTGCTTCCGCTTCCATCAGGGCCTTCTGAGTCGCATCCAGCGTCTCAATCTCGGTCGATGTCGCCTCTTCCGAGAAGCTGGCATCAGCGCCATAGATCTCGCGGGCGACGCCGGTTGTCAGTTGCTCGGGCAGGCCGTCGAACACGATGCGACCGTCACGCATACCGACAACGCGGTCGCAATAGCGGCGCGCAGTATCCAGCGTGTGCAGGTTGGCGATGACTGTGCGGCCGTCTTCTTCATGGATGCGGCGCAGTGCCTGCATGACGACCTGCGCATTCATCGGATCCAGCGAGGCAATGGGTTCGTCCGCCAGAATGATGCTTGGGTCCTGCATCAGCGCGCGCGCGATGGCGACCCGCTGTTGCTGCCCACCTGAAAGCGCCTCGGCGCGTTTAGGCGCGTGTTCTGCAATGCCCAACCGATCCAAAATGTCGATGGCGCGGTGGATATCGGCCATAGGAAACATGTTGAACATGGTCGCCAGCGTAGAATGGCGGTTCAACGTACCGTGCAAAACGTTCGATACCACGTCCATGCGCGGCACCAGATTGAACTGTTGAAAAATCATCGCGCAATCGGCCTGCCAGGCACGCTTGTCGCGGCCCTTCAGCTTGGTGACATCACGGCCACCGAAAAGGATTTCTCCGTCGCTCGCGTTGGTCAGACGGTTGATCATCCGCAGCAGGGTCGACTTCCCTGCCCCCGAACGACCGATGATGCCAATCATGCAGGGTTTATCTATTTCCAACGTGGCTAAATCGACTGCGACGTTTTCACCGAAGCGCTTGGTCAGTTTCTTGATGTGCAGCACAGGCCACCCCCAGTTCGTGTTGGCGGTCTGCTAAAGGCAATCTTCAACGGCTATGTGTAACTTGGGTGAAAGTTTTGTAACGCAGCGCCAATGATCGATGGCTCTACACTTCTGCGCCTACCGCAGGTATATGCGGGCCGACTCTTAGACACTGAAACGAGGCCACACATGTCCTTTGACCGAAGCATCAAGATCGCACCGTCGATCCTCTCCGCCGATTTCGCCAATTTCGGGGCCGAGATTCAGGCGATCGAAGCGCAGGGGGCCGATTGGGTCCATGTGGACGTGATGGACGGCCATTTCGTTCCGAACCTGACCTTCGGCCCGCCTGCGGTCAAAGCCTTTCGCCCACATGTGAAGACGGTGATGGACGTCCATCTGATGATCGCTCCGGTCGACCCCTATATTCAAGCATATGCCGACGCCGGGGCCGATATCCTGACCGCGCATGTTGAGGCAGGGCCGCACACTCACCGAACCCTGCAAGCGATCCGCGCTGCGGGCATGAAGGCTGGTGTTGCACTAAACCCCGGCACCCCGGCCGAAGCGGTCGAACACCTGTTGGACCTGACCGATCTGGTCTGCGTCATGACGGTGAACCCCGGTTTTGGTGGTCAAAAATTCATTGATATGACAGCCAAAGTTCGCCGCCTGCGCCAGATGATCGGCGATCGACCTGTCCATATCGAGATTGATGGAGGCGTCGACCCAAACACCGCACCGTTGGTAGCAGCCGCTGGCGCGGATGTTCTGGTCGCTGGCTCGGCAGTCTTCAAGGGTGGCTCGGTTTCCAACCCTGACGTCTATGGCGAAAACATCCGCAATGTGCGCGCGACAGCAGAGTCAGCGCTTTAACAAGGCGCTTCATTGCGCGTGCTGCACATCGGATATGAACAATCCGAGCTACCTGAGCATCCTTCAATCGTTTAGATGCCGAAGGTCCATTTCAAAACCTGCGATACACGTCCATGGCTAAAGCAACCACACCCCGCCCGTATACCGCCTACCCGGTCGGGTTTGTCGGCATCCTGCCCCAAAAACTGCGCATGTTACAGAACCGGGTCGCCACGGCCCGGTCTTCAGTGCGCCGAATTCGCGCATATTGGTTGATGAACGACGACGAGCTGCGCGCACGTGGCCTGAAACGCGAAGACATCATTCGTCTGGTGCTGGCTGACGTCATCTAGCACAGCACCAGTCCTTGGCTGGGGCAGACCGGATTTTGATAGTCAGGTAGCAGATCCACACCCTGCCCGGTCGAGTGTTCTTGGTTTACTTGCTTTTCTGAACGATGCGCGACAGCTTGGCGTCTCGATAATCAAATCTCGGGCCTTCAAATGGTGCGAAGATTGCATCGCAGTCGGTCGCCTCGGGCGAAGGTGGCCGAATAAAATCGTGTAGTTCAAATCCATGCGCGGCCATAGCGGCTACAAAATCACTGAACTTATAGCCACCTTCATAACGGCGCCGGACCGAGACCTCGGCCAAGACAAAGGCGCAGTTTTTCAGCATTTCTGAAGCGCCCTTGATCACCTCGACTTCGAAACCCTCGGTATCAATCTTCAACCCATAGGGCCCCTGATAGTCCACGGCAATGTCGTCCAACGTCCGAACCGGGACCTGACGTTCCTCGATGGCCTTAGTTTGGGCACGCGCAGCCTCGTCAAACGTCATCATGGTAGCTCTCGTGCCCATGGAACGGTGGCCGACTGTTGGAATACGCAGCGTCGTTTGCCCGGCCTGGGAGCCGACTCCGCAGGCATGAAAGTCAAAGTCGATCTTGTCGCTCCAATTTCGTCTCAGCTTGTCCTCATACTCAGAGATCGGCTCGATCAACACGAATTTTGTCGTCGGAAAAGCCTCGTACAGGTGCGCCGTCCCACCGGCGACACCGACATCGAAAACTGTCGCAACATCGAACCCCAGACCTGCGATGTAACTGCCTGTCTCTTTGTCAGGGGAAACTTGGTACCCTCGACGTTTCAGACGTCGGGTCAAGCGTATTTCGGTGTCGTCCATTCTTAAGCTCTCCTATGCGCGGGGAAGGCATCCCATGCGACGGCACGGCTAAAGAAACACCATGACTGACAAAGCACAATCGGGAATCTCGTTGGTGGAATGGAATATGCGTTCCCAAATAACCTATTTGCAAAACGCAGCAGAATAAGCGGTTGAATCAACATCAGGGCCTGAGATTATTCGGCGATTAGTCCCGTACGCGCCGCCGCATACTCAAGACCACTACAATCAATACGGGCGCTGTCGAAATGACTTCCTTCGCCCGTCATCGCAATGAGAGCGCCATCAAGTCTTACCCTGCAACCAGACTCGAGTTGACGCCTCTGCAGTTAAACCGATCAACCATACCTTAGTTCTTTACAAGCCAAGGCTCTTCGACCCTCAGACCTTGATAGACTGCGTGCATGAAAAGATGGGCAATGACAGGGTCTGTTGAAAACGGGAAAAACTGCAGTTTGCCTTCTTCGACGCCTTCCTCAGCCTCGTAGACAATCTCGTCCCCCTTGACGGTTACAAGCACTTTGAGGCCCGCCAAAGTCTCTGGATTCACAGACGTGGGATCATCGGACAAGATCACAAAATCCGCAACTTTTCCGACCTCAATTGAGCCCTTGCTGTCCTCTTCAAAGTGCTGCCACGCGGGCCAGATCGTCATCGCCTTCAAAGCGGTCAAGACATCAACCCGCTGATGCGGCCCAAGAATATCACCCGATCTGGTGCGGCGGGTCACCGTTGCCGCAAGAACACGCATACTGTCTGGAAAGGCGACTGGCGCGTCGTGATGCGTGCCAAAAATCATATCCCGTTCGCGGAGCCATCCAGTGGGCGAGATATTGTCGGCGTTCACTGGTCCAACAGTATGATCACGGTGCCAGTCGCCCCAATAGAAAGTGTGCATCGGGAAAAGTGATGGAAAGACCCCGAGGCGCTTGAAGCTGGCCACTTGATCTTCCCGCAGAAACTGCCCGTGCACCAGAACCGGGCGGTTGCCCGGATCGTCATATTTGAGTTGCGCTTCTTCCAGTGCGGCAATCAGCATGTCCGACGCGCCTTCTCCGTTTGAATGCACGAGGATCTGGAACCCATTCTCATAACACCAGTTCACAGCGTCCTGCAGTTGATCCATTGTTATTGCAGCATATCCTGCGTAGCCGGCATCATAGGTGCCGACTGGATCATAGTAGGGACGATCCCGCAAAGCAGTAAAACCCTGCGGGGACCCGTCGATTGTAAGTTTGCAGCCGCCGACCCGAACCCGGTCAACGTAGTCCGCAGAGGTGTTATCGCGAATATAATCCCGGGCCTCCAATACGTCAGGAAACGCGACAACGTCGATGGGAAGTCCTTCCGTGGCACCGACCTTTCTTAGAACCTCTACGATCTCACCAGAAGATCGCCCCTCTTGTCCGGTCGTATATCCAAACTTGGCCCAAAGGTCGGCTCCGGCGCGGGCGAAGGCCACCAGACCTTCCTCACCCAGATTTCCCAGCATCGGCACAAGAACCGAGAAAAAGGCATATTCCTCCAGAACACCGTTGGGTTCGCCTTCTTCATCGCGCTGAATCACGCCACCCGGAGGAGCTTCTGAAGCGGCTGTAATGCCAGCCAACTCCAAAGCCCTTGTGTTCGCGACTCCCAGATGCCCGGACTGATGGATAATTATGACGGGCAAGTCCCTGGAAACTACATCAAGGTCTTCTCGCGTGGGATGACGCAGCTCTTGCAGTTGAGCGTTGTCGTATCCAAAACCAACGATCATTTTCACCTGTTCGACGGCCTCTGAATTTTCTTCTGCCCAATTCGACAGTGTGGCTTGCAGGCTGGCGATATCCGTGACTTCTCCGTCAGGTGGCGAAAGCAGGTTGGCCGACAATGCCTGCAGCCCGCCCATCACAACATGCCCATGACTGTCAACAAAGCCCGGAAGAAGTGCGCGCCCATTCAGATCGAAAGTTTGTGTGCCCTCACCTTCATGCACAGAGAGATCAGACAGAGATCCAACCGCCAGAATACGACCGTTCTTGACCGCGACCGCTTGGACGGAAGGGAGTGCATCATTCATCGTTACAATGGGGCCGCCTGAATAAATACGATCGGCAATTTGTTGTGTAAACGCACAAGTGGCTGAAAAAGAAATTGCTGCGGCAAAACAAAGCGAACGTATTGCTAAAGGCATCCTGAGGTTCCTTTTCAATCCAAACATTTCAATGTGAAATATTTTAGCATCAATTTGA